>JAFAEO010000055.1 GCA_023423975.1 Pseudomonadota bacterium
GTTGGTTCAAGAATGCGGGGGTGAGCCTTACTTCGGCACTGAACCTGAACGACTATGGCTGCTTCGTTCCCGACCTGACCAGTTTCACCGCCGGCCCATGCGAAGGGACCCACCGCTTTGCATTTTAGCAAGTTTCGCCAAGCTTGTGGGAAATTTACCCCGCCTGAGTCAAGAGCGCTGAATCAAATTCGATCCAATCTCCGGTATCCAGCGCAAAAATGGCCGCCTTCGCGTCGCGCCCGTCCATTTGCGACAAGCGCTCGCAATAGCCTTGCAGCTGGAGTCGATACGTGTCTCTCATGCGTGCCTCAAAAACGTCCTGCGGCTCGTGCTCCCGCCGTACACCCGTCTTGAAATCCACGACCAGCCAGCCCGCGTCGGTGGAGACCGCCACGTCGACAATCAACAGTTTTCCATCCGCACCGGTCAAGGGCAATTCCTGCCGCGCCTGATCATGCGAGAGCAGCCAGCGTCCTCTTTCCGATGCCAAGCAGCGGCTGAGCAGCTCAAAAACGCGCTGGGCGCCATTGCGCGCCTGCGATTGACGCAGTCCTTCGTTTTCCAGCTGGCGCACAATCACGTCCTGCACCGATTGCAACCTTGCCTCATCCCAGCCCCGCATGCGGTCCTGGCCGATGCGGGCCAGCCATGCATGCGCCACCGTACCGATACTGGCTTCGTATTTATCATCAAATTGCCAGCCTGAACCGGCAACGCCGGTGATGGCGCTTCTGTCGGGAGCGACCGGCAACTGCCCAAGGGCTTCAGTGGCAATCCGGCTCAGAACCGGTCCCTGGACGCCCGGTGTTGCGGCATCGGCTGTTGCCGCCGCTTGCTGCGCCTGGGGCTCGGGAGGCGTAAATTCAAACAGTGAGAAAAGCCGGGACAACAGGGAGCCGCGCGGTGGCTCAACAACCTGGCCCTGCTTGCACTGGACCTGTGATACCAGATGCAGGCGCTGACGCGCACGGGTAGCTGCCACATAAAGCAGGCGATCGAGCTCATAGTCGCTGCGTCGTTTTTCCATCGCTCCCAGCATGGCGGATAATTTGTCCGTTTCCTCTGCTGCCTTGGGTTTGATGGGCCCCATTAACAAGCGATTGCGGCTGCGCTCAAAGCGAAGCAATGGTGCGGTATCGGCGCGAGGCCGACGGTGCAACCCGTACAAAATAACCTCTTCGAACTCCAGCCCCTTGGATTTATGCATGGTCATAATTTCAACCGCCCGCTGCTGAGCGCTCGTTGCCGAGTACAAGCGCGCCAGCGCATCCTCCAGGTCCGCAGGATTCAGGTCCCCGTAGGGCGCCAGCCTGTCGACCAGATCGAACACGGCCTGGAAATCGGCGAATGCCGTATCGCTTGCATATATCCCGTAGCCGCCCAGTGCACGCCAGATAGACTCCACATGCGAGGAAAACGCAATATCGGCAGTCACATGACTGCGATCCAGCAGGATGCGCGCGCAACGTTGCAAGCGCGGCCATTCGTCGCCAAGCAGCGGCGCAAATTCGGCTTCGCGGGCCAGCACCGTTTGTAAACGAAAAGCAATGGTGTCGCGACTATCGCCAAACAGATGCGTTAGCGCCTGCAGCGTCAGACCGCAAACCGGTGAGCGCAAAACCGACAACCAGGCCACGCGATCAGCCGGGTGGGCCAGCGCACGAATCAGTTGTACCAGATCGGTTACCGATTGCTCTGCCCGAATCGGGTTGAGCTCTACTGCCCGCACTGGTATCCCGTTACGTTGCATCAGGAGCATCAGTGCACCCAGATGCGTTCGGGCCTTGACCAGGATGGCGACCGGATGGTCGCTGTCCGGGTGGGCCGCCAGTGCTGCCCGTACCAGTTCCAGCGTCAGTGTCTCGGCTTGTGCCTGAACCACTTGCGCATCCGTGTCTTCTGCCTGGTAAACCGGATGAAGACGTACGGCCGGACCGTCTGCAGCCGGATTAAATGCCACCGAGTCCGTGTATCTGATCGCACCCAGCGTCAGATCGTCGTGCTCCGGAAACACGCGACTGAAGGACTGGTTCACCCAATTGACCACGCCGGCCTGAGAACGGAAATTCTCGGTCAGGACCAGTTTTTCCAGTTCAAGCCCGTTGATCCCTTCGTTGGCCACGCTCAGGAACAAACCGACATCGGCTTTGCGAAAGCGATAAATGGACTGCATCGGATCGCCCACCAGAAACAGCGTACGGCCATCGCCAGGGCTCCAGCCCAGGGTCAGCTTTTCGATCAGTTGAATCTGGATCTGGCTGGTGTCCTGAAACTCATCGATCAGAATATGCGAAATGCGCGCGTCCAGCTTTAACAGCATATCCGTGGGGTCATCGGTGTAGCCCAACGCCAGCGCTGCTCTTTGGGCGATCTCGATAAAATCCACTTGTTTTTCTTCACGAAAAACCAGTGTCAGCTCCGCCGCTGCCAGTTTTAATGTTTCCAGTAAGGACCGGATGATCTTTTCCTGGCGCTCGCTCAGCACCTGCAGGGGCAAGTTGCTGATTTCAGCAAGCAAACCGGCCCAATGCTCGCTATCGTTCTGCCAGGCATCAAGCCAGTCCTGCATGGCCTGCTTGTGTGCACTTTTGGCCGGAAAACCTTCCTTGACTGTAAGGCGTTTGCGCAAGCCGCCGCTGCCGGTGAGCAGCAGGCGCGACAAGGCATGCCATTGCGGCAAGGCCTCGACGGAACTGGCCAGCGGCAGCCCGTCCCAATCCATAAGCGCATCCAGCATGCAGACGGCACTCTCGGCCTGACTGGCAGCAGCAAGACGCGCGATGGGCGCCAGCTCGCTGGCGTAAGAAAACGGCATTGCCTCTGCCAGCGCGTCCAGTTTCTGCTCCATGACGTCTCTGAGCGCTACCCGCAACTGGGTCATGGCCGCCTGCGTGTCGATCGTTTCCTGCAACCACTGATCGCGCCGAGCAAGCATATCCACGATCAATCGCTCTACCGATCCCAGATCAATATCCATATGCAGCAACACATCCTGCACACTTTCATTGTCGTCGACATGTTCAAGCAATCTTCTGGCCGCCTGCAAATATAGCTGCTCTGGATTATCGGCAATGCCCGGCATGCCACCCATGGCGGACATCCACGGCATGGAACGAACCAATTGCGCGCAAAAGGCGTCAATCGTGCGAACCTTCAGTCGCGCCGGATGATTGAGCAGATCCCAGCCTTGTTGCTCATTGCGCGCCAGCGCCGCACGGGCCAGACGCCAGCTGTTCTTTTCATGGGCGCTTGCGGGCTCCTGGTCGGACAGGCCGGCACGTAGCTTGCGCAGCACCCGGGCGTGCATTTCGGCTGCTGCCTTGCGCGTAAACGTAATAGCCAGAATCTCTTCGGGCTTGGTCACGCCCCCTAGCAGCGCCAGAATACGATCTGTGAGCAGCTCGGTTTTACCGGAACCGGCCGGCGCCTGAATAATGAACGATTTATCCGTGTGCAGCGCCTGTGCCCGCGCCTCAAAATCACTGGGCTGACGTTCAATCATCTTCACTCTCCTGTGCCAGACGCAGAAACGGCAAGACATCACAATAGATCAGGTCATTTACAGTCCAGCTACGATTGTCAGCTACCCCGTCCGATATGTCGCGGGCCAGTTGTTGCAGACTGCGTTCCCAGTCCCCCAGCAACGCCTCCCAGCTTTGCGCTGGCGCCAGCTTGGCCAGGGACGTCACTCCGACAATTTCTGTGCCATTTTCACCCAGGCCGCTCAATTCGGTTTTCTTTGCATTCAATTTTGCAAACAGCAAGGCCTCTATCTGTCCCCGTTGTCCGGCTTCATCGGGCTGCCGCAACACCGTGGCGTACAGGGGCAGTTGCAGATTGACCGGTTGCGGCCGCAGCCAGTCTTTCTGGAAGTCGGGTGTACGCTGCCCGGATTTGTAATCCATGACCACTTTGGCGCCCTGCCCGGTCTCATCAATCCGGTCTACACGCAAATTCACTTTTACGCTGGCATGCTGCCAACCGGCAGCCTGTTCGACACCTGCGATATGAAATGGCGGACGTTCCCGCTCCAGATCCAGCAATGTCATCATGACTGCATGACCCCGTTCCTTTTCCATTGCTGCCAGTGTTGGCGATACGCCATCCAAGGTCTGGTCCGCCGCCATGACCACAGCCTGCGCTACCAGCTCATTCTGCTGAGCCTGGCTAAGTTGTGCCAGGCGCTCGGACGAGCCGAGCATTTCCCATACTTTCTGGGCCATGCTGTGCAAGAACATGCCGCGAATCGCTGCATTCAGTGACTCAGGATAGGGCTTGAGTCCTTTGGCCAGCAGACGATACCGCACATATCCCCAAAGCGGGTTGAGTGCCTGCGTTTCCAACAGGTCCGAGCCGCCTTCCAGAGTACGGTCCAGGGGCAAACCCCGATTGTCGCTCAGCGTTTCCAGCGGCAACGATGCGCGCCGGGCACGAGACAGACATTCGGATGTGTCGGCGCCCTCCCCCTGTTCGGCTTGCGCGCCGACAAAAAAGCTGAGCAAAGGAGAAGCCCGCAACGCCCTGTCGGCCTCGCTGGCCGGGTAACTCAGTACGACACGGGGTGCAACACCGCACAATGCCTGCAGCATATCGATTGCCCAGGTTTTCTCGCGCTCCGGCGTGGCCCGCGGCGCACCCGCCCTGGCCAGCGCAGCCACCGGCAAGAACGGATTCGGATCAGGACTGGCCGGAATAACGTCATCTGTCAGGCCAAGCACCCAGACCGCATCCCATTGACCGTGTTCAGCTTCAAGAAAGCCCAGGATATCCAGCCGGACACCCTGATCGCGTTGCGGCTGAAACATGGACTCCCGGGCCATGCGCTGCAGCAGCGCAACGGCAGGCATACCCGACAGTCGCCCCGCATACAGGTTGAGTAATGAAAAAGTATGCAAGAGCGCATCAAACGCTGCGCACACCTGATAATTGGTACTTGATAGCGCACTGCCGGGAAAGCCCAGCAATGCCAGCGTCTCGCGCATGACCTGCGTCCAGTGTTCGGTATTCTGACGCCCCCCTGACGCGGCCTGTCGCCAATGCGCAATCGCCTGTCGAAAGACATAGGAAAAGTCAGGGACATGCCGATCCATTTGTGCGCATACCTGATCAGTACCCCAGGAGATATTCTGTGAATCACGCAGGCGCGCATCCAATACCGCCATGGCCGACTGTTCGGCGGCGCTTGCGCTGCAAAACCCGGCCAACAGCGCCTGGCCAAACTGCTGCGGCCGCACCGAGCCCTGATCGCACAAACCTGCAATCAGCGACAGCCATCGAAAGGCGGCCACGACCACCGGCCATTCCCCCAGTGCGCGACCCACTGTCATGTTGTAACGATAGGCCGGCGCGAAGGGATCAGGCGACAATTCGCGATCCAGAATTCGTCGTGCGAACACGGCATCGGCTTCCATGGCGGGCGACACAATGGCCACGCGGCGTTGCGGATCGGCCGCCAGCTCGCCAGCAGCCCAGTGTGCGGCAGCGATCCATTCGCTGCTACGATCCTTTTGCGCCGACAAGATGCGTTGCGACTGCTCATGCCTGGGCAAAGACAGCGATACCAACCTGCAACCGCGCTCTGCGCATACCTGCAATAGCCGAATCAATCGCGGCGAGTATTCGTTGAAACCGGCAAGCACCACGGTCGCTGGAAGCCGCACCAGCCGACCCGCCGCGATTGAATCGATCAGCGTGTTATACAGGTGGTTGTCATCCTGGGCGTCCAGTTCGCGGCAGCGTTGCTCGTATTGATTGCGCCACTGCATGAAGCGCAAATATTCTTCGGTCTGCTCCTGAGGCTGAACCAGCACCTGCCACTCGTCACGATCGTGGCTGGCCGCCATGGCACGCGCGGCAGCCATTTGCACATCAATGAGCGGGGTCTCGCCCTGCAGGGAGGCGACGACTTCCTCCCACAGCAAGCGAGCAGCAAAAGCACTGAGGCGGTGACTGCGAACGGTGGGATCAGCGCAAAAAAGCCGTTCCTGGTGCAACTGGTCCAGCCACCGGGTAAGTGAATTGGCGACGGGCAACTGCAGCACTTCCCTGCCGTGTCCGGCCTGCTCAAGCAACAACGCGTGAACCCGCCAAACAAGGCGGTTATTAACGGTCACAACAACAGTTGTATCCGGATCCAGCGATGCCACCGTTTCAGGCGTTACCGCATCAATTGAACATGCCATGTGAATGCATCCGAAAAAACAATCCGGCGTGTCGTACCACGACCCGCCTTAATCGCAAACCGGTATTATGACAGGCATTCATAGCCATTGCTGCGGTCGCAACGCAGCATTCGGTTGTTACGATAGCGGGCACACCGTCACGCCACCGTCACGATACCCGGGTATCCTGCATGAATAGGACGACTCGGGCACGCAAAAAAAGCATCCAGAAATCGTGACCACACCTGCTGTCCTGCTACTGCTATCTTGCTACTACTATCTAATTTGTACTGCCCCGCAGCACAAAAAGCAGTATCAAACTTGAAATATTTGCTGGCTCGTTGCGGAACAAGCCGGTAAACTGGGCGCTCGCAGACGATAAAGCACCACGATCCAGCGTTTTTCTATTCGCCCTGATTGCTTCCTATGATGCCGCTGTGCTCTCACCGGTTGCCGGGTGCGAAAGCCGTTCAATGTTGGCAGCCACTGCTTGCACTCATTATCTAACCGTTTACGCGAAATACCAGAAGGAGAATAAAATGAAAGATGTACTGCTCAAGCTGGTTCTGTCCTCGCTCGCGGCGCAATTGAGTTATGGCGCCTTCGCCGCCGGCATCCAGGACGATGATCAGCGTCGCAAATGCAGGACCGTCCAGGGCCTGACCGAGATTGTTCGCGATATCGAAGAAAAGACACAGGGCAAAGTGGTGCTGCTCACGCCCCGGCTGCACGATGGAAAAACCCATTTTGAAATGCTGGTATCCCGCGGTGGACAGTTCCAGAAACTGATTGCCGACCCGGACGGTGTTTATGATGCTGGCGACGATACCAGCACTAACACAACAAACACGCCTGCATGACAGCTTCGGGCTGTCCTTTAACACACGCCGCTGATCGCGCACCCACTGATTTTGCCGCAGGCTGACTCCTGGCATTAGTGGGTGGCCACTCGCTACCCTGCTGCGCCGCCCTTTTCCTGACGAGGCTGCATTGTCGTGCAGTCATTGTCCGTCCCGCCACTCATGTGAGCGGTGTCTGCGGCTGATCGTGGTGGCTTATGTATTGCAATGGCGAACATTACAAGTGCAATACCAACGATATCCTGCTGTGTTGGTATCTGTGCAAGCATGATGACAGCAATAAGGGTCGCAGTGGCCGGCAGGATAGCCAGATACAGGGCAAAGGTAGCGCGCGGCAGACGCGACATCGCCATTTGATCGGCAACATACGGAACCACCGAAGAGCACAATCCAACCGCGATGCCTGCCAATATGAGTTCCGGCGCGCCAAACGCTGCCACGGCCTGGATGATGCCAATGGGCATCACAATCACAAATGCAATCGCCATTGCTGCACCAAGATATTCAACACCATTGCTGGCGCCACCCGCTGCGGCCTTATGACCCAGAACAATATAAACAACGAACAGTGTCGCATTCAAGGCCGCCCAACAAAGTCCAGGCAAATCGGTGGCCCACTTTATGTCAATCAGTATGATGATGCCAAGAACGGCCAGCACCAGCGCCAAAAGATTGCGTCGTGATCGCAGGCCATACAGCGCGACAGCGATCGTGCCTGCAAATTCCATGGCGGCCACAAGGCTCATCGGCAGGCGATCCAGCGCCAGATAAAAGGCAGTGTTCATCACAGCCAGACAAACCCCCAGCCCGATCAGCAATAATCGCGTACTCTGGTCAGCCTGCCGCCAGGTCTTCCATGGCCGCGTGACCGGCGCGAAAATCAGCGCCGCCGACGCAATTCTGAACCAGGCGACACCCAGCACGCCGATGGACGGAAACAGAAGCACTGCAAATGAGGGCCCGAGATAATGAAAGATTGCGCTGACTCCGAACCAGACCGTCGGGGGTACAAAGCGGGCGACCTGAGTCAATGATAAGTGTGATAAATGCAGTGGCTTCATTGTTTGCTCCTTTGTCCTTATTATGCGAGACTGGAGTGGTCAAATGAATACAGAACAGAAGCAAAATATGAACAAATACCTTACAAAAAAAGGTCTATTTTATGAAACGCCTTAAATATCAAAATGGGAAACTTGACCGCACTGATTTGATGTTGATCGACGCACTGGTAAAGGACGCAAGAACGACAACTGCTGAACTGGCCCGTCTTGTGGGGCTGTCGTCGCCAAGCGTTTCGGAGCGAATAAAAAGGCTGGAAGACGCCGGTCTGATTGAAGGCTACACCCTTAAGATAAATCCCAGAGCCCTGGGCCTGCCAATCGCCGCCTGGCTGCGTATTCGGCCTATTCCGGGCCAGTTGCAACGCGTTGCGCAGCTTCTGAAAGATATCCCTGAAATTGCCGAATGTGATCGCGTCACGGGCGAAGATTGCTTTATCGCTCGTGCGCATGTCGACTCCATCGAAGGACTGGAGCGCCTGATTGACCAGTTGATCCCGTATTCAATGACCAATACTTCCATCATCCAGTCGTCCCCCGTCGAACGTCGCCTGCCACGGAAAACGTGCGCCGCTATATGACTGTCCGTCATTAGCCGATAAGCGTCTGTGATTGCATATTGCATATTTCGTTAGCACTTGCTCAGGAGGTAAACGGCAATTTGGCTGGAGAAGTCATAGGGTCATTAATACATATGAAATACATGCGAAAAATAATTTCGGTGTTTTCTTGACATCATGATGTCATGATGTCACGATATCTTCTATGATACAGATTGACACCACCAGCACCCCGCTATACGCAAAAATCGAAGCCGCCCTGGCCTCAGAAATTTCCAGCGGCCAGCTTGTCGCCGGAACGCAGTTGCCAACGGAAGAGCAACTGATCGCCCGCTTTCAGATGAGCCGGACCACCATCCGCAAGGCAATCGATAATCTTGTGGCCCGCGGACTGGTGGAAATTCGCCGCGGCAAGGGAACCTTCGTGACGCATCCCAAGGTTACGCAAGCCCTGACCGAACTGACCGGCTTTGCCGAAGACATGGTGGTACTGGGTCGCCATCCTACCTCACGCCTGCTGGATAAACGCATCGTTACCGCCGACGAGAAAACCGCCCAGGCCCTGCAGATTGCCCCGGGCACGCAAGTCTATCGGATTGAGCGCGTTCGCCTTGCCGACGGCATTCCCATGTCGTTTGACGAAACCTATCTCCCCCTGGAGATCGGCGACAAAGTGGTCAGCAACAACCTGGACGTGGAACCTATCTTCGATCTGCTCGAAAACAAATATGCCCTGCCACTGATCGAGGCCAGCTATCAGTTGGAGGCCGTAATCGCAGACCCGCATGTGGCGCAGGCCCTCAATATTGCAGTTGGCGCTCCGATCTTTCTGATTGAACGCACCTCCTATAGCACCGAAGAGCAACCTGTGGATTACGAAAAACTGTATTACCGGGGCGACTCCATCCGCTTTGCCACGCGCTTATCACGGCGTTCGCGCTAAGTGGGTGTGTAAACATGGATATAACAACCCTGTTCTGGTTATTTGCCGCCGCGTTCGGCGCCAGCATGCTGGGCGGCATGCTGGGAATGGCAAGCGGCATTTTTATTGTGCCCATTCTGATTATCGCTTTCGGCGTCGATATTCACGTTGCGATCGCTGCCAGCATCGTGTCCGTCATTGCCTGCTCCTGCGGCAGCGCCGCGCCGTTTCTTAAAGGACGCCTGACCAACATCAGGCTTGCCATTGTCCTGGAGACGGCGACCACGCTTGGTGCGATCACCGGCGTGCTGTTGATAGGCGTGATTCCAACGCCAGTCCTCTACGGGCTTTTTGCAGTCATTCTGGTTCTGTCCGCGCAGCAAATGATGGCGCGGCGCCGCGACCCTGCCCTGGCCATCACGCCCGATCCGCAAAGCTGGGCGAGCCGATTGGGTTTGCACTCCACCTTTCCTGATCGCCAATTGGGCAAAGATGTGGCCTATCAGGTTGCCCGCGTTCCATTGGGCCTTTCCCTGATGTATGGCGCCGGCGTTATCTCCGCCCTGTTGGGCATTGGTTCCGGCGTACTGAAAATCCCGGCAATGGATACTGCCTTGCGACTGCCCATCAAGGTGTCGTCCGCAACGTCCAACTTTATGATTGGCGTGACTGCTGCGGCAAGTGGCGGCGCCTACCTTGTTCGTGGCGACATTGACATGAACATCGCCGGCCCCGTCGCACTTGGTTCGGTTGTCGGGGCACTGGCCGGCGCCCGCCTGCTGATGGGACTGCCCGCTGACAAACTGCGCATTCTGTTCGCAGTTATTCTTATTGCACTTGCAATCCAAATGATGTTTAGTGCACTGGGCATCAACCTTTGGGAAACAGGCTTATGAATGCATTGAGCAACAAACCCGACCGCCACGACGGCATCATTGCGGGCCTGCTTTGGTATGGCACCCTGATCGCTTCAGCGGTGATTATGACCGGCATTATCCTTGGCGCCCTGGCGCAGATGGGCGCTACCGCAGACCTGGCCCAGACGGGCAATACACTAATCAAATTTGGCGTGGTGATCTTCGTACTGCTGCCTATCATCCGCGTCGCGCTCATGCTGGTAATGTTCGCGCACGCACGCGACTACATCTATACCGCGATTGCGGCGCTGGTGCTGGCGATTATTGGCGTTGGCGTTCTATTGGGCCTATGATGCGGGCCTACAATTGCGGGCCCAATAATCACTATTGGGCCTTTTCCAGAACACAATCCGGTTGGTGTACACCATTACGGTAAAAAAACGACGCCAGATAGCGTCGTTTTTTACTCGTATTCAAAACGCCTAGATTTTGCAGGCGTCTCCACAATCGTCATCTGCTTCAGGCAGGTTTTCATCCATCTTTTTGATCAGCTCGGCATTTTTCTTTTCGATCGCATCAAAATCAATATTATCCAGCGCGGTGTCAAATTCAGTATCATTGCTCATGTGCCATTCTCCGGGTGATTAGCAATGTACCATTTTAAGGCATGCCGCGTGTCTTGTCCGTAACGATTGCGCAATCGGGCTAAAAGCGCTGGTACGTGCATATCGCAGTTGTAACCATGCCAATTCGCCTCACATCATTAATAATGTCCAATGCCAATAAGTGGATGCGCCTTGTTTTTCTTAGGATTATGAGCTCAATAAACCCTTAGACGCGTGTACCCGGGGCTTAGCCATATAGAGAGAAGGGGAGGTTACATATGTTCACCAACCATGACCCAATAACGTGTCGGTTTTTGTAAACAATTATGTTTTCACTAAATCAAACAAAGATTAGTGGCCTCGCCGACAGGAATCGAACCTGTAATTGGCCCTTAGGAGGGGTCGGTTATATCCATTTAACTACGGCGAGAACGCTTAAAAGCACCCGGCATTATATGCCAAATCAGGTGAATGATAAACTTGATGGTCGGTGCAAGGCTCAATAAAAATCAACATGAGTGGCAAAAGCGATGGCGAGTCTGATGGAAAGCGCCACTGGCAATACGCTGGATCAGGGCACCCGTTCCCATGGGCAAAGTGGCTGGATAGATCGGCAACGCGTGCTGCCGTTTCAGCAGCAAACTACCCTATTGCCGCAAGCCTGCAGTGATGTCAACGCCCAAGCCAAGCATAACTAGTATAAACCCTGCTTTGCAACCGCATCATCTTTGTAGTATTAATTTGGCGTTATGACCGACCGGGGAACTGTCATGAAACACTATTCGATCCGCAAGCGCAGAGAGCCACAACATGAAGATTATTATCTGAATGCATTGGTTTGCAATGAATGTGCAGGGGATGTGGCGCAATCGTATCCGGATGCGCGTGAAATTACCGAAATTCTGTGCGATCCCAGCTATGAAGACTGCTGCAAGCTTTGCGGCAAATCGTTCTGGGACGAAATCAATGCGCGCTCTGTCTTCCGTCCCCATTGAGCAATTGCGGCGCGTGGCTGCACGCTGGCTCAGATTGCCTGGGGCCTGCAGTGCTGGTGCTCGCTGCTGTTAATCGGCAAAACGTGCAAACCTGTCATATAAAAGGGATTCGCGAAAACAATCGGCCACACAGGTTCAGCAAAAAACACTTAGGCGGCGCGTCCGTCGTTGGCTACGTTTACGGGGTGTGCCTGCAATAGCGTTACCAGCGTCTGCGGGTCAATTCCCAGGAGATAGCCGCGTCGCCCGCCATTGATATAGATCTGCGGCAAATCCAGCACACTTTGTTCCACCCAAACCGGCATTCGCTTGCGGGTTCCGAAAGGCGAAGTGCCGCCGATCTGGTATCCCGAGTGCCTGGGCGCCGCCGCGGCCTGGGCTGGTTGCATTTTCTTGACGCTAGCCTGGCGCGCCAGGTTTTTCATCGAAACTTCGCAATCGCCGTGCATCAGCATCACATGCGGCTTGGCGTGTTCATCTTCCAGGATGAGCGTCTTGACAACTGCATGCGCATCAATGTCCAACTGCCGCGCCGCCTCTGCGGTGCCGCCATGCTCAATATAATCATAAGTGTGTTCGGTGTAAGCCACTTTATGTTTTTTCAACATTTGAGTAGCAGGCGTTTCCGATACGTGTTTACTGGCAGCCATATTCGGTTCACTGACGTGTATTGTTGTTGAAGGAATCGGCTATTCTACTGCAACTGTCAGGCCTTTCGGCTTATGCCCGCGGATGGTGTTGCGCGTGCAACTGCTTGAGCCGCTCACGTGCTACGTGAGTATAGATTTGCGTGGTGGAAATATCGGCATGCCCCAGCAGCAGTTGCACAACACGCAAGTCTGCGCCGTGATTGAGCAGATGCGTGGCAAAGGCGTGCCGCAGGGTGTGCGGCGACAGCGGCGTATGAATATCTGCCTGCAGAGCGTATTTCTTGATCAATTGCCAGAACGCCTGACGCGTCATGCCAGTGGCGCGACGGGTCAGAAACAAATCATCGGACTGACGCCGCCCCAGTAAATCGGGGCGCGCCTCTTTCAGATAACGTTCCAGCCAGTAAGCAGCCTGTGCGCCCACCGGAACCAGCCGATCCTTACCGCCCTTGCCCATGACCACTCGAACGACATTCTCGTTCAGGCTCAAATGCAGCACCTTCAGGCTAACCAGTTCGGTGACCCGCAAGCCCGACGCATACAGGGTTTCAAGCATGGCGCGATCCCGCAATCCCAGCGCATCCCGGATGTTGGGCGCCTCCAGCAACTGGTCTACCTGCTGCTCGCTCATGGTTTTGGGAAACCGCGTCGGCTGGCGGGCCGAATGCAGGGTCAGGCACGGATCCTCTGTGATCTGATGGGTACGGATGGCCCAGGCAAAGTAACGTTTGAGCGTGGCCAGTCGGCGATTGGCCGTGGTGGCCTTGCTGTGGGCATGCCTGGCGGCAAACCAGGCTTCGATATCGTCCTTGGTGGTCTCCAGCAGGGTTTTGGGCGGCTTTCGCTTGGCCAGAAAATCGGCCAGCCCTTTCAGATCCTGGCGGTAGGCCGCTAGCGTATTCTGCGACAACCCGTCTTCCAGCCACAAGGCATCAATAAATGGGTCTATGGCGTGCTGGTGGGCTGGCGCCACTTGCTGATCTGGCATGGTTATTTATTCACAACAAAAAATGATAATGGCAAACCGCCGCTGCTTTCTGAACTATGATTTGATTCTAGCCTAAATTCTGCCTATCCAAATACGATTTTCCTATGCATATTGCCCTGCTCGTCATCCCAGATTGTCTCATTGTCGCGCTGGGCTGGGTTCTGCTTCACAAACTGAAGTTTTCCCGCGAATTTTTCACCAACACCGAAAAGCTTGTCTACTACATTCTGTTTCCGGCCCTGCTGGTTCAGTCTATCGCCTTTACGCCTATTTCGGCCAGCTCCGCAAGCCGTCTGTTGGCGGTATCGATTCTACTGTGTCTTGCCGGCTACCTGGCCGCGTGGCTGGCCCGCCCCCTGCTAAAGCCACGGCCAATCGCGCTGGCGTCACTGGCCCAATGCGCCTATCGCTTTAACACGTATATCGGATTTTCACTGGCGGCGGCGCTGGCCGGCAGTGAAGGACAGGCCATCATGGCGGTGCTGGTGGGATTTTCGGTGCCGATTGCCAATGTTCTGGCGGTAAAGTCACTGGCTCGCTTTCAAGGCTCCAATGTATGGCTGGAAATTCTGAAAAACCCATTGGTTCTGGCTACGCTAGTCGGTCTATTGCTGAATTTTTCCGGTATCGGACTGGAAAACACAGTAAGCGTGACCTTATCCAAACTGGGCAATAGCGCCATCCCGCTGGGGCTGCTTTGCGTCGGCGCCAGCCTTTCATTGGCAGGAGGCAGACAGGATCGCGCCGTCATTTCCTGGATTCTGGGTATCCGCCTGCTGGCCATGCCGGTCTTTGCGCTGATACTGGCATTCATGCTGGCCTTGTCTGCGCTGGAGACCAATATTCTGGTTCTGTTTGCTGCGTTGCCGCCCGCTTCGGCTGCCTATATTCTGGCCGCGCGTATGGGCGGCGACGGACGCTGCGTTGCAACTGCCGTTTCCATCGGGACAGTATTTTCAGTTCTCACCATTCCCTTCTGGCTGTTCGTCGGACAAACATTGGTAAATTAGCCACGGATAGCCAATTAATTTTCATTAAATTTTAGGTAGTTCCGGTGGATTTCTTATAATTTACATTATGTTTCTTTCCCGGAACGGCCCTATTTCCATGTCCAACTTGCAAACATCCCCTCCTGAACCCCTGGCAAGCACAGCCCTTTATCTGGCCGATGAGGCAGCCACCGAGCACCTGGCAAAATCTCTTTCAGAAATTATTTCTCATTACTTTTCAAATAGTTACGAGAAATCACCAAGTACGGAAAAAAACGCAAAAGTGTATCTGAGAGGGGACCTGGGTGCCGGCAAAACGACCTTTGTTCGGCATTTTCTGAGGGCCATGGGTGTTAAGGGACGAATTAAGAGTCCTACCTACACTTTGCTTGAAACCTATAAACTTTCTAGTTTATACTTGTATCACTTTGATTTTTATAGATTTACCGATACCGAAGAATGGCATGAAGCCGGTTTTCGTGAGAATCTCGGTGAAGACGCAATTGTATTTATAGAGTGGGCAGATAAAGCAGGACCCGGGTTGCCAACACCCGATCTTGAGCTGTACCTGATATACGAATCGGCTGGAAGAACGGCACAATTTAACGCTTTTTCGGAAAAGGGCAAGACATGGATAACAAAGCTCATTCACAGGAAAATGCCAACAGGCGACCAATAACCCGTCGGCGCATTCTGGGTGCGTCAGCCACACTGCTGTCCCTTCCCGTTGTTTCCAAAGTTGCAACTGCAGCCGGCGGACAGATTCTGGCCGTACGTACGTGGCCTGCAGACGAATACACCCGGGTGACGCTGGAGCTGAACGCGCCTTTGCGCGCCGAGCATTTCATGCTGGGCAACCCCAATCGACTGGTGGTGGATATTCAGGGCCTGACCATCAGCCAGGCGCTCAATTCCCTGATTTCCAAAATTCGCGCCAATGACCCCTATATTTCCGCCGTGCGTGTGGCACAGAACCGCGCCGACGTAGTGCGTCTGGTATTCGATCTGAAACAGGATATTGCCCCGCAGGTGTTCACGCTGAAACCGGTAGGCGACTACCAGTACCGGCTTGTCCTAGATTTGTATCCCAAAGTAGCCAAGGATCCCATCCTGGCACTGGCCAGGGATCTGGAAAATGATCCGCTGGCACAGGTCTTGGACAACCTGGCCCAGAACAACAGCAATGCACCGGTGCCGTCGGTCAGCGGCCAGGTCAACCCTGCCACGGCCGGCCGCCAGCCATCCCGTGCCAATCCCAATCGCCCCATCCTGGTGGCCATTGACCCTGGCCATGGTGGCGAGGACCCCGGCGCTATCGGCATGCGCGGGACACGCGAAAAAGATATCGTCCTGGCTATCGGACGCCAGTTGCGCGATGTCATCAATTCACAGCCCAATATGCGGGCCTATATGACACGCGAGTCAGATTTTTTTGTGCCGCTGCATGTTCGGGTGCAAAAAGCGCGACGGGTCAAGGCTGACCTGTTCGTCTCAATTCATGCAGATGCGTTCACCAACCGCTCTGCGCGCGGCACCTCCGTTTTTGCTCTGTCCCGCAACGGCGCATCCAGTGCCGCCGCCCGCTGGCTGGCCAAGAAAGAGAATGCATCCGATCTGATCGGCGGCCTGGACATCGGCGCGCATGACCGTCAGACAGCCAGCGTGCTGCTGGACATGTCCACTACTGCACAAATCAATGATTCCCTGAAAATTGGCCACCGCGTACTGGGTTCGTTGGCGCAAATCAATGGCATCCACAGTCGCAAGGTGGAGCAGGCAGGGTTTGCCGTGCTCAAGGCGCCGGACATTCCTTCCATTCTGGTGGAAACGGCTTTTATCAGCAACCCGCAAGAGGAAAATTTCCTGCGTAGCCCGGCCAACCAGCGCCAGATTGCCAGGGCCATTTTCTCCGGCGTCAACGATTATTTCTCAACCAATCCACCACTGGCAAGAGTCGGCTAATTCCTACTGATCCCCCTTTTGGGCTCTTCGGGACAGCCGTTAGGCCTTTGCCCACATAACGCCTTCGTATTCGGAGGCGTTATTATTTGCGGCATCGCCGGGCAACTGATCCACCATGACCCGACTTGCGTGTACGGCAATCGTCAAACACGTTAAAATGAAAAATTGCCCTTCTCTCTTTATGCTGCCTCCATGTCCGACCGTCGCCATATTGCTCCCCTGCCCGACACGCTGATCAGCCAGATCGCCGCCGGCGAGGTCATTGAACGCCCGGCCTCTGTTCTCAAGGAACTGCTGGAAAATGCACTGGATGCCGGCGCCCGCAGCATTGAAATCAGACTGGACGGCGGCGGCATTCGCCGCATTTGCATTACCGATGACGGTCACGGCATTCCCCAGGAAGAACTGCCGCTCGCATTGACCCGTCATGCGACCAGTAAAATCAACAGCCTGGGAGACCTGGAATCGGTCAGTTCCATGGGATTTCGTGGTGAGGCCCTGGCCTCTATCGCCTCGGTGGCACGCCTGACCCTCACCTCCCGAACCGAACACGATGATCATGCCTGGCAGATTGATGGCACGGCGCTGCAGATCAGCCCGGCGGCCGGCAGTACAGGTACCACCATCGATGTGCGCCAGCTTTTTGACGCCGTTCCGGCCCGCCGCAAATTTTTGAAATCCGAACCAACCGAACTGGGCCACTGCCTGACTGTCGCCGAACGCATAGCCCTGGCCAACCCGGCCATCGCCTTTCGCCTGTTTCATAATGGCAAGGCCTACAAGCAGTGGATGCCGGTAGATTTATTGCAACGCATACGGGATGTGCTGGGCAATGAATTTACCCAGGCCGGGCTCCCGGTAGATGCCCAATTGCCTGCTGCCGGACTGCGCGGCCTGATCACGCTGCCCAACGCTGCACGTGCCCGCGCCGATCGTCAGTATCTATATGTGAATGGTCGCTTTGTACGGGATCGCACCGTTACACACGCTGTACGCACGGCCTATGCCGATGTCCTGCATGGCGACCGGCAACCGGCCTATGTGCTGTTCCTGGAAATCGACCCCACCGCGGTGGATGTGAACGTACATCCGGCCAAGCATGAAGTGCGCTTTCGGGACAGCGGCGCCATTCACCGTTTTGTGGGGCAGGTGCTCACGCAGGCCCTTGCGGGCGTCGGCGGCGAAGCGACTGCAGCCAATGCCCTGCCTGCCAGAATGCCAGCCGGTCTGGCGCCGGCCGAACAGGCCTCCTATATACAGAATTCAGAAAATGGACGTGCAGGCGACAACGCCACGGACGGTCTACATCCCCGGGAGGCCATCAGAGTCACCCCGGGCTATCAGCCCTCCCTGCATTTGCACAGCACTTCACCGCAGTCATCCGAACACTGGAAACAGTTCTACTCCCCGCTGGCGCCTGCGCCACAACACCTGGACGAACCACAACACAGTCTTGCCATGCCCGGTACGGCTAGCGTCTTTCATCCTGCGACTAACGGCAGTGCCAATGCCGGCAGCGGCCTGCCCGATACCGGCGACGAGGCCGACCCATATCCGCTGGGCATGGCGCTGGGGCAACTTCATGGCATCTATATCCTGGCCCAGAATGCGCGGGGACTGATCCTGGTCGACATGCATGCGGCACATGAGCGCGTGGTCTATGAACGCCTGAAGACGTTGCTCGACCAGCAGGCATTACCTCAGCAGGAACTGCTGGTTCCCTATGTGATTCATTGTTCCGAGCGCGATATCGCAGTGATGGAAAGCCACAGGGAACAACTGATCACGCTCGGCCTGACCATCAGCGCCACCGGCCCGCAGTCGCTGGCCGTGCGTTCGGTACCCAGCCTGCTGGCAGGCGGCGACATTGAATCGCTGGTTCTCAATGTTCTGAAGGAACTGGAGATGGTGGGCCACTCCGAACAACTCACAGGTCAGCGCAATGAACTGCTCTCGACCATGGCCTGCCACGGCTCGGTGCGCGCCAATCGCCGCCTGACCCTTGAAGAAATGAACGCGTTGTTGCGTCAGATGGAGCATACGGAGCGAGCCAACCAGTGTAATCACGGCCGCCCGACCTGGTTTCAATGGAGCATGAACGACCTGGATCGTCTGTTCATGCGCGGCCAGTGACGCAACCGGTATTGTGCCTGGCCGGCCCTACCGCATCGGGCAAGAGCGCCAGTGTGCTGGCATTGGCCCGGCGCTGGCCGATTGAAATCATCAATGTCGATTCAGCCACTATTTATACCGGCATGGATATTGGCACTGCCAAGCCCACGCCGCAGGAACAGGCGCAAACGCCCCAGCATCTACTGGATATCCGGGATCCGACCGAATCGTTTAGTGCTGCGCAGTTCGTGCAGGATGCCCAGTTGCTGATCGATCAAATACGCGCTCGTGGCCGCATACCCGTACTGGCTGGCGGCACCATGATGTACTTCAATGCGCTGCGCCAGGGCTTGCATGCATTGCCGCAGGCAGACCCGGTCATCCGCGCCGATATTGAGCAAATGGCAAAACAGCATGGCTGGCCGCATGTGCATGCGCTGTTGCGACACCATGATCCGGTCACGGCGGCCCGGCTTGCTCCCAATGACCGACAGCGGATCCAGCGCATGCTGGAAGTGTGCCTGATCACTGGCCAACCGTATTCTTCGCTGATTGCGGCTGAAGGCGAGCGCGCCAGTAACGATACGTTTCATATGGTTAGCCTGGAGCCTTCGGCGCGCCTGCAGTTGCACGATCGCATTGCCTTGCGTTTTGACCAGATGCTGGCGCTGGGGCTGGTGGAGGAAGTGGCACAGCTGTGGCGCCGGGGCGATCTGCACGAGGATTTGCCGGCAATACGCTGCGTCGGCTATCGGCAGATCTGGCAACATCTTGCCGGCCAGAGCAGCCTGCAGAGCGCGCGGGAAAAAGCCATTGCCGCCACCAGACAACTAGCCAAGCGGCAGCTTACATGGTTGCGCGGCATGCCTGACCGTCAGGTCATCGATTGCTTGCAGGCCGACGTGGCGGACCGCGTTATTGACGCCGCTGCGGCCATCTTGCCACGGTAACCTGAGTAAAAGCGCATCCTCTTGAGCCAGAGACCATCGGGCCGACACGCCGACCCATAGCGCATCAAACCACTACAGCCTGAGGCATGCCCTCTTCCTGGCGTACAATCTGGCCCAAATCGAAAACGGTTTCGCCCTGTTCCTGCAGGGTCGCCGTAATGGCCGCAGCCTGATCGGCGGCAACTACGATCACCATGCCAATACCGCAATTGAATACGCGATGCATTTCAGTGTCTGCAACCTGCCCTTCCTGCTGCAACCACTGGAACAGGGGCGGCAGGGTCCAGGCGGATTTTTCCATACGCGCGCTCAGGCCTTCCTGCAAAATGCGCGGAACGTTGTCAAGCAGACCGCCACCGGTAATATGTGCCAGGCCCTTGATTGCGGTGCCATGTTGGGCCAGTGCTGCCAGCACCTGTTTTACATAGATGCGGGTGGGCGCCATGACCACGTCAGCCAGTGGCTGGCCATGGAAATCATCATCCGGACGGGCGCCGGCACGATCCAGAATCTTGCGGATCAGCGAAAAACCATTGGAATGCGCGCCGCTTGAGGCCAGGCCCAGGATACGATCGCCTTCAATAATGCTTTTGCCATTGATAATGGCCGATTTATCGACCGCGCCCACGGCGAAGCCGGCCAGATCATACTCGCCATCGGGATACATGCCCGGCATTTCAGCCGTTTCACCACCGATCAGGGCGCAACCGGACAACTCGCAGCCCTTGGCAATACCACCCACGACCTGGGCAGCAGTGTCGACCGACAATTTGCCACAAGCGAAATAATCCAGGAAGAACAGCGGTTCTGCGCCCTGCACCAGGATATCGTTAACGCTCATGGCCACCAGGTCTATGCCTACTGTACTATGGCGGTTCCACTCAAAGGCCAGGCGCAGTTTGGTGCCAACACCGTCGGTTCCGGAAACCAGCACCGGCTCGCGAAATTTCTTCGGCACTTCAAACAACGCCCCAAAACCGCCAATACCCGCCATGACGCCTTCGCGCATGGTTTTGGCCGCCAGCGGCTTGATCCGGTCAACCAGCGCATCCCCGGCGTCGATGTCTACCCCCGCATCGCGATACGTTAAGGAAGATTTGTTTGAATTTGTCATGAGCAGGCTGCCTAAATATGTAAAATGTCAATTAATCGAACAGGAAGGCCTTATTTTACGATGAACGAATATATTTTGCGCCGGAAACAGACCCTTCTCTGGTCAGGAGTCGGCCTGGTACTACTCGTTGTCCTGTATGTCCTGTCGCCTGTATTGACGCCATTCATGCTTGGCATGGCGCTGGCCTACATTCTGGTGCCGGGCGTCAACATGCTTGTCGCCCTCAAATTACCACGCTGGCTGGCCGTCGGCATCATGTTTTTTCTGTTGTTTGCCGTCATCCTGGGGGTGCTGCTGATTGTCATCCCATTGGTGCGCAAGGAAGTGGGGCTGGCCATTGAACAGTTGCCCGGCTGGGTTGCGCAGTACAATATCAACCTGGCGCCCCGCCTGAATCAGCTGTTTGGCGTATCGGCCGAAATCGACATCCTCAAGATCAGGGAAGTGTTGCAGGATGCCATTACCGGCACCGACAGCCTGACAACAACCATTATCACCTACGCCAAGTCCAGTGGATCGGCAGTGATTTTCTTTTTCGTAAACCTGCTGATCACGCCCGTGGTGCTGGTTTATCTGCTGTTTGACTGGGACAAGTTCATTCTGTCTATCCGTGAAGTCATTCCGCGACGCTATCTGGATGGTACCCTTAGCGTATTTCGCGATATTGATCGCCTGTTATCCAGCTTTTTGCGCGGCCAGATTCTGGTCATGCTGATCCTGGCCGTCTACTATAGTGTCGGCCTGTCATTGGCAGGGTTCGAAAGTGCGATTCCGATCGGGGTATTAACCGGCATGCTGGTGTTCATTCCCTATCTGGGTGTCACCTTCGGCCTGTTGCTGGCCATTCTGTCGGCACTGTTGCAGTTTGACAATTATTATGGCCTGATTTCCGTGGCCATCGTCTATGGCCTCGGGCAGATCCTGGAAGGCATGGTGCTGACGCCCAAAATCATGGGCGAACGTATCGGCCTGCACCCATTGGTCATTATTTTTGCACTGTTCGTTTTCGGACAGATTTTCGGTTTCTTCGGGGTGCTGATGGCCCTGCCCATCAGCGCCGCCCTGTCGGTGCTGATCCGCCGTGTATACGGCCAGTATCGTCGCAGTGATTTTTATAAGACATGAAAGAACAACTTATCCTGGACGTCCTGCCTGTCGTGCCGCCCCGTTTCGACAATTTCGTGACGGGCCGCAATAGCGAAACAGTCAGCCGCCTGCTTGGCGTCACAGCCGGACAGAGCATCTATCTTTGGGGCGAACACGGCAGCGGCAAAACCCATTTGCTGCGCGCTGCCACGCGCCGACACGGCCTTTATCTGAATACGGAAACCGATATTCTGCCAGACCCGGGTGAACCTGTTCCGCCCGGAAGCATCATCGCAGTGGACGACGTACAGAATCTCTCCGAGGCACAGGCGGCGGCCCTGTTCGGCCTGTTCAATCTATGGAAGACCAGCCAGCATACGCCCGAGGCCTTTACCCTGCTTGCCAGTGGCCCGTGCGCTGTGCGCCAGTTGGAAGTACGCGAAGATCTGCGCACGCGCCTTGCCTGGGACCTGGTTTATCGTCTTGAGACCCTGACCGACGATGAACGCCGCAGCGCGCTGCTGCAACGGGCATCGGACAAAGGCATTCCGCTTAGCGCCGAGGTGACCAACTGGATGTTCAACTATTACGCCCGTGATATGAGTGCCTTGTCATCACTGCTTGACGCCCTTGATCGCTATTCGCTTGCTGAAAAGCGATCAATCACCGTTCCCTTGTTAAAATCCTACCTTCAATCCAGACATTCCTGAAAAACACATCTATTAGACTATGACGCAACGACTCGCCCTGTTTGACCTTGACCATACCCTGCTGCCAATCGATACTGATCGACACTGGGTAGATTTCCTGGCCCGCAATGGCTGGGGCGGCGATCCCAAGGTCGTGCAGGCCAAAAACCATGAACTCATGGAAAAATACACTGCGGGCACGCTGAAAATAGAAGAATCGGTCGAATTCATGCTGAGTTTTCTGAACCTGCATACGCCGTATGAACTGGCGCGCTTTCACGAACAGTACATGCACGAAGTGGTCAGGCCCGCCATGCAGGACAAGGCGGTGGCCCTGGTGGCAAAACATCTGGAACAGGGCGACCTGTGTTGCCTGGTATCGGCAACCAATGAATTTGTCATCGCGCCGGTTGCCCGTGCCTTTGGCATTCCGCATGTCATCGGTACGGTTCCGGAATACAAAAACGGCCGCTACACCGGCAAGGTTGTCGGCACGCCCAGTTATCAGGACGGCAAGGTCACCCGCGTCAATGAATGGCTGGGCAGCATGGGTCTGACGCTTGAACAATTTACCGAGAGCTGGTTCTATAGCGACTCCCAGAACGATATCCCGCTACTTGAAGCGGTGACCCATCCGGTTGCAACCAACCCGGTGCCGCCGCTACGTGAACTGGCAAATAAAAAAGGCTGGCCGGTGCTGGATCTATTTCCTTTGCAATAACAGGGACCAACAAAAACAATCACATGATCAAAAATACCATTCGCACATTCGTCAGCCGGCTTTTTGCCGCGCCCATCCTGAAAGATAAACACCGGGTCTACTCCCACGAGCAGCACAAGATTGACCGACGCCTGGTCTCGCGCAACGCCATCAAGGTGTGCGAAGTGCTGCAGCAAAAGGGCTACGATGCATTTATCGTTGGCGGTGCAGTGCGCGACCTGGTCCTGGGTTACGAGCCCAAGGATTTTGACGTTGCCACCAGCGCCACGCCCGAAGAAATCCGCCCGCTGTTCCGGCGTGCCCGCATCATTGGCAGGCGTTTCCAGCTGGTGCACGTTGTCTTCGGCCAGGAAATCATCGAGACTTCCACATTCCGCGCCCCCTCGCAAGGAGACCAGCATACCGATGCTGACGGCCGTATCCTGAATGACAACGTGTTCGGTACGCAGCAGGAGGACGCTGCCAGGCGTGATTTCACGCTCAACGCCCTCTATTACGACCCGGTCAAGGAAACAGTCATTGATTATCATAACGGTGTGGCTGATCTGAAAAATCATCTGGTGCGCATGATCGGCGACCCGGAAAAGCGTTTTCGCGAAGATCCGGTGCGGATGTTGCGCGCCGTTCGCTTTGCCTCCAAACTGAATGGCACGATCGAACCGGCAACGCAGGCCCCGATTCGCAATCTGGCCGGACTGATCAAAAATGTGCCTGACTCGCGCCTGTTTGATGAGACGCTCAAGCTGCTGACCTGTGGTAATGCAATTGTCGCGCTGGAACAATTGCGCAAGGAAGGACTGCACGAAAACGTGCTACCGCTGATCGATCAGGTGCTCAGGCAACCCGGCGGCGAACAATTCGTACAATTAACGCTGGAGCGCACCGATCATCGGGTTCGTTCCGGCAAATCGGTCAGCCCGAGCTTTCTGTTTGCAGCACTGCTGTGGCGACTGGTCGATATTAACTGGAAGAAAAACCTGGAGCGCAAGGAACATCCGATACCCGCGCTAAGCCAGGCGGCCGATCTGGTGATCGACACCCATATCAGTAAAATGGCCATCCAGCGTCGGCACACTGCAGACATGCGGGAGATCTGGTTTATGCAGCCCCGCTTTGAACGCCGCATACCCAAACAAATTTGGCGCATGACAGAGCAACCGCGCTTTCGCGCTGCGTGTGATTTCCTGCAGTTGCGTGCTGCCTGCAATGAATTTGACAGCGTGCTTGCGCAATGGTGGATGGATCTGGCCGATGCCAATCCTGGAGATCGTGCGCAAATGATTGAAGCGCTTACTGCCGAACAACAGGCGGCCGGGCCAGCGACCACCCCACGCAAGCGGCGCAAACGGCGCAGCAATGCGAGCAAAGGAAACGCAACCAGCGGCGATAGTTCCGCCGGGAACACAAGCTCAAGCCGCCCCGCGGCTTCATAGCCCCGTGCACAGCGCCTATATTGGCCTGGGATCGAACCTGGGTGAAAGTGAAGACACATTGTATCGGGCACTGGACGATATTGCCGCCCTGCCCCATACTGTTTTGCATCAGGTTTCCGACCTGTACCGCACGGCCCCGATAGATTCTTCGGGTCCCGACTACATCAACGCCGTGGCCAGGGTAGCCACCAAGTTATCTGCACCGGACCTGCTGCAGGCACTGCAGACCATTGAACTGAACCATGGCAGGGCACGCCCCTATCGCAATGCGCCTCGCACGCTGGACCTGGATATCCTGACCTATGACGACCTGGTACAGGACACCACGCAATTGATTTTGCCGCACCCGCGCATGCACCTGCGCGCGTTTGTGCTGCGCCCGTTGCTGGATATTGCACCTGACATTGTGTTGCATGAACGGCCCATCAGCCAGTGGCTGGCTGAATGCGACGCGCAGCCGATAGCCCTGTATCGCCGTTACACGGATCGGCCAGAGTGACGCGCAGATTGAGGCGTGGTCCCCGCCCGACGCAATCGTGTGAACACGTAATCGAACAATCATAAAACCATACAATCCGCTCGACCCCGCGTACCTTATACGGGCAACTGCGGCGACCATACTGCAGCGATCTTACCTGCAAAACAACCACAGGCCCTTGCACGCAGCCACAGCGGCTTATACAAACTGCTCGGCCAGATGACAGGCAACCTGCCGACCATCCACTTCGCGTAATAGCGGCTCCTGATCACTGCACAGTGCGATCGCATGCGGACAACGTTTATGAAAAGTGCACCCCGATGGAGGATTCAACGGCGACGGCAATTCACCTTCAATCTTGATTTTCACGGTCCGTTTTTCCGGATAGATAGAAGGTGTTGCCGACAGCAGCGCCTGCGTGTATGGATGCAAGGGCTTTTCATACAAGGTCTGTTTCGGCCCGCTTTCTGCAACCCGCCCCAGATACATCACCATGACCTCGTCAGCGACATGCTCTACCACCGACAGATTGTGGGAAATGAATACATATGACGTATGCAATTGATCCTGCAAATCAAGGAAAAGATTGAGCACCTGCGCCTGAATGGATACATCCAGTGCCGAAGTGGGTTCATCGGCCACGACGATACTGGGACGCAGCATCATGGCGCGGGCAATAGCCACACGCTGGCGCTGACCACCAGAGAACATATGCGGGTAACGATAATAGTGCTCGGGGCGCAAGCCGACACGCTGCATCATGTCACGCACGCGTTCCTTGCGTTCGGCGCCTTTCAGGCTGGTGTTGATAATCAGCGGCTCTTCCAGCTGATCGCCAATCTTGCGGCGCGGGTTCAGCGAACCATAGGGATTCTGAAACACCATTTGCACCTTGCTGCGCAAGGCCTTGATCTGAGAAGACGATCCGGCATCTACCTGATCCCCGTCGAGCCACAATGTCCCGGCGGTCGGTGCCTCAATCATGGTGATCTGCCGCGCCAGCGTCGATTTGCCGCAACCGGATTCGCCCACCACCGCCAGGGTTTTACCCCGCTGCAATGAAAGCGACACGCCATTGAGCGCCTTGAGCGTGGCACGCGGTTTCATAAACCCTTGCGACACATCATAATAGCGCGTCAGGTTTTCTGTTTTCAATACGATATCATTCATGACTTGATTTCCTGCAAGGGCACCAGCGGCGTATGACAGCGCACCGCCCTGTCGCCATAGCTGATCAGTTCCGGACGTTCACGCACGCAACGCTCCTGGGCGATAGGACAGCGCGGCGAAAGCAGACAGCCCGACGGGCGATCATATTGCCCGGGCACCATGCCAGGCAGCGTAGACAAACGCCGCGAACCACGACACGATTCAGGAATAGAGGCAATCAATGCCCGCGTGTACGGATGCGCCGGTTCAAAAAAAACGTCCCGCACCGCACCGGTTTCGGCAACTTGTCCTGCATACATGACCACCACACGCTGCGCAACTTCCGAGACGACCGCCAGGTCGTGCGTAATCATGAGCAAAGCCATGCCGCGTTCTTTTTGCAAACGTAGCAGCAAGTCCATGATTTGCGCCTGGATCGTCACATCCAGTGCAGTAGTAGGTTCGTCGGCAATCAATAAGCGCGGCTCACAGGCGATCGCCATGGCAATGGCCACACGCTGGCTCATCCCGCCGGATAGCTGATGCGGATAAGCCGACAGACGGCGTTCGGGATCGGGAATTTCCACTTCACGCATCAGTTCAATGGCGCGCTTGCGGCGAGCCTTGCGATCAAGGCCAATATGCACCTTGAGTACTTCCTCGATTTGAAAGCCAACGGTATAGCTGGGATTTAACGCAGTCATCGGATCCTGGAAAATCATGGCGATATCTTTGCCGATGATCTTGCGCTTTTGCTTGGCAGTCAACGCAGACAGTTCCTGTCCATCAAACAGCATCTGCTCCGCAGTCACGTTACCCTGCCCGTCCAGCAAGCCCATCATCGCCATCATGGACACCGATTTGCCCGAACCGGACTCGCCCACAATACCCAGCAGCTCGCCCTGGTCTACAGTCAAATCAACCCCATCGACAGCAAGAAAGGGTTTGTCTTTGGTGCCAAACCGCACGCACAGGTTACGGATGTTCAATAAACTCATTCGTGTCTCCTATGCTGCGCGCTTCAGTTTGGGATCCAGCGCATCGCGCAGGCCATCGCCCACCAGATTGATGGCCAGCACCGTGAGTAGAATGGTCAGGCCGGGAAAGGTGACCACCCACCAGGCACTGGTAATGTAATCGCGCGCCGTGGCAAGCATTGTGCCCCACTCGGGTGCCGGCGGCTGCACACCCAGCCCCAGAAAGCCCAGGGCTGCGATGTCCAGGATGGCCGAAGAGAACCCCAGCGTCGCCTGCACGATCAGCGGCGCCATACAGTTGGGCAGTACGGTGATAAACATCAGACGCAGTACACCGGCGCCAGTGACCCTGGATGCCATGACGTAGTCCTTGCTCAGTTCGCTCATGGCCGAGGCACGCACAATACGCATATAACCGGGCAGGCCCACGACCGCAATCGCAATCATTGCATTTGTGATACCGGGACCGAGTACCGCCATGATCGCAATGGCCAGCAGAACCGATGGCAAAGACATCATAATGTCGGCCATGCGCATAAGCACCCGCCCTGCCGTATTCGGAAAAAAAGCCGCCAGCAGGCCAAGCAGAATGCCCGGCACAAGTGTGATAATCACAGCTGAAAAGCCAATGACCAGCGACAGCCGTGCGCCATGCATCAGTCGCGAAAGAATGTCCCGCCCCGCTTCATCGGTGCCCAGCAGATAGGCGGCGCTGCCTCCTTGCTGCCAGGCCGGCGGTTGCAGCATATGATCGCGAAACTGCATCAAGGGATCATACGGAGCCAGCCAGGGCGCCAGCACGGCGGCCAGCACCATGAGCACCAGAAAACAGAAGCCGGCAACCGCGCCACGGTTGTTGGAAAAGCTGACGATAAACTCGCGCAGGGGCGACGGATACGAGATGACGCTGGTCGTTGCTGCGCCGGTTTCTGCCACAGAGAGTTGATTCATGATGTCGTCCTTACTTTGCATGACGGATCCGTGGGTTGACAACACCATAAACGATGTCCACCACCAGATTGACCAGGATGATCAGGACGGCCACGATCAACAGGCCATTTTGCACCACCGGGTAGTCGCGCCGGAAAATGGCATCAACCAGCCACTTGCCGATGCCCGGCCAGGAGAAAATAGTTTCCGTGAGCACGGCGCCGCCAATCAGCGTGCTGATTTGCAGACCAATCACTGTTACCACGGAAATCATGGCGTTGCGCAACGTATGGACAAAGATGACTCGTCGTGGCGACAGCCCTTTGGCCCTGGCGGTTCGGACATAATCTTCGCCCATGACTTCAAGCATGGAAGAGCGAGTCATCCGCGAGATGACCGCCAGCGGGATGGTGCCCAGCACAACAGAGGGCAGAATCAGGTGCATGACCGCATCCAGGAAAGCGCCGCTGTTGTATTCGGGGTCCTGGATCTGCGCGATCACCGAGTCGATCAACATGAAGCCGGTATAGGGCTGCACGTCATAGGTCAGGCTGATACGGCCAGAAACCGGCGTCCAGCCCAGATAGGACGAAAACAGCATGATCAGCATCAAGCCCCACCAGAAAATCGGCATGGAGTATCCGGTCAGCGACAAGCCCATGACCCCATGGTCAAGGAATGTGCCACGCTTGATGGCGGCCAGCACGCCCAGCAAAATGCCGAAGACCGTGCCAAACAACAGGGCACAGATACCCAGCTCCAGCGTGGCCGGAAACAGGGATGCAAATTCTCCCCAGACACTACTCTGGCTGGAAAAAGACTTGCCAAAATCACCCTGCAGCAAACCGCCCAGATAGTTCAGATATTGGATATGCAGCGGCTGATCCAGCCCAAGCCGCGCCATGATGGATTTGTACATTTCCGGGTCAACATTGCGTTCACCCAGCATCGTCATCACCGGATCACCGGGAATCATATGAATAAGAAGAAACGTCAAGATCGTGATGCCGAAAAATGTCGGCATCAGAATCGCCAGACGTCGGAGAATAAAGGAAAACATGAGGCCAGCCTCCGTGGACACGCAGGCCATATGAGATATGACCGGTTCTATTACACGTGTCCTGAAAAAACATATGACAAAGCGAAAGCCGCCCGCTCGGGGCAGCCTTCGTTTTGGCTCCTGCAAAAGTCGAAATCGTTACTTCAGACTGACGCCATAGAATTGAAAGAGGCCGAAAGGACTGATCTTGAAGCCTTCGACTTTCTTGTTCATGGGGACATTCACGATTGATGTGCCGATAGGCGACATGGGCATCTGTTCATGGAAGATTTTCTGGGCTTCCTTGTACAGTTTGGTGCGCTCTTGCTTGTCGGTCACACGCTTGGCCTTGACCACCAGGTCATCAAACGGTTTATAACAGAAGCGTGAATAATTGACGCCACCGACCGAGTTGCACGACAACAGGTTGCCCAGCCAATTGTCCGGGTCACCGTTATCGCCGGTCCACCCCACCATGATGGCGTCATGCGTACCCTGTTTGGCGCGCTTAAGATACTCGCCCCACTCGTAGGTACTGATTTTGACCTTGACACCGATTTTGGCCCAATCCGACTGGATCATCTCTGCCATCAGGCGGCCATTCGGGTTATAGGGGCGCACCACGGGCAAAGACCACAAGCCCATCTCAAACCCCTCGGGGTAGCCGGCTTTGGCCAGCAATTCCTTGGCTTTAGCCACGTCTGTCGGTCGGCTTTTGATCGTGTCGTCATAGGACCACTGGCTGGACGGCATGGGGCCATCGGCCAATACGCCCTGCCCGCCATAGACCGCCTTGATAATAGCCGGTTTGTTAATGGCCATATCCAGCGCGATCCGCACTTCGGGTTTCTTTAATTGCTCTTTTTCGGTGTTGTAATAAATGAAACCCACGTTAAAGCCGGGATTGGACTGCACTTTCAGATTGGGATCCTGCTTGAGGCGTTCAACATCGGCCGGCAAGGGATACGAAGCCAGCTGACACTCATTGGCCTTGAGCTTCTGGGCGCGTACAGAAGGATCTTTGGTGATGGCAAAGATCAGATTATCCACCAGCGGACCCTCTTTCTTGTCCCAATAGTCCTTGTTGGCCTTGTAGCGAATCTGGGCGTCTTTCTGGTAGCGCTCGAAAACGAACGGCCCGGTACCCAGTGGCTGCTGGTTGATCATCTCAGGCTTGCCGTCGGCCAGCAGTTTTTCCAGATACTCCTTGGAATGGATAATGGCAAACGGCATGGCCATGTTCTGCACAAACGCGGCGTCCACTTCGTTCAGGGTGAACTTGACCGTATGATCATCCACTTTTTCCACCGACTTCAGGTTCTTGTCCATACCCATATCAGTAAAGTATGGGAACTCGGTCGGATAAGCCTTACGAAACGGATGATCCTTACTCATCATTCGCTGGAACGTATACACCACGTCATCTGCCGTCAGCCCGCGCGTGGGGGTGAAAAAGCGCGAAGTCTGAAACTTGACGCCTGGGCGCAGATGGAAGGTGTACACCAGCCCGTCTTCGGAAATATCCCATTTTTCAGCCAGTGCCGGGATCACTTCAGTGGAGCCACGCTCGAAACCCACCAGCCCGTTGTAGACTGTTTCGGCAGAGACATCGAAATCGGTACCGGCGCTATATTGTGCTGTATCAAAACCGGCCGGGCTGCCTTCTGAGCAATAGACCAGTGTGCCTGCCGCCTGCGCTGTTGTCGCAAGTCCACCTAGCAGGGCTGTCAGAATCATGCGTGTCGCATTTATCTTCATTACAGTTCCTTTGAAAATAAGGTAAAAAGCCAGCCTCGTGCCGCAATCATGCGGGGGCTGACTTGAACAGCGCAAGGTTACAGACCGCTGATCGTGGAAACAATTAGGAAATACCCAAAGCCGCCGTCTTAAAAAGCGCGATCCTTGAACACAATCAGGGTCATTATGTAACCATATGATTCTCCCGCCCTTGCGCGCACACCGGCCCATCGCACGGCGTATGCATTGCAGACGGGAGCGTGCCGGTTTGTCTATTTCAGGCTGACGCCGAAAAATTGGTAGATGCCGAAAGGATTGATCTTGAAGCCGTCGACTTTCTTGCTCAAGGGTACGTTCACGAGCGCTGTGGCGATCGGCGACATGGGCATTTGTTCATGAAAGATTTTCTGCGCCTCTTTGTACAGTCTGGTGCGTTCTTGTTTATCGGTCAGACGTCTTGCACTGTTCAGCAGTTCATCCATCGGTTTATAGCAAAAACGCGAAAAATTGCTGCCACCCACTGAATTGCATGACAGCAGATTGCCCAGCCAGTTGTCCGGATCGCCGTTGTCTCCTACCCAGCCGACCATGATGACATCATGGGTTCCCTGCCGGGCGCGCTTAAGGTATTCACCCCATTCATAGGTATTGAGCTTGACCCTGACGCCAATTTTGGCCCAGTCGGCCTGGATCAGTTCCGCCGTCAGGCGACTATTGTGCAGGCGCGCCACCGGCAATGCCCACAAGCTCAGCTCAAATCCGTCAGGATAGCCTGCCTGCGCCAGCAGGACTTTGGCCTTTTCCAGATCGTGCGGACGACTTTTGATCGTATCATCATAGGACCATTGGCTGGGGGGCATGGGGCCCTCGGCCAATACGCCCTGCCCGCGATACACGGCCTTGATAATCGCAGGCTTGTTGATGGCCATATCCAGCGCCACCCTCACCTGCGGTTTGCTCAATGGTCCTTTTTCCGTGTTGTAATAAACGTAACCCACGTTAAAGCCGGGGCCGGATAAAATCTTGATGTTGGGATCTTTTTTGAGTAGCTCGATATCTGCCGGCAAGGGACCGTACGCGATATGGCATTCGTTTGCCTTGAGTTTCTGCGCAGCCACAGCCGAATCTTTGGTGATGGAAAAAACCAGATTATCCACCATGGGGCCGTCTTCCTTGTTCCAATATTCCTTGTTGGCCTTGAAGCGTATCTGTGCGTCTTTCTGATAGCGTTGAAACACGAATGGTCCGGTGCCCAGCGGCTGCTGGTTGATCAGTTCCGGTTTGCCATCGGCAAGCAGCTTTTCCATGTATTCTTTGGAATGGATAACAGCAAACGACATGGCCAGGTTCTGCAAAAATGGCGCGTCCACTTCATTGAGCGTGAACTTCACGGTATAGTCATCCATTTTTTCCACCGACTTCAGATTTTTATCCAGGCCCATGTCGGTGAAATACGGAAAATCTGCCGGATAGGCCTGGCGAAACGGGTGGTCCTTGCGCATCATGCGCTCGAAAGTATAGACCACGTCGTCTGCGATAAACTCCCGTGTCGGCGTAAAAAAGCGCGTGGTATGGAATTTGACACCGCGACGCAGATAGAACGTATATACCAAGCCATCTGCAGAAATGTCCCATTTTTCGGCCAGCGCCGGGATCACTTCTGTACCGCCTCGTTTGAAGGCGACCAGACCGTTAAAAACTGTTGCGGCCGATGCCTCGGAATCGGTGACCGCGACATATTGCGCGATGTCGAATCCGGCCGGGCTTGCCGATGAACAATAAATCAAGGTGTCCCCTGCTGCGTGTGCGGTTGTCGCCGCGCCTGCGCACAGCATTGAGACCACGATGCGCGAAAAACATCTCTTCATTACCATTTCCTTCCTCTACCAGGTAAAAAAGCCAGCCTTGCCGCAGCAATACAAGGCTCAATTGAATGGATAAAACACTACATAAAGAAAATTATGGAAAGCGGCGCACGCTTGTCGTGACATCCCTGGCAAAAGCCACCTGCCACCGAACGCATGATGTGTGCTTTCGACACGACACCGCACCTGTATTCGCTCATACTTCTGTCTGCTCCTTTTAATTATTGGCGGGACCTTACGTATGCTGCAGAACGGCTACACGGCGTCATCTGACAATTTTTCTCCCTGCGATTGGACATGTTCAAGTACCTCAAGTGCTTACATGTTGATGCGTTTGAAAGCGAAACGACTTGCTTTTTCACTCAACCAGCACGAGCGTTGATCTGCCACTTTGATCGTGACCCCGCTTGCTCGTTTGGAAAAATAAACGAAGATCAAAAAGGCTGCATTGATGAATATCAGAATGAGAGCCGGCGTATCACATGACGTTGCGGGCTTGGCGATGCAGACGCCCATTTCGTTTTCTGGTGTGCCGCTACTTACCATTTCCCACTATTACCCAAGCTACCACTTATAATCTTCGAAAATAGACAAAACATCCGTCGTGCATTCGTTAAGCGGCCGAGAGCATGGCGCCGTTGGCGTTCACCGGGATTAAGCCGCAAGAGGAGACAACATGGGTATTGCTATGCGAACTGTAGCGTTGGCGCTGCCAGCCATCGCACTATTGGCCGGATGCGCGCAAACCGGCGGGCTAAGCGTAAAGGAAGTCGGCAGCTATCACATCGGTGGCGAGCAGGTCACGCTAAAAGGTCTGCCGACCAAGAAAATGGTGTATAGCCCGGGCTCGCCACCGGTAACGCTGGATCCCAATGGCGATTTTGTCGCCGGGCAAATGTACACGCGTTACACCATCCTGGAAAATCCGCGGGCCAGCGCACCCATGTTGCTGTGGCACGGCGGTGGGCTATCGGGTACGACGTACGAAACCAAGCCTGACGGCAAACCCGGCTGGGAAATGGATTTTCTGCGCGACGGCTGGAGTGTGTATGTAAGCGATGCGGTCGAACGCGGCCGTGCATCATGGGCGCGCTATCCTGAAATTTTCCAGGGAGAACCGGTGTTCCGCAGCAAAAAGGAAGCCTGGGAATTGTTCCGCATTGGCAAGACCTATGCGAGCGATCCGAAATCTCGGCAGGCCATCCCTGGCACCCTGTTCCCCATCGCCGACTTTGACCAGTTCACCAAGCAAAGCATACCGCGTTGGGCGACCAACGACGAACGCACGCAGCGCGCCTATGACCAGTATGTGCAACAAGCTTGCCCATGCGTGATCGTTGTGCATAGCCAGGGCGGCAATTTTGCACTGACCTCGGCACTGAAATACCCGGAAAAAGTCAAGGCCGTAGTACTGGTCGAACCCAGCGGTTCACCGGATCCTGATAAAACGGATCTGACGCCCTTGCGCAATGTGCCGATGTTATGGGTCTGGGGCGATTACATTCAAGACTACCCATTCTGGAAGAGCATCAAGGAGCGTCAGGAACGTTTCCGCGCTGCTTTGAACCAGGCTGGCGGCCACGGTGACCTGCTGGATCTGCCGGCCAAGGGAATTCATGGCAACAGCCACATGCTGATGATGGACACCAATTCCCGGCAAATATCAGAACTGATCCAGGATTGGTTAAAAAACCAGGGGCTGGTACGTTGACGATAATGACAATCCTTTGCCGCAATCTCACCTGTGCCAGGCCCATCCATCCGGCCTGAAACTGCGCCCCATGGCGGCGTTGGCAACGTCATGACGCCATCGGACGGATGCGCCAAACAAAAACGGCCTGCAGCGCCAGGCTGCAGGCCTTTTTATTTCTCCTGAATGAAACTTCAATACATCATGCAGGTACCGGAATAATGCCGATTTTTGCCTGCCACTCGCGCGGCCCCGTCTTGTGCACCGAAGTGCCACTTGAGTCAACGGCAACCGTCACCGGCATATCCTTCACGTCAAATTCGTAAATCGCTTCCATGCCCAGGTCTTCGAACCCGACCACTTTGGCACCGCGGATCGCTTTGGAGACCAGATAGGCCGATCCTCCCACTGCCATCAGATAGGCAGAGCGATGATTCTTGATTGAGTCGATGGCGACCGGACCACGTTCGGCTTTGCCGATCATCGCGATCAGGCCGGTTTTCTCCAGCATCATGTCAGTGAACTTGTCCATGCGGGTAGCCGTCGTTGGACCTGCAGGCCCCACCACTTCATCGCGCACCGGATCCACGGGACCGACATAATAGATAACGCGATTGGTGAAATCGACAGGCAGCGGTTCGCCTTTTGCCAGCATGTCCTGAATGCGCTTGTGTGCCGCGTCGCGGCCGGTGAGCATTTTACCGTTCAACAGCAGCGTCTGGCCGGGCTTCCAGCTGGCCACTTCTTCTTTGGTCAGTGTATCCAGGTTCACTTGCTTGGAGGCATTGTAATCAGGCGCCCAGTGAACATCAGGCCAGTCGGACAGCGATGGCGGCGTCAGGTTTGCCACGCCCGATCCGTCCAGCACAAAATGCACATGGCGAGTCGCCGCGCAGTTGGGAATCATGGCGATGGGTTTAGAGGCCGCATGGGTCGGATAGGTATTGATCTTGATATCCAGCACCGTGGTCAGACCACCCAGGCCCTGCGCGCCAATGCCCAATGCATTCACTTTTTCATACAGTTCGATCCGCAGCTCTTCCAGTTTGTTTTGCGGGCCGCGGGCCAGAAGTTCGTACATGTCAATATCTTCCATCAGCGACTGCTTGGCCATCAGCATGGCTTTTTCAGCCGTACCGCCAACGCCGATGCCCAGCATGCCTGGCGGACACCAGCCCGCCCCCATGAGCGGCACAGTTTTCAAGACCCAATCGACGATGGAGTCGCTGGGGTTGAGCATGGCGAACTTGGATTTATTCTCGGAACCGCCTCCCTTGGAAGCGACCTGTACATCAACCGTATTGCCCGGCACCAGTTCCACATGCAAAATACAGGGCGTGTTGTCCTTGGTATTTTTGCGCTCGAAAATCGGATCAGAAAGCACCGACGCACGCAGTTTGTTGTCCGGGTCCAGGTAACCGCGACGTACCCCTTCATCACACGCTTCCTGCAAGGTACAGGACAGATCGAAACGCACGTCCATGCCCACTTTCAGGAATACATTCACAATGCCCGTATCCTGGCAGATAGGCCGCTTGCCCTCGGCGCACATACGCGAGTTGGTCAGAATCTGGGCAATTGCGTCTTTGGCTGCCGCACTTTGCTCGCGTTCATAAGCGCGGGCCAAATGCTGAATATAATCGGCCGGATGGTAGTAGCTGATGAACTGAATTGCGTCTGCAATAGACTGGATCAGATCATCTTGTTTGATTACAGTTGTCATGATTGAATGTATTTGCTAGTAAAAATTACCTGCCCTTCCAGACGGGAGGACGTTTTTCGGCGAAGGCAGTGGCGCCTTCCTTGGCATCTTCCGATGAAAAAATGTGGGCCATGCGAGGGTTTTGCAGGGCAAACATGTCGTCTGTGCGCCAGTCCTGGGACTCGGTCACGATCTGCTTGACCGTACGAACTGCCAGCGGGCCATTTGCAGCGATCTTCTCCGCCAATTTTAACGCAGCTTCCAGTGCAGTGCCGGGTTCTACCAGATCGTTGACCAAACCAAGAGCGTGCGCGCGTTTGGCAGCAATCATATCGCCAGTCAGCAGCGCTTCCATGGCAACGTGGTACGGCAGGCGGCGCGGCAGGCGCAACATGCCGCCCGATCCGGGAACCAGACCGCGCTTGACTTCAGGCAGCCCGAAACTGGCGTTGTCCGCAGCAACAATCAGGTCGCAGGCCAGGGCCAGCTCAAATCCACCGGCCAGGGCATAACCTTCAACAGCGGCAATCAGCGGTTTGGCTGGCGGCGCTTCAGCCAGCCCGCCCAGCCCACGCCCCGGGACCACCGCACGGCGCTGGGTGCGAGCAAATTCCTTCAGATCCATGCCGGAGCAGAAGGTATTGCCTTCACCACGTAAAATACCGACGGTCAGATTGTCATCGGCATCAAGCCGATCCAGCGCATCGGCCAGTGCAAATGAAGTGTCGTAGGTGAGCGCATTACGCGCCTCGGGACGATTGATCGTCAGAATAAGGACGCGACCACGTATTTCAGACTTGATTAATTCAGACATGAGATCTCCAGACTGCCATTTTCGGGATACCAGAACTTTAAATCATTCCGCGCGCAAAATCCGCCCATATGGTTGCCATCTCGCAAGAAACAGCCGAATACCGCAGCAAATCCGTTAAAATCGGCGATTCAGCTTTTTCTAATTATCTTGAGTCCGTCCATGCTAACTTTTCAGCAGATTATCCTGAAACTCCAGGAATACTGGGATACCCAAGGTTGCGCCCTGCTGCAGCCCTACGATATGGAAGTGGGAGCCGGTACATCGCACACTGCCACGTTTCTGCGCGCCATCGGGCCCGAGCCGTGGCATGCTGCCTATGTGCAGCCGTCGCGCCGCCCCAAGGATGGTCGCTATGGCGAAAACCCGAACCGTCTGCAGCATTATTATCAATACCAGGTCGTCCTCAAGCCGGCGCCGCCGGATATCCTGGATCTGTACATCGGCTCTCTGAAGGCGCTGGGCATCAACCCCCAGGAACACGATATCCGCTTCGTGGAAGATGATTGGGAGAATCCCACACTCGGCGCCTGGGGGCTGGGCTGGGAAGTCTGGCTCAACGGCATGGAAGTGACCCAGTTTACCTATTTCCAACAGGTAGGTGGTCTGGACTGCCCTGCTACCCTGGGTGAAATTACCTACGGCCTGGAACGGCTGGCCATGTATCTGCAAGATGTACAAAGCGTTTACGACCTGGTCTGGACCGAGAGGCCCAATGGTGAACAAGTGCTGTATCGCGATGTGTTCCACCAGAACGAAGTGGAACAATCCACCTACAATTTTGAATATGCCAATACAGATATGTTGTTTGCGCATTTTAACGACTATGAAAAGGAAGCCGCCCGTCTGGTCGAGATTCCGCTGGCTCTGCCCGCCTACGAATCGGTCCTGAAGGCCGCCCACACATTCAATATGCTGGACGCGCGCGGCGCCATCAGCGTTACGGAACGCGCTGCCTATATCGGCCGTATCCGCAATTTGTCGCGCAAGGTCGCCCAGGCTTACTATGATTCACGCGAGCAACTCGGCTTCCCCATGCTCAAGAATAACAAGGCAGTATCATGAATTCGCCCTTACTTGTTGAACTGTTTACCGAAGAATTGCCACCGCGGGCCCTGCAAAAGCTCGGCCAGGTGTTCGCCGACAGCCTCGCACAGGCCCTGGCCAAGCAGCATCTGCTGGGCCCCGACAACGTGACCCAATGCTATGCAACACCCCGCCGGCTGGCAGCGCAGTTAAGCAGCGTACTGGCAGTGGCTGCCGACCAGCCGTTTTCCGAAAAGCTCATGCCCGTCAAGGTGGGTCTGGATGCAAATGGCCAGGCCACGCCCGCCCTGCAGAAAAAGCTGGCGGCAAAGAATCTGTCCCACCTGACACCGGCAGAGCTTGCCCGCGAATCCGATGGCAAGCAGGAATACCTGGTTGCCCATGGCACCGCTGCCGGTGCGCAATTGCAAAACGTGCTGCAGGCTGCTATTGAATCAGCATTGGCCGACCTGCCCATTCCCAAGATGATGCGTTATCAATTGGCCGACGGCCAGACCAGCGTACGCTTTGTGCGGCCGGTCCATGGCCTGGTCGTCCTGCACGGCAGCACGGTTTTGCCCGTCACTATTCTGGGGATCGAAGCCGGCAATAGTACCCACGGCCACCGCTTCATGAGCGAAGGCCCCATCACGCTGGCTCATGCCGATGACTATGTCGCGACGCTGGCCGACAAGGGCCGTGTCATTGCCTCTTTCGAAGCGCGCCGCGCCGCCATCCGACAGCAACTTGATGCATCTGCAAAAACATTGGGCGCTTCGCTGGGTGACGAAGCAGAGGTAACGCCGCTACTGGATGAGGTTACTGCCTTGGTGGAACACCCGACCGTTTATGTCGGGCAGTTCGATGAGAAGTTTCTGGCCGTGCCGCAGGAATGCCTGATTCTGACCATGCGTCTGAACCAGAAGTATTTTCCGTTGTTCGATCCGGCCAGTGGCAAGCTGATTCACAAATTCCTGATCGTCAGTAATATGCAGGTGGACGATCCGCATCATATTGTCCAGGGCAACGAACGGGTGATCCGCCCGCGCCTGGCCGATGCCGAGTTCTTTTTCGAGACCGACAGAAAGCTGCCGCTGGCCTCGCGGGTCGCGCAACTGGAAAATATCGTCTATCACAACAAGCTCGGTTCGCAGCATGACCGTATTGAACGCCTGCGCCGCATCAGCTCGCGCCTTGCCGAAGACCTGAACGCCAATGTCGCCCTGGCCGACCGCGCAGCGCAACTTGCCAAGGCCGACCTGACCTCGAATATGGTTGGCGAGTTCCCCGAGCTGCAAGGTATCATGGGCGGCTACTACGCCCAGGCCGATGGCGAGCCCCCCGAAGTGGTCCAGGCGCTCAACGGCCAGTACCGCACACGTTTTGATACCCCCATCAACGACGATAACCTGATATCAGCCGTCCTGTTCATTGCCGAGCGCATTGAAACATTGGTTGGCATCTGGGGCATCGGGCTGCAGCCTTCCGGCGAACGCGACCCGTTCGGACTGCGCCGCGCGGCGCTGGGCATTATCAGTGCCGTCGAACAATTGGCGGCCGGCGGCTATCTGGCCACCACAGCAGCGAACCCGACACGTTTTAATATGCCTGCATTGCTGGTGTTTGCCATGAGCACCTTCAACCCCGGCACACTGCATTCGGACACGGCAGACGAAGTGCTGACCTATATCTATGAACGATATCGCAACCAGCTCAGTGGTGACTACGCCAAATCGGTGGTGGACGCGGTAATCGCCGTGCAGCCTGCACTGCAGGAAGTAGCCGCAAGGATCAAGGCTGTAACGGCGTTCGCCCAGTTACCGGAAGCAGAAAGCCTGGCTGCCGCCAACAAGCGAATCGGCAATCTGCTGAAGAAAACCGACGGCAGTCTGCCTGCCATTGATCCGTCCCTTTTCACCGAACCGGCCGAAAAGACCCTGTACGATGCATTGCAGGGGATCGAAGCAACGGCACGTGCTGACGCTGCCCAGGGGCATTTTGAGAAAAGCCTGGCTGCCGTGGCGCAAACCCGCAGCGCCGTAGACGATTTCTTTACTCATGTGATGGTAATGGCCGATGACCCGGCCGTTCGCAATAATCGACTGGCCTTGCTGTCGCAATTGCACGCCACCATGAATCTGGTGGCCGATATTTCAAGGTTGGCCCAATGAAGCTGGCCATTCTTGATCGCGACGGCGTCATCAACGAAGATCGGCCTGACTTTATTAAGTCTGCAGACGAATGGGTAGCCCTGCCCGGCAGTCTTGAAGCCATTGCCCGCCTTAGCCGCGCCGGCTGGAAAGTGGTTGTGGCCACCAATCAGTCCGGCCTGGGACGCGGGTTATTCACGCCCGATGACCTGACTGCCATTCACCAGAAAATGCACCAGCAACTGGCTGCGCTGGGTGGCCACATTGACGCCATTTTCATGTGTCCACACCTGCCGGACGCCGGCTGCAGCTGCCGCAAGCCGCTGCCCGGCATGTTCCTGGACATACTCAAACGCTACGACGCACCTGCCCGCGACGTGTTGTGTGTCGGCGACTCCCTCAGGGATATCACTGCTGCCCATGTGGCTGGCTGCAAGACCTGGTTGGTGGAAACCGGCAACGGACAGAAGACCCGCAACGACCCCGCTCTGCCCGAATCTGTACAAATCAGGCCGACCCTGGCCGATGTGGTCGAAAGCTGGCTTATGGAATCCTGATCATGCTCTTTCTGCGCTCTGTTCTTTTTCTGCTTTTTCAGGCAATCACCGTTGTGCCCTGGGCTATGGGCTGCATGCTGGTATTGCCGCTCCCCTTTATCTGGCGCTATCGCTATACCGCAGGCTGGCCACGTATGGTGATATGGGCCGCCAAAATATTTGTCGGAATTCGCTACGAACTCAAGGGGCTGCATCATATTCCCGATGCGCCGGTTATCTATCTGAGCAAACATCAGTCTACCTACGAGACCATGTTTTTTGCCTGGTTTCTGCGCCGACCAGCATGCTTCGTCTATAAAAAGGAACTCAATTACATTCCTTTCTTTGGTTGGGGTCTGGCCAGTTTGCGCAATATTGCGATCAATCGGCAAAAAGGGAAAAACGCCATGCAGCAGGTCATGGAAATTGGCACGCAACGCCTGGCCGAAGGCCGTTCCCCGGTGCTCTTTCCCGAAGGAACGCGCATCCCGCCGGGTCATGCAGGCACCTACAAGCTGGGCGGCACGCGACTGGCCGTCCATGCCAACACGCCAATCATTCCGGTTGCGCATAATGCCGGGGAATGCTGGCCTAAAAAACCGTTTACCAAAAAACCGGGGCTGGTCACCATTTCATTTGGCCCACCGATTGAACCGGCAGGCAGGACACCCGACGAAGTCATGAAAGAAGTTCGCGACTGGATCGAGGGTGAAATGCGTGTGCTCAATCCCGAACGCTATCATGACGTCGCAGTCTGAACTGTTCCGTACACCTGGCCCGGGCCTGCCCGATGGCGCACGTCTGCGCACCGTGGCAACCGTGCACGGGCTCATTACCTTTACCCTGGCGCGCAGCAGACGCCGCAGTATAGGCTTTGTGATCGGCAGCGAAGGGTTGCGAGTGACGGCGCCCTATTGGGTCTCACTCAAACAGATTGACGAGGCGGTGCTGGAAAAAGCCGAGTGGATTCAGAAAAAACTGGACTTCTGGCGCCAGCGCAATGAGACCGCCGACCAGGCTCAACAGTCCTGGCTGGCCTGCACGCAACTGCCGTATCTGGGCGCGACTATTTCAATTGACATTGATACGGGCGCGCGCCAGGCACGCTTTGATGGCGATCACTTTGCCCCCCAGCTCCAGGATACGCTTTGGCTTGCCTTGCCGGCCGATGCCAGTGCAGAACAGCGACGCGCCGCCGCAGCACACTGGCTGCAAACGCAGGCGCAACAATATTTTGATCAGCGCATCCACGCACTTGCGAATGATGCCGGCCTGCGGTTCCAAGCCTGGCGGCTGTCGCGCGCCCGCGCCCGCTGGGGCTCATGCAATAGCAGCGGGAGCATTCGCCTTAACTGGCGGCTGATCCACTTCACGCCGGATATTATTGACTATGTTATCGCGCATGAACTTGCCCATTTGAAGCAAATGAACCACAGCGCGCGGTTCTGGCATCAAGTCGGCATCATCCTGCCGGGCTACGAAGCGGCCATGCAGAAACTGAAAACAACCGATATGTCTGCCCTGCCCGCCCTGCAAGCCTGACGCCAACCCGATGGCCGCCCGATCTTCAATAACAAGTTAACAGGGCAAACGCACCCAACCCCTTTGCTGTCCAGCAGCGCAACTCCCGCATAATCACTTGAACCGGCAATGATTTGAACCGGCCATTGCATGCGATGCACTGCCTGTTTTTTGCCATTGAAGTCGCAACGATGCACCATCAGCGAACTCCGCCATATGACAGTTGCAAAACCATCGGCGCCGGCGCGCAAACAACCATCCAAACTTACCGGCGGGCCGGCTGTGCGCACAACGATCGTGTATGATAGAAACTCGCGTCCGCAGGACGCAAACACATCATCTTTATTACGAGGACAACATGCAATTTCTACACACCATGTTACGCGTCGGCGACCTGGAACGATCCATTGAATTCTATACAAATGTTATCGGTATGAAACTGCTGCGACGCTCGGAAAATCCCGAATACAAATACAGCCTGGCCTTCCTGGGTTTTGAAGCCAACCCCCATCAGGCCGAACTGGAACTGACCTATAACCATGGCGTTTCCGAATACGATATGGGCGATGCCTATGGCCACATTGCAATCGGCGTACCCGATGCCTATGCCGCCTGTGAGGCCGTCAAACAGGCCGGCGGCAATGTCACGCGCGAAGCCGGACCGGTCAAGGGCGGCACAACGGTTATTGCGTTTGTGCAGGATCCTGATGGATACAAAATCGAATTGATCGAGAGAAAAGATTTAACTGCTGCCGGCACCGGCCTGCGTTGAATTCAGCCGTTTATCACATATAGCATAACGGCTGCCCGCCGTTGAGTCCGTCCGAGGAATCGCCTACATGACTACGCAGCTTAGCACCAGACGCCGTACCAAGATTGTTGCCACACTGGGCCCCGCCACCGCATCTGAAGCCCAGATCGAAGCCATGATTCTGGCAGGCATGAACGTTGCCCGCTTTAATTTTTCTCACGGCGACGCGCAAGACCATCGCGAACGCGCCCGGATCATCCGTAAGCTGGAAGCCAAGCTTGACGTGCATATTGCGATTCTGGGCGACCTGCAGGGCCCGAAGATCCGGATCGCCCGTTTTGAAAACCAGAAAGTATTACTGGAACAGGGTCAGGAATTTATCCTCTCCAACGACTATCCCTATGACAAGGGCACCGCCCAAATCGTCGGCATCGATTATCCCGAACTGGTTACCGATTGCCGGCCAGGTGACGAATTGCTGCTGGACGATGGGCGAATCATCCTGGAAGTAGTGCGCATCGAAGGCCAGAACGTTTACACGACTGTGACCACAGGTGGCGAGCTGTCCAACAACAAGGGCATCAATCGCCGCGGCGGCGGGCTGTCTGCACCCAGCCTGACGGAAAAAGACAAGGCCGATATTGTGCTGGCGGCAGAGATTGGTGTGGATTTTGTTGCCGTGTCTTTCCCGCGTTACGGTCGCGATATGGAAGAAGCCCGCCGCCTGGTCCAGGAGGCCGGCAGTTCGGCCTGGATCATTGCCAAGATAGAGCGCGCCGAAGCCGTTGCCGATGACCAGGCCCTTGACGAATTGATTACCGCCAGCGACGGCGTCATGGTTGCGCGCGGCGACCTGGGTGTGGAAGTGGGCGATGCCGAACTTGTCGGCATTCAGAAAAAAATCATTCGCCACGCGCGAACCCTGAATAAATTCGTGATTACTGCCACGCAGATGATGGAGTCGATGATCAATCATCCGTTCCCGACACGTGCTGAAGTGTCCGATGTTGCCAACGCCGTGCTCGATTACACCGATGCCGTGATGCTGTCGGGTGAAAGTGCATCGGGCCTGTATCCGGTGGAAACGGTCAAGGCCATGGCGCGCATCTGCGTGGGCGCCGAAAAACATCCGACCACCACGCAATCGGGCCACCGGCTTGGAGAAACGTTTACACGCTTCGATGAAACCATTGCGCTGGCAGCCATGTATGCGGCCAACCATTTTCAGCAGGTGCGCGCCATTATCTCGCTGAGCGAAAGCGGCCACACACCGCTTATCATGTCGCGCATTCGTTCGGGCGTCCCCATTTACTGCCTTACCCCACACGACAGCACCCGCAACCGCGTTGCCATGTTCCGTGGCGTATATCCGGTCCACTTTGATCCGGCGGCAGTCACGGAGACCGATGTTGCACGGGCCGCGATGGCGCAATTGCTTAAATATCAACCACTCGATCGCGGCGACTGGGTGCTGCTCCTGCAGGGAGACCACTATGGCGTGATCGGTGCAACCAACAGTATGAAACTGCTCTGCATGGATGATTTTCTTGATGACTGAACCACTTTATATCGTGATTGCCCCGGACTCGTTCAAAGAGAGTCTGTCCTCGTCCGGGGTCGCCCAGGCCATTGCCGATGGCATCAAAACGGTGGCCCCTGATGCCACCCTGGTGCTGATGCCGATGGCCGACGGTGGCGAAGGAACCGTTGAAGCTATTGCAGGCAGTACCGGTGCCCCGCTGCAGACGCTGGACACCGTCAACGCGCTGGGTGAACCGATTACGGCTGCCTGGATCATGCTGCATGACGACACCGCGGTGATTGAAATGGCCAGCGCAGCAGGCCTGGAGCAGATTGCCGAAGACAAACGCGATGTGCGGCGCGCCAGCACCTATGGCCTGGGTCAGCTGGTCTCTGCAGCCCTGGATCAGGGCGCCCGACGGATTGTACTGGGGCTTGGCGGTTCGGCCACCAATGATGCCGGCACCGGCCTGCTCTGCGCGCTGGGCATCCGGTTTCTGGACAAGGCCGGCAAGCCATTGGAACAGGGGCCTGCCGCTCTTTACGAACTGGCAACCATTGATCTGTCCGGTCTGGATCCCCGGGTTGCCAAAACAGAATGGCTGATTGCGTCGGATGTAAACAACCCCTTGTGCGGCGACCATGGTGCTTCGGCCATCTTCGGTCCGCAAAAAGGCGCCAACGCGGACGATGTGCAGTTTCTGGATGCAGCGCTGAGCCACTTTGCCGATATGACGGCGCAGGCGACCGGCCATGATGTGCGTGAGCAACCCGGCGCCGGTGCTGCCGGCGGGCTGGGCTTTGCGGCGCTGGCCTATCTGCAAGCAGTGTTCAAGCCAGGCGTAGAAGTGGTGGCGGAATACGCGGGCCTGGATGCACACATACAAAAGGCCGATCTGGTTATTACCGGCGAAGGCCGGCTGGATGCACAAACCCTGCGAGGCAAGACAATAGCCGGCATTGCCGCCCTGACCCAAAAGCATCAGGTGCCACTGATCGCCCTGGCCGGTTCGTTGCATGAAGACTTCGCCAAAGTCTATGACGGTGGAATTACGGCGGCGTTCAGCCTGCCCGGCGGGCCGATGTCGCTGAAAGATACCATGCAGCAGACACGACAGTTGCTGATGCAGCGTAGTCGGGACATTGTTGCGGTGTTCCTGGCGGGACGCCGCGCCCGGTAAGAACGCTATGCGCAGGCGCACGATCCGAAAGAATGCGCCTGCCCGCCGTCGCTGAGCGATATCGGCGAAACGATATTGCCAGGCAATAGCACCAGGCAATGCCGTATAACAATTAAAAAGTCGGATCAAAAAAGCCGGATCAGCCCTTGCGGCTATGTGCCGGCAATGTCACGAATCTAGGGCGCAACAGAGTATGCTGTGCAACGCAGACCGTCAGGCCAGCACACCCTGGTCGACCAGGTAATCAGCCAGCCGGATATAGTCGGCCACCGACAATTCCTCTGCCCTGGCGGTCTCTTTGATATCAACCTGGGCCCAGTCTATCTGCCAGTCGGCCAGCACCCGTCGCAGCATTTTGCGCCGCTGTGAAAACGCCCGCGCCACCGCCTGGGAGAAAGCGCGTTCGCTTTTTGCCTGTGCGCGTGTTGGCGGCAAAGGCACCATGCGTACGATAGCAGAGGTTACCTTGGGTGGCGGATCAAACGCTTCGGGCGGCACATCAAACAGGTGCTGCATATCGTAGCGCACCTGCAGCATGACCGAAAGCCTGCCATAGTCGCCCTCGCCCGGACGGGCCACCATGCGCGCGATCACTTCTTTTTGCAGCATGAAATGCTGATCACGAACATGATCGGCAAACGCGACCAGATGAAATAGTAATGGGCTGGAAATATTGTAGGGAAGATTGCCGACAACACGCAGGTCTGTACCGAAGGTCGCAAAATCCACCTTCAAGGCATCGGCTTCATGCACCGTCAACCGCTCGGGCGCAAAGCGCTTGCGCAGACGCGCAGCCAGATCGCGATCAATCTCGATCACATCCAGATGTGCAACGCGGTCATGCAACGGCCCGGTAAGCGCAGACAAGCCTGGCCCGATTTCGATAACCGTATCGTCTCGCGCAGGGCTGACCGCCCGCACAATGGATTCGATCACACTTTCATCGGTCAGAAAATTCTGACCGAAGCGCTTGCGGGCCTGATGAACTGCCATTCTTATTTTGCTCTAAGGCTTGCTTTTCTGTTGCGTCAGACGGTTGTCAATAAACGCTTTGGCACGCAACTGTTGCAGCCAGTCTTCATAGACCGGTTCAGCACGCTTCTGGAACAGCGATTGACGCGCCAGATTACGGCGAATTTCGGGCTGTTTGTCCGAGCTGCGACGATCTTCGACCGTAACCAGATGCCAGCCGAACTTCGAACGCACTGGCGCACTAAGTTGGCCGGGCTGCAAAGCGTTCATGGCCTTCTCAAAGTCAGGATCGGAAACACCTGGCGGAATCCAGCCGATTTCCCCGCCCAGCGGCGCTGATGTGTCTTGCGAGAATTTCTTGGCTGCGTCCTCGAACGACATGCCGCCCTCAATCTGATTGCGCACATCATCTATTTTTGCACGGGCCTGCTGGTCAGAGAAGACCGGTGTGATCTTGACCAGAATATGCTTGACCTTGGTCTCGGTAATGTTCACCGGTCCCTGCTGCTTGGCCATTTTTTCAATAGGTGGCACCGGTGGCGGTGGTGGCGCCGGCGGCTGCACGGTCACGACGCGTTTGTTTTCCTGCACCAGGCCACGACGCTCTACGACCTTAAGAATGTGAAAACCATTGGGCGCCTTGAAAACACCGGTGGTTCGTCCATCCGGCACTTTTTTCGTGACGCTCACAAACAGCGATGGCCAGTCTTCGAACATGCGGATACCCAGATTACCGCCGGATGCCGCTTCTGGCCCGTCGGAATATTCCTTGGCGACGCTTTCAAAACTTGACCCGCGGCGCAGTTTTGCCATCGCGGCATCTGCTTTCTTGCGTGCAGCGGCAACCACATCCTCTGGCGAGTTATCAGGCACGCGAATATAGATATGCTGCAAGGCAACCGCCTTGGGAACAAACGAGCGCTCGACCACAACTTGCTTCTGCGGTGGCGGCTTGGGCTGACTCTGTCTTTCGGCTTCGCGGCCAGGCAAAATACCCGTCGGATTCTGTTTCAGAAAGGCATCAATATCGGATTCGTTCACGTTGACACGACTCTGAATGATCTTGGTACGCAACTCTTCCATCACCATCTCATTACGAAGATTGCGAATATAGTCATTCCAGTTCAGACCCATCTGCTCGATCGCCGGACGTAACTTTTCAGGCGGCAGATTGTTGCGCTGGGCAATATTGGCCATGGCCTGCGACAATTGCGCATCAGTGATCTTAATGCCATATTGCTCGGCATCCTGGCGCATGAGTTTTTCGTCAATCATTGCCTGCAATACGATTTGCTGGGCCTGGCTCTGGCCGCCGGTGGTCACGCGATTGCTGGCCATCCGTTGCTGCAGCTCGCGCATGGTGATGATTTCATTATTGACCACGGCCGCGATACCATCAGCGAATTGCCCTGGCGCACGCTGCTGCGACGCCCCGCCTTTTTTCGCCTGCTGCGCCTGCGTTGCCGGCGGCATAGCAATAAAAATAACGGGGATGGCGAGAGCAACTGCTGTTCGCATGAAACCCAATTTACGCATTATTCATACCTTTCAAATGATGTCCTGGCCGGAACGGGGGTGTTGACACTTTCGTATCCGGGCACATTCTGTCTTAACAAGTCCATAGGATCTTTCCCGACCGAGCCCAACCCTGCCAATTCCAACTGAAAGAATATAGCAGAATTCGAATCCTCTTTCGAAACGGCGTAACGTTTCAAAACAACTCGCCCGGTCCAGCAGCAATCGCCTTTATACTCTACACCCAGGATATGCTGGGTGACACGGCTTTCCTTGAGAGAGTAATCAACCCGACCCACGCCGTACAGCTTGCTGGTAAAGGGCCACTGGCCGGCAAAACTGACCGTTTCCTTGCCCTGCAACTGGTAGGACAGCGGATTGCCCTGGTTGATATTGGTACGCTCTTCATCCGCATAGGGATCGCGCTGGTAACGATAGGATAGCGACAACGTCGTCAGGCGCTTGGGCGTCCATTTTGCTGCAGCATAGGCCTGGGTTGTCTTGCCCTGATACGGGTCAATCTGCAAGGCAGCCTGGGTCGTAAATTTATTGGTCAGCGCCGCTTCTGCGCCGAAGATCCAGTCAGACTTGGTGCCCGTGCGCGGCGATTCAAACGGCAGGGTTACGCGCTGCGAATCAAAATACACGCGTTGCGCCACTTGTAATGCCAGGCGTTGAAAGCCGGTGTCCTGGTCAAACCAGCGCGAAGTCAGACCCAGGGTGACCTGGTTGGCGTTGTTGATGCGATCCCAGCCACCGTTATAACGGTTTTCGGAAAAGGCACTGGCAAACCCGAACTGGCTCACATCGGTATCAAAAATGGGGATATCGCTCTGATCCTGATATGGGATGTACAGATAATAAAGACGGGGCTCCAGAGTCTGCGTAGACGGATAGCCGAAAAGCGTGGTTTCACGCTCGAAAGTCATACCGGCATCCAGGGACACAATGGGCAGAACTCGAGAAACCGAACGCCGCTGGTTGCCGCTTTGGCTGGAGAACGAATACTGGCCGTAACGCGTATACCAGTCGGTTTCGTACTGGGATGCATGCAGGCCGATTTTGGGTGTAATGTACCAGCCGGGCCTGACAATCGGGTAACTTAACGTGGAATAGGACGTAAACCGCGTTCCATCCGGACGCAGGTGCCCTTCTGTCTGATCAATGACGTCCTGACTCAGCTTGGAACCAAAATACGTGGGATATTCAAATCGAGTCAGCGTATTGGTGGTTTCCAGGTCCAGGCCGTGCCAGTCGAAACGTGCGCCATGAACCCGCAATTCCGGCACCTTCTCGTACTGGCCGTAAATATCGGTGGTGGTGGCATCCTGCAAGGTCTGGTATTTCTGAATCTGCAGATAACCATCCCAGTATTTATAGCCAGAAAATCCGAGCGTGATATTACGATTCAGATAGGTCTTGTCCGCCTGGGTGATGGTGGTCATATCCGTGAAGTCACGGTAGTAATCATCATCAGAGACCGCGTTCCAGTCTACCGACAGATTGAAATTGAGCCCCAGCACGGACCCGAGCGATTGCAGGTGCCGCCAGGAAAACATCCAGCGGGACCGATCCAGCTCGTTGTCCCTGTGCATATAGGTACCGGTCAGCGTACCGGAATAATTCGGCTGCAGATAACGGAACTCCGCGCCCAGCTGCGCACCGCGTTTGCTGAGGTAGCGCGGGATCAGCGTCAAGTCATATTGTGGCGCCAGATTGATGAAATACGGGACGGACAGATCCAGGCCACTGCGCGAGGTCATGCCATAGGTAGGCGTCAGAAAACCGGTTTTTTTCTCTGCCCGGATTGGAAAAGTCAGATACGGCGACCACATCACCGGCATGCCTTTGATATAGAGTGTGCCGTCTTCGGCAATCCCTTCGTTCTCATCGTTATACAGATCGACGTTGCTCGAACGGATCTGCCAGAATGGCTCATCGCAGCTACAGCCGCTGTATGTCGCATCCTTCAGGTTGACATGATTGTCGTCAATGATATTGGCCTGGCTGGCCTGGCCCTGACCACCGGTGGCCAGGCTGTAGACCGGCGATGTAATGGTGCCGTTCACCTTGTCGATGTTGTAGCGCAGTCCCGGGCCGGTGATCAGATTGCCATCACGAAACAGGCGGGCATTGCCGAGCGCCGTGACCGTGCCGCTGCTTCGGTCATAGTTGATGGTATCTGCCTTCAGAATGGCATCGGGCCGGCGGATCTGCGACTTGCCATCCAGAGTGATGGTATTGGTGTTATTGGTGATGTCTGCACGTGCGCTATCGGTGAACGTGACGATCTCATCGTTGTTCAGCGCCGGACTGGCGAGCATCGGCGATACATACAGCCGTGGCGCAGATGTCTGGCCCACTCCGGGCACCGACACACCAGTCTGGGCAAAAGCAATCGGGGATACGGTCAGAAGAAATAGGTGACAGATCTTTCGCACTGTGCTTTTTACCGGAAATAATTGAAGAAACCTGTCCTGTTACCCTGTTTCCCGGGACTGAGACGGGAAAATCATACCGCAACATGCATCGCCAGACCATCGGGTCTTGCCGGACTCCCTGATGATGCGGGACAAACCAGAGGATACCGCATAAAATATCAATAACCTGCTGTTTTTACATTAGCCCGTTATTATAGTTATCTACCGCAGGCAACGGCAATGCCCGCCCGATTTACCGAAATAAAAATCAGATCCGGGCTCAACCCACTGATATAACATACCTTTTTTCACGACAACCATTCATGACGACGTCCGCAGCTCCTTTTCCATCCTCCGGCAGTTCAGCTGAAGCCGTGACCCATAACGCTACCGATACCCGCTACGCATTGGTGCAGAACTGGGTTGCTCCGCTTGCAGAAAAATACGGCATCCACACCCACAGCCTGCGCCCCGCCTCGAGCGACGCCAGCTTTCGCCGGTATTTCCGGGTGGATACGGAAGCGGACAGCCTGATCATCATGGACGCACCTCCGGCCCATGAAGACTGCCGCCCATTTGTAGATATCGCCACGCGCCTGGATCAGGCGGGTTTGAACGTGCCGAAAATCCTTGAAGCCCAAATAGAACAAGGCCTGCTCTTGTTGAGCGATCTGGGTCACGACACGTACTACCAGCGCATTGTAAACGGGATGGACGCGGCAACCCTGCAGGCGCGCTACTTGAACGCGCTGCAGGCGCTGGTCAGGATGCAGCAAGTGTCAACTGCTCATCTGCCCTCCTACGACAGCGCCAAACTGCGCGAGGAGCTGTCGCTGTTTCCTGATTGGTATGTGGCGCGCCACTGCAATGCCGAACTGTCCGATCAGGAACGCACTGCGTTAAATACCATTTTCGATAATCTGTCCGCGCACAATGCCCGCCAGGCAACCTGCTTTGTCCACCGGGATTTCCATTCGCCGAATCTGATGGTCAACGATCGTCCGGAAAACGGGGCCGGCCCGGGCATCATAGACTTCCAGGATGCCGTGTGCGGGCCTGTTTCCTACGATCTGGTGTCGCTGGTCATGGATGCACGCACCACCTGGGAAGAACCGCAGCAACTGGACTGGGCAATCCGCTACTGGGAACAGGCCAAGAAGGCCGGCATTCCGGTTCCTGCAGATTTCGCCGACTTTCACGTTGACTATGAATGGATGGGATTGCAGCGCAATTTACGCATCCTGGGTGTATTTGCCCGCCTCTCGATCCGCGACGGCAAATCCCATTACCAGCAGCATATGCCCCGGGTCAACGCCTACGTACGTCAGGTCGCTGCCCGCTACAATGCCTTCCGTCCGCTGCTGCGACTGCTGGACCGCCTGGACAACATCGAAACAAAAGTAGGATATACATTTTGATTCAAACCATGATTCTTGCGGCAGGACGCGGCGAACGCATGCGCCCGCTGACCGATACCCTGCCCAAGCCCCTGCTGCCTGTCAACGACAAGCCGTTGATTGTCCACCATCTGGAACGCCTGGCTGCTGTGGGCATTACCGATATCGTCATCAACCATGCCTGGCTGGGCGAACAGCTGGAAGCCGCACTGGGCGATGGCAGCCAGTTTGACGTGGCAATCCAGTACTCCCGCGAGGCGACCGCACTGGAAACCGCCGGCGGCATCGCCCACGCCTTGCCGCTGCTGGGCGATCAGCCATTTCTGGTGATCAACGGTGATGTCTGGTGCGACTGGAACCCCATGCAGGCCGTCAGTGTGGTCAACAGGCTGCACGACTCGCCGACCCAGGCATGGCTTCTGATGGTGGATAATCCCGAGCATCACCCTGAAGGTGACTTCCGCCTGGATACGCAAGGCTATCTGAGCCCCCGCCAGAACGGCGACGCCGCCTTGACCTACGCTGGTATAGGCGTGTTTCACCCCAGCCTGTTCCGCAATATCGACAATGGACAACCGGCGCCGCTGGCGCCGCTGCTGCGCATGGCGATGGCTACCCGTTCGGTCGAAGGTTATCACTACACAGGCAACTGGACCGACGTCGGCACGCCTGCACGCCTGACCGAACTTGACGGGCAACTGCGCACCACCCGCTAAATTGCCAGTGGAAAATGTACAATACGTTACTGTTGATATTCGGATGAAACACCCATGTTTGGATCTTCTAAAAGAGCCACCTTCAAGCCTTCTGTTTTTGAAACAAGCAGCCGTCGTCGTCACCGCCGCATGCCGCCATGGGTGGGCATACTGTTTACCGGCGTTATTATTGGCGCGGGCGGCTACTGGTTTTTGCAAACCAATTACGGCCCCAAGCGCCTGAGCCTGGACGAATCCAATAAACTGACCAGCGAAGTCACTTCGCTCTCGACCGATCGCCAGCAGTTGCAGTCACAACTGGAATCTGTCACGCAACAGCGCAACGCCCTGCAGTCGCAACTGGAATCGCAAACCGAAAATCTGAATAAGGCCCAGGGCCAGATCAAAGACCTGACCAATAATCTGGCGCTGATCAAAAAAGTTATTCCGGCAGACCCAAGCGGCAGTGCGCTTGGCATTCGCGTTGGCGAGTTCACCGGCCCGATGGGCAAGCTTGACTACAGCATGCTGCTTATGAAGAAGAATGAACAGGATCCCGACTTTAAGGCGTCCATCGAGTTTGCGGTCAATGGCCGCTACCGCAATGGGCGTTCGGGTACGGCTGAACTGGATCCGATCATGCTTGACGTCACCGATTTCCAGCAGGCAGCCGGAACAGTGGAAATTCCTCCTACCATGACTGCTCGTCGGGTTACGGTTAAAATCACAGATGTGGCAACCGGAAAGGTTTTAACCACACGCACTTTCCAGGTCAGCCGCTAATGCACTGCGCAAACGGCCGATCTTTCTGATTTCATTGTATTTCGACCGCTTGCGCTCCTTTCCACCCTTTGGCAAGATGAGGCACTATGGACAAGCAACTGACAAAAATTCTCGTCGTCGATGACGATCCTGCCCTGCGCCAGCTTCTCGCGGAATATCTGAACCGTCATGGTTACGATACCCTGCTTGCACCCGACGCCAGCGATATTACCCAGCGTATCACCAAATTTTCACCGGACCTGATCGTGCTGGACCGCATGCTGCCCGGTGGTGATGGTGTGGAAACCTGCCGCAGGCTGCGCGCCCAGAATGAAGACATTCCGGTCATTCTGCTCACAGCCAAGGACGAAACGGCTGATCGCATTATCGGCCTCGAATCCGGCGCCGACGACTATCTTGGCAAACCCTTTGACCCGCGCGAACTGCTGGCGCGCATTGAAACCGTGCTGCGACGCAAGAAAGGCGCCTCGGCGCTGGTCAAGGAAACACCGGTGCATTTCGGACCCTTTACGTTTGATCCGGCCCGGCGCCAGCTGTTCAAGGACAATGTCCAGGTCAAGCTGACCGGCGGCGAAATCAATCTGCTTGAAGCGCTGGTCAAAAACTCCGGCAAACCGCTGTCCCGCGAACGTCTGCTTGCACTGGCGCGCGATGACGACGAAGGCGAACGCAACGACCGCGCCATCGATATTGCCATTCTGCGTCTGCGTCGCGCCGTCGAAGACGATCCCAAAGACCCGCGCTGGATTCAGACTGTCTGGGGCATTGGTTACCGATTCTCTCCTGACGCATGATAAAACCTTCGCTGTGGCCGCGCTCCTTGCGGCTGCAGATGATCCTCTTCATTCTTGGCACTGTGATTCTGGTGCAGCTTGGCAGCTTCACAGTCGGCAACTATATCAAGGAACGTTTCCTGGAAGATATCGTTGTCAATTACCTGTCTACCACCATCCGTACGCTACGCTCAGCCGTATCGCAGATTCCTGAAAACCGTCGTGCCGACTTCATTATCGAAGCATCCCAAAAGCGCTGGTACCTGCTTTCGCGTGCCGACCCCTATGCCAATCGGCGTCGCCGCGGTGGCACACTCGAAAACCCAATTTCCCCTGCCCCCCCGCCTGTGCCAGAAGCCGCCCGTGAGGTGGAGCGCGCCCGTCGCCAGGCTGCTCAGAAACCGCCCCCAGGGCCATCGCGCCTTACCCAGGAACCCAGCGGCGACATTCTGAAAATCGTCAAGCGGCTCAATATGGAACTGGATGACGGCACGCGGGTCGGCCTGACGCGCGGACCAACACCGCGCATGTTCATTTCGCTGCAATCAGACGACGATGGCACGCAATTCATTCGCGAATGGCTGGTCATACCGCTGGACCGTATCCAGCCGCCCAACATGCATGCGATTACCATCGCCTGGCTCAGCCTGACCGGCCTGCTGTTGATTCTGGCTGCCGGGTTCGCCTGGCATATCACGCGCCCGCTAACGCGCCTTACCCTGGCCGCAGACAAACTGGCTCAGGGACGTCCGGAACGCGTCACTCCGGCAGGTCCGACTGAAACCCGTCAACTGGGAGAACGTTTCAACGCCATGCTGGATGCGCTGGAAGAATCCAAGGCCGTCCAGCAGACTCTGCTGGCTGGGTTGCCCCATGACCTGAAGAGCCCGCTGGCACGCATGCGACTACGCGTAGAACTGACCGATGACACGACGTTCAAGGAAGGCATGCGCAATGACGTGCATGAAATGCAGGACATGATTGACCAGTTCATCAGCTATGTGCGGGGATCGGACCTGGCCACCTATAAGTTTCAGTCCATCAATATCTGCAATTGGGTTGAGGAGCGCGTGGCTTCCTGGCACGATGCAGGCAGCCCGGTGCATCTGCGTCCCCTGCCCGCCGCGACAGCCTATGTCAGTGCCGATACCTTATCTTTAGGACGTGTTCTGGATAATCTGATCAGCAATGCCCTCAAGCATGGTCGCCCCCCGGTGGATGTGGGTCTGACACTAACCGAAGACCAGGCGATGCTTTCTGTGGCCGATCATGGTGACGGAATTCCGGCAGAGCGCCGCTCCGAAGCACTGCGCGCATTTTCACGCCTGGATTCCGCCCGGACCATGACCGGCAGCGTCGGCCTGGGGCTCTCCCTGGCAGAGACCATCGTCAGCGCACATAACGGCAAGCTGACTCTGGACAGCAGCGACAGTGGCGGCCTGCTGGTAACAGTCACCCTGCCCCGGGTTAATCCGCCCGCTTCATAAACGACACATCTTTGGCCTTGCGCTCCTTGCCCAGCATATCCCGGTAATACCACAGCGTGACCAGTGGCAGCACCACCAGGAACAACGCAAAGGCAACAACCAGCAAGCGAGTGGTTCCCAGGCTGGTCACACTTTCCCAAATAGTCAGTTCATCCAATACAAAAAACGGGAAAACACTGTACACCAGTCCGCCAATCACGCTCAACACAATCAACACCGTCAGAATGAAGGGCAGCCAGATAAGCAGACGCACGCGCTGCACCTTGCGCACCACCAGCTCGATCAGCACAAACATTGCAAGCAAGGCAAACCAGCCGATCAGCACCACAGGTAGTCGTGTCGTTTCGGTCCACTTGAAAAAAACCCCTCCATTGACCATACCCAGCGCCACGGACACGGCCACCACACCCGCCGCAGTCAGGCGGGATGCCCGGCGCACCCATCCCCGGGCCTGCAATTGCAGCTCATCTTCGACCCGCATCAGCAGCCAGGTGGCACCCAGCAGTATAAAGGTGGCCACGGTACATAATGCAATGAATACCGCAAACAATTGGCTACCTGGCTCAGTACCAAAATTGACGGCAATCCGGCCAAGCACCAGCCCCTGTCCGAAAGCAGTAAGCAGCGAACCCACAGCAAAGGCGGCGGCAAACACGGAACGACCACCGGCCAGCGCTCTTAGCCGAAACTCATAGGCCACGCCTCGCAACAAGGCACCGGCAGCCAGCAACATCAACGGCAAATACAGGGCGCCGCTGACATAGGCCCATGCCTTGGGAAAGGCCGACAGCAGGATGGCACAACCGAAGAAGATCCAAAAGACGTTCATGTCGCGCCATGGGCCCAGGAACGTGAACATGCGAGCCCGCTGTTCAGGCGTCGCGAAAGGCATCAGCATACCCACGCCCAGATCGAAGCCGTCCAGGACCGCCCCGGCGATGGACACACCAAGAAATACGGTAAAACAAAGCAGGGGCATCCAGAAGCCCGGATCGTAGCTATTGAGTCCCAAAGAGCCCGCCAGTGTATCAATCATGCCGTTCTCCGGATTTTACGCACGGGCACGACCCCATAGCGGGCAGCGCGGCGCGCCAGGAAAACGAAACCGGCTACAATCACGGCGAACAGCAACCACATAACCACTGTGACAGCACTAATCAACACGATACCCTGCTCGCTGCTGAACGCTTCTGCGTAGGTCACCAGCCCATGCACGAAATACTGGCCATCGCGCAACGACAGCAGGACATATGTCAGCCACATAACCAGCCAGCTCACAGGGCCAACCCATACCAGCACGTGCTGCACCCAGTGCGGCAGTTTACCGAAATCGTTGCGCCGCTTCAGATACCAGCACCATTGGATCAGAGACACCAGTGCCAGCAGCACAAGCAAGCCAAGCACCAGTTTTTGCGCCCAAAGTCCGATGATCGGCAGCGCTGCACCCTGGCGGAACAGCTCGGTTTGAAACACAGCGCCGCTGGTGGCCAGCACGACCAGCCCCAGTGTCATCAACCCGGTGCCTATTCTGAATCCCAATTGTTCGGCCGCATTCAGGGGTTTGGCCAGGGCCTCGCTGGCACTGATCGATACCATCAGTCCGCCAACACCCAGGGCCCCCAATGCGATCATGAAAGCGACACGATGCCAGGCCTGGGCCTGCAGGATAAACGCACGCCAGTCAGTCAGGGTGAGCGGGAGGGTGTCGGGCGCCAGGCCGGCCGGAAAATGCAGCCAGCTCTGAAAGCAGATCAACAACACAGCAATAACAGTCAGGCCGAGCGCTGCCAGCAATACAAAAATGCTGTGCAACCAGGATGAAAGGGTTCCCTGGCGATACAGCATGACATCAGTTACGAACAGTTTGATGATGAATGTGATGGCGGCAATCAGGACGATGAGCGGACCGCTGACGGGTCCCAGCCGCACAAACAGATTGGGCCATAAGGCGCCGGACTGGATCAGGATAAACACCATGCCAAGCAGCGCTACGGTCATCGAAAGCGCGAAAATACGCACCCAGAAGCGGTACATCTCCATCCAGCGCCCGTCGGCAGCCTTGCGATGCGTCATGCCCTTGCAGAACAGCAGAAGCCAGCCCAAAACGACCGTACACAGACCGAAAGCGGAAAAAAAGGAGAGCGAACTGAAAAACTGCAGTTTAGCCAGCTGTAATGATGAAATATCCCACATTCTCGATAGCAGTTTAAATTTCGGAGCAGTTGAGCGATTCCCATGAGTCTAACCGCTGAACATGGCAAAATGGTCGATATTATCGAATTACTGAAATTTTAAAATATGTCCGCCTCAACGCCAGAGCTTCCTGCCGCCAATTTTTTGCGAACCATCATTGAAAACGATCTGAGCAACGACCGCTATCAATCAAAAAGATGGGCCGGTGAACCCGGGCCAGCGTCGGTTTTACAGAATGCACCGAAAGATCCGGCCCGCATCCGCACCCGTTTCCCGCCCGAACCCAATGGCTACCTGCATATCGGGCACGCCAAAAGCATCTGCCTCAATTTCGGTTTGGCACGCGATTATGGCGGCATCTGTCATTTGCGCTTTGACGACACCAATCCTGAGAAAGAAGAACAGGAATATGTGGATGCCATTGACGACACGCTCGAGTGGCTGGGTTTCACCACCAAAGGGCCCGATGGCGATGAAAACCGCTATTTCGCCAGCGACTATTTTGGCTACATGTATGACTTTGCTGAAGCGCTGATCAAGGGCGGTTATGCCTATGTCGATGAACAGTCGCCTGAACAGATCCGGCTCAACCGCGGCACGCTTACCTCGGCCGGCGTCGATTCGCCCTGGCGTGATCGCTCGCCCGAGTCTTCACTGACGCTGCTGCGTGAAATGAAAGCGGGCAAACACCCTGACGGCAGCCTGGCGCTTCGCGCCAAAGTGGACATGGCCTCGCCCAATATCAATATGCGGGATCCTGTGCTATATCGTATTCGCCATGCGGCACATCACCGCACCGGCAACGATTGGTGCATCTACCCCATGTACACCTACGCCCATCCGATAGAGGACGCGCTCGAAGGCATCACGCACAGCATCTGTACGCTGGAATTCGAAGACCAGCGGCCGTTCTATGACTGGGTGCTGGCCAGACTGATGGAGCTGGGCCAGTTGCGCGATCCGCTGCCCCGCCAGTATGAATTTGCGCGCCTGAACCTCAAGCATGTGGTTACCAGCAAGCGCAAGCTGCTGCAACTGGTGCGCGAAAGCCATGTCACCGGCTGGGATGATCCGCGCATGCCCACCCTCGCCGGGTTGCGTCGCCGCGGCTATACGCCTTCCGCCCTCAAGCTTTTCTGTGATCGCCTGGGCGTATCCAAGTCCGACTCGCGGATTGACTATAGCCTGCTTGAGCAGGCGCTACGCGATGACCTTGATCCGATTTCCGATCGCAGTGTGGCCGTGCTCGATCCGATCAGGCTCATCATCACCAATTACCCCGAAGGGCAGACCGAGGCATGCAGCGCCCCGCGCAATCCGCACGATGCGCAGGCCGGCCGGCGCGAGTTCCCCTTCTCGCGTGAATTGCTGATAGAGCGCGACGATTTCCGCGAAGAACCGCCCAAAAAATATTTCCGCCTGTTCCCCGGCAATACCGTCAGGCTCAAATATGCCTATGTGATCAAATGCACCGGTTTTGCCAAGGACGAGGCCGGTAATATTACACATGTATATGCAGAATACCTTCCCGACACCAAGAGTGGTACGCCTGGCGCCGACAGCGTCAAGGTCAAGGGCAATATCACCTGGATCAGCGCGGCGCATGCCGTGCCGGCCACCGTCATGCTCTATGATCGGCTCTTTACCGACCCGTCTCCAGACAGCGGAGAAAAGAATTTCCTTGATTATCTGAATCCGGACTCGGTGCAACGCGTCAAGGCCTGGCTCGAGCCGGGCTTTACCGCCACACCCGACGCCCGCTGGCAATTTGAACGGCTGGGCTATTTTGTGGCAGACTCCAAAGACTCCACTCCTGAAAACCCGGTATTGAACCGCTGTGTTACGCTGCGGGATTCATGGTCCTAATTTATTAAAGTGAATTGAAACGTGGCTTCCAAATCCTCTTCCTCTGCCCTCGAATTCAAAAGCGCTTCGCTTTTCGTTGTCCGGATCGAACTGAAAAGTACCGATACGGCCGCGCTGCAGCAGGCGCTGGAACAGAAAATGGCCGAAGCCGGCAGTCTGTTCGAACACGAACCGGTTGTCCTGGATATCAACGGCCTGAGCACTGCACCAGACTGGGCTGAACTGGTATCACTTCTGGCCCGGCACAAGCTTCCGGTAATCGGCGTTATGGGGCCTGATGGCGCCCTGATTGACAGTGCCCGCCAGGCAGGCCTGTGCAAGGTCGACGTGTCCACCCTCAATAATCGCCAGCCGCCTGAACCAACCCTGCTGACCGAACCGGTAGCCGATGCGGTCAAGCTGGCGCCGGCCGCTAATATTCGTACAGTGGCGACAGCGACGGAAAAAGACACGCCTCCTGCGCCAAAAGCCCCACCGGCCGACACCCGCAAGGCATCGCAGTCCTCGCGCGCACCGTCGCGACTAGCCGAGCCGATCGTGCGAGAAACCATTCGTGAAGTGCCGGTACCGGTTCCCACCATGGTACTGGCGCGCCAGTTGCGCTCCGGTCAGCGCGTCTATGCGCGCAACAGCGACCTGATTGTCATCGGCGTTGTCAGCCGTGGCGCCGAAGTGATCGCCGACGGCAACATTCACGTATACGGTCCGCTGCGTGGCAAAGCCATCGCCGGCGCCCGCGGTAACGCATCGGCGCGGATTTTCACTTCACATCTGGATGCTGAACTGCTGGCCATAGCCGGTATCTATCGCGTCATCGACGCCGATATCGAGCCACAGCTCAATAAAAAGCCAGTCATTGTCGAACTTGACAACGATACACTCAAATTTATTCCGGGCGACAACAGCGGCCAGGGCTAGCACTGGCTTCCCGTAACGTTTTTTAAAAGAAATTCATACCGATATGCGTTAAGATATCGGCACTTACAGCCATACGGATATATAGGAATAACCTTACATGACTCGCATCATTGTGGTAACTTCAGGTAAAGGCGGCGTGGGCAAAACCACCACCAGCGCCAGTTTTTCATCCGGCCTAGCCATGCGTGGCCACAAAACAGCCGTCATCGATTTCGACGTGGGCCTGCGTAACCTTGACCTTATCATGGGATGTGAACGCCGCGTCGTGTACGATTTCGTCAACGTTATTCAGGGTGAAGCCACGCTGAACCAGGCGCTGATCAAGGACAAGCAGATGGAAAATCTGTTCATCCTGCCTGCGTCACAAACTCGCGACAAGGACGCACTTACGCGCGAAGGCGTGGAGAAAGTGCTGAACGATCTCAAAGCGATGGATTTTGAATATATCGTATGTGACTCACCCGCCGGCATTGAAACCGGTGCGCTCATGGCGGCCTATTTTGCCGACGATGCATTGGTCGTGACCAATCCCGAAGTATCCTCAGTACGCGACTCCGATCGCATTCTGGGCATCCTGTCCTCCAAGTCGCGCCGCTCCGAACTGGGCGAAGATGCAGTCAAGGAATACCTGGTGCTCACCCGCTACAGTCCGAAACGCGTTGAGGACGGCGAGATGCTGTCCCTGAAAGATATTGAAGATATTCTGCGCATCAAGCTGATCGGCGTCGTGCCCGAGTCTGAATCGGTGCTGCAGGCATCCAACTCCGGCGTTCCTGCCATTCATCTTAAAGACTCTGACGTGTCCGAAGCCTATCAGGACATCGTTGCACGCTACCTGGGCGAAGAAAAACCGCTGCGCTTTACCGACTACAACAAACCGGGCTTCTTCAAACGACTTTTCGGAGGCAAGTAATATGTCCTTCCTGAAATTTCTTCTTGGTGAAAAAAAATCATCAGCCAGCGTTGCCAAAGAACGTCTTCAGCTCATCATTACACATGAGCGCAGAGAAGGCACGGCCAACGCGCCAGATTTTCTTCCACAACTGCAAAAAGATCTGATTGAAGTCATCTCGAAGTACATCAAAATCAATCCGGAAGATCTGAAAGTCAATGTAGACAAGCATGGTAATCTGGAAGTACTCGAAGTCAAAATCGAAATGCCTCAGGATCCCAGGGATGTGATCGCAAAGGTCGGCTGATTCGCGCCCACGCATAGCCATCACAACTGTGTTGGCAGCGGCCCCGGAGCTGATCCCTTCTGGTGCTGCGCGAGCAAAACCCAGACAGCAAGCCAAATTGAACAGCGCCACAGTAACCGCAACAGCTAGCGGTATTGCGGTGCTGTTTTTATTTCCGACAGGCGAAGTGCCCGATCGTTTTCCAAGCCAATCGCACACTTGACGAAAACGTCGCCCAGCGCAACGGCGCATAGATTCAAAGACTCATAGCGTCGTTGCCAAATCATGAACCCGCGCGCAAATCAATGGGCATGCCCAAAGCGATAGAAGCCCGGCAATAGACGCTCAACCAGAAGCGGTATTCCGGCCACTTGAGTGGACTGATAGACGGACGGGAGTAAAAAAGAAAAGGACCGAGTGCTGCTGAGGCAACACTCGGTCCTTGGATTTCATTCGAAGCGGCCAGAGCTATCCTGACACGCTCAAAACAATGACCCTTGCTGGTCTGCTGATCTGATCAGCCCACCTGGGGCCAAATGCAAGTGCGAACAAAATCGCTGGTGATTAGCGACGACCACCAACCTGATTGCCGATCACACCACCGACAGCAGCACCACCAACCGTACCTAAGGTACCGCCGTTAGTCAGCAACGAGCCGGCGATACCACCGATGGCTGCGCCGCCGACAGTATTTCTGTCGCGTTGAGTCATACCGCCGCATCCTGCCAGTGCAATGGCAAGGCTACCAGCTATGATGCTCTTGGCTACGATATTCGTTTTCATATTATGTACTCCTGAGTGGGAATGAAGATATCTCGCGTATTGGCCAAGCGAGTGCTCGTCTCAAACGCCTTACTGACACTATACAATGGAAAACTTTAAGCGGCCAACTGCACCGTGGTGCTTTGTTACACAGATGTTTTATTTCAATCGAAATGATATCAACTGAAATAAACCCTCACGTTTGCGTGGGTAAAATGCAACGCTGCAGTCGCACATTGTTGCGCAACAATGTGCGACTGCAGCGTTGCATTTTACCCACGCAAACGTGAGGGTTTA
>JAFAEO010000045.1 GCA_023423975.1 Pseudomonadota bacterium
CGAGGGGCCTGCACCACGCGAAATCCGCCCGGTTCGACGCGCGCTGAACGGGCTTTTCGCCGCTCTGGAACGTGCGCGCCGAAGCGAGCGGGATTTTACCTCATTCGCGGCACATGAACTGAAAACCCCCTTGGCCGGGCTTCGAACCCAAGCCCAGATTGCGCGAATGGCCCCCGATGCCGAAACCCGAGACCGCGCACTTTTGTCGATCATCACCTCGGTTGATCGAACAGATCGCATGGTGCGTCAGTTACTTGAGCTTGCAACGGTAGAAGCGGATGAGGCCGCCCCGGAACCTATCTTGCTGCGCGAGATCGTTGGAGAAGTTGAAGAAGATCTGCACGCGCTAGCACGAGGGCAGTTCGTCACATTTAGCTTGCGTATTGCCGAAGAAATGAAGGTGCTGGGCAATCGTTTTCTGCTTTATTCCGCGTTGCGGAACGTTGTTGAAAACGCAATTCTCGCGTCACCAGCAGGGGGGGTGATAAGCATCGAAGGACAGTGGGACGACGATAAGGTTCAGCTCAAAGTTGCAGATCAGGGGCCAGGCATCCATCCCGAAGAACGCGATCAGATTACTGAAAGGTTCTATCGGGGCCGATACGCCATGGCAGGCGGCAGCGGCCTTGGCCTTGCTATCGCATCTACTGCGATCGCCCGAATGTCAGGTAAGCTGGCTTTTCAGCACGAGGGTCCGGGGCTGAAGGTCATCCTGACCCTGCCTGCAGGGAGGCATGTCTGAAACGCGCTGGTCTAATCGGACACCATATTACGTTCTGTTTCCTCAGCGATACTTCTGGTGAGCGGCGGAGTGTCCTCGGGTTAGGGGCGATATTTTCCAATGGTCCGAAATCGACTTTCCGCGCGATCATAATTGCATGACAAAATAGCGCTTATTCTGCTTTTCACCCTTGGGCTTTCAGCAACGATTTCGGTTGTGACAAACGGTTCTGTGTCTGTGCTAAGTGATGAACGCCGTTCTTTAGGCCAAAATTAGGAGCGTCTTGACGAGCGCGCCTAACCTTACTCATGATGCAGGACGGGATGGGAGCCTATCAGCCCAGTTCTTTCAGGCGCCGTTCCTGTCGTTGTTGCAGCAAACCGATGTCAGGGCGACCTGGTGGCAATTGCTGAGGAATGCCATCATTCCTCAGGGTGTCCGGAATGTTCTGGCGGATTTGGTTGGTAATACACATGAGCAGGCGAAACAGACGTCTATCGCTTGCGCTGTTGCCCTGCGGAAATCTAAGGTCGACGCAGATTGCCCAAGGCGTCAGCTATAACGCGACCCCGCTGATCTTCCTTGTACGGATCTGTTTGCTGCTGTTCTAGCACTTATGTTCGCCTTATGTCGCGAATGGGCGATAGCCTTTTCAGACCTAAAGGTTTGGAAGTGGACCACGGCTGAGGATGGCCCGCCCGCTTTGATATTTGGTCAGCTGCACCTCGATAATTGTATCGTAATCATCTGTAATCGCTAATTAATTTCTTGCTTATGAAATCTCATCGAATGCTTGGTGAAACATCATTTGGTGCGCTTCGTCGGCAAATAAATCCGCCGTCGCAGGCTTGAAAAAAATTGGTATAAATTTGGTTGACAACTGGAATACCAAATATAAGGTTGAGTTTACGTATCGTAACGATTGCCTCTAGATTTCTGGATTGAGCAGCACGGTATCGCTCATTCTTTATCATTCAGAAGACAACGGAGATGCCTGATGCCAGCTAATTTCTTGAGTGGAAGCGGACCTCAGGCCGGAGGATCAGCATGAATACAGAGCCTGGCAGGCAGGATCTGGTGCTCGACCGGGTCGGAAAATCGTTCGGGAAATTTCAAGCGATTGACAATGTGTCGCTGACGATCCGACAGGGCGAATTTCTGACACTTTTGGGGCCATCTGGCTCTGGGAAAACCACGCTTCTTATGATGATCGCAGGGTTCTTATCGACAGATTCCGGAACGATCCGGTTGAACGATCAGGACATCACGCCTTTACCGCCGGAAAAACGAAACTTCGGAATGGTCTTTCAGGGCTATGCGCTGTTTCCGCATCTTTCAGTTGTCGAGAATGTCGCATTTCCTTTGCAAATTCGCGGTCGACCTAAAGCTGAAATTGAGATGCGGGTTGCTGAGGCGCTTGAATTGGTCAAATTGTCCGACCGAAGGGACAGGCTACCACGCCAGCTCTCGGGTGGGCAGCAGCAGCGCGTGGCGTTGGCCCGCGCCATGGTTTTTAGGCCGCATCTGCTTCTGTTGGACGAGCCACTTTCGGCGCTCGACAAGAAGCTGCGCGCCGAGATGCAAGATGAACTCAAGCGGCTGCATCGACAGGTTGGGCTGACGTTCATTTATGTGACTCACGATCAGGACGAAGCTTTGTCCATGTCGGACCGTATCGTCGTTATGCGGGATGGTAAGGTTGTACAAGAAGGCGTGCCTTCCGACCTGTATCGCAAGCCGGCGTCGACATTCGTTGCAGGGTTCTTGGGTAAAAGTAACTTCCTGGACGGTACGGTCGCCGAGCACGTGCCGGGTGGGTTCGTAATAGATGCACGCGGACACAAATTACTTCAGGCCTCAGATGATCCGCCCGCTCTGGGCAGTCCCGTCGTAATTGGCGTCCGCCCGGAAAACCTGAGCGCAGTTCGTTCGGGCGAAAAGGCTGACAATATGCTGCAGGCTACGATCCGTGAGTGCGCCTATTACGGTTCTGCATTTCATCTTCTGATGGAAACGGCAGCCTTGGGCACCTTTGAAATGGAAATCCCCGCATCGCAGTTCGATGGCGGGGCAGCGCCGGGAACGGCCATTACTTTCGGCTGGCCGCAAACCGCCGGCATGCCCGTCGCGCACGGCTAGACTTGAAGGCGAAGATAAAAACCGCATCAAACCAACAGGGATCAACCATGACTTTGCAATCCTTTGAAGAAGACTGCTTAGAGCTTATGCGTGAACAGGCCCGTGGTGGCCTAAGTAGACGTGATCTCATGCGCTCGGCGTTGGCAGCCGGTATACCCTTGGCGCTGATGCCGGGTGTTGTCGGCAAGGCTTTCGCTCAGACATCGCCCGAAGTGGTGCTGGTTAATTTTGGCGGTGAGGCCGTTGATGCCTTTACTCGTGCTTTTGTCGATCCGTATCGCAAGGTCGGCGGCAACCTTGTCATTGATGGCAGTGGCCCTAGCGCGGGCAAGATCCTCAACATGGTACAATCCAAAAATGTCACTTGGGACATTGCCGATTCCGGCATCGCCGGGCTGGCGCAACTGGTGCCCGAGAATGCGCTGGAGCCGATCGACTACAATATCGTTGATCGCAAGAAATTGCTGGAAGAATTTGCCTACGAGTTTGGCGTCGTAAACTATCTTTTCAGCTCGGTTCTGGCCTGGGATTCGGCCAAAGTTGAGGGTACCCCAACAATGGCGGATTTCTTTGATCTGGAGAAATACCCTGGGCGCCGCATGATGCGACGAGATTCACAGGCAATGTTGGAAATGACTCTTCTGGCCGACGGCGTCGCCATCAAGGATCTCTATCCGCTCGATGTTGACCGTGCCTTTGCCAAGATCGAGCCGATCAAGAGTGAGCTTCTGTTCTGGAACTCGGGTGCCGAAAGCCAGAGCTTGCTGCGCGATGGCGAGGCGACGATGGGAATGCTTTGGAATACCCGCGCCAATATCCTTGATCAGGAAACCGATGGGCGCATTAAATACACCTTCGTCGATGGTTTGCTGCAGCCCGGATTGTGGGTCGTGCCAAAGAACAATCCGGCGGGGTTGCAGGCGGCGATGGAAGCGATCGCGTTTATGCAAAATCCCGAAAGCCAGATCATGATCCTTGAAGCCATGGGCAACGGTCCAGCCAATCCTGCTGCGACGGACCTGATCGCGGCAGAGGACAGGGCTTCAAATCCGGCTGATCCGGACAATATGGCGGTTCAGGCTAAGATTTCCGCCGAATGGTACAATGAAAATCACGGCAAGACCTACGAACGCTTTCTTGATGTGATCTCATCGTAAGACGACGCTTCCACCCGTGATATGCGTCGCGGGTGGGTTTTCCCGAAAAAAAAACGTCCGGAGGCGTCATGTCATCCGCTTCACATCGCTCAGCCTCACCGCTGGCAATGCTCTTGTGCGCACCCAATACACGGTACTGGCTTTTGATTGCACCCGCATTGTTCGCAATGATCGTCTTCTATCTTTATCCGATCGGTCGGGTGCTGATGATGAGCGTTACGGTGCCACAAGCCGGCTTTGAGAATTATGCCCTGCTTGGCACTGATTCCATTCAGCGCATGATCTGGACCACAGTGCGGATCGGCGTGATTACGACACTGATTACGCTGATACTGGCTTATGTGATCAGCTATGTTCTGGTGCATTCCCAGCCGGTGACACAGCGGATCATGTTCCTCTGCGTGCTCATTCCTTTGTGGATCTCGGCGCTGGTCCGAGCCTTTGCATGGTTCATTCTGTTGCGCCGCGAAGGCCTCATCAACTCGGGTCTGATCGAAATTGGGGTGATCGATACACCGCTGAATCTGATCTGGAACGAACTCGGCGTCATTATCGGCATGGTACACTACATGCTGCCTTTGGGCGTATTGCCGATCTACGCCAATCTCCGCAATATCGACATGCGTGTCATGGCAGCAGCTCGTGGGCTGGGCGCCTCACGGATGACGGCTTTTCGCAAAATCTATCTGCCTCTTTCGATGCCCGGCGTTCTTGGCGCGGGTATCCTCGTCTTCATCTATTAGCTCGGTTTCTATGTCACGCCTGCGCTGCTGGGCGGAGGCAAGACGATGATGATCGCTGAATATATCCGTGCTCAGATCCTTGACCTCTTGCGGTGGGGGACCGCTGCGATGTTGGCCACAATGCTTCTAGTGGTAATCGGCCTGCTGTTCTTTGTGATGAGCCGGCTGGTTGACCTGCGCAAGCTGTTCGGAGGGCATTGAGATGAGTCAGTTCGAAACCGCCCGTATCTCGGTTGGCACGAAATCAATCGCATGGACAACGATCTGCTTTCTGGTGCTGCCGATCACCATCGTTTTCTGGGTC
>JAFAEO010000068.1 GCA_023423975.1 Pseudomonadota bacterium
CCGGACTTTTGCACATGGTACATCCAGTGCGAACTAGGACGGGTGGGATGCTTTTTGCTCATGATCGGGTATGGTCTGCCGGGCGGGCCTTTGCCTTCCGTGTATTTACCTTTCATATCATAGGGCACTTCCGCTTTGAATTTACCCTGCCAATTAGCGGCACGATCTTCGTTGCGTAATGTCTCGGATGCACAGCGCTGTTTTAAGTCTTGCCCCTGTACACCCTTTATAGGATTGATATTACAACTGCAGAAGATTGAACATAGATATGCCTTATCTTCCACGTCACGCTTCGCTTTATCACCTATATAGACGCCCATAAAATGGAAATCCTTTCCAGCTACCTACTTAAAAATCACACACCGCAGCCATGCGCCGGCCATAGGTCGCATTACTCTGCGAGCCCTGGTATTTACCGTGAAATTTTCTACTGCCAGCAATAGACCCGAGCGAACCTCCGGTCAGGTTTTTCCCACGACATATCAATAGCGTTGGATGCGCAGATGATTCTATAAGAGCAAAAAATACGTGCGTTTGAATTTGCCCCGAATCCTTTTACTTTGCTGGTGAAGCGCGAATTTTTTATAATGTGACGCGCAAACGACTCATGCAAGCGTTGTCAGAGACGCAGGCTGTTCCGTATGTTTCCAATCAGCTTGGATCATAGGATGAATATTTGTATAGTTAGACGATGCTTGCTGCATCCGCTGTTCAGCTTCATGGGCAGCTATTACCACTAAGGGCTGCATACTGGAGCGCCTGACCAAATAGTCATGTGAAGCGCCTTCCGGTAAGTTCTGATCAAATATAAGTGGCACATCTCCGCCAAGAACCGCCAATTTCGATTGGTAGCCATCACGACGAATCGGCATTATCATGGAGACAGCGCCCTCTTTAACCAAACCGTTATGGTAGAAAAAACCACCGTGGAATGAACTGGATACCCGAATTCCGGGTATCACTCGAGGACGCCACGGCGGTAGTGGCATATGCCGTGTACGCGCTGCCTTGGAGGTTTTACCCCATTTGCCTTAACGTTCGATCTGCTCCTTCCAGTCGCGATTGAGTTTCGGCCGAACTTTATTGATGCTGTCCCAATCGACTACAACCACGTGCTTCATATATTTCTCAAAGTCGCCCAGCAGTTCCTTGTGCTCGGTTTTGGCAGCTACATTTTTATTGGACGGGTACTGCCCGAATTTGAGCGCACCTTCCTGTGCAGGCACCGATAGCAGATAAGAGGCCAGCTTTTGCGCCAATTCGGGCTCGCTGTTGTTGGCAATGACGCATTCGGCAACCGCCAGCAGCACAGAGCCCTCTTTCGGATCCACATATTCCACCGGCAGGTTTTTTTCTTTCAGTGAATAGATGGCCGTGGGTGTGAGCGGAAACAGGGCTGCCTCTCCGGTTTGCGTCATCTCGGAAATCTTGGCCGAGCTCGGAATATAGGCAACCACGTTTTTGGCGACCGTATCTTTGAACTTGGTTAGCGCATCCTGATAATTGCTGTCGTCGCCGCCATCAATTCGGTTAAGCATCATGAAGGCATGCAGGCCATAGGTGCTGCTGGCCACAGACTGAAATACCACTTTTCCCTTGTACTTGGGATCGGCCAGATCTTTCCAGGAGGTCGGCGGCGCCCAGTTGTTTTCCTTGAACAGTTTGGTGTTGTATGACAGGCCGGTCATGGTCGTGACCACGCCGGCAGCCATATTTTTGCCGATCAATGTTTCCGGGTACAACTCGGACAGGGCCTTGTCGTCCTTGATGGGCTCACACAGCCCCATCTTGGTGGCGCGATTCATGATGCCATCATCCAGAAACATGATATGCATCTGCGGCTTGTCCTTAAATGCCTGCGCCTTGGCCAGAACATCTGTTGAGGTTCCGGGTACGACTACTATCTTCACATTGTTGGCTTTTTCGAAAGCGGGAAATACATGTTCCTCAAACCCGCGCTGCATATCGCCGCCGTTCATGCCAAGATAAAGCGTTTTGGGCTCCGCATTCGCGTTTACGCCTGTCAGCATTCCGGCCACAGCCAGCATGCAAGCCGCAACGACCGGACGTTTTTTTACTGATACTGATTTCATCTGTGTTCCTTTTGCCGGCATTGCATGAAGAGATCTACAGCTTGCCGGAATCAGCTGTAAACCTGTCAATTCGAAAATCCTCTATCGGGATACGGTTGGTGCCGTTCGCAATAAGCTGCGCCAGTACTTCTCCAGATGCAAGGCCCACCTGAAACCCGGCACCGCTGTATCCAAAACCATGAAACAGGCCGGGCGTTGTGCTGCTTGGGCCAAGATAGGGGTTCAGATCTGGCGTGGCACCTTCAACGCCGCTCCAGAACCGGATGACATGTGCATTGGCAATACCGGGAACAAGCCCGGCCAGCCGGGTAAGCAACATGCTCACACTCTGGTGCGACGGCCGGGCATAGCCGGCCGTCAGCGATAGCGCACGGCTGCCACCGAAAATAATATTGCCGCGCGCGACCTGCCTGGCATAGATGCCACCGCCCTGTACGCCCAGCACCACATTCATGATGGGTGGCAGCGGCTCGGTCACGCCCATCTGCGGATAAATCTCGGTCAGTGGCACCGGTTCACCGAACATGGCTGCGATGTTGCCCGCCCAGGCCCCTGCCGTGTTGACAACAAAGCGCGACTGAATGCACTGCTGGTCTGCTGTTTTCGACTGGAAATGACGACCGTCATAACGGCTGTCTGTTATGCGGCAATGCTCAATGAGCGTGGCGCCAGCCTGTTCCGCTGCCCAGGACAGGGCTGGCGACACCAGGCGCGGGTTGGCATGGCCATCTGCCGGGCACAGCGATGCCCCGACAATATCCCTGCTTAACCATGGGTAGCGGCTATGCACCTGCGCGGCATCCAGCAATTGGAGATCCAGACCGCAGGATGCGACGCTGCGGTTGTATGCCTGCAGGCGATCCAGATCCTGCCCGGTGAAGGCGACTTTCAGGTGTCCACAGCGAATATATTCACCGTCTATGCCAATCAGTTCGGACAACTGCCCCCACAGTTGGTGCGAGCGCATCGCCAGCGGCATTTGCGACAACGGGCGCCCCTGGCGCCTGACGCCGCCGAAGTTGACCCCGCTTGCCTTGGTGCCGCTTTGTCCGGCATCGCACAACAACACCCTTAAGCCCTGTTTGGACAGAAAGTAGGCAGTGCTCGCGCCAATAATACCCGCGCCGATAATCAGAACGTCGGTATTTACGGTTTGCATGCCGCACCCCCTATCGGAATCGGCTTGACCGGCGGTTGGTTGCGCAATCGCTCCACACCGGACAGGGCAATGCCCTGTTCATGCGCCAACAGCATGGACGCGCCCGCCACACACATTCTGCCCTGACAACGCCCCATGCCCACGCGCGACAGGGCTTTCATTCTGTTCAGGCCGGAATGCGGATCGTCGCGCAACATCTGGCGAATGTCGCCCACACGAATTTCCTCACAGCGACATATCATAAGAACATCGTCAGCCGCCTCCAGCCAATGAGCCGGCGGCGCAAACATGCGATCAATACACTGTCGCGTTTTCCGGCCACGGGCAATACGACGGGCCAGTTGCGCCACCTGTTGTTTATCGCAAGAGATGCCCAGGTCCTGCAGCACGCTATAGGCGCACTGCCTGCCGGTAAGCTCGGCCATATCTGCACCGCCAATTCGCATGCCGTCGCCGGCCAGATACACATTGGCACGACTGCTCTGGCCGCCGGGCTGCACTTGCGGTTGCCAACTGCAATCCTGTTCGTCAAACACAAAGTCGCAACCCAGCAGGCTGGCCAGCTGGTTTTCGGAACGCAGGCCAAAGCCACAAGCCAGGGCATCGCAGGCAATGGTTTGCATTGCTGAATCGGCATTTTGTTGCCAGCGGACAGATTCGACCCTGATGAGGCCATTGGCTTCAAAACCCGCCACCCCATGCATCATCGGTATACCGCGGGCTCGCAGCCAGGCCATGTAATACACTCCCTTGGCCATAAGCGATGCGTCGGCAGCAAAGGCCTGCATACCCTGTCGCAAGGTAGGAAACGGACTGGTATCGAGCACCGCCGACACCTGCGCGCCGGCTTTGCAATATTGATAGGCCACCAGATACAACAGCGGCCCGGTACCGGCAAGCACGACTCGCTTGCCGATCGCGCAGCCCTGATACTTCAGGGCGATTTGCGCGCCGCCCAGCGTGTACACACCGGGTAGCGTCCAGCCGGCAAAAGGCAATACACGATCAGTGGCCCCGGTCGCCAGGATGAGGCGTTCGTAAGGGATAGCATCGTGCTTACCATCACAGGTGACATAGAGCTGCCGGTCATCCGCGTCCCACACCAGGGTGTTGGGCCGATAGTTGATCTGATCGGACGCAATCATTCGCTTTGCCGCGTCGTGCAGCGCACTGGCTTTACTGTGTTCGAAACCATAAAGCTGGCGGGCGCCCCGGGCGAAGCCTTCAGGCGGCTGGCGGTAGATCTGTCCGCCGGGCTTGGGGGCTTCGTCAATGACGATGGGCCGCAGCCCGGCCTGCACCAGGACCTGGGCCGCACGCAGACCTGCCGGCCCCGCACCCACGATAACCGGCGCCTGCACTCTCACCGGTTTTGCTCCGGTATTACAAATCGCATATTTTCCCGCAGCAGCGTAGAGCAGGCGCGTACGCGCTGGCCGTTTTCCTGCAATACCAGGCAGTCCTGGCACGCGCCCATCAGACAAAAACCAGCACGCGGCGAACCGGTGAATTCAGTCAGACGCAGATGCCCATTGAGGGCAAGCAGCGCCGTCATGACCGTATCGCCCCTGCGTGCTGTACACGGCGTGCCATTCACAAAAAAATGACACGGCTCGCGCTGCTGGTCAACCAGTCGCGTAAAAAGCCCGGGCATCAGCTTGCCTTTTTCTGCATAAGTGCATTTGTCATGATCACTGCTTTCCGATCAGAATTTTGTCCAGGCCATACACGCGATCCAGCACGAACATGGTGATCGCCGTGAGCACAATGATGAGTGCCGATACGGCAGACAGCATGGGGTTGATCGATTCGGTTGCATACATGTACATCTTGACAGGCAGCGTAATGGTGGTGGGTGAAGTCAGAAAGACGGACATGGTCAGCTCATCAAAACTGTTGATAAATGCCAGGATCCACCCGCCGAAAATACCCGGCAGAATCAGGGGGAAGGTAATGCGCCGAAATACCGTCCACTTGCCGGCGCCCAGGGACTCGGCCGCATGCTCAATACTTTTATCAAACCCCACCAGAGATCCCAGCACCAGCCGTATCACATATGGGGTAACAATGATGACATGACCAAGAATGAGCCATAACAGGCTGCCGCGAACGCCCAGCATCGCAAACAGGCGCAGCAAAGCGACGCCCATGACCAGACTGGGGATCATGAGTGGTGACAGAAACAGGCCATTGATCACATGCCGGAAGCGAAATTGTCCGCGGGCTATGGCAAACGCGGCGGGCAGCGCCAAAGCGGCACTGATTGAAGCGCTGGCAAAGGCCACCCACAGGCTGGTCTGAAACGCGGCTATAAAACCCGATTCGTTAAAGACGGCCCGGAACCAGCGCAAGGAAAAACTGGTGGTTGGAATGGACAGCACATCTTCCGGTGTAAAGGCAACCAGACAAACAATGACCAACGGCGCAAGAATAAAGATCGTAACCAGCGTGTTGAACAACAAGGAGAGGGGTCCGTTTTTCATTACTTACCCCAAACTGCGCTTATAGGAGCGCTCAAGGATTTGATTGTAGGACATCATGATAATCAGATTCATGATCAGCAGCAGCATTGCCAGCGCCGCACCCATGGGCCAGTTCAGATCAATCATGAACTGCTCATAGATACTGTTGGACACCATGCGGGATCGCCCCCCGCCCAGCAGCACCGGAATAGCAAACGCGCTGGTGGAAAGACCAAAGACGATCAGGCTGCCCGACAGGATGCCTGGCGTGGCCTGCGGCAGAATGACGCGTTTGATGGTCTGCCATTTGGAAGCATTGAGCGAATAGGCTGCCTTGATGGTTTGCGGATCAATTTTGTTAAGCGACGTCCACACGGGAATAATCATGAATGGCAGCATGACATGCACCAGGCCGATTACTACGGCTGAGGAGGTGTATAGCAGTGACCCCAGGCCCATCATCTGGGTCAGCTTGCCAATGGGCGACATGGGGTTGAGCAGCATACTCCAGCCAAACGCCCGCACCACGAGTGAAATAAGCAGAGGCGACAGGATAACCAGCAGGAAAACAGAGTTCCACGGCGCTTTCATGCGACTTAAGATATATGATTCGGGCACACCGATGAGGACGCAGATGATAGTGACCAGACCCGATATCCAGAGCGTGCGCCAAAATACCGTGAGGGTGTAGTTGCTGGTGAATATTTCAATGTACTGTTCGAGCGTCCAACCCGCTTGCACGCCCAGGTCGTAATCGTAGGGCCGGAATGACAGCACGATGGTAAGCACCAGCGGCACAATCAGAAGGCCGATAAAAAGCAGGGTCAGCGGCATGGCGCCCAGAAAGCTCAGGCGCCGCTTACGCACCGGCGCGGTGCCAGGATCAGGATGCGTCATGGTCACAGATCTCCGGCAGGCTCGGCCGCAAGCACCTTGAGCGCACCTTCATGCCAATCCAGGCTGACGTTGTCGCCAATTTTATAAACCTGCTGGTGGTTATTGATGGCCGACACAATGAGCAGCCCGAAGGTGGTCTGCACTTCATACATCCACAAGTTACCAAGGAAGAAACTGTTTTTGACCGACCCGGCAAAACGCCCCTGGCCTTGGCGGCCGATCACGATTTTTTCGGGACGCAATGACATGAGCGCATCGCTGGTGCCTGCATTTGGCGCAATGTCCGACACATTCTTCACGGTAATGCTGTGCCCATCCAGATCGAACTGGCAGCCCTGCGCTGTCGCGGTTAGCTTGACAGCAAAGGTGTTGGTCTTGCCAACGAAACGGGAAATAAAAGGTGTGGCCGGGTTCTCATACATGGCGTATGGTTCATCAATCTGTATGACTTTGCCTTCGCGCATGACGACCACACGGTCACTCACCGATAGTGCTTCGGCCTGGTCATGCGTCACCATGATGGTGGTGGTGCCCGCCTGTTGCTGAATCCGCCGCAGCTCGAACTGCATCTCTTCACGCAGGTTGGCGTCCAGATTCGACAAGGGCTCATCCAGCAACAACACCGGCGGCTGGATGACCAGGGCGCGCGCCAGGGCGACGCGCTGGCGCTGGCCGCCCGACAGTTCGCGCGGATAGCGCTGTGCGAACTTTTCCAGTTGCGCCATGGCCAGTGCATCCTTGACGCGCCTGGCAATATCGCTGCCGGATAACTTGCGCATTTCCAGACCAAAGGCCACGTTCTTTTCCACCGTCATATGCGGAAAAAGCGCATATGTCTGGAAAACAATCCCCAGCCCTCTTTCATTGGGCTTTGCAAACGTGATGTCCTTGCCGTCCAGAATGATACTGCCGGCGGTCACATCTACGAATCCGGCAATCATCTGCAGGGTGGTGGTCTTGCCGCAGCCCGACGGACCAAGCAACGAAACGAATTCCCCTTTGGCAACGTCAAGAGACAGGTTGTCGACAGCGGTAGTGTCCGCAAATTTTTTGGTCAGGCCGTGCAACTGCAAAAAAGACATACGTCCTCACTTCGTTCATTTTGATATGGTTCCGCAAACTGCACGGTTTTTCGTGTATGCAGCATCGTATGAGGTGATACGGCGATAAACCACGGGAATGCATCAGGAGCGGCACACAACGGTCATGCTGTTTATGACAGTTATATTCAAGCTCGATAATTGTCCCTTGCATAGCCCGATTTATATATTGGTATTTCTACCAATAAAATTCTTTTTATTTATATTTCATTTAACGGAAAAATATATATAATATTCAATTATTAATTTCATTAACCAAAATATAATCATGGACCAGCAATCAGCAGGCGCACAAGGGGTGCTAACCAAAGGCTTGGGTATTTTGCGTTTGCTCAGCGACGCGGGACCGCAAGGGCTGCGCGTGACCGACATTGCCCGCCAGCTTGAACTTTCCCAGGCAACGGTGCATCGGCTGCTGCAAACGCTCATTGCCGAAGGCTTTGTACTGCAGCGCCAGGGCAGCAAATCCTATGCGCTGACGCTTGAGCTGTTTTCGCTGGTGGCCCGTGCGCATCACAATGAATCATCTCTGCGGGCCATCTGTCGCAGTGCCATTCTCAGAATTGTGGGCACACTGCAGGATTCGGCGTTTGTGCTTTTGCGAGACCGCTATGACGTGGTGTGTATCGATAAAATGGAAGGCAGCTATATCACGCAATCGCTGACCGGCGGTATTGGCGGGCGCATTCCCATTGGGCTTGGCCAGGGAAGCATTGCCATTCTGGCTGCCCTGCCGGAAAGCGAACAGAATGCCATCCTGGCTTTCAACATCCCGCGCTTTTACCAGGACGATGGGATCGATGAGCCGCAGTTGCGCGCGAGAATCAAACAAACGCAGCAAAACGGTTATGTGCTGAACACGGGCCCCGGCAAACTGACGGGTATCGGCGGTATTGCCGTGGCGTTTACCGACACCACGGGGTATCCGGTAGGGGCAATAGGACTGAGTGTGCTTACCGAAAGGCTGACGCAGGAGCGCCTGCCCTTTATTGTGGATATTCTGAAACGTGAAGCTGCCGCGATCAGCAGCAGTCTGAATCCCTTTGACCCGGCGCTGGGCAGCCCACATATGGCGCTATCAAACTAATCGACTGCCATTAATCTCGCATATATTGCGATCACAATACACTGTGCCATAACCGATGCGGTGGACGGCGCAATGGTGAGGCACTAAACGGCGCAGCCTCTGTGGGCAATTTTAACGCTCGGCGCTGGCCCGGATTCCCTGATAAAAGATCGCGCTTTTGACACCCAGTGCCCGCAGCGGCTCGGGAGGCAGCCAGGACGGCCCGCCCAGCCCCAGTACTGCATCCAGCTCTTCTGACTGATGGTTCAGCATAAGCTCGGCCAACAGGCGCCCGTTTACGGTGCCTCGCAGCACACCCGAACCATTGCACCCGAGCGAACCGTAGATACCATCGGCCAGTTTGCCGAAGAAGACGCCGCCATTACGTGTAAGCGCGGTGGTTCCTCCCCAGACATATTCGAATTCGTGTGAGGCCATTTGTGGAAAACGCCGTTTGTAATAATGCGTGAGCATGGTGGTATAGGCAGCAGCACTGCGCTCTGACTCATAGGAATAGGCGCTACGTACCATAAAACGATTGCCCGACACTTTGCGCAGCGTCGTGCCCAGGCGGTGTGCAGGCAACAAGCCCCATTGCCTGGCCGGTCCCAGGGCGGCGGCCTGTTCATCAGAGAGTGCCGGAGTCAACCCGGCATACGTGTAGATGGCGATCAGGCGGTCTTTCAGGAAACCCAGTTTTCGGGCAAACGCGTTATTGGCAATCACCAACTGGCCCGCGGAAAAATCACCCTTGCTGGTCGATACCGTATAGCGGCCTGCGCTGCCGGCAATACGATTAGCAAACGTCTCTTCCAGCAAAGCGACATTCTCCGGCAGTGTATCGGCCAGGCCACGATGCATGGCCGCAGGCTGGACAAACACATTATTGCGCGTGTAATAACCAAAATCGTAATAACGCGTGCCCAGTCGCTGCGCCAGCTGGTCCTGGCTTAGTACTTCGCTATCAATGCCCAGCCGATTGTTTTTGTCAATGCCCGATAGCAATGATGCCTTGCCGGCCGGTGTGGCCGACGCATTGTATTTGCCACTATTTTCATCCCAGTCGCATTCAATCCTGTTCTCCTGCAAGGTGCTTTTGAGCCACTGTAAGCCCTGTTCATAAACACGGATTTGCATACGTCCCAGAAGGTCATCCTGCGCCGGGTCCTTCGCAATGCCTGAACGCGGGAACGTGGACATGAATCCGGAATTGCGGCTTGATGATCCCTCACCGATGACGCTGCCTTCCACAATGAGTACCGATTTTTCCGGTGCCAGTTGCGCCAGGCGGCGGGCTGCCGACAAGCCGGTAAAGCCGGCCCCGATAACGATGAAGTCAAAGGCACGCGGGCCTTGCGGTTCAGTGTTGGCGGTGCGCACAGGCAGCAGCGCGTTCCAGCCGGAAAGGTGGTTATAGTGGGGTAAATAGGGATTTTTCACGCGTATCGACTTCGGGCAGAAAGAACTGAAGAGTTTTCCATCATAAGTGGCCGGCAGTAATTTTCAATCGTTTTGTCGCTTCCGATCGAAAACCGCGGCAAATGTGTAATCTATCTGCAACATGGGGCGTCGATGTCATTCAATTGAACACGTGCCATACATGCTGGCGGCAATGCAAACGATTCGCTGCCAATGAAGCCGGGCTCACAATGCACCCAGGATGCACTGCAAAAAGGGGGCAGGCTGTTAGCGGGTGAAGATCGCTGTCCGCTTGGGCGACGCCGGACCATGCAATATCGATCATGGGTAATATCGTATGGTCGTTAAATGTTAATTGCGCGTTTATTTGATGGCGATATGCACGCTGACCTCGATCGCCGTTTCCTCGCGCCCCCGATATATTTCGAAATCGCTGGTATAGGCCCGCTGGTGGGGCGTATCTTCACGTTTGAAATAATCCCAGATATCCAGCCACACCCGGATAACCGTTTCGGGCATTTTCCCCTTGCCGGTAAAGACCAGATACTGTCCCGGAGGCACAGTGACCTCGACCAGACCCAGATTACATCTTTCAGGCTTCTGGTCGGCCCCTGCCGTTACAGTATACCAACCGTCCTGATCCGACGCGTACCCTGCGTAGACCCCATAGATGGGCGCATCTGCAGGCAGCTCAGGAACCAGTTCGGTGTACACGTCATGCCAGAGCAGGGGCAGCCTTGCCGTCGTCAGTGTCTCTTCGTCGGCATTGCGGGTGCGGGTTTGAACGCCGAATATGCGGAACGACGGCAGGTTAACAGGGTGCATAGCAGGTCTCTTTCAATACCATGCAACGATTGCGTGACACGGCGGGATTTTGCTTTAAAGCTGACGCGCCGAGGCGATTTTTTTGTCGGTCGTGTACTGGCTCAGGGCGTAAACGGCCCACAAAGCGGCGGGCAGCCAGCCGATCAGCGTAATTTGCAGAATAAGGCAGATGATGCCGGCGATTGGGCGCCCAATGGTAAAAAATGCAACAAAAGGCAGAAAAATGGCGAGCAGTAATCTCATGAAAAATTCCGTAATACGATGCAGTTATTGTGAGGTGATATAAGGTCGCAAATGGCGACGAATCACGTAATATCAAGGCTGTATTATAACTGTCGGCAACACCATGACTGTGCCAGCACCCTCTGAAGGCAGTTAACACAGGACCCGCCTTTTGCTGTGCTCCGTCACCGGCCGTCCGGTTCATCTTCGCCTTATCGCTTTATTTGGCTTTATTTCTATAAAAGGATCGCGTATGTCTCCACAGGATATTCTTGACTTCTGGTTTGAACAAACCCCTTCTGAGCAATGGTTCGCCAGCGATCCGCAATTTGATGCAACGATTCGTGAACACTTTACCGAAGTATGGCAACAGGCCTCACGTGCCGAACTAAGCGGCTGGCGCAGTTCCATCCGGGGGCGCCTGGCCGAGATCATTGTATTGGATCAGTTCTCGCGCAACATCGGCCGCGGCACGCCCCTGGCCTTTGCCCAGGATGCAATGGCGTTGGTGCTGTCCCAGGAGGCGTCGCGTACCACCGAGTTTAACGATCTGACGCAACAGGAAAATAATTTTTTGCTAATGCCCATGATGCATTCGGAATCAACTGTGATTCACCAGGCTGCCGAATGCCTGTTTCGCAAATATGGTTCAAATGAATCGTATCAATTCGAGCTGAAACACAAGGCCATCATTGACGCTTTTGGTCGTTATCCGCATCGCAACGAAATTCTGGGGCGCGAATCCACGCCAGAGGAAATTGCCTTTCTGGCACAACCGGGTTCGTCGTTTTAATAACTACGTCTCTTGTGCGCCTGGACGCGCTCCCTGGCACCGGGCCAATTAATTCCAGGCCCATGGCTACGTCCGCTTGGTCAGCGTGGCCTTGATACCCCTGGGTACCGCAATCGATCTGCCCGTCCCGCCTGAAAAAGCGCTACCGACGCAACGGGTGCGCGGTCGCAGATGCGATGCCAAGACTTACGCAAGACTGAATTTTCCGAAGTTTCACAACATAATCGTGCCGTTTGCGCTTTCGTTTTCAGAAAATATTTGACCGTGATTTTTTCTGTGATTATCATTAATTGACCAAGCAATTATTGCTTACCCAATTAATTGAACCTACATTATTCCAGCCGATCGGAAAAATGGCGCTGCCGATGGCATTGCCTGATCCCGTCTTTGCCGGCTGATCATCACGGTTATCATCTTCCATGAGCTCCAATTCAAATACAACGACGGCCGCCCCCGACGCACCGTCTGCTACTCCTGCTTCTTCTGCTGCTGGAGCAAAAGCAACGCAAAAGAAAAAACCCGCCGGCAACAAACGCAGTTTTCTGTTCAAACTGTTGTTCCTTGCGGTTGTGATCATCGCCATTATTGCGGGTGTCATGTATTTCCTGAACGGCCGCTGGTATGAAAGCACCGACGACGCCTATGTACAGGGCAATATCATTCAGATCACCCCGCAGGTTGAAGGCACCGTGGTGGGCATTTTTGCCGACGATGGCGACTTCGTACATGCTGGCGACACGCTGATCCGCCTGGATCAGACCGAGGCCGAAGTAGCCCTGAACCAGGCCAAGGCTACGTTGGCCAAAACCGTTAGAGAAGTGCGCAGCCTGTACAGCCAGGCCAGTGGCGCCAAGGCCACATCGGGCGCGCAACAGGCATTAGTGCAGGCGCAGGAGTCTGCCGTCAAGGGCGCAAAAACTGCGCTGGACAAGGCAAAGGCCGACTATAGTCGCAGGCAGAAGCTGGTCAAATCCGGCGCCATTTCCGAAGAGGAAAGCGCACATGCCAGAGACGTATTTCTGCAAGCGCAAAGCCAGTATCAGTCTGCCATCAGCCAGCTTGAAGCCACGCGCAGCCAGTTGACCGCATCCGAGCAAAACGCCGAGGTGAGCAACGCGCTGGTGGCCGGCATGCTGATCAACCAGCATCCCGATATTCTGGTTGCCGAATCCAAATTGAAAGCCGCCTATCTGACCTATGTGCGCAGCACCATCACGGCTCCGGCCGATGGCTATGTCGCCAAGCGGGCGGCGCAGGTTGGCCAGCGGGTCGCTGCAGGCAGCGCCATGATGGCCGTGGTTCCACTGAAAAACGCATGGATTTACGCCAACTTCAAAGAAACACAAATGAAAGACATGCGGATCGGCCAGCCGGTGCACATTACCTCAGACCTGTACGGCGACGATGTGGTCTATGATGGTGTGATCAGCAGCCTGGGTATTGGCACGGGCAGTGCATTTGCCCTGCTGCCGGCGCAGAACGCCACCGGCAACTGGATCAAGATCGTGCAACGGATCCCCGTGCGCGTAGAGTTTGCCAAACCCGAACAACTGGAAAAACACCCGCTGCGCATTGGCATGTCCATGTTTGTTGAAGCTGATCTGCACAACACCGAGGGCGCAGTGCTGGCCAGCGGGATCAATCCGAACAGCAAGCTGCTGACCACGATTTATGATCAGCAGGTCGCTGCCGCAGACCGGTTGATATCCGACATTGTTCAGCAGAATCTGGCAAGCAACGCCCCCGACAATAGCAACGCCGATGAGTAACGAAAAATCCAGGACGGCGCCCGGCACACCCGCGCAGCCGTTCGCCCCGGCCAGCTTGTGGCTGACGACCCTGGGCCTGTGCCTTGCCACCTTCATGCAGGTGCTCGATACCACGATTGCCAATGTATCGTTGCCGACTATTGCCGGCAATCTTGGCGTGAGCTCGTCGCAGAGCACTTGGATCATTACCTCCTTTGCCGTGAGCAATGCCATCACCCTGCCGCTTACCGGCTTTCTGAGCCGACGCTTCGGGGAAGTGCGCCTATTCAATATCTGCACCATCCTGTTTGTGATTACGTCGTTTCTTTGCGGCATATCCACCAATATGACAGAGCTGATTGTGTTTCGTGCCTTACAGGGTGCGGTGGCAGGCCCGATGTATCCGATCACGCAAAGCCTGCTGATTTCCATTTACCCGGCTGCCCGCCGCGGCATGGCGCTGTCCATCCTGTCCATGGTCACGGTGGTCGCGCCAGTCGCCGGCCCGATCCTGGGCGGCTGGATTACCAGCAGCTACTCGTGGGAATGGATTTTCTTTATCAATATTCCAGTGGGGCTGTTTGCCAGCTTTATTGTCTTTGTCCAGATGCGAGGCCGTCCGGTTTCAATTATTAAATCCGGCGTGGACTATATGGGCCTGATTTTGCTGATTGTGGCGGTAGGTTCGCTGCAGGTGGTGCTGGACCTGGGTAACGAGAAAGACTGGTTCGGTTCGAGCTTTATCGTGGTACTGACGATCGTGGCGGTTATTGGCACGATTGCGTTCCTGATCTGGGAGCTGACCCATCCCAATCCGATTGTGAATCTGACGCTCTTTCGGCATCGCAATTTCGCCTTCGGCACCATTTCCCTTGTTTTCGGCTACTCCGCCTTCTTTGCGATCAGCTTGCTGATCCCCTTGTGGTTGCAACGCACCCTGAACTATGACTCGATGTGGTCGGGGATCGTGTCGGCGCCTATCGGTATCCTGCCGATTTTTCTGGCACCGATCGTGGGCAAATATGCCAATCATATTGATCTGCGCGTGCTGGCGTCCCTGTCGTTCGTTGTGATGTCGTTCACCTCGTTCTGGCGCGCCGACTTCACCACCGATCTGGATTACATGCATATTGCCATGACCCAGCTGGTACTGGGCCTGGGTGTGGCGTTTTTCTTCATGCCGGTGCTGACCATTCTGCTGTCTGATCTGCGCCCCGATGAGATCGCTGCCGGCTCCGGCCTGGCGGCGTTTTTGCGGGTGCTGGGAGGCAGTTTCTCGGCGTCGATTACCACGTTCCTGTGGGACCATCGCGCTGTTATTCATCACGCCCAGCTAAACGAAAATATTAATGTCTATAATCCAACAGCGGTAGAAGCGTTAAAGCAGTATGGCGAAACTACCGAGATTGCTGCCTACAACATCAATAATCTGATTAATCAGCAGGCATTGCAGATATCATTCAATGAAGTTTTCTGGGGCCTGGGCTGGCTGTTTGTGCTGCTGGTCGGTCTGGTCTGGCTGACCAGACCGCCGTTCATGGCCAAGCCGGGCGCAGCCTCGGGCGCCCATTAAGGCGGCCGGGCCCTGGCGCGGGTTACGCCGCGCGCGCCAGCTCACCCCATATGGATCTGTTTACCATCGACCTTAACCAGGTCCTTGGCCGTAACCATGGTGTATTTGGAATGCAGGCGGGCAGATTGTTCGGCCTGATAATCGATAGTGCCGGCCCGCAAGTGTTCAACCTCTTCGGTAATTTTGAACGACGTGCGGCTCATGAAGGACAGTCGGTCCATAATCGACTCGTAGACCTTGCCGATGATACGCATCATGCCAACCGTGGTTTTCAGCTCACGACCGACATATTGCATCTCGTCAACGACGCACTGGCCTTTTTCGGCGCTCAGCTTCAATTGCGCGGTATTGATATCCAGCGCGGTGCCACCGCGCAATTGCATGGCAGCGGCACTGTGGATATTGACCGAGTCGGCAGAGATATTGAGCTTGCCCGGCACACTGACCGTCGATTCATTCTGCTGCGCCTGTTCGATAACTGCAATCAGATACACGCGTTCCCGTTCGGGACCGCTGATAAGCACGGTGTCATCCACCTGGGGCTGCAACAGGCAACTGGCAGCACGACGGCAGACCCATTCATGGCCATCGCATTCAACAACAAATTCCTGCTCATCCTGCTTTTTCACGACGCCGATCAGATGAACCGGATCGTAGACGGGGTAGGTTTTAGGCTGGGCAACTGAAGACATTTTTGTTCCTTTGGCGGTTGATCGTCAACATACAGCGATTCAGACGGCCGGCCGGGCGCCCATACGGGGCTTCCAGCGGGCCAGTTCGCCGTGCTGCATGGTAGACAGCACGAGTTCGGACATCATATTGATGGAGACATGCCGGGCAAAAAACTGCTCAAGCACGGCCCCGAACAAATAGGGGCTGACACCGGAAAATGCCCCTTCATCCACTTCCAGATGGATGCGCGCACCCCGGCCAAACACGATGGGGCCCGGCACGGGCAGGCGATGATGCACGGCCTCTACGCGTACATGCCGAACGCCGTTAATCTGCTTGGCAATGGCCGGATCGGCGATATTCGCATATATTTTTAACATCTCACGCAGGGTTTGTGCACCTTTTTCTGTATCCAAATCAATCAGGCTCAGGTAATTGAGGCCCAAATGGCTGATCAGATGCCAGGCATAGGCGCCCTGCGCCAATGCAGGCCGCGGGCGGGATGGCCCCCGCAGGATCTTGATGCCGTCGATGGGCGCTGACACACGCAAGGCCAGATCGTTCTTCTGTCCAATGGGCATCAGCATGGGCAGATCGCGATTGGTACACAGCACATCCATGCTCAGGTGCCGCAAATCCTCGGAAAACGGCGCCTGGTGCTTGTCCACAAGCGAAACAAAGACCTCACTGCCGATATAACCAGTACGCGCACCATTGCGTGCGGCGGTATCGGACAGCAGACGGGGCTCACGCCGCATGGAGTAGTAAGCGCCATAATCGTCGGTATCGCTGCCCAGCGAGCCGAAAAAGGGTCGAAACTCCTTTTCGGTCAGGTCCGATACATTCGAATAGCCTGCCACCCGTGTCGTGTTGTAAACCTCGAAATCCAGCGGCCGCGTACGGTCGACCACCAGATGATATTCGTGGGTATTGGGCGATATTGTGATCCGGTCAGCCTTTTTGGGAAACAGGTTCACCACTGGCGTGCAATGCAGCGCCAGATTCTCTGCGGTCACATTGCCTTCCAGCTCGGGCATATCTTTGTCAAACAGGAATGTCAGCTCAAAGCTGCGGGTTTCCTGGCCGCCCGCTGCATTGGCATGGTCTGCGGCAAGCGCTGCCGGCAGCTTGAGTGCCTTTTGCATATTGTTGACGCTGAAAAACATGAAGCGCGTTGGAAACGCAAAGTATTCCTGAATAATGCGATAGCCCTGAAAGATTCGCGCCTCTGCGGGCAGCAACGCCTGGTCGCTCTCGAACCCTTCGTGGCGAACATCATTGACATTGATGCGGTTAATCCACTTGACCGGCTTTTCGGCATCATGACACAGCACCGTAATGGTGTGCCCCATGATGAGCTCCAGCAGGCGCTGCATATGAATGTCCTGGCCATTCAAATGAAATACCAGCTGATCCAGCTTGAAGTCGTGCAGCTTGACACCGCCCTTGATTTCCAGCTGGATGCGCAGCGAGCTGCGCACAGGTTGGTTCCGGTTGTTCAGATTCATCCGCTTCAAGGGCAGATCGGGGGGAACGCCCGAGAGCTCGGCGGCCGTGACCTGCAATGGCCACAGGGTTAGCGCGTGCCCGGACACAAATTCGCAGGGTGTCTGCTCTGTTTTGGGAATACGGCCACGCATGACCGTACCCTTGGGCAGGGTAAAACCCTTGGCCAGACTGCCCTCGTTCATGCTGGGGGACACCTGCACCACGGCCATGGATGGAGTCGGTGCCAGATAATTCGGATAGACCACTTCGAGCAAACGCTGGGAAAACTGCGGAAACTCGGCATCCATTTTCATATGGATACGCGCGGTCAGGAAACTGAAGCCTTCGAGCAGGCGCTCGACATACGGGTCGGCGACCTCGATGCCATTCATGCCCAGGCGTCCCGCTATCTTGGGGTAGTGATCAGCGAACTCCTTACCCATCTCGCGGATGTAGGCAAGTTCACGATTGTAATAATCCAGGAAGCGCTGTTCCATCAGGCAGCCCCCTGTTCCTGCAGGTCCATATGTCCGCTTTCCAGATCAATGTCGGTACGGAACAAAAATTCCCGCGGATAGGGATTGCACCAAAGCTTGCCGCGGATCTCCAGGCTAAGCACATTGTGATGCTCCAACGAGGTCACTTCGCTGACACAGGCCACTTCCAGCGAGTCGGCCAGAATACGCGGTTCGAAATGAATAATGGCCGTCTTGATCGACTGCTCCATATCGACCCAGTCAATCTCGGACATGCGTCTGCCGGCCAGCGCTTCAACGCCGAAATTGACAGTTGAATTGCGCACCTGGGGGAAGGCTTCCAGATCATCCACGGTTTCAATATTGACCGTGTTCAGCACCCAGCGCAGGTCCCGCAGCACGGCATGGCGCAGCGTATCGTAAGTGATCATGACGCTGTCGCGGCTTTCCTTTTTCTTCAGCGGTTCGTTATCCGTGAGCCGATCCAGCAACGCCGGCTGCAGACGATCCTTGGCTGCGCGACGCTCGCGCATGCCGAATGCCGTCCGTTTACCTGAAATGTCTTCCATATCCATATACGACACACCTGTAACTATCTTGCTTTTGTTTTATCCCTGCTTCCGATACAGGCATGCAGATCAGTTCAACTGCCCATGATGGAAGGTGACGCTGCGCATGTCCAACAAAGCATACTCGCCCGCATCGGTCATCCACATTTTCTGTCCAGTTCCGAAATAAATGTCCTGGCCAACCTGCTGCCAGTCTGTACGACGCGACAGGTTGCTGGCATCGTCCAGATCGGCATAATTTTTATCGACCGGCGCCGGGTAACGCGCCGGGATCAGGCCGATCTGCGACCGGCCGCTCACAAGCGTGATTTCGGCCTGGACCCAGATCAGATCGGTCAGGCCTTCCGGCGGAATCAGACGCAACGACTGGATCATGTCCATGGGGACCCAGCCATAACGACCGTTGGCAATCACCTCGCATACCGGACCAAGGCGGCTGTCGCCGTCACACAGCCATTCAAAGGGCTGCCCCTGCTCCTGGCCATTGACCACGACCGTGCCCGAGACAGCCGGCGCCGCTTCCAGCGCCTGTTCGCGCAAGGCATGCGCCGTCTCTGCGTCACTGCGCAAGGCCTCAAGCAGCATGGCCATCCACTCGGGTGGTTGCTCGAAAACCGCCGGCGTTTTCTCGCCGCGAAAGACGGCTTCGCGCTCCTGCTCTGCCGTGATGGCACCCGTATAGAGCACGGCAACGGGCTGGGCCTGGGCATTCATTTCAGAGCTCAGCTTCAGTTGTTCGAAGGCCTTGTCCCACAAACCCTTGACGGCCAGCAACTGGAACAGCCGGGCACGCAGATCGGCGTCGGCCGGTTTTTTTCTTATTTGAGCCTTCACCTGATCGAGCTGTTCATCAACGCTCTTGCCGTCCAGTGCCTTTATGATGCCTGTCATATCCATTCCGTATTAAAAAATGCAATGAGCTAACAGATACCCAACGGGGCATACCTGTTAGCTCCTGTGGAGCCTGAAAAAAGCTCCCTTGCTGTCAACGCAACAAAAGCGGATTAACCGACGATTTTGTTTTGTTTGACGTCATAGGCAACAACAGATTCAGCACCTTTGCCGCCCTGCTCTGTTTGCTCCCAGTACTGCTGTTTGACTTTGGCAGCCTGGAACGCATAGCTAACCATCATGGCATCACCGTCGTGTGCGCCTGTGTATTGAACAGAAGTCACCAGAACGTCTTCCAGCGTAATTTTGGAGTATTCCACTTGTGTACCACCGGCCTTGCATACAGATACTTCGACCTTGCTCAGGTGTTTACCGGTAGAGCAGTGTTTCATCACTGCAGGTGCAGCACGGTCCACACGGGCAACAACATTCAGGTCGTTAAAGCTGGCCTTGCCAGTACCACCGCCACCACCGGTAGCCATGGAACCGGGCTGTGTTGCACCCCATGCGAAAGACTGGATGTCGCTCCAGTCCTTGTGGTTTGAATCCTTGGATTCACCATTTGCACCTTCAATTTTCATAAACATATCAACAGCCACAATTTTCTCCTAGTGAGCTAATTAATTTGATTTGCGATCAGGCCACTTTGGCCTGTCATTGCTTCACGTACTACTTACAACTGTAGATATCCGCGATTGCCGGATATCCGGTTTTGTCCGGCCCATCGCTTCGATGCGCCGGTCAATCGTCACTGCCCTGCGCTAAGGACAGTATGTTCGGGAATAATCAACTATCGTTCTGTTTGAGCGACGGCAGTTTGGAAACCAGACGCAGCGACACTGTCAGGCCTTCGAGTTGATAATGCGGGCGCAGGAAGAATTTGGCAGCGTAATAGCCCGGGTTGTCTTCGATCTCGGTAACCTGGACTTCGGCGGCGGCCAATGGCTTGCGCGCCTTTGTTTCCTGCGATGAGTTGGCCGGATCACCATCAACATAATTCATGATCCAGTCATTGAGCCAGCGTTCCATATCGTCACGCTCGCGGAAAGAACCGATTTTGTCTCGCACAATACACTTGAGATAATGCGCAAAGCGGCAGCATGCGAACAGATACGGCAGGCGGGCCGACAAGCGGGCGTTGGCGGTCGCATCCGGATCGTTATACTCATGCGGCTTTTGCAGCGACTGCGCACCGATGAAGGCGGCAAAGTCGGAGTTCTTGCGATGCACCAGCGGCATAAAGCCGTTTTTGGCCAGCTCGGCCTCACGACGATCGCTAATGGCGATTTCCGTCGGGCATTTCATATCGACACCGCCATCGTCGGTGGGGAAGGTATGGCAAGGCAGGTCTTCGACCGCGCCGCCAGACTCCACTCCGCGAATAGAAGTGCACCAGCCGTATTCCTTGAAGGAGCGGTTGATGTTGGACGCCATGGCGTAGGCCGAGTTGGCCCAGGTATAACGCTCATGCGTTGCGCCGTCGGTATCCTCTTCAAAGTCGAACTCGTCCACCGGATTGGTGCGCGAGCCGTAAGGCAGACGCGCCAGGAAGCGTGGCATCGCCAGGCCGATATAACGGGAATCTTCTGACTCGCGCAAACTGCGCCAGGCGGCGTATTCAGAATTGGTAAAGATTTTTGTCAGGTCGCGTGGGTTGGCCAGCTCCTGCCAGGAATCCATCTGCATGACTTCAGGCGACGCCCCTGAAATGAACGGGCAGTGGGCAGCCGAAGAGATGCGCGCCATTTCACCCAGCAGTTCAACATCTGGCGGGCTGTGATCAAAATGATAGTCCCCCACGATGCAGCCGATGGGTTCTCCACCAAACTGGCCGTATTCTTCTTCGTAAACACGCTTGAAAATCGGGCTCTGATCCCAGCCAACGCCCTTATAGCGCTTGAGGGTGCGCCCCAGTTCCTTCTTGGTGATGCACATGACGCGGATCTTCAACAGCTCGTCCGTTTCGGAATTGTTGACCAGATAGTGCAGGCCGCGCCAGGCGCCCTCAAGCTTCTGGAACTCGTCATGATGCATGATCAGGTTGATCTGCTCGGACAGCTTGTGATCAATCTCCGCAATGATCGCCTGGATGGTCGAATAGGCATCGGAAGACATGGTGACCGTATTGGCCAGCGCCTGCTCGGCCAGCGTGCGCACCGCGTTTTCTACCGCTTCGCGCGCCTGGTCAGTCTTAGGCTTGAATTCTTTTTTCAGTAATGAAGCGAGACCATCGGACTGCAGTCCTTCCAACTGTACCGCTTCTTTCTGTACGCTCGTGCTCATTTAACTCTTCCTGTTACTTGCTGGTGTCGTCTGCGTCGGATTCAGGCTTGTCTGCTTCAGGGGCAGAGGTATCCTTGTTCGGCGCAGCAGCCAGCGTTTTCATCAAGGCAGGGTTCTTCAGTACCTTGTTGATGAGTTCCTCGGCGCCGGTCTTGCCGTCCATATAGGTCAGCAAATTGGCCAGTTCGGTACGCGCCTCCAGCAGTTCATTTAGCGCATCCACCTTGCGCGCCACCTGTGCCGGCGAAAAATCGTCGATGCTGTCAAAGCTCATATCCACACTGAGCACACCATCGCCGGTCAGGGTATTGGGCACCTGAAATGCCACGCGCGGCTTGATGGCCTTCATGCGTTCATCAAAATTATCGATGTCTACTTCAAGGAATTTGCGATCGTTGATATCGGCCTGCGGCACTTCGGATTTGCCGGCAAGATCAGCCATGACGCCCATGACAAACGGCAACTGAATGGTTCTTTCGGCACCATAGATTTCAACGTCATATTCGATCTGCACTCGCGGAGCGCGGTTTCGTGCAATGAACTTCTGGCCGCTTCTGCGTGACGACATTCGTGTAGCCATTCTTTTACTCTCCAACTCTTGGCCGGTTAAACCGGCGGATCATATTTATCTAAATCTGTTTACTCTTCGCGGGGCAGCCAGTTCTCAAACTGCTCGGCATTACCGGGGGTAAGGTTTTTCAGCATTTCATGAAAATTAAGAGGGATGGTCTGCTGAACCCGCCGGATCAGGAACGGAGCCGGATGGCTCGGTTCATGAATTTCAAAATAACTGCTGACTTTTTCAAGCGCTATCATCGCCTCGTCGCGCGTCTTGATTTGTACTTCGCTCCATGACACCGCCCTTTCTGCCGATTGCTGCTGCGCCGTTACTGTACTGCCGGCGGCCGGTTCAACCACACGTTGCTCATTACTGTTGTCTGCACCCGTGTTATCGGGCTGTTCCGATTGCGACATTGCCGAAGCACCCAAGGCGCTTGTGATCAGCTCAAAACTTCGCTGCAACGATGACACCGATGGCGTCCATTCCGTGCCCAGCTTTTCGGTGACCAGTTCTACAATGCCCTGCAGGCTTTTTGCTGCGCTGCTCAATCCGACCATTTCCGGCGCACCGGCAATAGCGGCCTGGTTCAGCGTTTCCACCAAACGAGCCCGGCCCCCGGGAAACAAATCGGCACGCGACCCTTCCATGATGGATTCCGCATCGCGCAGCGATAACTGGCCATGGGCGCCGGTGAGCAGGTTGGCGCTACGCACGCTTCGACCCACTCCCTGCATGTCTGCCAGCGAGTTCAGGGCGTTGATGCGTGGCAACGGATCTTCGTAATTATCTTCGACCAGTTGCGGATAAACGCCCACCCAGCATCTTTGCAGGGCATCGTGCGCCAGCCGGACCCCACAGGCGTAACCCGCGAGACCATTTTGTGACGTCCATGCGCATGCCAGCGCCTGAATTACGCGCAAATCGCAAGTTCTGTCGCAAAGCGCAAGCGCCTGCTTTTCAACCTGATTCCAATCCGGAGCCTGAGCATCAATAATCGTATCGCCGAACTGTTGCTCGGGCTTTTCTACTACTGCCTGCTGTAATGCCAAAAAGGCGGCATCGTATTCCAGATTTTCGCCACCGTTGTCTTCGCTGAACGCAGAGAACAATTCATCAAATGTTTTCATGTACCCCGGCTATCCTAAACATGCATTGTGAAACGTGTGTGACGTTTGCTGTTCACACAGCTTGCGCATTTCGCTACACGTTACACATTAAAATTCATATTGAGACTAGTAAAAACCCTAGCAATCCCTGTAACGCCCGCCTGAAATCTTACAAAAGTTATCTTCCATCATAAAATTTCAGTCAGGACAAGAGAATGTGATTTAAATTTTAAAACAATTTTTTACATATATACACAAAGTATTTTTAGGTAATTTCGATTTATTTTAACGATGATCCTGCATTTTGAACCATGTTTGCCACGCCGAGAAGCATACTTTTACAGTATTAACATAATTTAAACATGTACTCGGCCTATTGCTCCTGGCGGTTTAGCGCACGTTCTGTGGCAACCACAGTACCAGGTCGGGAATCCAGTAGATAATCATCACGCCGACGATCATCAGCAAAAACATGGGCAAAGATACCCGGGCAATATAGGGCAGTTCCTTTTTGGTCATGCCCGATAAAACGAACAGGTTAAACCCTACCGGCGGCGTAATCTGGGCCATTTCAATAACGAAAATCAAGAAGATACCGAACCACACCAGGTCAAGTCCGGCAGCCTGCACTGTCGGTAGCAGCACACCGATAGTGAGCACCACCATTGAGATCCCATCAAGAAAGCAGCCCAGCAGAATGAAGAACGCCATCAACGCCAGCACCAGACCAAACTGCGATAAACCCAGGGAAGCGATCCATTCGGCTAATGCGCGTGGCAGCCCGATGTAGCCCATTGCCAGCGTGAGAAACTGCGCACCGGCCAGAATCAGCGCGATCATGCAATACAGCCGGGTGGCCCCTAGCAGCGACTCCTTGAACGTTGCCCAGCTCATAGACCCCTGGATACTCGATAGAACAAGCGCACCCACGACGCCGACGGCGGCCGCTTCGGTAGCTGTCGCGATGCCGGTGTAGATGGAACCGAGCACGGCCACAATCAGCAACACCACCGGGATCAGATAGCGGGACTCGGCAATTTTTTGCCGGAATGTCATTTTGTTCTGCTCGGGAGGAATGGCTCCAGGATGAAGCAGTGACCACACAATGATATATCCCATGAACAAACCCGCCAGCAGCATGCCAGGCACAACACCTGCAATAAACAGCCGGGAGATGGACACGTTGGCGGCAACGCCATACACGATCATGATAATGGAGGGCGGAATGAGCAGGCCGAGCGTACCGGCGCCTGCCAACGTACCCAGAACCTGATCGTCGGGATAGCCACGACGCTTGAGCTCGGGAATTGTCATTTTGCCGATAGTGGCGCAGGTGGCCGCCGACGAACCTGAGACGGCGGCAAAAATAGCGCAGCCGATAATATTGGTATGCAGCAATTTGCCCGGCAGCCGGTTCAGCCAGGGGGCCAGGCCTCGAAACAGATCGGTAGAAAGCCGGGAGCGAAACAGAATTTCACCCATCCAGAGAAACAGCGGCAGCGCCGTGAGCGTCCAGCTTGAAGAGGCCCCCCAGATAGTAAGCGACATGGCATCGCCCGCCGGCCTTGATGAAAACAGCGCCATGGTCAGCCAGGCACAGCCCGACAGGGTCAGACCAACCCACACTCCGGCGCCCAGGAAGCCGAAAATGGCAACCAGCAGGACAATAATGATAAGTGACTCATTCATAATGCTTTCCGCGCAGTAGGCGCATGATTGGCCGGCGATGCCGTCCGGCCTGGATTACCCAGAGAAAAGGTGTCCTGACCCGCGATCAGGTCTGCATGGAAACCGGTTCTTCCTCTGTACGCGAGTAGCCTTTTTTGAGCGAACAGATAAACTCATCCACAATCGCAATACAAAATAGCAGGCAGCCGGCAGCCATGCCCAACTGAGGAATCCACAAGGGCGTTGCATCTTCTCCGGTGGACAGATCGTGATAACTGTAGGAATCCATGACCAGCTTGATGCTGAACCAGGCCAGCGCTCCCGACAGCACGATCGCCACCACAAGAGTGAAAAGATTCAGATAGTGGCGCGCGCGTGGCTTGAGCGCAGCCAGAATCAGCGTGACACGAATATGCTCGTTGTGGCGAAAGGTACTGGCCAGCGCCAGGAAACCCGCTGCAGCCATGGAGTAACCGGCATAGGCATCGAGCCCCGGAAAATTGGTGCCCATTTGCCGGATGATAATAGACCAGAGCACAAATACCAGAATGCCGATCATGAACAGCCCGGCAAGCCAGGCTGCGCCTTCATAGATACAGTTGAGCAAACGTCTCATTTTGATTTGTAGTCGTTCAGCAGTTTCTCACCATCGGCGCCGGCTTTCTTGGTCCAGTCGGCAATCATGCCCTCGCCGATCTTGGTCAGGCCGGCAATCAGCTCACTGGAGGGTTTGACGATTTCAACGCCATTCTTGACCAGCTGCTCGTTGTACCATTTGGTTTTTTCCTGCGACAATGCCCAGCCGGTTTTTTCAGCTTCGGCTGCGGCATCCAGCAATGCCTTGCGCTCTTTGTCATCCAGTGCATCGAAGGCTCTTTTATTGACGATCAACGCATTCTTGGGTAACCAGGCCTGCGTGTCGTAGAGCTTTTTCAGATACTCATACGTTTTGGTGTCGTAACCGGTAGAGCCCGATGACATATACGAATCGACCACGCCTGTGGCCAATGCCTGAGACAGTTCTGCCTGCTGGATGGTCACCGGATGCGCCCCCACTTCCTGTGCAATTTTGGAAGTGACCGGGCTGTACGCACGCCATTTCAGGCCTTTCATATCGTCAATCGAATTGAGCGTCTTATTGGTGTAGATCCCCTGAGGCGGCCACGCCACGGAATACAACAGCTTCATTCCCTGGGATTCGAGTTTTTTCTCCAGATAGGGTTTCTGGGCCTGATACAGTTTCCAGGCCTGTTCATAGCCGGTGGCCAAAAACGGCAGACCATCCAGTTCATAAATCGGATCTTCGTTGGCGAAGTTGCTAAGCAGGATTTCACCGGCCTGAGCCTGGTTGCCCTGCACTGCCCGCTTGATTTCCGGCGCCTTGAACAACGATGCGTTGGAGTGAACATTAATTTTGAATTCGCCGCCCGTGGCATCGGATACAGCCTTGACAAATTTCATGGCAATTTCAGTATGGAAATTGGAATCCGGGTAAGCCGTGGGCAAATCCCATTTCGTGGCGGCGGAAGCATTCACACTGAACAGAGCGCCAGCAAGCGCGGTCAGAACCAGAGCATTATTTTTCATGGATGGTATCCTTCAATGTCAGGGTTACGCGGTCCCAGACATGCCGAATTATCGGCAGGGTCTGACGGACTGGTAGTTATGGTTATATCAGCCTCATGGCTGTCATATTTCAGAGAATATAAGATTTTTGCCGCAAGGGCACGAGAAGATTTTCAGGCAAAGGGAAAACACTGATAGGGTCTGCACCGAAATCGGGCAGTGCCTGAGCGCACATACCGGAGGCCAGTGTCGGCATGTCCAAGGACGCCATACATGTGTTTATGCTGACCGAACGATACGGTCGAAAACACTGGCATGATTTGTGCTGATACACTTGCATGATGCCCGTCAGCAAGATGACGAGTGCAATTTTCAGAATCAATATTTTTTTCAGAGACAGGCAGGACACAAAACATGAGCAAGTGGCAATTCTGGGTAGACCGTGGAGGCACCTTCACCGACATCGTCGCAATCACTCCGCAAAAAACCTTACTGACCAGAAAATTGCTCTCGGACAATCCCGAACATTATGAAGATGCAGCGATTGAGGCAATACGCGATCTTCTTGGCGTTGCCAAGGGCGATCCGATCCCGGTGAAAAGTATCGATTGCGTCAAAATGGGGACCACGGTTGCCACCAATGCACTATTGGAGCGCAAAGGCGAACGCGTTGTTTTTTTGACAACCCGCGGCTTTGCAGACGCATTGCGGATTGCGTATCAGAATCGTCCGCGCTTATTCGACCGTCATGTCGTCCTGCCCGAGATGCTTTATGAACAGGTATTGGAAGCCGAGGAACGGATCGACGCGGACGGCGAAGTTATTTCCCCAATGGATGAACAGGCGCTGCGCGCTCAGTTGCAAGCAGCGTACGATCATGGTCTGCGCAGTATTGCAATTGTATTTATGCATGCCTGGCGCAACCCGGTGCATGAGAAACTGGCAACGCAGCTTGCCCGGGAGATTGGATTCACGCAGATATCTGCCTCACATGATGTCAGTCCGCTGATCAAGTTTGTGTCACGCGGGGATACCACGGTGGTAGACGCCTATCTGTCACCCATCCTTGGACGTTACGTCGATCGGGTCGCCTCGCAATTGCCCGGCGTCAATCTGATGTTCATGCAGTCTTCGGGCGGCCTGTCGGACGCGCATCGCTTTCGCGGCAAGGACGCCATTTTGTCGGGTCCGGCCGGCGGCATCGTGGGAATGGCGCGCAGCAGCCAACAGGCGGGCTACAAGAAAGTAATTGGTTTTGACATGGGCGGCACCTCGACAGATGTATCGCATTTTGCCGGTGTCTATGAACGCGATTACGAAACCTCTGTGGCCGGCGTACGCATGCGCACGCCCATGATGCGCATTCACACGGTGGCCGCCGGCGGTGGCTCGATACTGCATTTTGACGGCGCGCGTCTGCGCGTCGGGCCCGATTCGGCAGGGGCCAACCCCGGCCCCGCTTCCTATCGCAAGCAGGGTCCCCTGACCATTACCGATTGCAATGTCATGCTGGGCAAAATCCAACCGGATTACTTTCCAGCGGTATTCGGCGCGAACGGCAACGAGCCGCTGGATGCACAGGTTGTGACCGAAAAGTTCGGTTTGCTAAGCACTCAGGTTAGCCAGGCTACCGGCCGGCAGGTGAGCGCCGAAGAGCTGGCCGCAGGCTTTCTGGCCATTGGCGTGCAAAACATGGCCGAAGCAATTAAACGGATTTCCGTACAACAGGGCCATGATGTCACGCGCTATACGCTAACCACGTTCGGCGGCGCCGGTGGCCAGCATGCCTGCCTGGTTGCCGATGCGCTAGGTATGACAACTGTGTTTGCCCATCCATTGGGTGGGGTGCTGTCAGCATATGGCATGGGTCTGGCCGATCAGGTAGCGATTCGCCAGCAGACCGTGGAAAAGCCAATGCAAGAGGACCTGATCCCGGAACTGGAGCAATTACGCGAGCAGTTGGCAGAGCAGGCCAGCGCGGAATTGGCGACACGGCTGACCACAGGGATGCAGATCGTGCTGAACACCCGCGCTCAGGTGAAATACCAGGGTACCGACAGTGCCCTGGAAGTGGACTTTGCCGATGCAGGACAGATGCTTGCTGCGTTCAATGAACAGTATCGCCAGCGATATTCATTTCTGATCGAAGACCGTCCACTGGTTGTCGAGTCGCTGCTGGTTGAAGCAGTGATTGCCGGCAGCCGGATTGACGAGGCGACTATTACGCGACGTGATGACAGCCTGCCTGTGGCAGACTCACATCGCCAAATGTATAGCAACGGCGCCTGGCACAACACACCGGTATTTCCGCGGCAAGCGCTGCAGGCAGGCGACGTTGTCGCCGGCCCGGCCATTATTTCCGAAGCCAACCAGACTACGATTGTGGAAGCAGGCTGGTCGGCCACCCTCAACAGCAAGGACCACCTGATTCTGACGCGGACCGTTCCCCTGCGCAATGCACTGGCGGTATCCACAGATGCCGATCCGGTGATGCTTGAAGTATTCAATAATTTGTTCATGTCGATTGCCGACCAGATGGGCCTGAGTCTGCAGAACACCGCCTATTCGGTCAACATCAAGGAACGGCTGGATTTTTCCTGCGCGATTTTCGATGACCAGGGCAACCTGATTGCCAATGCGCCGCATATGCCGGTTCATCTGGGCTCCATGAGCGAATCGATCAAGACGGTCATGCGGGAAAATGCCGGCAATATGCACCCGGGTGACGCCTATGTGGTGAACGACCCCTATCACGGCGGTACTCATTTGCCGGATATTACGGTTATCACACCTGTGTTTGATCGCGACCAAAAGCAAATCATTTTTTATGTCGGTTCGCGCGGTCACCACGCCGACGTCGGCGGGCTCACGCCCGGCTCCATGCCACCGGATTCGACGACCATAGAAGAAGAAGGCGTGCTTTTCACCAATTTCCAGCTGGTCCGCAACGGTCGGTTCCGCGAACAGGAAGCGCGGGATATTCTGATGTCGGGCAAGTATCCGGCGCGCAACCCCGATCAGAACCTGGCCGACCTGCAGGCGCAGATTGCCGCCAACCAGAAAGGCGTCAGGGAACTGCATGCCATGTGTGATACGTTTGGTCTGGAAGTGGTGCAAGCCTATATGCAGCATGTCCAGGATAATGCCGAGGCGTCGGTGCGTCGCGTGATCCCTTTGTTACGTGATGGCAGCTACACCTACAAGCTGGACAATGGCGCCGTCATACAGGTGGCAATCCGGATTCATGACGATCGTGAATCAGTGACGGTTGACTTTACCGGCTCATCGGCACAACTGACCAATAACTTTAATGCGCCGGCTTCGATTGCCGTAGCTGCCGTGCTTTACGTCTTTCGCACGCTGGTGAACGATGAAATCCCGCTCAATGCCGGCTGTCTCAAGCCTATCAATATCGTGATACCGCCGGCGTCCATGCTCAACCCCGAACCGCCCGCTTCCGTGGTGGCCGGCAATGTGGAAACATCCATGTGCATTGTGAATGCTCTGTATGGCGCACTGGGTGTACTGGCTGCCAGCCAGGGCACCATGAACAACTTCACTTTCGGCAATGCCCGCTACCAGTATTATGAAACCGTCTCTGGTGGCACCGGTGCCGGGCCTGTGTATCTGGATTCGGACGACGAAGGCTTTGACGGTACGTCATTGGTGCAGGCGCATATGACCAACTCCCGGCTTACCGACCCGGAAGTGCTGGAGCTGCGCTTCCCTGTACGCCTTGAGTCTTATGCCATCCGCCACGGTTCCGGCGGCAAAGGCAAATGGCGCGGTGGCGATGGCGGCATCAGGCGCATGCGGTTCCTGGAATCGATGACTGCTGCTATTCTTTCCAATAACCGCAAATACGCGCCCTTCGGCCTCAAAGGCGGAGAGCCGGGCCAGATCGGCAGGAACTATATCGAGCGCGCCGATGGTTCTGTGACACAGCTGGGTCCGCAGGACAGCGCCAGTCTGCAGCCAGGAGATACATTTGTGATTGAAACACCGGGGGGCGGCGGCTACGGCCAGGCAGAGTGAGCTGATGTCAATGCGGTCCCATTGCAGGATCCTGTAGCCGGATCCTGTTGCGGCGCAAACGCAGCTTGAATGCGACTCGGATGGTGCGGTCTCTCCAACCGGCGGCGGCTGCGCAAAGGCCCGGCTGTTCAGCGGGCATCGCCGATACGGGCAACTGTAGGCCTGTCGCTTGGATTCAGCCTGGCGCGCGGATTCAATTGAGTCTGGCGTCACGAGCGAGCATTCCGCCGTGCAAAACACAGAATAATTCGGCATGAGAGCAGATGAAACCAGCTTGTTCATATTTCATTTGTATTGGCCCCGGAAGCGGATACACTATGCAAGAGAGGTGTCCACCCGGACACCTGACAGTAATGACAACATAACGATAATAAACACGCATCCACAGGAGACATGCTATGACATTCAATTCCCATATGGTCACACCGATTCGGTCCGTGGCGCTGGCGACCCTTGCAGCCTGCTGTGTCGCCAGCGCAGCTCACGCTGCCGGTTATCCCGAGCGTGCTGTTACCCTGATCGTGCCCTTCCCGCCTGCCGGAACGACCGATCTGATCGCCCGGAATGTAGCCCAGGCCCTGGAAAAAGAACTGGGCCAGAGCATTGTGGTAGAGAACCGGGCCGGTGCCGGCGGCAATGTGGGCATGGGTGCACTGGCGCGCGCCAAAGCCGACGGCTATACCATTGGTATGGGCACCATCGGGACGCAGACAATCAACCAGTTTCTATACAAGGATATGCCCTTTGACCCGCAAAAGGATTTTGTACCCATAGCTCTGGCAGGCACCACGCCGAATATCATTGCCGTCAATGCCAATTCCGATATCAAGTCGCTTGGCGATCTGATTAAAAAGGCCAAGGCGGCAAAGGATAAAAAGCTCAGCTACGCTTCTCCTGGCGTGGGTTCATCGGTGCATCTGACCGGCGCCTATCTGGAAGACGCAGCCGGCATCAGCATGCTGCATGTACCATTCAAAGGCGTATCGGGTTCCATGCCCGCGCTGATCGGCGGCCAGGTGGACATTCTGATGGACAACCTGCCCAGCACGCTATCACAAGTGAAAGATGGTGGAAAAGTGCGCGCAATCGCCGTCACGGGTGCGCAGCGGGACCCTGCCATCCAGGATGTGCCGACGGTCGCCGAATCTGGCCTGCCGGGCTTTGATGTGAACGCATGGTTTGCCCTGTATGCACCAGCCGGCACGCCGCCCGAAGCCATCAAAACACTGGTTGCAGCGGCACAAAAAGCATTGGCGTCAAACGACTTGAAACAAAAACTGCAACAGACCAGCACCCAGCCCGGCACGATATTCGGCGCCGATCTGACCGCATTCGAGTCCAAGGAACGTGAACGCTGGAATAAGCTGATCCAGGACAAACATATTCAGTCCAAATAATTTTTATTGTTAACCCGTTCCGTGCGCGGAACACAGTTGAGAAAGGTTTATAGATTCATGAACGGAGCAGATAGTCTTTGCGATACCTTGCTGGAAAACGATATCGATGTATGTTTCGCCAACCCCGGCACCTCGGAAATGCATTTTGTAGCAGCGCTGGATCGCAAGCCGCAGATGCGCTGCGTACTGGGAGTGTTTGAGGGCGTGGTGACAGGCGCCGCGGACGGTTACGCACGGATGGCTGACAAGCCGGCAGCCACGCTGCTGCATTGCGGCCCCGGCATGGCCAACGGCCTGGCCAACATGCACAACGCCCGGCGCGCCCATACCCCCATGGTTAATGTCGTGGGTGATCACGCCAGTTATCATTTGCAATACGACGCACCACTGACAAGCGATATCGAAAGCCTGGCCACGCCTATGTCCGACTGGGTAAGGCGTATAGCCTCGGCCGACGATGTATCGGGCGCCGCAGCGGCGGCCATCAGCGCAGCAAACAGCGGCTATGGCGCCGTTACCACGCTGATTCTTCCAGCGGATGCTGCATGGACTGAAACATCGACCCCGGTGCAGAAAGCGCCACCGGTCAAGCGCACACAGGTCGCCCCGGAAGCCCTGCGCGCAGCAACTGAAGCGCTCAATAACGGTCGCAATACGGTGATCCTGCTATCTGGCAAAGCGCTGCGCTGCAAAGCTCTGGAGACCGCAGCCCGGATTGCCGAGCGTACCGGCGCCCGGCTGATGGCGCAACAGTCAAATGGCCGTATTGAACGGGGCGCTGGACGTGTGAAGATAGAACGCGTGCCATTCAGTGTTGATCTTGCCATCAAAGCGCTGCAAGATACCGAACAATTGATTCTGGTGGGTGCAAAAACACCGGTCGCCTTTTTTGCGTACCCAGGCAAGCCGGGTGAGCTGGTTCCGGAAAATTGCAAACGTATTGAACTGACGCAGCCGGACGATGATCTGCCTGGTGCCCTGGAAGCGCTGGCTGATGCCGTGGGCGCAACCAAAACACCGATCAGTCTGTTTGCAGAACGCATTGATATCGGCCTGCCCACCGGCACGCTGGACGCGGCTGCAGTGATTCAGGCGATTGGCAGCTTGCTGCCCGAGAACGCGATTATTTGCGATGAGTCTGTCACCTCCGGAAGGGATTCGTTCAAATCGACCTTCGGCTCAGCGCCGCACGACTTCCTGCAGATCACAGGCGGCGCCATCGGCATCGGGATTCCTATGGCCACCGGCGCAGCTGTTGCCTGCCCGGATCGCAAAGTGGTTCTGATGCAGGCTGACGGCAGCGGCATGTATACGCTGCAGGCCCTGTGGACACAGGCCCGCGAACAACTGGACGTGGTTACCGTTATTTTTGCAAATCGCAGTTATGCCATATTGCATAACGAATTCAAGCAGGTTGGCGCCGGCGCGCCCGGCCGCAATGCCCATCGCATGCTGGATCTGGACAACCCGGCGTTCGACTGGGTGCACATGGCCAATGCAGCCGGCGTTGAAGCTGCCCGGGTAACCACCACGGCCGCCCTATCGGATGTCCTGCGCAGCGCCATGACGCGCAAGGGGCCGTTTCTGATTGAGGCGGTTATCTGATCCGGAACCCGGTGAGCGCAGCTTTGATGCTGCTGCGCTCACCACATATGCGTATTGCCTTTACTGTGATTTTCGGCCAGAGGACTTAGCCGGTATGGCACCCAGCAGATCATCTATCTGTGTTTGCACTTCACTCATTTGAATACGCATGAACTTAAGAAACTGCTTGGAACTTTCCGAAAATAGTTTATCTGTACGAAACAGCAGGATCGCGCGAAACTCAACATCGAATGCTGCTCGTTTGATGACCAACCCGCTGTCGGCATAGCCGATCGCGGTGACCGGATTGGCAACGCCGATGCCCACCCCTTGCCTGGCCAATTCACATACGGTTTGCGAATAAGGTGTCTCAATGATACGCTTGGGCACCACGTTGGCGTTCTGCAGCAGGGCATCCAGGCGAATGCGACTGCTGTCTTCGGCGTTCAGTGCGATGAAATCCATATCCTGAAGATCGGTAAGCGCAATGACCTGCTTGTTGTTCAGCGGGTGGTCTTTGCGCATGACGACCACGCATTGGGTTCTGTAAAACAGCGAGTGTTCCAGGCCGGCCAGCGACATTTCATCTGCCATTAAACCAAAATCAGCCTGCCCTGATGTCACATGCGCATGCACATCTTTGGAACTCATGATTTGCAATGAGATAAAAGTCTCTGGAAAGCGATGACGAAAGGACGCGACAACGTGCGGCAGAAAGCTAAAGCCCAGTGCTGGGTAAACGGCAACGGTCAGCCGATCAGCGCCGCCAGACTTTAAGCTGCGAACACGATGTTCGATTGCCTGCATTCCAATAAAATGCCGCTCAATGTCATTGAGCAGTATTTGGGCTTCGCGGGTGGGCACCAGGCGTCCGCGGATTCGTTCGAACAAGCACAGATCCGCAGAGGTTTCCAGCTTACGCAGTGATTGGCTGACTGCCGATTGCGAAATGCCCAGCAAAGCAGCGGTCTTGCTGGCCGTCCCGGAAACCATGACCGAGCGGAAAATTTCGATGTCCCGGGCGTTCATACGCAGCTCCTGGAAGGAAAATGATCGCTGCCGGCAGTATGCACACAGACGTGAACGGCCAGCTCGAACAGGCAAGGCCGGCCGCCCCATTACCAATTGCCAATGGTCAGGCTAGTCCACCTGTCCCAGAAACTGGGTAATGCGCGAATTGCCCAGATCACTGAAAAAGCGTTTGGCCGGACAGTTTTCCAGTATGGAACCCTGCTCCATGAAGATTATACGGTTTGCGACACTTTTGGCAAACCTGACCTCATGGGTGACAACAATCATGGTCATGCCATCACGCGCCAATGTCCGCATGACCTGAAGCACGTCGTCACGCAATTCTGGATCAAGCGCAGAAGTCGGCTCATCAAACAGGATAACCTCGGGATCCATCGCCAGCCCTCTGGCAATGGCAACCCGCTGCTTTTGCCCGCCCGACAAATGGGCCGGATATTCATTTGCCTTTTGCGCCAGACCGACGCGCTCGAGCAGTTGCAGGCCTTTGGCCGTTGCCGGTGCTTTGGCCATGCCCTGAACACTGATCAGGCCCTCGATGACGTTTGCAATTGCCGTCATGTGTGGGAACAGATTGAAAGACTGAAAGACCATGGCCGATTTTCTGCGGATCTGTTGGATCTCATGCTTTTGCCTGCCTGTATAGTGCTGTTTGGGCTGCACCGTGACGCGAATCCCGGCGATCTGAACCATGCCACTGTCCGGTTGCTCCAGAAAGTTCAGGGATCGCAACAACGTGGTCTTGCCTGAACCCGAGGGCCCCATGATAACGACCACTTCTCCCTTATCGACATCCAGATCAACACTATGCAAAACGCGTGTCCCCGCGTAGCTTTTGCAAATGGCGCGCGCCCGCACTGCGTTTGTAAGTTCAGATGTCATCGAATATGCCTCGCACACCGTTGCTCCAGATAAGTCTGAAGGATTGTCAATATTTGGTTGATGATCCAGTAAATGGCGCCAACCATCAGAAACATCTCCATATAGCGGAACGTAGCCGCGCCTACCTGGTCAGCCACCCTGGTCAACTCCACCACGGTAACCGTGGAGGCAAGCGACGTATCCTTCACCAGCGCGATCAGGCGACTACCTACGGTTGGAATGGCAATGACCAGACCCTGCGGCAGGATAATGCGCTGCATCAGCTTGCGATAACTCAACCCCATGGACAGCCCTGCCTCCCACTGCCCCTTGTCCACGGCATTGATACCTGAGCGAAAGTTTTCACTCAGATAGGAAGCGGAAAACAGCGTCAGGGCAATAATGGCGGAGGGCACAGGTTCAAGAACAATACCTATGCGCGGCAGACCAAAATAGATGAGCAGCAGTTGCACCAATAACGGCGTGCCGCGAAAAATGGACACATAAACGAATGCCGCATAGCGCAGTACTCTGAATGACGAGATCCGTGCCAGCGCAATAAACAGACCGAGTATGCAACCCAGGATGAAAGAGCTGGCCGATAGCAACAATGTCAAAAGCAGTGCGTTTTGCAGGAGCGGCAAGGCTCGCATGAACAGCTCTAGCATAGTTATTTCCCCTTTGCCGCGATTTCTTCTTTGGCCGCCGCTATTGAGCCCAGCATGTGGTAGTCCTTGCCGACAAACTCGTTGCTTATGCGTTCGACGGTGCCGTCCTTGAGCATGCTGTCCAATGCGCTGTTGACGGCTTCACGCAAGCCATCCTGTCCTTTTGGCAGCGCCGCAGCGGCCAGTTGGTATGTCAGGGGCTCGCCAACTTCCTTGACCGGAATCCCTTTGGCATGCGCGTACTTCATACCACCGAAATGCGAAATGATGACGGCATCAATCCTGCCATTGGCGATATCATTAAAAATCAGCGCGCCATTATCGTAGCCTCTTATATCCGAATCGGTCAGATTCTCACGGGCCCAGCTTTCGTTGGATGATCCGGTCGAAACTCCGACCTTTTTGCCGGCAAGCGTTGCTTTGTCAGTAATATCAGTATTGTCGTTACGAACGAAAATGCGAAACACTTCGACCCCATAAGGGATGGAAAAATCAACCTGTTTGCGACGCATCTCGGTGGGCGTCATATCGTTCATGACCAGATCGTATTTATCGGTCTTCAACCCTTCTACAAAATTCTTGTAGGTATCGCCAACAAATTTTATTTTAGGCGTTCCCATGCGTTGTGCCATCTCCTTGGCAATGGCAACATCGTACCCGGTCAGCTGATTTTTTTCGTCGAGCATGCTCCAGGGTGGGCTGGCCTGAGTATTGGCAATGCGTATGACACCGGTGCTTTTGATTCTTTCCAGCAAATCTGTTTGCTCTGCATGTGCGGGCGCAGTAACGCCGGCTCCTCCTATGGCCAAGACCAGGATGGTTGCCAATTGCCGTGATCCACGTACCCATGTCGTTGTATTCATATCATGTCTCCACATTGATTTGATGTTGCGTTCGATCGGCATCCGGTGCCGCAGTTGCTGGCATATACCGGATGTGAGCTTCTTCGTTTTCAGCAGATTGATCTATTGACGCCTGCCGCCCTCGCATTTTCTATGCGCAGGCCTGGGCATAGGCGCTGAGGGCCTTTTTTAAATCCTGGATAATCAGGTCCGGGTCTTCCAATCCTGCCGATAATCGGATGATGGCCTGGTCCGTTCTCGGAAACACTCTGTCGCGCTGCATTTGCGCCGGATAGAATGCGATCAGACTGTGTACGCCGCCCCAACTGGCACCAAGTACAAGATGCTCCAGCGCAGCGAAAAATGCGCGATACGCCTGTTCATTGTCCTGGTTGAGCGTAAATGAAAACAGGCAGCCACCCGGCCCGAAATCGCGCTTCCATACTTCGTGCCCCTTGTCACCGGGAAGGCAGGGAAACAGCATGTCCCTGACTTCGGGCTGTTGCTGCAGCCATGTCGCAATGGCCATGGCATTCTCACTCTGCCGGCGGTACCTGATCTCGAAGGTTTCCAGCCCGCGCAATACCAGAAAACAATCATCGGGACTGGTTTGCAGCCCCATAATGCTCTGCGTCTCACGTAACTGTGCAAATTGCTGGGCATCATTGGTACTGACGGCGCCAAGCAGCAAGTCGGAATGGCCGCCGAAAAACTTGGTTGCGGCTTCGACACATAAATCAATGCCATGCTCCAGCGGGCGAAGGCCCAGCGGCGAGGCCCAGGTATTGTCCATCATAGTCATCACACCGTGTTTTTTGGCTGTAGCCACAATTGCCGGGATATCGGGCATTTCCATGGTGACCGTTCCTGGCGCCTCGGCGCAGATCATCTTCGTATTGGGCCTGATAAAACGCGCTATTTCATGTCCAATAGCGGGCGGATAATATTCAACCTCGACCCCCAGGCGGGCCAGCCATTTTTCTGCATAGGTTTTCAGGGCACCATAGCTTGCTGCCGATATAAGCAAATGGTCTCCACCCTGAACAAATGCCATCACGGCAAGACATAATGCGGCCTGTCCGGATGGCGTCACCGCGCAGTGGCGGCCACCTTCAAGGCGCGCGATATCCTGTTCCAGCAAACGGGCGGTTGGCGTGCCCGTGATGCCATAACTAAAGCCGTCAGGTTGCCGCGCTTTTCTGTGTACGAAGGATTCAACATCGTCAAAAACAACAGTGGAGGCGCGCCAGACCGGGGCCGACAGGCTTGCAAATGCTTCGTTCGCTTGGTAATACTTCTTCATGGTAGTCAGAACTCAAATGGGGAAAGTCTGGTCAGTGTTGCAGAAGTTGATACCAGCGGCTACGCCTATAATTATTGACTCTATAAGTAAAACTTAAGTACTGCCGGGAAGCTGTCTTTGTTGCCCGCCAAAAACCGGCAATGCCCTGCACCTGACAATCACCACGTGGCCGGGCCCATTCTCTCTAGTTTTTTTTCTATAAAAACCGCATAAGCAGCGATCAAGTATCCATGTCACCCATAAGACATGACGCAATGCCTGACCCGCTCCAATGCCAACTGTAATACGTCCAGCGTGACCGACCCAAGCGCCAGGCGAATTGCATGCGGCACATGGACGGTGGTCGCAAATGGCTCTGCCGTTGATACGGAAATCTGTTCTCGCATGAGCGCCATTGCGATCTGATCTGCGCGTACCTCTTCTGCCAGGGGAATCCACAGGAAATAGGATGAAGGATGGCCCACGCACGAAATACCCGCCAGGATCTTGCGGGCCATGGCCTGGCGGTATTGTGCGTCTTCGCGTTTCTCGCGTTCAAGCTGTAAGACGGTGCCGTCACGAATCCAATCAATTGTCATGGCGGTCATCACACCCGGCGTACTCCAGGTTGTGGCGCGTATAGCCCGTTCCAGCGATGAAACATGCGCAAGCGGCGCCGCCACCAGGCCCACGCGCAAACCAGCAGCCACATTTTTTGAAAACCCGGTGATGTAGATCGTAATATCCGGCGCCAGTTGGGCAATAGGGGCAGGCGCGTCATCAACCAGAAAAGCGTAGGCGGCATCTTCGATGATAAGCAGGCTGTATTTACGCGCGACGGCAACCAGTTGCTGCCTGCGATTTTCACTCATGACCCAGCCTAGCGGGTTGTTCATAGTGGGCATGGTATAGACCGCCTTTATGCGGCGCGAGTGACACAGCTTTTCAAGCGCGGTAATATCCGGGCCATGATTGTCTGCCGGGATGGGCACCAGTTCCAGATGCAGCATCTGCGCTAGCACCCGAAAGCCGGGATAGGTCAAGGCATCGACGGCAACCACATCGCCCGGGTTCAGGCGTGCCATTACTGTGATGGCCAGGCCATCTTGCGCGCCGTTCACGATCAGGATCTGTCCGGCATCCACGGTAAGCCCGCGTTGCGCCAGATACTGCGCCATCACGGCCCGGTCGTGTGCTCTGCCGCCATAAGGCTGATAGCGCAACAGCGAAGCCAGGTCGCCCGACGTGGCCAGTTGCCGGAGCGCATTGCGCAACAATTCGGTCTGCTGTGGCAGCGAAGGGTAATTGAAATTAAGGTCTATCATGTCAGCGGCGACCACGTGCTGGTCCGTTCCCTGGCCGGGCGTGAGCGTGATGGCGCGCACATAGGTGCCGCGCCCGGTTTCGCCGCTGACCAGCCCCATGGCCTGCAGCTCTGCGTAGACGCGGGTTGCGGTTACCAGAGACATGCCTTCGCGCGCAGCCAGTTGCCTGTGGGTCGGCAGCCGGGTTCCCGGCGCTAACTGCCCTGCCTGGATTTGCTGCGCAAACCGGTCAACAACAGTTTTGTATCGCAGGCGGGCCATAAGCAGATGTATCCATGACAATAATTTGATTGTCATGATTATAAGTTCTAAGATTGCATTTTGCCATTGCTCTCTCACAACAATACCGAGCGCAATTGCAGGTGTGATAGATGACTGACGTTCAATCGGATGGATAAATGAAACACGGAAATTGGCAGGCAAATACAGCAGGCGGCTGGCTCAATGGATTTCTGGGCGTGCTGATTTTCAGTGGTTCGCTGCCGGCAACCCGCGTGGCAGTACTGCAATTTGATCCGATATTTTTAACGGTCGCTCGTGCGACCATCGCCGGGGTGCTGGCGCTGATCATGCTGCTGATGTTCAGGCAAAAACGCCCGACACGGGCGCAGTTGGTCCCGCTGCTCATCGTGGCATTGGGTGTGGTGGTGGGATTCCCGCTACTGACGGCGCTGGCGCTGCAGCATATCACGTCGGCGCATTCCATTGTGTTTATCGGTCTGTTGCCGCTGGCCACGGCGGTGTTCGGCGTATTGCGGGGCGGCGAGCAGCCGCGCCCTGCCTTCTGGTTGTTTTCTGTCACAGGCAGCCTGCTGGTGGCAGGCTTTGCCTTGTCACAAGGCCTGAGCGCATCCCTGACCGGGGATTTGCTGATGCTTGCCGCCGTGCTTGTCTGCGGGCTGGGTTATGCAGAGGGCGCGGCGCTGTCCCGCAATCTGGGCGGCTGGCAGGTGATCTGCTGGGCGTTGCTGCTGTCTTTGCCTGCCATGCTGGTTCTCTCGCTGCTGACCATGCCGGATTCGTTCACCGGCATCGGCGCCCCCGCATGGGCAGGGTTGGCTTATGTGTCGCTGTTCAGCATGCTTATCGGCTTTGTGTTCTGGTATCGCGGCCTGGCCCAGGGCGGCATTGCTGCTGTCGGCCAGTTGCAATTGCTGCAACCTTTCTTCGGCCTGGCGCTGGCCGCAACGCTGCTGCACGAACCGGTTAGCATGCTGATGGTCGGCGTTACAGTCGCGGTCATTGCATGCGTTGCAGGGTCCAAGCGCTTTGCCTGAGACTGGTGCAGAATGGTCTGACCGTCTGCGGGGCGGTTGATTATGACCAATGCAACAGCACGCTAGCGTTGCTGCAGTCGCCACAATATTGACCTACTCCTGTGGGCTACCCTGCTTCCAGTAATTACTGATACGCATCCGTGATTTATCAATACCCTTTTCTTCAAGCAGGTACTGGCTGATAGCCCGCATTTGCGCGGCCTGGCCACCGCCCCAGATATAACCTTCACCGGTCGGCAGCACGAAGGCGCGTACAGCGTCAGCCAGCGCTTGCTCCGGCTGCTGCTGTCGGTGCAGCCAAGTGATCTGCACATCGGCCTGTGTATGAAAGCGCTGTTCTTCGGTCGCGTTTTCCACCAGTGCAATCACATGGACTTTTGCGCCTTTGGGTAACTCTTCAAGACGCCGGCCGATGGCCGGCAATGCTGTTTCGTCGCCGATCAACAATTGCCAGTCAAAGTCTGGCGCCATGACAAATGAGCCGCGCGGCCCGGCCACAACCAGTTGATCACCCGCTGTGGCGCCTTCCACCCAGGTTGAAGCCGGCCCATCGCCATGCAGCACAAAATCAATATCCAGCTCATTATCTGCGGGACGATAGCGCCGTGGTGTGTAATCGCGCGCTGGGGGACGCGCAACGCCTTCTGGAAACTGCGGTCCCGCCTCGGTGTTTACCGGAACGACGGGCTGGCCATCGGCTGGGAAAAACAGTTTCATATGATCATCGAACGAGGCGGAGATAAAGTCGCCAAGATCGGGACCATGAAATGTGACGCGAACCATGCGCGGCGTCAGGCGCGTAACCCGCGCCACTTGCAACAGGCGGGCCTTGAGCGGGTGGCGTACGCGCTGGGGCGTATGTTCGGGGGGAATCGGAGTTTGCATCATTGTCAGGGTACTCATAGGGTGAATCTGTTGAAAATGCCGTCGATAAACAGATAAACAGGGTTGGGCGCGCATCCAGGTGCGTGCATCTAACAGGCTCGCGTATTCAGGCGAGCGCAGTACCGCAGTGGCACTGATCAGTTGATCCTATCGCGGCGGTGTACAGGGCTGGTTGATTTGCGCAATGGCGTTTTTCAGAATTGAGGTGATGCGCTTTTGCTCCTGCGGATCGGCGGCGCTTTTAAGCAGCAACGCCCGCTTCAGGGCCAGGCGCGCTGCCAGAAACTCTGGCAGCCAGCCGTCATTGCCGGAGGCATCGCTGTCAGCGGCCATCGCACCCTGGATGTACTTCATTTTGTTGGCCAGATGCACCAGCATGGCCAGCAATTCCTCTGCCTGATCGCGGTGTTCATTCAGGAAAGCCAGACCCTCGGGCAACAAGGCATAGGATTTTTTATTGCTGCTGACCGTCACCGAGGCATAACCAATTTCCTGAATGTAGGTGAGCGCCGGATACACCATACCGGGACTGGGCTTCCAGTATCCGCCGGAACGGCTGTCCAGTTCCTTGACCAGTTCATAACCGTGACTGGGCTGCTTTTCAAGCAAAGCCAGCAACATAAGCTGCAGATCGTCCGATGAAAATTTACGGCCGCGGGTAAAATTCGCCTCGTGGCGATGCCGGCCAAGTTCGCGCGGGCGATGACCTGGCGATTTATCTTTTTTCATTTCTCTTCCTTGCTAATATATCGTACGATATATTTTATGATCTTAACAGTCAAGTTAAAAATGAAAAGATATCAATTATTTTTCTGATGTTGCTAAGCTAGTGGTCGACGTTAAACAGCACTTGAGGAAACTGAGTACATGGCAATTTATTTCATAAGTAATTAATTTTTAAAGATAAATGAAATAATCACATTACTTGCAGGATGGCCATAATTGATATAAATAATAAAAATCATTACTATTTGCATAAGCGATAAAAATGAATGCCATGGAGGCTTTATGCTAAGCGAAATAAGGACCGAAGCACGCGCGCTGAACAGCCAGGATCATCTTGTACGCTGGCGTCAGGCCACGACAGATGGCAATGATGCGTTTGGCAGCGGCAGCTACAGGGAAGCGATCCGACACTATGATCTTGCCCTGACCATGGCCACAGATTTGTTTGGCCAGGTTGATGATGCCGATACCGCCGTTGCCGCCTATGTGATTGCCCATCACAATCTGGCCGATACTTACGAGCGTCTTGGCAGCGCAGCGTTACAACGCCTGCACCTGTGTCTGGCACACGAGAAACTGTGCGCCGCAATGAACGATCACACGCTGCCGCAAGCATGGCAAATGGCAGCCATGCATCACAGCCGTCGCACCTATGGTGAACTCACCCGTTTTCTGGGCCTGCACCCCAACGATAGGCAAGCGCAACTGGTGGCAAACCAGGGCGCGGCTGGCATCACACTTGACATAGCCGTGCATTAACAGGCTTTCTCTTGCACTCCCGCCTGCGTAGGTTGAGCGCTCGCATTCGACTGGCACCCCCAATGGGAACTCAGCTTACCAATCCCTTTAATACAGAATTACATCAGGAGCACTTCATGTCTTATACCCTTCCCCCTTTGCCTTACGCTTACGATGCACTCGAACCGAATATCGATGCGCAAACGATGGAAATCCACTACACCAAGCACCATCAGACATATATCAACAACCTGAATGCCGCGCTGGAAGGAGCAAACCTGCCCAAGCCTGCCGTTGAGGAGTTGATTGCCGATATCGACAAACTGCCCGAATCCGTGCGCGCGGCGGTACGCAATAACGGGGGCGGCCATGCCAATCACAGCCTGTTCTGGCAAGTGATGTCTGCAGAGGGCGGCGGGCAGCCCGATGGCGGTCTTGCGGCTGCCATTGACGCGAACCTGGGTGGCCTGGAAAAGTTCAAGGAAGCCTTCACCAAAGCCGCCATTTCCCGCTTCGGCAGCGGCTGGGCCTGGCTGAGCGTTACACCCGAAAAGAAACTGGTTGTGGAAAGCACAGCCAACCAGGACAGCCCGCTGATGACCGGCAACACGCCGATTCTGGGCCTGGATGTGTGGGAACATGCTTACTATCTGAAGTACCAGAACCGCCGGCCCGAATATATTGCAGCGTTCTACAATGTGGTCAACTGGCCCGAAGTAGCGCGCCGATATGAGGCTGCAATAGGCTGAGGCAATCGCTGAAAGGTCGGGGCTTGCGTAAGTAAATACGTTTGTTGATCGCTCATAGTCCGCTAGCGGTCAACGGCTTATTCATTCCCTGACCATGGTTAACTGGGCCTGGAGCGCCAGACGGCCCGTATCAGTCGTTATATCACAGGTGACATGAGCCAGATTGCGTCCCCGATTAAGAATGCGGCTGCTTGCGCTCAATGTGCCCTCAGTACCCGGACGAATGAAATTGGCGTTGATTTCAAGGATTCGCCATCCTGGCGTTACCGTTGCCAGGCTGGTGCTGATCGCAAGCCCAAGCAGTATCCCACCCTGTACATGGCCAACGCGATTGCCAATATGTAAACCACAATGGATCTCACCCGTGGCTGTGTCGCCTTGCCCTGTGGGTGTCAACTCCCAGAATTTCTCTGTAAAAGTGATTTGGCTGTCACCATCGTCACCGCTGGCTTTCAGTGCTCGCTGATAGGCGCGTTCTTCTGGGCCGGTCAGCTCATTGATATCGAGCAGGTCCACCTTTTCCAAAGACCCGTGACGAGGTTCCGCTTGCGCGGGTTTATCAGTCGGACGATCCAGGACGGCAAAACTTGCTTCTGCAAAACATATGTCCGTCTCTCCCGAAAAAATGGTCACCGCACTGTTCCTGATCGCGATCGTATTTACGTCCGATTGAAACCGGGCATGGCTTTTGGCCGCAAGGGGCTGTGCACCAGAGTTGCCCGTAAACGTAAGTTTGGCGCTGATAGTGGCCAGTCTGGACTCAAATCCCACATGCCCACGAATGGCTGCTGCCAGCGCAACATCGGCCAGGATGCACAGGGCAACCGGTAGCGGCTGGCCGTTGCGGTCAATATTGCTATCCAGATCCATTGTCAGCGTTGCCTCGTTGTGGCTAACGGATTCATATGCAATGCCCAAATAGTAGCCGGGAAGGTGCCAGCCGACAATGCGCTGCAGACTTAAGGCCTGCAAAACACGTAATACATTCGGATCAGGCGCGATGGTATCGCCGGGGGATTGGGTCTGGGTTTGGGTCGGGTGCATATGTCAATTGAATTGAACAGGAAAGTATTGGCAGGCGCATTGTCTTTGCATAGACGGCCATTTTACACGGCCTGCTGAATGCACCCATTAACGCCACTTAAAGCCGGCTAAATCCCGCGCATGCCAAGCGCACTTGAGGCTTCACACAAGGGCACGCCTGCCCAGGCAAAATGAGCGAGGGACACTGTCCATCATTTTTCTAAATTTTTTTTGATAGAAAAACCCCGACTATCACAATTCAGCCATCCCAAAAACTATCACAATCGTCATAGTCTTATATAAGATATATAATATACGAATTGATTCGCTATTAATAATGTGGGGAGATAAGAAATGTCACTGACAACAAACAAAGCGCGCAGATCATGGTGGCCGCGCGTTTTCGGCGTAGTGCTGGCCTTGATAGGCATCGCACTATTGATCGGCGGGATCCGCCTGGTTTCACTGGACGGATCCTGGTACTACCTGATCGCCGGTGCAGCAACGCTGATATCTGGTCTATTGCTGCTTGCACGCAAAGCGTCGGGCGGATTACTCTACCTGGCTGTGGTGATTGGCACCATTGCCTGGGCATTTACTGAAGTAGGTACCAGCTTCTGGGGCCTGGTGCCGCGTTTGGCGCCGGTATTGGTGCTGGGTCTGGTGGCCGCACTGGCCCTGCGTTCCCTGCGACCGACAACTGGTCCGATTGCGGTTCCCGCTGCAGTGGTGCAGGCGTTGGTGCTGATTGCCGGTGCAGTCATGATGTTCTCGCCACAAAGCGGGATCGACAATACTAAAGGCAAGGACGTCGGGATTGTCAACAACATCCCCCCGGTGACTGATCCGAACAGCCCCGACAATCGCTGGACACAATACGGCCGCACGGGCCACAGCGATCGCTTCGGTCCGTTTGACCAGATCAAGCCGGACAATGTGGATCAACTTGAGGTGGCCTGGACTTATCGTTCCGGAGCCGCGACCGGCGCCGGCAACGAAGACCAAGCCACGCCCATTCAGGTTGGCGATTCACTCTACTTATGCACGCCGCAAAACAAAGTGATTGCGCTCAATGCAGAAACAGGTGAGGAGCGCTGGACGTTTGATCCCAAACCCAAGCTGAGCCCCAGCTGGAACCGCTGCCGCGGCGTGGGGTATTATGAAGTGGCCGAGGAGGCCAAGTCTGCCGATGGCATGTGCAACGCACGCATTATTACCGCCGACAAACAAGCTCGCCTGTGGGCAGTGGACGCCAAAACCGGCAAGGTATGTCCAGGCTTTGGCGACAGCGGCGAGGGGTATACGGACCTGAGCAATGGCATGGGAGACTATCCCGAGTTCTACTATATGCCAACCTCACAGCCACTGGTGGCAGGCGATCGCGTGATCATCGGCGGTTGGGTATGGGACGGCAAGAAAACCCATGAACCATCCGGCGTAGTGCGTGCCTTCAGCGCCAAGGACGGCTCACTGGATTGGGCCTGGGATCTGGGAAACCCGGACATTACCAAATTGCCACCAGAAGGACAAACCTATACGCAAGGTACGCCCAATTTCTGGTCACATGGCGCCTATGATGAGAAACTGGGCATGATCTATCTGCCTTTGGGCAATGCCACACCTGATTTCTGGGCGGCTCACCGCAGCGACGTCATGAACAAGAACGCTTCGTCCGTGGTCGCGCTGAATGTCGAAACCGGTCGCCGCGTCTGGCAGTTCCAGTCTATGCACCTGGATACCTGGGACTATGATAACGGTACGCCACCGACATTGGTCGACGTACCCGACGGCAAGGGCGGCAATACGCCAGCGCTGGTACTTGCAACCAAGACGCACCAGCTCTTTCTGCTGGATCGCACCAATGGCAAGCCACTAGCCGAAGTACAAGAGCGCCCTGCTCCGCAAAGAGCCATGGAAAGTGACGCACCACCATCTCCCACTCAGCCCTGGTCTGTCGGCATGCCGCAACTGGGCACGATGAAGATGACGGAAGAAGACATGTGGGGCGCCACCATGTTTGATCAATTGTTCTGCCGCATCAAATTCAAGCAATTGGCCTACGACGGTCCTTACACCAAAATCACCACCAAGCCCACCTTGATATGGCCAGGTTACTATGGCGGCTTTAACTGGGGTGGTCACGCTTACGATCCGCGCACCAATATGCTGATCGTCAACGACATCAACATGCCACAAATTATTTTCCTTGAGCCGCGGGAAACAACAGAAGCCAAAACCAAGGAAATGAATGCCAATGACATTACCCAAGCGAACTGGTCCGGCGCGCACGTTCAGGATGGCACACCCTATTCGGCCATTCGGGGTTCGTTCAATTCGTTCCTGGGTTTGCCTTGCAATCAGCCATCGTGGGGCAATCTGACGGGCGTTGACCTGAACACCAAAACCGTTGCCTGGCAGGTTCCGCTGGGAACGGTTGAAGATAGCCGCCTGATGGGGGTGCGTACCAGCTTGCCTATACCGCTAGGCATGCCTTCGCTATCGGGCCCCGTGGCCACTGCGGGCGGCCTGACCTTCTACGCAGGCACTCAAGATTATTACCTGCGCGCATTCAACAGCAACACCGGCAAGGAAGTATGGAAATCTCGTCTGCCCGTCGGCTCGCAAGCGACACCAATGACCTATCTGTCACCGGAATCGGGCCGACAATTTGTTGTTGTGGTTGCTGGCGGTGCACGTATGACACCTGAAAAAGGAGATTATGTGATCGGGTACGCGTTGCCTAAGAAATAAGTAATAATTGATACGGTGTTTGACTGAAGAGCGGCCGTTATGGCTGCTCTTTTTTACGTGACGGGATTCAGCCACAAGAGCGGCATTCACGTATTCCTTGCTCTACTATCCTCACATCCCGTTCACGTTATCAAACAAACACTTCAGTTATCGCATTCGCGATGCTATCCGATTCAATCCCTGTTCTAACGTCGTCACGCTTTCATGTTTGAACGCAAAGCATTGCTGCATTTTCATAAACCGTTGCGGCCAGGTAAAAAGTTCCGGGGTACTGAAACAGGCCGAATCTCATCCAGCGTCAGGACGCGCTGCCCCGCTATCAGTCCAGCGAAATCCGGTTGTTTTCTATTACTGTCTTCCACTTGGCGCGATCCTCGTCAACAAACTGGTCGACCTGTTGCTGCTCGCGTGGTTGCTGAACATAAAGGCCCAGTGTCTCGAACCGTTTCTGAAATGATTCATTCTTGAGTGTGGTGTCAATCGCCGTCCGAAGGGCGTCCACGACAGTATCCGGCGTGCTTTTGGGCACGGCAATACCGAACCAGGTTGATGCCTGATAGTTGGTCTTACCGATTTCCGATACGCTTGGCACATCAGGCAGAACATCAAGGCGTTTGGGCGAGGTGACGGCCAGCGCCTTGATTTTTCCGTCCTTGATGAGCGGCAGTGAAGTGCTGATCACGTCGATCATCAATTGCGTATCATTGCTCATGAGAGACGTCAACGCCGGCGCACTGCCATTATAGGGAACGTGTGTTGCCTTGATGCCAAATTGGCCGAGCAATAATTCGGTGGCCAGATGCAAGGGGTTGCCGTTTCCCACAGAAGCATAGTTAAGCTTACCTGGGTGCTGCTTGGCGTAGTCTACAAACTTTTGCATGCTATCCAGGCCGGATTTTTCATTTGTGATTACAACAAGCGGAATGTCGGCAACGATGGAAACGATACGGTAATCGCGTTCGGGGTCATAGGGAAAACTCTTGTAAAGCAGGGGGTTGAGCACCATGCTTGAATTGCTCGCCAGAAAAAGGGTATAGCCATCGGCAGGCGAGCGTGCCACCTGGGTCGCGCCTATTTTGGTGCTGGCCCCGGGTTTATTTTCCACTACTACCGCCTGCCCTAGTGCCTGACCCATGTTTTGCGCCAGCGCTCGCGCCAGCTGGTCTGCCGCGCCTGCCGGCGTGTACGGCACAACCAGTTTGATGGGCTTCTCGGGATAAGCGGCCCAGGCTGGCGCAGCCACACCCAGGCCGAACGTAGCGGTAGCTGCAATAATGATGTTTGCAATGCGTTGATTCATGATCAGTCTCCTTGGTTATTCGTTTTTGCCACTCATCGGGCTTTTTTCCATCACACAATGACTGTTGTACTAGACTTTCCGGCTGTGGCCAGCCCAGTATTTATCGCGTAGCAAGCGCTTGTATATTTTTCCGGAATCATCCCTGGGCAAGGCTGCGTCGATAAGGAATTGGCGCGGCACCTTGAATTTGGCCATGCGCGCCTGCAACCAGCTTGCGATCGCCTGAGTGTCCAGCGTTTGACCGGCTTGCGGTTGTACAAACGCAAGCAGCGACTCGCCAAATTCGGCATCGGGAATACCAATAACCGCGCAATCGGCGATGCCCTCAAATTGCAAGAGCTGGTGTTCGACTTCTGCAGGATAGATATTGACCCCACCGGAGATCACCATATCGGATTTGCGGTCACAGACAAACAAAAAGCCATCGTCGTCCAGGTAGCCGATATCCCCCAGGCTGATCAGTCCCGCTTTGTCGATGTCGTTGCGCGCCTGCGGATTATTGCGGTAATGAAAATCAGCATACGCCGGTTGCCGGACATAGATATAACCGGCCACACCGGGGGCGCACTCGACCCCGTCTTCGTCGTAGATTCTGACCACGGCTTCACCCGCCGGCTTGCCTGCACTACCCGGCTTTGCCAGTGCCTGATGAGAGTCCAGCAGTGTAATCAGGCCGGCTTCGCTGGAGGCATAGGTTTCATACACAATGGGACCTAACCAATTAATCATTGCCCGCTTGATGTCCGGCGCACAAGGGGCCCCGGTGGAAGCAATAAAGCGCAGGGAACTGAGGTCATAGCGCTGGCGCAACTGCTGGTCCAGCTTGAGCATACGCACATACATGATCGGCACGAGATACAGGACTTCGATGCGATACGCCTGCACCAGTTGCAGCACTTCCAGCGGATCGAACCGGTCTGTCACTACAAAGGTATCGCACATTTGCAATGCATTCTGGGCAAACAGACTGGGCGCACTGTGATAAATAGGCGCTGGCAGCAATGCCCTGCACCCCTGGTTCAGGCCGAATGTTTGCTGTAGCAACTTTTGCGCCGCCTGCTTGCGTTCTGCTGCAATTTCCGGAGGGAACACATGCCGTACCACGCCCTTTGGCTTGCCGGTCGTACCCGAGGTATAGGCCATGTGCCCACGCGGCGCATCTGCATATTGATCGCTTTCGGGGAACCCATCGCGCCAGCTTGCATAGGACAGTGGCGCGTTCGCCTGACCATTGCACGCAGGATGTTCATCCACAATCAACACGGACATGAATGGCGGCACCACCGCTTGTATGCGATCCCAGAAATCGGCATGCACAATAAGCAATCGCGCACCGCTATCGCCAAGCAAAAAACCAACCTCTGCAGCGGCAAAATGCCAATTGACGGGGCAATATGTCGTGCCGACCTGCCGGCTGGCGTCGATCGCTTCCAGAAAGGCTTCGCTATTGCGCAACATGATCGCAAACGTGTCGCCCGGTTTCAGACCAAGTGCGCGCAGGCCGGATGCCAGTCGGCGAGCCCGCGACTGATGCGCTGCCTTGCTGGTCTCTCTGTTTTGAACAACTATCATCAATCCCATTGTCGCTCCTTAGCTTTGCGCAACAGAGGCCGTTCGCGCCTGGATACGTTCACGGGCAACCTGCCAGTCGTTTTTATCCCATTCGAAATACTGCTTGAAGTACGCACCGTTAGCCAGCCAGTCGCCTCCGTCCAGAGCAATGGTCTGGCCGTTGAGCCAACTGTTTTCCGGGCATAGCAAAAAGGTGGCCAGATTGGCGATGTCGCTGAACTGGCCAAGGCGTTGCATGGGATTTTGGCTGACCAGCGCATCGGTGTTGCTCTCGGTAGGGCGCAGCCTTGCCGATGCCCCCTCTGTTGGGATGACTCCCGGAGCGATGGCATTGAATCGGATGCCGTGACGTCCCCATTCGATGGCCAGCGATTTGGTCATGGTGTCGACTGCGGACTTGGACATGGCCGAAGGCACGACAAAAGGCGACCCGGTCCAGACCCAGGTGACAACGATGGATACCACGGAGCCGGGCTGCTGTGTGGAAATCCAGCGTTTGCCTACCGCCTGGGTGACATAAAAAGTGCCATTGAGCACCGTTTCGGTTATCGCCTTGAAACCATTGATTGAAATATCCTCGGTCGGACAAATGAAATTCCCGGCCGCATTATTAATTAGTGCGTCTACACCGCCATGCTCGTCCCAGATTTTCTGGACCATTTGGTCGACTTTGTCTGAATCCCGGATATCGACCGAATGCACAAAGACACGGCTGTCTGGAAAGCTCGCCTGCAGATTGGCTGCGGCCTGCTCCAGCACGTGCTGGCGGCGCCCGCAAAGATGCACCTGTGCGCCAAGGCTGATCAGCTTTTCAGCCATGGCCAGTCCCAGGCCGGTTCCGCCTCCCGTTACCAGCACGCGCTGGCCCTGAAATAGATTGTCTGAAAAAATTTGGTTTTGCATAGTTGTCTCCTGTGCAAACGAGTGTAGCAATGTCATCTGCTGGCAACAATGCGGATAAATAGCTAATATATGTTTCCTGTGAGTTGACAATAACAATACGGATATTTCGTCTGAAATTCGACCGAAAAGGAGAAGCAATAGGATGGACAACTACAGTGAACTGGACCTGAATCTGATCCGTTTGTTCGTGACGATCATCGACACCGGCACGCTCAGTGAGGCGGCAAAACGTCATCACATTACCAAATCACATGTGAGCAAGAGCCTGAAGCGACTGGAAGCACAGTTAAATACCCAGTTGATTCGCAGATCAACCCGGCGCCTGGAACTCACTCAGCAGGGTGAAGTGCTGTACCAGCACGGACTGGGCATATTGCGTGAATTGGAAGCCGCAACCAACCAAATGTTGATGCTGGGTGCAGAGCCGACCGGTACCGTAAGACTGAGTGTGCCAACTGGCCTGGGGGAACTTATCTTGCAGCCGATTTTGATTGATTTCAAGAAAGCCTATCCGCGGCTGAATCTGCATATCATGTTTTCGAATCGCGTAAACGATCTGATTGAATCTCGGGTGGATGTTGCCTTGCGGGTCGTGGCCGAGCCGCCCCAGGATTATGTCGCAAAAAAAGTATGCGATGTGCAATGGCGCATGTGCGCCTCTCCGGGTTATCTGGCTGCGCATAGTAAAGCAGCGCAAGACCCGCAGCAGATCGCACAGCTGCAATTCATTTGCTCATCGAACCGGCGTTTCCATGAGCAGATCATATTGGAAAACAGTAAGACTGCCACAAGGCTCAAGCTACAACCCGGCCTGCAATCGGAGAACTTCCGCTTTTTACTCACAGCCGCCAAAAACGATCTTGGGGTCGCGCTATTGCCCAGTTACGTTGTTGCGCGCGATGTAGCCGAGGGCAATCTGCAGTTGGTATTGCCTCAATATCGGATAGGCGGTATTGATGCGACGCTATATATCCTGACAACAGCCAGACCACACTTGGCATCGGCTGCCATTAAGACACTCACGCAATACCTGCAGGCCCAGCTCCAAACAGTGTTCGGTGAATGACGATAGGACTACTCAGGATAACCTGCATTGCACTATATTTTCCCCAGACACTAAATATTTTTTTTGAACTTCTGTTTCTTGAGCGCCAGAAAGTGCGTCCAATACACTATCGGCGGCAGCGGCTAATTTGTCGTACTTTAAACAAATAGCCCATATCAGCGGACTTATTTTTTAACCAGAACATGCACACATTCTGATTTTTTCAATGATTACTTAAATATACTTTGGTATGTTCATTCAAATTATAAATATCATTTACATATGTTTTCTCAGAGATCCGGTAAGGAGTAGTGTATGGTCCAAATTGCCAACCAACTAATTCGAACTGCACCGCAACTACTTTGCATTGTCGCTATAGTGATATTTATCATTCAGGCCCTGGGCGTGGTCATGGGAATTAGTGAAATGCTGAACTCCGGGCCAGGATCTGGAGTCATGCTTTGGCTCGGCCTCTTCGGTGGGATCGCCTCAGCCGCCTTTCAGCCGGCAATCTTAATAGCCGTTGCAGCAGCAGTTACACATCTTGAGAGAATAGCTAATCTGCCTAATTTAGAAAAATAAATTATCTCGTCAGAGCATTGAACAGGACCGAATTTGGTTTCGGCTCCAACGTCGTTTTGCCCTTTTGGCACCGACCCACAATCATAAGAATGGAGATTTCGGATTAATGCATTGGATTTTCGCGTTTGGTATATTGGCTTCACTGCTTGTTGTTTTTGTAATTTCCTACAAAAGCAAGCCATCGCAAGGCCCTAACCGCTTTGGCAAGACGGCTTCGCCTGTCGGCTTTACAACGGCGGTGCACAGGTTCTTTACCGGATACTTTGATTTTACGGGGAGAGCGAGCCGCACAGAATTCTGGTATGCAATGCTTTTTTATGTGCTGCTGCTATTCGTGCTCGGCCTGCTCAATCTCCCAGACATTGTTCTGTCAATCTTGCTGGTCATTACAATGATACCGTTTTACTCCGTCACCGCACGTCGCCTGCACGACACAAACAGAAGCGGCTGGTATCAGCTCGTCTCGTGGTTCATGCCTGTGGGCACAATCATTGCCCTGTTCTGGTTCAACGAAGAGCCGCACGATTGATCAGGCGACAAGAACAATACAATCGTGAACGCGCTATGTCAGCGTATGAAAGGATGAGCAGACGAATGCCTACCACTGATTGTTTATATTTTTTACGTTATCGTCCGCACAAAAACTAAAGCTCCGTCTGTACCCGCTATTCTTCGTTCGAAACCTTGCGTTTCCTGAACAAGTTCGCAATCATTCCCAAATGCGTATCGGTGTGCTGGACTGCATCATCCATGTTCTGGTCTTCAAGAGCCTTGAGTATCTGGGCATGCTGGCGTATTGATACATCAGCCACCTTGGCATCGACATGTATCAGTGCGATTTGTACGCCGGTATAAATACCGCTTACGTTCTGGAAAATGCTAGGTAGAAACGAGTTGTGCGCGGCCTTGATGATGGCACCATGGAATGCCTGGTCCGCAGCAATGAAGCGGCTGAAGTTTTCCTTCGTATCCTTCATTTCTTGGAGCAAGTCTTTCAATAGTGCTATATCAGCACTGGTCCGATAATGTACGGCGCGACGCGTGGCGTGAATCTCTATCATTTTCCGCAAATCGACAATTTCGTCCAGGAAGGCGATGCCGTTCTCGGACGGAGGAAAAGTAAGGATGAACGTCCCTTTTCCGTGTTTAGAATGGATCAGTCCTGTCGACTCCATGTAGCGTATGGCCTCGCGCACGGTGGAACGCCCCACGTCATGCTGCCTAGCCAATTCCTCGATTGAAGGCAGTTTTTCCCCTGAGCTTAATTCGTTCCTACTGATTTTCCAGACAATATCGCTCATAAGCTTTTGAGCGAAAGGTTGGATCTTGTAATCGCCTTTAATTGTATCTCTCCGCACTTGCAGGCCCGCGCAGCAGACCTGCATTCAAATTATATTAAGCTTCCAAAGGATTTTCAGCCCGATTTCGCCTGTAATGCGCCTTCGATCGCCGCCATCCAGATCTCAACAGCCCTGGCGCCACCATCAGCCACCCCTAGTACGCGATCTCCAAGATAAGTAGCTCGCCCCAGCGCAGGCTTCATATTAGCAGTACTCATGGCACCCTCACCAGCTGCCTTGACTGCAATCTCGAATGCTTTTTGTGCCGAAGCGCCCTCGTTCAGCGCCTTTAGCCATTCGGCGGAGGCCGGAGCCAAAGCGTCAAACATGGTTCGGTCACCAATTTTAGCGCCTCCAAGGTCAGAAACCGCTGCCGTAGCAACGGCAAATGCCTGCTGCCAGTGTCTGGCCGTCGGCAAATCTAAATTGGCAAGTTCTCGTCCGGCTCGCATTAAGGCGGTCGCGTAGAAAGGACCCGAGCTGCCGCCAATAGCCCCCTGCAATGCATGCGCCACAGAAACCAGCGCTGCTTCAGGTGTAGCCGTGGACGAAACAGGCATTTCCCGCATGGCCTTGGCCGCCCGCAGCATACTCACGCCAAGGTCTCCGTCGCCAGCTTTGCTGTCAAGTTCAGTCAATTCAGTTTCTGCAGATTCAAGGGCATTTGCAACCTTATTAATGACCTGTCGAATCAACCCTTGCAGCGGACCCAACTTCAAGCTGCTGAAATCGGGCGCTTGCCTCTTGCAGACGTCAATTAATCTCTGATCGCTGGGTATACTGCAGGAGGGTCTCCAGGCAGGCGCATCCGTGGCTTCATCAAGTAATTTCAGCCAATCCGCTTCTACAGGCAACACTGTGATCGATACGCCAGGCATCTCGAGTGCGGTCATGAAGTCACCCATATAGATGCGAGAGACTTTAAAGCCCTGCTCCCGCAGTCTTGACCACGCCCGACGGACCACTACCAACAGCTCCATCAAAGGAGTGCCACCCAGCCCATTAACCATAAGAACGCACTCGCCGAATCCAGACTGGCTGATCTCGCTCACTACGGTTTGTACTAGCGTGTCGGTAATCTTGTCCGCGCTCATCATGGCTTCCTGCCGCACACCTCTTTCACCATGAATTCCCAAGCCGAATTCGATTTGATCTTCGGCCAATTCGAAACCTGGCCGTCCTGCCGCGGGTACGGTGCATGGCCCCAGGCCCACACCCATCGTGCCCAGGTCATTGGCAACGCGTCTTCCCAGTAAAGCCAGATCTGATAAAGACGTTCCCCTACGCGCAGCGGCCCCGACTATCTTGTGAACTAAAACCGTACCCGCCAGGCCGCGGCGCCGATCTCGTGGCGTGATGTCCTTGAGCGATACGTCGTCGGCCACGACAACGACCTCTGTTGGTATGCCTTGTGCTGTTGCCAGCTCAGCAGCCAAACCAAAGTTGAGCCTATCGCCGGTATAATTCTTGACAATAAGCAAGGCACCAGCAGGCCCTGCCACCGTAAGGATAGCCGCTAGTATTGAATCGACATCGGGAGATGTAAAAACGTCGCCAGCCACAGCGGCAGACAACATGCCATTGCCGACATACCCGGCATGCGCCGGCTCATGACCACTGCCCCCTCCCGAAATAACCGCAACCTTCCGTTCAGCACCTGCGGGCAGGTCACGATAGATAACGACATTTGCGTTCGACGCCAGCAGCAACTTTTCAGAGCATAGTGTCAACCCCTCGAGCATTTCCCGAACAGTTCTAGCTGGATCGTTGATAAGCTTCTTCATAAGCTCTCCTTATCGGTTAAACATTATGCGGCGCTATGTAGTCAGCCACAGCGAAAGCCAAGGTATCGCCGTCACCAGAGCCAGCGCGACAACCATGGTGAAGACAACATGAAGAATATACGGAAAGCAATGCTCAATTTGTATGTTGATTAATTTGGTTGTAACAAACAAGTTGACAGACAAAGGCGGCGTTGCTCCGCCAATAGCCAAACCGAGCATCAGAATCGCGCCAAAATGCACTGGGTCCATGTCGATGGTGGTGACCAGTGTCATGAAAATGGGCGTCATGATGACAATTATGGCAATTGTCTCCATAAAGGTGCCAAGTAGAAGTATGAACCCCACTAACATCACCAACACGACAAATTCGCTGGGTGCTACAGCAATAATAAATGAGCTGAGCATTTGCGGAATCTTTTCCATTGCCATGACCCATGAAAAGGGACTTGAGGCGGCAATAACGAAAAGAATGATGGCGCTTCCCTTGGCCGAGCGGATGAAGACCGAGCATAAATCGCGAAAGCTCAGTTCCTTGTAAACCATGGTCGAAAGGACCAAAGCATACGCCACGGCGACGACCGCGGATTCGGTGGGAGTAAACAGTCCTGACATGATGCCGCCCAGAATGATGGCAGGCATCAATAACGGCAATATACTACCCTTTAAAGCAACAAGCAGTTCAGTATTACTGCTGCGCTTTTCGGTTTTTGGAAAATTCCTGACTCTCGCTGCCCACATGGCATAGACTATGAGAAGCAGAACCGTGAGAATTCCGGGCAGAATACCCGCCAGGAACAAGTCACCGATTGGTACCCCCGCAGAAACCCCAAAAATAACCATGGGCAGGCTGGGAGGAATCACAATACCGAGCGAACCGGCACCAGCCATGATGGAAGCCACAAAGCCCTTGTCATAGCCCTTTTTAACCATTTCGGGTTGAATAATCGAGCCGACTGCAGCACAAGTTGCCGCTCCTGAACCTGATATAGAGGAAAAAAAAGCGGATGCCACGACACCAGACATAGCCAGCCCGCCTCGAACATGCCCCAGTAAAGCGTGGGCCAGATTCATCAGCCGACTAGTTGTACCGTATGCCATGAGGTTTCCTGCCAGTATGAACAAAGGCAAGGCAAGTAAGGGAAAAGAGTCTACCCCCGCCACCATTCTTTGCACAACTACGCCAGGAGCAGGAAACCCGTCGAGCAAGAGAAATAGAAAGGCGGCGATGGAGATGGAAAACCCAATGGGTATCCCTATCAATATGGCGACGATTAGTATTCCAAAGAAAGCAATCAGCATTAGGCAACCTCTTCTGGAGTTTCTACCTGCTCATTATTCAGTAGCGCCTTGATGTCCATCAGCAGGTAGAAAATCATGAAAACACCCGCCAAAGGTAAGGATAGGACGATGTAACCGAACGGAATGTTCATGGCCGCCGTCTGGACCATCATCTCGGTTTGGACCGTGATGATGCTGTTTTTCAGCAGAACGACAACAAACGCAATGAGGATAAGGTTGACTGCAATGTAGCCGTAACGTTCAATACTCTTGGGTAGCAAGCGTACGAAAAAATTAATTTGTATATGCGACCGCTCCTTGATAGCTAAAGCGGCTCCTACAAACGTAATCCAAATCATTGCGTAGCGCGCAAACTCGGAAGTCCACGGCAAAGAGATCTCGAACACGAAACGCAGCACCACCTCGAGCAGCAGAGCCGCGGCCATCGTTGCCAACAAGGCGCCAACAAGGTATTCCAGCGCATAGGTCAAGACATTAAGGGTTGCTTTCATGTTTAGCCTATTGGTTATCTTTGATCAACTTGAGCAGTTCGTCGCCATTTTGCCGCACGTAGACCTGTTCAGCTTTGGCAGCAGCATCTGCAAAGTCGTCCTTGTCGACCTCATTTATTTGCATGCCTTTTTCTCTCAGGTCACTAACCAGCTTGTCGTCATAGGCTTTTAAGCTTTCCCGAACCTTATCGCGGTGCTTGCTGGCCAGTTGCATAAGCGACTTCTGGTCTTCTTCGGACAACTTCGAATATACGTCCGGATTAATGATCAGTACTCCAGCACCCCACAAATGTCCTGACAGCGACAAATACTTTTGCACTTCAAAGAAGTTTGCGCTGGAAATGATCGACAAGGGGTTTTCCTGACCATTTACCGTGCCTTGCTGCAAACCTGTAAACAGCTCCCCGAAACTCATGGACACTGCGCTTGCGCCCATCGCTTTAAACATCTCGAGCCGCATTTTCGAAGAATCGCTTCGAAAGCGGATGCCTTGCATATCCTTTACCTTCACTATCGGACGGGTATTATTGGTGAAGTGCCGGAAACCATTTTCCCAGTATGACAGTACCTGGATTTTGTGTCCCCGCAGTATCTCGGAAACCTTGTCGCCAAACTTGCCATCTACCGCTTTGTACGCTTCCTCCCGTGTCTTGAATAAAAAGGGAATCTCTTCTACACCAAGACGGGCATCCAGCCCCTGGAAAGGGGATATGCCGGGAATCAGCGCCATGTGCAATGCACCCGTCGCCACCTGACTGATCAATTCATTATGGGTACCCAGAATTCCATTGCCCATGACATCCAGTTTGACGCGTTGATTTGTGACTTGCGCCAGGTCATCGCCCATTTCAACTAGCGAGGTATGCGTTGGATGTGTATCGGGCAGGATATGGCCCACCTTGAATGTGATAGTGGGCTCTGACCCGCCGGCAGTAGAATTCTCGTTTTCCTGCGAGCATCCCACTAAAGCAAGTAGCGACGTAAAGATTGCGCCTAATAATATTTTTTTCATGTGCTCCTCCATTTCTTTAAGGCTTATTCGCCCCTGATTAACTGATGTTGTAGATTCATGTAGTTAGTCAGGAACATTTTGTCGGAACCAACGGTAAAGTACTTGCATCCCACCGAACGCCATTTTTTGATGGATTCAGCAGCCTGATGCATATCGAGGTGGAAATTCGGCAGAAAGAAACTCACGTTTTCTTGGTCACATACCTTGATGGTCTGCGCAATGTGTTCCACGACTTTGGGGTGATCAAGCTGCCCTCCGATTCCTAAAGACACGGAGAGGTCCATGGGGCCTAACATAATGGCATCCAATCCTTCTGTTTTGGCGATTTCGGGCAGATTTCTTATGCCCGTTTCTCCCTCAACCAATACCATGACGAGGACATCTTCGTTTGCCTTGGTGGCGTATTCCGCCCAGTCAGTTACCAAATGGTGCCCCACACGGATGAACGGGCACGCACCACGATTCCCCTTCGGGTAGTACTTGGTTGCGGCGACCACTTTTTCTGCCTCTGCGCGAGTCGTGATTTGAGGCACCAGGATGCCTTCGGCGCCGATATCCAATGCCTTGGTTATCAAATGGTTTTCATTGGCCATCACCCGCACGATGGGGGAAATACGAGAGGCGTTGGCCGCGCGAACCAAGTTCTCAGCGGCGCCCAGATCGTAAAAACCGTGTTCCGTATCAATGATAGTGAATGCAAATTTGCCGGAGTACCCCAGAATTTCAAGCACCTCTGGACTTCCGGTTTGCGACCATGTACCGTAGGCAAAGTCGGATTTAAGAATCTTTTCTTTCAATTTCATTAGTTTGTCTCCAATGGTAATGGTGAGCCATAAAAACTCACCGGTTATGACAAGATGACGCCGCCGTCAACAACCAACGACTGACCTGTGATGTAATCTGAATCTTCGGATGCAAGGAATGACACAAGCTTTGCAACATCGCTAGGTAGCCCCACCCGACCGAGCGGGATCTTTTCGACACGCTTCTTTAGGGTCTCTCCCTTTTTCGCGTTTACATAGACGCCCATTTTTTCGTCGATCATGTCCCACATGCCCGTATCAACGGCGCCTGGGCAATATGCGTTGACCGTGATCCCATGTTTGGCTAGCTCAAGTGCGGCCGATTGGGTAATGCCGACCACTGAAAACTTGGTGCCGACATAAGCGGCGAGATATTCCACCCCGCGCTTTCCGCCTGCACTGGCAGCGTTGATTATTTTCCCGCCATGCCCCTGTTTAATCATCAGCCGTGCAGCGGCTTGTACGCAGTTAATGACGCCGAACACATTGATGCTGAAAATGCGTTGCAAATCGTCTTCGGTAAAGTCAAGAAAGGGCTTCACGATATTGATGCCAGCATTACATACGATGGTGTCTAGCGAACCTAGTTCGCCGGCGATCTTGTCGACCATGGCATTCACGGACGCACGATTGCTGACATCGGCGTCCGCCGTTACGGCGCGCCGACCTTTAGCAATAATTTCTGCAGCAACAGTTGTTGCTGCTACGTTGTCAATATCATTGACGGCTATATCGTAGCCATCATCGCAAAGCCTTAAAGCAATTGCCTTGCCAATGCCGGCACCTGCGCCGGTCACTAATGCAACTTTCCGTATTTCATCGTTATTGGGCATTTCTCGTCGTTTTAAAAAAGGTTGAATAATCCCCATGGCGTATGAGGGCAGCGGTTTGACTGCTGTCATCGATCAGATTGAGTGAGGTCTTCTGTGTCCACAACAACAATCAGAGTGGTTTTTTTATTTATTGATCAATCCAAATAGATAAGGTCATCAGATGAGCTGATGTATAAGTATATGAACTGACGACATGTTTGTCAACGTTATTTGGTGACGATGTCCGTATCCGGATCATCTTAATAGAGTCGCTCGGTAGAGAAACTCGGGAATATCTGACAGCCCTCAATACCGGCAATGCAGGCGGGTTAGCCTCTGTGCATGACAATCACGCATCCAGTATTTTCACCGGAGTGCGGACTTGGCAAAAAAGTCAGAAACCGGCAAACGATGGATTACCAATATCTTTTGAATACCGCCAAGAAGACGATCGATATCGTGTGCTTTTGCCGAGGAAGTGTTTGACGGCCACGCGCAGGGTTATGCAAAGAGGTAAAGGCACACAAGCCAGAACATTCAACCCTGCGCCCTATGAGTAAGTGCGGGCTAGTTCACACAAATAAACAAATCACTCAATCTATTAAAATTATTAGAATTTATAAAAAATAGACTGAAATTGTTAAGTTAAACTCAATATTATCGACTTTTAAGGCAAACACGGTGTGAGACCGGATCACGAAACGTAAAGATCAAATCTTGACACTGCGTCTACGACATCTACTCTATTCCCGCACGAGATACGTGACGCAGTAGACGAGGGATTGTCTTTGGGGAGACAGCCAGTAAACCTGAAACAGTCGCTGTTGCTCCCGAGGTACAAGCTGGTCGAGAGCAATCAGTGAACACGGGTTCCTAACAGCAACGCATCCAGGGCTTTGAGCGAATTGAGGTCAAGTGTATTGATATTCATAAAATGGATTATGAAAATATATGGTATCTATTTGAAGATAAATACACTCAATATACGATTTATGAAAAGTACAAATCTTATGCAAAGAAAAAAGCCTTCGAGTTGTTTACACAGTTCGAAGGCTTTAAACTTTAATTTTCTTATTTAATTCAAGGAATTACTATAAGATATATCCAGAATAAATTAACACAAATTACTTTATGTCATTCAAAACGGAATATCGTCGTCCATGTCCATGATATTGGCCGCAGGCTTTTGCGCAGGACGCTGCTGTTGCGGTGCCTGGCTGCGCTGCTGGGGTGCCTGGCGTTGTTGCGGAGCGGAATAAGACTCATCGCCACCAAAACCGCCATCGTCCATGCCGCCAGTACCTGTACTTTCGCGACCACCCAGCATTTGCATCTGGTCTGCCACGATTTCGGTTGAGTAACGGTCTGCGCCCGTGTCCTTGTCCTGCCACTTGCGGGTTTTCAGACGGCCTTCGACATAAACCGGGCGACCTTTCTTGAGGTATTCGCCGGCGATTTCGGCCAGACGGTTATAGAACACCACGCGATGCCATTCGGTTTCCTCACGGCGCTCGCCCGAATTCTTGTCTTTCCAGTTTGAGGTAGTGGCAATGGAGACGTTGCAGATGGCCGCGCCATCTGGTGAATAGCGAATTTCCGGGTCGCGTCCCAGATTGCCGACGAGTATGACTTTGTTGACTGATGCCATGGTTAAATCCTGACTGTAGATGGTAATCAGAACAGTATATTAACTGCCCTTACCGGCTTGCACAATTGGGTCATTATAGCCACCACGGGCTTTACGTAGGAGATTTGAAGCTTCTGGCGGTAAAGAACCAGACGGCAGCCAGTGCCGCGCCCATGAGGAAAACGGCCGGCACACCCGTGTAGCGGGCCAGCAGGCCGCCTACCGCGCCCCCGGCGGCAACACCCAATGCCTGAGACATATTATAAAACCCCAGAGCCAGCCCCTTATGCTCTGCCGGGGCGACGCGCGATACCAGCGACGGCTGCAACGCTTCCAGAATATTGAATGCCACGAAATAGCCCACGAAGAGCACCACAATGGCGGCAAACGAATGGGTCGCAAAAGCCATGATGGCCATGACGATGGCCAGACCGGCTACGCTCCACTCCAGGCTTTGCTTGTGCACGTGCCGCGTTTCCGTGTAGAAAACGACCGGCACCATGGCCACAAATGAGGCCAGAATCACGGGCAGGTAGACTTTCCAGAGCGTACCTGTGGTCAACCCACCTAACCCGATCAGCAGTGGCGGCGCCACCACGAAAATGGACATCAGGATGCAGTGCAGGCAGAACACCCCAAAATTCAGGCGCAACAGGTCGCCGTTTTTCAGGACATCTTGCGCACGTGACTGGATGGCGGGTGTCTGCAAAGGGGCTACCGGTACAATAAACGTGGCCAGCAGCAGGCTGACAAAGCCCAGCAGGGAAATAACCCAGAACAAGCCCGACAGGCCGCTATATTCGACCAGCAAGGGCGCGAGCACCAGCGCCAGGGCAAACGAAATGCCAATGGAGCCGCCCACCATGGCCATGGCGCGGGTGCGCACTTCCGGGCGCGTCGCGTCTGCCACCCAGGCGGTAATGGCCGCGGAAATGGCGCCCAACCCCTGGATGGAACGGCCAATGATAACGCCGGTCACCGAATCACTGAGGGCGCAGATGATGCCGCCGATGATGAACAGCACCATACCGCCAATAATGACCGGGCGACGTCCGAAACGGTCCGACGCCATGCCCAGCGGAATCTGCAAAATGGCCTGAGTCAGGCCATACGCGCCGATGGCTGCGCCTACCAGGGCCGCATTGCTACCGCCGGTCAGGCTTTTGGCCGCATCGGCAAAAACCGGGGTCAGCAGGAACAGGCCCAGCATGCGAACCGCAAAAAGCAACGCCAGCGTCGTGCTGGCACGGCGTTCAGTGGGCGTAAGTTTGAGTTTAGCCGGTTTGGCAGCATCTGCTTGAGCGGGTTGACTTGGCGCAGCGGAATTCATTCAGCAAATAAAAAGACAAAGTGGGAGGAAGGTATAACTGGCATTGACACCTGCGTTATAGTAATGGATTAGTCCGAGAAAAACCCAGTTCGTTCAACAGGAAAAGATAATTTCATGGATGCCATCCGCATTCGCGGTGCCCGTACGCATAATTTAAAAAATGTGTCGCTCGACCTCCCCCGTCATAAACTGGTCGTTCTGACCGGTCTATCCGGTTCAGGCAAGTCTTCGCTTGCCTTTGACACATTGTACGCAGAAGGGCAGCGCCGCTATGTGGAAAGCCTGTCGGCCTATGCCCGGCAGTTCCTGCAACTGATGGACAAGCCCGACGTGGATCTGATCGAAGGCCTGTCGCCGGCGATCTCCATTGAACAGAAGGCGGCGGGCCATAACCCCCGCTCCACTGTAGGCACCATTACCGAGATTCACGACTATTTGCGGCTGCTGTATGCCCGCGTAGGAACGCCCTACTGTCCCGTACATGGCGAACCCCTGCAGGCGCAGTCGGTCGCGCATATGGTGGACCACATTCTGGCCATGACTGCCGATACGCGCATTGCCATCCTGGCCCCCATCGCGCGGGAACGCAAAGGCAGCTACGAAGACGATTTTGCCCAGTTGCAAGCCCAGGGCTTTGTGCGGGTGCGCATCAACGGCCAGATGACCGAGCTGGAGCCGCGCCCTGTTCTGAACAAAAATGAAAAGCACTCGATTGATGTGGTCATTGACCGCCTGCGAGTGCGTGAAGAAAGCAAGCAGCGCCTGGCCGAAAGCATAGAAACCGCGCTCAAGCTAGCAGATGGTCGCGTGCTGGTGCTGGATATGGACAATGAACGCGAACAGCCGTTTTCCATTCGCTATGCCTGTCCGATCTGCAACCATGCCCTGGCAGAGCTGGAACCACGCCTGTTCAGCTTTAACAACCCGGTGGGCGCCTGTCCGACCTGCGATGGCCTGGGACATACCTGGTTCTTTGACCCGAAACGGGTCGTGGCCTTCCCCACCCTGAGCCTGTCCAGTGGCGCCATCAAGGGGTGGGACAAGCGCAACGCGTTTACCCATTCACTGTTGACCAGTCTGGCGGCGCATTACGAATTCGATATGGATACGCCTTTTGAAGAGCTGCCGCCAGCGATTCAGAAAACGGTGCTGTACGGCTCGGGCAGCGAAGAAATTTCATTTGTGTACCTGAACGACAAGGGCCGCGGCTCGGTCAAAAAGCATGCCTTCGAGGGCATTATTCCCAATCTGGAGCGTCGCTGGAAGGAAACCGATTCCAATACCGTGCGTGAAGAATTGGGCAAGTATCGCAGCCTGCAGGTCTGCCCTGATTGTGGCGGCTCGCGTTTGCGCGAAGACGCCCGGCATGTACTGATCGGCAATGAATCACGCGGCGGTTCGCGGGTAGGAATGGCGATCTATGAAGTTGAAGCCATGGCGCTGTCCGAATGCCTGCACTGGTTTGAAAACCTGAACCTGACCGGGTCCAAGCAGGAAATTGCCGACAGAATTGTGCGGGAAATCCGCGCCAGGCTTGAGTTTCTGAACAATGTGGGTCTTAATTATCTCTCGCTGGATCGCAGCGCCGACACCATTTCCGGTGGCGAGGCGCAGCGTATCCGGCTGGCCAGCCAGATCGGTTCAGGACTGACGGGCGTCATGTACGTGCTGGACGAACCCTCTATCGGGCTGCATCAGCGCGATAACGACAGGCTGATCCAGACTCTTGCGCATTTGCGTGACCTGGGCAACAGCGTGATTGTGGTCGAGCACGATGAAGACATGATCCGCTCGGCAGATTGGGTGGTGGACATGGGCCCGGGTGCGGGCGAGCATGGCGGCCAGATTATTGCCTCTGGCACGCCGGACCAGATTGCCAATGATGAAGCATCGCTGACCGGGGCATACTTGAGCGGGCGCATGCGCATCAAGGCGCATAATCCGCGCAAGCTGGATAAGGAGCAGACATGGCTGAAAATACGCGGCTGCTCGGGCAACAATCTGAAAAACGTCGAACTGCAGGTACCTGCTGGCAAATTGGTATGCGTCACAGGTGTATCCGGTTCGGGTAAATCCACCCTGATCAATGACACGCTGGCAACGCTGATGGCGCATGAATTGCATCGCGCCCAGACCGAGCCCGCCCCCTTTACGTCTGTAGACGGGCTGGATCACTTTGACAAGATCATCAATGTGGATCAAAGCCCAATTGGCCGCACGCCGCGTAGCAATCCAGCCACGTATACCGGGCTGTTCACGCCAATCCGCGAGCTGTTTGCCGGTACGCCAGAATCGCGCACCCGCGGCTACGATCCCGGGCGGTTTTCCTTTAACGTCAAGGGTGGGCGCTGCGAGAGTTGCCAGGGCGACGGCGTTATCAAGGTTGAAATGCATTTTCTGCCCGATATGTATGTCCCTTGCGATACCTGTCATGGCAAACGCTATAACCGCGAGACGCTGGAGATCCGCTATCGGGGCCGCACCATTAGCGATGTGCTGGATCTGACGGTGGAACAGGCGCTGGAATATTTCAGCGCGGTGCCGGTGATCAATCGTAAACTGCAGACCCTGATGGATGTGGGCTTAAGCTATATCCGGCTGGGCCAGTCTGCCACCACGCTCTCGGGCGGTGAAGCGCAGCGCATCAAACTCTCGCTGGAACTATCCAAGCGCAGCACCGGTAAGACCATGTACATTCTGGATGAACCCACAACAGGTCTGCACTTTGCCGATATCGCACTATTGCTTAAGGTGATCAATCAACTGGTCGATTCAGGTAATACAGTTGTAGTTATTGAGCATAATCTGGATGTGATCAAGACTGCCGACTGGATTATTGATATGGGTCCCGAAGGCGGCCAGGGTGGCGGACAGATCGTAGCAACCGGCACGCCGGCCGATATTGCCGCCAGTCCGAAGAGCCATACGGGGCGTTACCTGAAGCCACTGCTGGAAAGAGAAAAGGCCTGAGCGGCCCTGCCTGACTGCAGTTGGGGCTGCGCGCTTGAAGCGAAAGTTTAAAGTGAAGCCAAAGAGTGGTTGAAGCCTTCTCGCTGCCTGATCGATACCTGGGGGATGCGGAAAGCGCACAGACCAAGCCTGTGCCTACCCCGCAGCCTCGGTGTAATTGCGCAGTTCTTTGCGAATGATTTTGCCGGTTGTGGTCATGGGCAGTGCATCGACAAAATAAACGCGGCGCGGATACTCGTGCGCAGCCACGCGTGTCTTTACGTGCTCCTGGATTTCTTTTTTGATCGCATCCGATGGCGCCACGCCTTCGTTCAGCACGACAAAAGCGGTGACCGCTTCGGTGCGCTCATCATCGGGCAGCCCCACCACGGCAACCATGCTAACCAGCGGATGCCCCAGAATACAATCTTCGATGGGGCCGGGACCAATGCGATAGCCCGCACTGGTGATCACGTCGTCATTGCGGCCAACAAAGCGGAAAAACCCCTCTTCGTCCCGAACGCCCATGTCTCCCGTGACCAGAAAGTCGCCGGCAAATTTCTCGCTGGTGGCCTCCGGGTTGTTCCAATAGCCCAGGAACATGACCGGATCGGGACTTCTGACGCCGATATTACCCTCGGTGCCATCTGGCAACACCTGCCCCTGATCGTTGACAATTTGCACATCATGCCCTGGCACGGCCTTGCCCATGCTGCCTATTTTGGGTTCGAACAGATCGGCGCAGGATGACACCAGCATATTGCATTCGGTTTGCCCATAAAACTCGTTAATGGTAATGTCCAGATTGCGACGCCCCCAGTCGATTAACTCCAACCCCAGGCTTTCACCCCCGCTGGCAATGGAACGAAGCGCCAGCGGCCAGCGCTCACGCGGGTTTTCCAGGCGTCGCAGCATTTTAAGTGCCGTTGGCGGCAAAAAGCTGTGTGTGACCTGATGCCGCGACATGATATCGAAAGCGGCTTCGGCGGTGAATTTAGAAAAGCGGCAGGCCAGCACGGGAATGCCGTGATGCAATGACGGCATCAGGACATCGAACAGACCGCCGATCCATGCCCAGTCTGCAGGCGTCCACATGACTTTGGCATTTTCGGGAAAGAAATTGTGGGAAATTTCAACGCCGGGCAAATGCCCCGGCAAGACCCGGTGCGCATGCAGCGCGCCCTTGGGTTTGCCGGTAGTGCCGGAGGTGTAAATGATGACGGCCGGGTCATCAGCCAGAGTACTCACAGGTTCAAGGGTATCGGGCTGCTGTTGCAACGATGGCCAGAACGCCAGTATTGACGATGTATTTTGGGTGGCGTCGATATCCACGACGGTTTTCAGTTCGGGCAAGGGCGTCGCAATCGTGCCCCGCTTGGCCACGCCTTCTGCATTGGTAACCAGGACTCGCGCACCGGAATTGGATAGACGATACGCCAGCGCATCGGAGCCGAACAGTGAAAACAGGGGAATGGCAATAAGCCCCAACTTGTAGCAGGCAATATGTGCAATGGCTGTTTCAATGCCCTGGGCCAGTAAAATACCCACCCGATCGCCACGTACCACCCCTGCCTGCTGCAATACATGTGCGAACTGATTGGAATAGGCTTTCAACTGGTCAAAGGTGTAGTACTGGATATCCGCAGGCGATTTTTCATGAATGATGGCAATGCGGCCGGTACCGTCCGCCCATTTATCACAAACGTCAACGCCGATATTGTAGTGTTGCGGCACATTCCAGTGGGTAGCCGATACTGTTGCGGCATAGGTTGCATGGCGTGTAAGCAAGACAGGTCTCCTTTTTCTTTTGATTGTATATCGGTTCGCTGTCGTCGCTTATACGTCATGGGTATTTTTCACACTCTCGGAAACCCGTATTTGCTTCGTTTTCCGCCGGTATTCCGACGGCGTCATACCCTGCATGTTCAGAAATGCCGTGGCGAAATTGGCGGCATTAGAAAACCCTACATCTTCGGCAATGGTCAGCGTGCGCAATGACGTGGTGGCCAGCAGGTGCTTTGCGGTGCGCATGCGTAAATCACGAATGTATTCAAAGGCGCTGCAACCGCAAACATTGTAAAAGGCGCGATTCAAACGCTTTTTATTCATGGATACCAGCGTTGACAACTTGGGCAGGCTCAGGTCTTCTGACAGGTTATCCCGGGCATACTGCATGACGATGCGAACGGCAACCTCATCGTCGCTGTCTATGCTGCCAGGGTGCGACTCCTGGCCTGGGGACAAGAGCATTGACGCCCGTTGTTGCCTTACGCTGTGCAACCGTTGGGAGATACCCGCATGAATGCGGATGCGGGCCACGACCTCGTCATACGGATGAGATTTGGAGATGAAGTCGGAAGCCCCGTACTCCAGCGCCTGGAGGCGCGACTGCGGATCGTCCAGATTACTGTAAAAAAGCACGGGAATATCTGTGGTCAGCGTATTGGCTTTGAGTCGACGACACAGGGGAATTCCATCAAGCCGGGGGAGATGCAATTCCGAAACAATGACATCGGGCTGCAGCGTAATGGCTTTTTCGTATCCCTGCAGCCCGTCAAATGCAACTGTGATACGGAAGGCAGCACTGCGCATGGCGGCGAGCACGCCATGCAAACTCTGCATATTGCCGTCGACAAACAGAGTATGGGGGCTGCGCAATGTTGGGGCCGGACTGTCCATAGGATTCGCTTGACTATCTAAATTGAAAATGCGAAATCATTTTCCAACAAGATGCGAAGTTCCTATTTTGAAAATACTCTTGATGTTTTTTGAAAAAAGAATGAATTGAGCTTTTCTGAATAATTCTTAATGTCAGTCAATCCAGTTTGCCGTGCAATACCCCGGTTTATACGACAAACAGGCGCTTGTATTCTTTGATCGCATAACGATCAGTCATCCCGGCAATATAGTCTGCAATGGCCCGCGCCTGCCTGCGCTCATCATCGTACCGGTAGCCTGCCGGCATGAGCCGCGGATCATCCACAAAAGCCTTGAACAGCGATTGGACGATGTTGCTGGCCTTGTTGGCCATGCGCATGACCTTGTAGTGGCGGTACAGATTATGCATGAGAAAGGATTTGAGCTCATCAGCCTGCGCACGCATGGTGTCGGAAAACAGCAGCAACGCCGGCGCTTGTGTCACGTCTTCACGTGTCTGAACGTGATGAGCGCGCAGATTGTCCCGGGTCGTGTGGGTCAGGTCGACGATCAGCGCGTTAATCATGCGCCGGATGATTTCGGCAATGAGCCGGCGGCCAGTAACGTCTGGGAAAAGACGACTCACTTCATCATGGTAAGTGGCAAACAGCTGCACCTGACGCATTTGTTCTATAGTGATAAGACCGGAACGCAGGCCGTCATCAATATCATGATTGTTATAGGCGATTTCGTCGGCCAGATTGGCCAGTTGCGCTTCCAGGCCCGGGCGCTTTCTGTCGATAAAGCGCTGCCCGACCTCGCCCAGCTGTCGCGCGTGTGACAATGAACAATGCTTGAGAATGCCCTCGCGGGTCTCGAAGGTGAGATTCAGGCCGTTGAACGATGCATAGCGCTCCTCCAGCTCATCGACAACCCTCAGACTTTGCAGATTGTGCTCAAAGCCGCCTGCTCCCGGACGCAGGGTCTGCATGGATTCATGAAGTGCGTCCTGTCCGGCATGACCAAAGGGGGTGTGACCCAGGTCATGAGCAAGCGAGATCGCTTCGGTCAGGTCTTCGTGCAACCCGAGATTGCGCGCCACCGCCCGCGCAATTTGCGCCACTTCCAGGCTGTGGGTCAGACGCGTGCGAAATAAATCACCTTCGTGATTAACAAAAACCTGTGTTTTATATTCGAGCCGGCGAAATGCGCCGCTATGGATGATGCGGTCACGGTCGCGCTGGAAAGGGTCACGCGCCGGGTCGGCATCTTCCTGATGCTGCCGCCCCCTGGAGTGGGCCGGATGGGTCGCGTAGGGCGCTAGCGTGGTCACTGTCATGCTTTACGCCCGGGCGCCGGCCATATCGGAAACCTGAGCCGCGCTGCGATCGATGACAACGTCACCAACCGTGTCGCTGAGCGTTTCCTGAACCTGCTTTAATGGAGCAGCCTGAACCACTGCCTGGCCGATTGCCGGCATGAGCACATAACGTATTTCGCCGCCTTCGGTTTTTTTATCACCCTGCATCAAATCCAGCCAGGTACGCTCCCCCAGATCGGGCGCAATATCCGGACAGCCGATGGCGCGCACCAGCGCACGCACCCGTGCAATGTCGGCTTCAGGCAGGCCCAGCACCTTGCCCGAGAGCACGGCGGCCTGCACCAGCCCGCAGGCCACTGCCTCACCATGCAGCCAGGTGCCAAACCCCAACCCTGCCTCGATCGCATGACCAAAGGTGTGGCCCAGGTTAAGGATGGCGCGCAGACCGGTTTCCTTTTCATCTTCAGAGACGACCTGCGCTTTGAGCTCACAGCAGCGTGCAATGGCATAGGCCAGCGCGTCAGCATCAAGCGCCACCAGTTGCGCGACATTGCTTTCGCACCATTCAAAAAACGCACGATCCATGATCAGACCGTATTTGATCACTTCGGCCAGCCCGGCCGACACTTCACGGGCAGGCAGGGTACGCAGAACATTGATGTCGATATCGACACTGATCGGCTGATAGAACGCGCCGATCATGTTTTTGCCCAGCGGGTGATTGACCGCCGTTTTGCCGCCCACCGAGGAATCGACCTGGGCAAGCAACGTGGTAGGAATCTGCATGTAGCGAATACCACGCATATAGGTGGCCGCCGCGAACCCGGACATATCGCCGATGACACCGCCACCAAGCGCCAGCACCACGGCGCGGCGATCCAGTTTTTCGCTCAGCATGCGATCGTAAATGATATTGAGCGTATCGAGCGACTTGAAGGATTCGCCATCGGGCACAATGATGGTGAGCACCGGTTTGTTCACACCGGCCAGTGCCTGGCGCAATGCTTCTCCGTACAGCCCGTCAACGACCGGATTGCTGATGACGACCAGCCGCGTTGCATTGGCAGGGACCGATTCGGCAATATGCTGCAGGCGCCCCGCCGCAATGTGAATGGGGTATTGTCCGGCAGATGTAACGACATTGACTGGGGCCATCAGATTCTTTCACCTCGTTGTTGGTAATCTTTCAATAAACGGTCAATCGCGTCGAGCACTGTATTGATGGAGCCGTGGCTGGTTTCTACAGTGAAATCGGCCAGACTTTCATAAATGGGTTCGCGCTGTTTTAACAGTTCCACGATACGCGCTTTGGGATTGGCCGTCAGCAGCATGGGGCGGTTTTTATCCTTTGCGACTCGCCGAAAGAGTTCGTCACTGCCGGCCTTCAGATACAGCACGATACCGCGTGTGCGCAGCAGTTCCTGATTCTCGGGCGCCACAACCGCACCGCCGCCGGTGGCCAGGACCACATCACGACGCAAGGTGATATCCTGCAGCACCTGGGTTTCCCGACGCCGGAAACCGGCTTCGCCCTCAATATCGAAGATGGTTGGAATACTGACCCCGCAACGCGCCTCAAGCTCGTGGTCAAGATCGAGAAACTCCCGACCCAGCGAGCGGGCCAGGCCTCGGCCGATGGTTGTTTTGCCGGCGCCCATCATGCCGATGAGGAAAATAGGCGCCTGACCGGTGTGGCGGACATGGGAATTGTCCTGTTCTGTATGCTGCATGTACGTAAAAAGGTTTTTCTCCCGGTTACGCCGGGGCGTGAAAATACAGACGTTCTATGACAGTTGTCAAAGAAATGACACCATGTTTTCAAGGATTTGTCGTTTATTTGTTGCAACATAGCACATGTATACCACACAGCACAATTCAGTTACAGAAAGAGCCGAAAATTTCAGCTTTTCCCGCTAGAAGGTATTAAAATTGCCTGCGATGAGTACACGTAAACCCAACTCCCCTCGTAAAACTGTGCAGCGCCCGAGCGCAGGCTCGCGCATAGGCCGGTTCCTTTTTCAATCAGTCATATTCTGCATAGGCCTCGGGCTTTGCGGTTTGTTACTGGGTACCCTTGCCGTTGCGCTGACCTGGCCGAATCTGCCGGATTTGAAGGCGATGACCGATTATCGGCCACGGGTGCCGTTGCGCGTGTACACGGCAGACAAAGTCCTGCTGGCCGAATATGGCGAAGAGCGACGTAACGTCTTGCGCTTCAACGAAATTCCGGATGTCATGAAACAGGCTTTGCTGGCCGCAGAAGATGATAACTTCTATAGTCATGGCGGGGTTGACTGGTCTGGCGTAGGCCGTGCGGTTATTGCCAATCTGGTTTCCGGCGCCAAGTCGCAGGGTGCCAGCACCATTACCATGCAGGTGGCGCGAAACTTCTATCTGTCCTCGGAGAAGTCCTTCATTCGCAAGTTCTATGAACTGATGCTCACCTACAAGATCGAACAGAACCTGAGCAAGGAGCAGATCCTTGAACTGTATCTGAATCAGATCTACCTGGGGCATCGTTCCTACGGTTTTGCCGCAGCCTCTCGCACGTACTACGGCAAACCCCTGTCGGAAGTCACTATTGCCGAAGCCGCCCTGCTGGCCGGGATTCCCAAGGCGCCTTCCCGCTTCAACCCGCGCGCAAACATGAAACGTGCTGTCGCACGTCAGCATTACGTGCTCGATCGCATGGAAAAGCTGGGATACATTACGCCCGAACAGCACCAGCAGGCCATGGCGCAGAAAATCGTCCTGCGTGACAATACGCAGGAAACACCGGAAACCAACATTGCCCGTCATGGCCAGTACGTTGCAGAACTGGCCAGGCAGCTCATGTACAACGTTTACAAAGATAATGTGTACGGGCGTGGCCTGAGTGTTTACACGACCATTCGCTCGGAAGACCAGGAAGTGGCCTATCACGCAGTACGCGAAGGCATCATGTCTTATACGCGCAGAAAGCCCTATCCCGGACCGGCGGCCCAGGTTGATCTGCCCGAAGGGATCGAGAACGATACGGAGCGGTTTGATATTGCTCTTGAAGAGATTCGCAATAAACACCGCGACAGCGATGACCTGGTGACCGCTGTGGTGCTCTCGGCCAGCGCCAACAAAGTAACTGCAGCGCGCACACCTGAACAAATCTATGAATTGAGCGGCAAGTCTTTGGGTTATGTGAAACGGGCCCTGGTCAAATCCGGCCCGGTTTCCCGCCGGATCCAGCGTGGTTCAGTCATTTATCTACAGAAAGTGGATAATATCTGGACAATTATCAATATGCCGACAGTCGAAGGCGCGTTCATTTCCCTGAACCCGCAAAACGGCGCGATCGAATCGATGATCGGTGGGTTCGACTTTAACCGGGGCGACTTCAATCGTGTTACCCAGGCCTGGCGCCAGCCCGGCTCCACCTTCAAACCGTTCGTGTACGCAGCGGGCCTTGAACGCGGTATCACACCAGGCACAAATATTTCAGATCAACCTTTTCATCTGAGTGCAGCCCAGACGCGCAGCAAGCCCTGGAGCCCGAAGAACTACGGCAATTCATACACCTACAGTCAGACCATGCGCCAGGGTTTGTACAAATCCAAAAACATGGTGTCCATCCGCATTCTGCAAACGGTGGGCCCGGAATTCGCCAGCGAGTTCATCTCCCGCTTTGGGTTTGATCCGGCACGTCAGCCGCCCAAAAGCGCGTACCTGACCATGGCGCTGGGCGCCGGCAGCGTCACACCGCTGCAAATGGCCAGTGCTTACTCGGTGTTTGCCAACGGCGGTTATCGTGTTAACCCGTACATCATTGATTCTGTCGTCGATATTGCGACGGGACGCGTCATCATGAAGGCCCAGCCAGCGGCGGCGGGCGATGAAGCTAACCGCGTACTGGATCCCCGTACAGCCTATGTGATGAATGAATTGCTGCGCGGCGTCGCCAAATCGGGCACCGCCGCCAGAACCCAGGCCACGCTCAAGCGCAATGACATTGCGGGCAAAACCGGTACCACCAACCAGTCATTCGATGCCTGGTTCGCCGGATTCACTCCCAAGCTGGTAGGTATTTCCTGGCTTGGCTTTGATCAGCCCAAATCGCTGGGAGACAAGGAAACCGGGGGCGGCGCGGCCATGCCGATCTGGCTCACATACATGCAAACCGCCCTCAAAAAAGTGCCTGTGACCCAACCCGGTCCCATGCCTGAAGGCTTGACTAAAGTGGCTGACAACTACTATTTCTCCGAATTCCCGCAGGGCAAGGCATTGGCCAATATCGGCGTGTCGGGCAGCGGCGTTCGGGATCCGAATGCAGCCAAACCGGTCGGCTCACAATCGGGCGATGCCATCGGCAAGGCCCTGGAGTCGTTCAATCCTATGGGTGGGCCACCGATACGGTTTTAAGCGCCCCGAGACGGTTTCTGGCCACACCGGCCAGCAGCTGAAGGAGCCAGTACCCTGCTTTGACAGGAATATAAAAAGGACTCATGCACATCCCATGCGTGAGTCCTTTTTTATTTCTCTTACTTCCGGATGGCGTGACACGGTTCAAGGCGGCGCAAGCCCAGGCGCAACAGCGCAGGCCCGTGATCGGAAAGCAAAGCAACCTGAGCCCGGGCAGTGCGGGCCTTGCTCCATGTATACTTGCCCGAACCGAAATGGTCAATAACCAATGACATTGTGCCGCAGGTTAGGGCCCCTGGTTCGCTACAGGCGTTCACCTGAGGCACAGGTAGGCGACCATCACAATCGTAATCACGGCGAGGTCCGGCCTGCAATATTGCGGTTTTGCCGCGCTGCCCTCAGAGCGTTATGGTGAGCGCGCGGCCGGTAATGTCGGAAAAAATGCTGCTCAGATTGTCCTGAAGCGTCGTCCCTGTGCGTGTGTCCACCCAGTTGGTGTTATCGAACTTGTAATGAAATCCGCCGGACGGCGCGGCTACCCACATTTCCTGGAGCGGCGCCTGACTGTTGACCACAACATGGTTTGTCTGATTGAATACAATTGTGAGTACCTGACCGCTGCGGCTGGCGTCCAGATCAATATCCAGTGTTTCAAACCAGTCGTCGACCTGTTCGTGGATCTTGTCAAGGATGGCATCTGCGCGTGCAAGAAATTCTGATTCAGTCATAATATGGTTCTGTAAAAAATTTAATAGGGTGTTCCGTGTCTGCGCCAAGTATAAAACGCCTTGTAGCCATCATTGTAACCCTCCTTGTCGGGAGTGTGGGTTTAACGGCTTGCGGCTATAAAGCGCCATTGTATCTTCCCACCCCCGAACAAAAGCAGAAGCTGCAGGAACGCGAAGAGCGCATCAAGGCCCGCAAGGCGAAGGCCGAAGCAGAGAAACAGGCGAAGCGGCAAGCGGCCAAAGACGCAGCAACCGGGCAACCCGCTGGCAGCACCAGCTCAACTGCCGCACCGTGATAACGCATTGCCGATGCGCGATAAAGCGCTTGCGCTGTGATCTGTGGCGCGGTGACCCGGCGCAGTGTGATCCTTATTACTGCACGAGACAGGTCACCACAGCCCACCCAATGAAAGTGGACACGTCGCCTGGTCGGCAACGCCCACGGGTTGGGGGCCTGATAGCGTGACGTTATTTGTGCTTCTATAACCCAGTCATCATCCGTGCTGATCCCATTTTTCTGTCATCCTCGTATGACTTCACCCTTTTAATTGTTTCATTAACTACTGTTTATCATGTCTGAACTGAATGCCCCGGCGGGTGCACCCTTTTTTCAATATGACGGCTCGCAACTCATGGCAGAGTCGGTCTCTGTTTCCGAGCTGGCGGCACGCTACGGCACACCGCTGTACGTTTATTCCCGTGCAGCGCTCAAGGCGGCCTGGGAATCCTACGCACAGCCGCTGACCAATCGCAACGCACTGGTCTGTTTCGGCATGAAAGCCAACTCTAACCTGGCCGTTTTGCAGCAATTTGCGCAATGGGGCAGCGGTTTCGATATCGTTTCCGGCGGAGAGCTGGCCCGGGCCCTCAAAGCCGGCGCCCGCCCCGACACCATCGTCTTTTCGGGCGTGGGCAAGCAGGATTGGGAAATCAAAGCCGGGCTGGAAGCCGGCGTCAAATGTTTCAATGTAGAGTCTACTGACGAGCTGGAACGCATTTCTCTCATTGCAAGCCAGCTTGGACGCACCGCACCGGTATCACTGCGCGTGAACCCGGACGTGGATGCCAAGACCCACCCCTATATCTCCACCGGCCTGAAGGACAACAAGTTCGGAATTGCAATTGAAATAGCAGCGCAGGTATACCAGCGCGCTGCCGTGCTGCCCGGCATCCGGATCGTGGGCGTCGACTGTCATATCGGGTCTCAGATCACACAGATCGAGCCGTATCTGGATGCGCTGGAGCGCCTGCTGAATCTGATCGACACCCTGGCCGGCCTGGACATCCGGCTGGCGCACCTGGATATCGGTGGTGGCCTGGGAATCCGCTATCAGGACGAAGCACCCATTGCGCCAGCCTTGCTGCTGGACAAGGTATTCGCCAGGCTTGAAGAGCGCGGTTATGGGCATCTGCAACTGATCATGGAGCCCGGACGTTCCCTGGTTGGCAATGCCGGCATCCTGGTAACCCGGGTGCAATACCTGAAACATCACGAAAGCAAGAATTTTGCCATCGTGGATGCTGCCATGAACGATCTGCTGCGCCCGACCCTGTACGACGCCTGGCATGGCGTACTGCCTGTCGTCAGCCCGTCGGATACGAGCGGCGCAAACGACACGACACAAACCCGGGTGTACGATATTGTGGGTCCGATCTGCGAGAGCGGCGACTGGCTGGCGCGCGATCGCCAGTTGCAATTGCAGCAAAATGACCTGCTGGCAATCGAATCGGCCGGGGCTTATGGCTTTGTGATGTCGGGCCATTACAACACGCGGCCGCGATGTGCAGAAGTGATGGTCGACGCGGATCAGACCTATCTGATCCGCCCCCGCGAAACCATCGAAGAATTGTTCGCCTCGGAGCAGATGCTGCCCGATTGATATTGCCTGGCGCCGGCCATTACTCCGGAGAATCATCCAAAGCGAGTGCCCCAACCCGGCACTCGCTTTTTTCATTATGACAACTGAAGTAGGGAATGCGGTCACGACCACAACGCATCTGGCGCAGATGCAGCGCTGCGTCTACTCTTTCTGACTGACCCTCGCAACAACAATCACCCGCGCAGTGCGATTCTGCCCGTCATACAGGCCATAGTTGTGCCGACGACAAGCAACAGCGCTGCCCCCAGGCAGTCTCCAGCGCTTTATGGGCCCGAGTTAGGTTCTTATATCCGAATATATAAATAAGAATTCTCTATTTTACGTATAAGAATTCCTTATATACAGTAACCATATCTGATCCCCTATTTTGTCTTTGGTCACCTATGTCTGCCGTATACGCCTCACTCCCGTCTTCTCCTGCGCCTGTTGGTCAGCCCGAGTCTTCTGACCGTCCTTTCGTGATACGGCCGCTGGCCGCAGCGCTTGGCGCAGAAGTGCTGGATCTGAACCTTGAACAACCACTGTCCGACGAGGCATTCTCAAACATCCGGCAAGCCTTTTCGGATCACCATGTGCTTGTGTTTCGCAAGCAGGACATTACGCCGGCGCAGCATGTGCAATTTAGTCGTCGCTTCGGACCGCTGCAGATTCATGTCTTGAGACAGTTTCAGTTGCCGGGCCACGAGGAAATTCTGCAAATATCCAATATCCGGGAAAACGGCAAGCCAATCGGCCTGGGCGATGCCGGCGCTTTCTGGCATTCCGACCTGTCATACAAGGCAGTGCCCAGCCTGGGTTCACTGCTGCATGCCCGCGAGTTGCCCGACACCGGCGGCGATACCCATTTTGCAAATATGCACCTGGCCTGGGAAACCCTGCCCGCATCGCTGCAGAAAGTGTTGCTGCCGCTGAAAGCAGAGCATAGCTATATCAAGCGCTACGCAGAACAGCGCGCCAAGGCGCCGTGGCGCCCGGCACTGACGCAGGCACAGCTGGATGAAGTGCGGCCGGTGGTGCATCCTGTGGTCACGACCCATCCTGACAATGGCCGCAAGACCCTGTTCGTAAACGAACACTTCACCTCGCGTATTGTCGGCCTGCCGCAGGATGAAAGCGAAGATCTGCTGCAGCAACTGTTTGCGCATAGTGTCCGCCCCGAATTCATTTATACCCATCAATGGCAGAAAGACGATATGGTTTTCTGGGATAACCGCTCGGTCATCCATCTGGCCGGCGGCACACCCGATGATCAACGTCGCCGTCTGAACCGGACCACAGTGGAAGGGGCTGTGCCAGTTTGATCACAACTGTGTTGCAACGCGATGCAGCGTGGTCGGGTGAATCTGCCCGCTGCACCCGAACCGGTAGTCGCCTTGCAGCAGGATTGCCTGAATCGCCAACACAATAGAGCTAGCTCGTGCGCCGTTCTGATCCCGCCAATAGACACGCCGCATTCCCCGCCGTTAATAACAACACTTCAATCTTCACTTTAGCCAGAGAGCCCATCATGAGTATCAATCCTGCCAGACGTCCGCTTCGTTTTCTGTCAATGCGTACCGCAACGCTTGCATTAGCGGCCTGGGCGTTTGCCAGCACTACTGCGCATGCCGAAGGTCAACTGCGCATCGCCGAACAGCATGGCATCGTGTATTTATTGCTGCAGGTTGTGCAGGATCAGAAGCTGATCGAAAAGCACGGCAAGAGCGCAGGACTTGAGATCAAACCCCAATGGGTCAAGCTATCGGGCGGCGCGGCAATTAACGATGCCCTGTTGTCCGGCTCGATCGACATCGCAGGCGCCGGGGTCGGCCCCTTGCTGACCATCTGGGATAAAACTCGCGGCAAATACAATGTCAAAGGCGTCGCCTCCCTGGGCAACTTTCCGTATTATCTGATCAGCAATAATCCAGCCGTTAAAACCATTGCAGACTTCAGCGATAAGGATCGCATTGCGCTGCCGGCAACAACCGTTTCGGTTCAGGCACGCATCTTGCAACTGGCCGCATCCAAACAATGGGGTAAGGAGGCCTTCAAACAGCTGGATCGGCTGACGGTGACCTTGCCGCACCCGGAAGCGACCGGCAGCATCATCAAGGGCGGTACGGAAATCAACGCCCATTTTGCCACCCCTCCCTATCAGGAACAGGAACTCAAAGGCAACCCAAACGCGCATATTGTTTTGAAATCCTATGACGTGCTGGGCGGACCGTCGACATCAACGGTGCTGTATGCCACAGAGAAGTTTCGTCAGGACAACCCCAAGACCTATGGCGCCTTTATCGCGTCGCTGAAAGAAGCGGCAGCGTTCATCAAGGCCAATCCTGAGGGCGCAGCCGATGCGTATATTCGGACGGCCAAAAGCAATATCGACCGTAACCTGCTGATTGAAATCATCAAAAATCCCGATATTCAGGTCAAGCTGGCACCCGAAAATACCTTCCCGTTGGCCGAATTCATGGCGACCGTCGGTGCGATAAAGAACCGCCCGGCATCCTATCAGGATTACTTTTTTGACGATGAACACAACCATAATGGCGGTTGAAATATGGCCCATGCACTGAAAAACACGTCATTGCGTCTGGCTGCCACTCCTGCGCAAGCGCTGCAAAAATCACAACCCGCTGGTCAAAGCGCCCCCATCGGTCCGGCAGGACAGGCGTCTTTGCAACGTGGCGATGTTCTGCAAGTAGCCAGCCTGCCCGAGGCCCTGTTCCGTGCAGAGCGGGTAAGCCTGCAGTACCAGACCGGCGATGCCATCGTACAGGCAACGCGCGATGTCAGTTTCTCCATCTACAAAGGCGATCGGTTCATTCTGCTGGGCCCGTCCGGCTGTGGCAAATCCAGTCTGCTCAAAGCGGCGGCCGGATTTATCAAGCCCCAATCGGGCGCCTTTACGCTCAATGGCAAAGCCATTTCCGGGCCAGGACCCGACCGCGTGGTAGTGTTTCAGGAATTCGATCAGCTCGCCCCATGGAAAACGGTGCTGCAGAATGTCGTCTTTGCGCTGCGCGCTTCGCGTACGCTGGACAAGGTGCAGGCAAAGGAGCGCGCTGAACATTATTTGCACCGGGTCGGATTGGGTAGTTTCCTGCATGCCTTCCCTCATACGCTTTCGGGAGGCATGAAGCAGCGCGTTGCGATTGCGCGTGCACTGGCGATGGAGCCGGCCGTGCTGCTGATGGATGAGCCCTTTGCCGCGCTGGATGCGCTCACGCGGCGCAAAATGCAGGAAGAGTTATTGCAATTGTGGGACGAAACCCGGGTCACATTGATGTTCGTCACCCATTCCATAGAAGAAGCGCTGGTGGTCGGCAATCGGATTCTGCTGCTGTCGCCACATCCGGGACGCGTACGTGCAGAGCTCAACAGCCACCAATTCAGCATGGACAGCGCAGGCAGCGAGCAATTTCAGGCAGCAACAAGCCGCATTCACCGCCTGCTATTCGAGGAGCTGCCTGCCTTCGAAGCAGATTCCAGTCTTGCCGAGCATTCCCATGAACCAGCCTAGCATGCGTATCGAACCACCCTACCGGCCAGAATTCGAATACCCACTATCGGCACTGGCGCCGGCGGCACATGCCGAATCGGTTCGAGAACCCTTGAGCCTGGCACATCGCCTGCTCAATCATGACGGTATCCGCAAGATCCTGATCCTGGCAGTTCTTGCGGCAATGTGGGAAATGGTCGGTCGCTGGCAGGACAATGAGCTGCTGCTACCCACATTTACCGCCACCATTGGCGCCATGTGGACTGATCTGATCAATGGCGAGTTGCCTGCCCGCATGGCGATTTCACTGTCGGTGCTGCTGCAAGGCTATGCGCTGGGAGTGGTACTGGCATTTTTTCTGACCACATTCGCCATTTCCACCCGCCTTGGCCGGGATATCCTTTCCACCCTCACCTCCATGTTCAATCCCTTGCCGGCCATTGCCCTGCTGCCGCTGGCGCTGATGTGGTTCGGGTTGGGCACAAGCAGCTTATTGTTTGTACTGGTGCATTCGGTCATGTGGCCACTGGCCCTGAACACCTTTGCCGGATTTCAGAGCGTGCCGCAAACACTGCGCATGGCAGGGCAGAACTATGGGCTGCGCGGGCTCAGGTTTGTCTGGCAGATCCTGATTCCGGCCGCGCTGCCGTCCATCGTGTCCGGCCTGAAGGTTGGCTGGGCCTTTGCCTGGCGTACGCTGATCGCGGCTGAAATGGTCTTTGGCGCATCATCCGGCCAGGGTGGCCTGGGCTGGTATGTATTCCAGCACCGGAATGAACTGGAAACCGCTCAGGTGTTTGCCGGACTGGTCATGGTCGTGATTCTGGGCCTGGTGGTTGAAAACCTGGTGTTTACAACCCTGGAGAAAATGACGGTGCGCCGCTGGGGCACGCAGCACTAAGCAGCGCAGCGCCAGCCGGCGCGGCGCAGATGAATGAATTGATGATTTTCCCTGTTGGGATACCTGGTTGCGGTATAACCGGGTATCCCTTTTTTTTGGCTGTGCGGCGCGGGCCGCCAGCCGTGGCTTACAGCTCTCCGTAGGAGTGCAAGCCCGACAGGAAGATATTGACGCCCAGGAAGGCAAAGCTGGTGATCACCAGACCGACCAGTGCCCAGTAGGCCGCAAAGGTGCCGCGCATGCCCTTCATCAGGCGCAGGTGCAGCCAGGCCGCATAATTGAGCCAGACGATAAAGGCCCAGGTTTCTTTCGGGTCCCATTGCCAATAGGTACCCCAGGCATCGGCAGCCCAGAACGCGCCCAGAATGGTGGCCACAGTGAAAAAGGCAAAGCCGATGGAGATGGACCGGTACATGATATCGTCCAGTACTTCCAGCGGCGGCAATTTAGCGGCAATGACGCGACGCCCAAGCAAAATGGCAGCAACGATGGCCAGACTACCCAGAAAGTAGACAAACCAGAAGCCCATATTGTCTTTGTCACGGAAAATGAACAGCTCCGACACCATGGCGCCGCCCACAACCAGCAGCGGAATCATGGGTTTCCAACTGGTGGTGGCGCCATGCTGCTTGACCAGATAGGCAAAACCGACCATCGCAGACAGTGCAAAGGAGCCATAACCAATGAAATTGGCCGGCACGTGCAGTTTCATCCACCAGCTGCGCAGGGCGTTGTTCAACGGTGTAATCACGGCTGCGTCACGCTCAAATGTATACCAGAGCAGGAATATGACGGCAGACGAGATGACCAGCAGCACAAAACCGCCCAGGGCGCGTGTGTTATAGCGTCTTTCGTAATACAGGTAGAACAGGGCCGTGATCAGGCAGAACAGCACGAATACTTCATACAGATTGCTGACAGGGATGTGTCCCATATCGGGCGCAATCAGATGACCCTCGCGCCAACGCACCAGCAGGCCGGTAAAGCCGGCAAAAACGCCGGCCCAGGTCAGGGCTGAACCCATCCAGGCGCCGGTTGTACTGACAAAACCGATCCAATAGCACACGGTGGCCATGAAAAACAGCGCGCACATCCACAGAATGGCCGATTGCGAAGACAGCAGGTATTTCAGCAGGAAATTGCTTTCCGCATGTGCCAGTTGCCCGTCATAGAGCCAGATCGCCAGGCCGGCAGCCAGTGCACAGGCAATCATCAGCTTGCGCGCAGGCCGCCACAGCCAGCCAATCCAGGTGGCCGCAAATGTCATGCCGACCAGAATGGCTTTCTCGTAGTAATCCATCGAATCGGGGTATTGAATGATGGCGTAGACGGCTCCTGCCAGCAACACCAGCAGGAACAAAAGGTCTGACAAGTCTGGTTTACCGCGCAGCACTCGGCTGTCACCGGACTCGGTAATGTTCTTTTCCCAATCGACCAGCTGGTCGGCGGCTCCTGATGCGGTCACAACGGTATTTGACATATTTGCCCCTAGGCTTTTTCGTTGCCGGTAAAGTAATGGCGGAAGCGCTCGAATTCACGATTGAAGTCGAGGGTGCGTTTTTGCGAGGTCATTGCTGCCATCATACGGCTATCCTGATCATCCTGCCCGGGCTTGACCCAGATCCAGATTCGGCGATCACGGATGTAGAACATGGAAAACACACCCAGCATTAGCAGGATTGATCCCCCATAGACCATTAGTTTACCCGGGGAACGTGTGGCCTGCAAAACAGTGGCCTGAATGTGCTGAAAGGTTTTCAGCTGAAGAAACATAGGCGACGGATAGTTTGCCAGATCAGAGACGGCACGCAGGGACAGATCAAACCAGCGCGCCTGTGCCTGGGCATCCGGCCCTTCGAAAACGATGGGCGCAAGACCGGCCTGTTCACGCGCCAGGTTGCGCAACTCAATGGCGCTGAACAACAGATACTCGCGCAGGATTTTCTTCATGGGCTCGCGCAACTGGGCAGGAACCCGGTCGCTTTCCGGTACACCCTCGCCGTCAACATAATTGTCGATGCCGGCAAAACCGTCGGCAGCAAAGACGCTGAGCGCACGCTCGGCCAGTTGCACGATGACCGCTTTATCAATACGGCCATCCTGGTTCTTTTCTGCATATGCTGTCGCCGCTTTTAAGCGCAACGCCTTGTCATTGAATGCGGCGCGCATGGCCAGAAATTCGTTGACTGTGCTTTTGCCATCTGCAGGAATCCGAACATAACGGAACATCGAGTCGCCAGGCAGTTGCATGCCGATCAGGAAAACCGGCGAGTCTTCAAGCATGACCGGCAGCATGTAGTTGTTGAACTTGATGGACTGATTGCGATCATCGGTCAGCGTATAGGACACGCTGGGACCAATGTTGCGCAGTTTCTTTTCATTCCGACCGGCAGCGCTGCCGGTTACGGCCAGTATGTCTTCCTGAAATGTTTTGGGTTGGGCTGCGCCCGGATTCGGGGCGGACAGATCTTCGACGTTAATGGGTTTGAAGTCATCGAAGGTCACGGTGTAGTTTTTACTCTGACCATTGAGGGTTGTGGTCAGGCGTGTCTGTTCTCCGACCACACCGGACAATTCAAACGGCGCGCTGTCGCTGCCCGCCAGCGGATAGCCGGTTACCGACACCTTGGAACCACCATCATGAAAGCTTGACTGATACAGCGTAATACCGTGCATCTGAAACGGATGATTGACTTCGATGGTCTCATCGGAAACCTGGCCGGTTTCCCGGTCTGTGATCGTCACTTCGCTGGCAAAGCGCTTGGGCATGCCATTGGTTTCATAGTACTCAATAATAAATTTATTGAGCTTGATATCGAAGGGCAGCATTTGCAAATACTGGCCGCTGCTGAGCGCCAGAATCCCGGTGTTGGACGTATTGCCTTCCGCGATAGAGACATTACCGCGAAAACTGGGATTGCCTGGCGAAAAACGCGCTGCTTCGGGCACATCGGAAACGAATCGGGCGGTGTCGGGAATGGGTTGTTTGCTGCCCAGCCAGATTTGCAGGCGGTTGGGCAGCTCGCTGTCGAGCAGCCCGCCAATACAGACGATCACAATGGCTGCATGCGCGAAAATATAGCCCAGCCGATTGACACTACCCTTTTTGGCCGCCAGCAGCGTGCCGCTGGCGTCGGTTTTTTCCTTGACCGCATACCCTTCCTTTTTCAGCCAGCCTCGCACCCGCGCGAGCGAGGCTGCGCTGGTCAGGCCGGTTTGGATATCAATGCGATGAGGAAAGGCTCGCAAGCTGCCTTCGCGGATATATTCGCGAAACGAGCGCATGTCTTTGAGCATTTTGGGCGCATTGCGAATCAGGCAGATGCTGGTGGAGACCACCAGAAAAGTCATGATAAGCAGGAACCACCAGGTGTTGTAGACTTGCGCCACGCCGAATTTGCTGAAAACGGCATACCAGTACATGCCGAACTGGTCGGTGTAGGTCAGATCAGGCTGGTTTTGCTGCAGGACCGTACCGATAATGCTGGCCACGCAGATAAACATGAGCAGGCTCACAGCAAAACGCATGGAGCCGAGCAATTCAATGAGCTGGGCGCCCCAGGCTCTGGTAGTGGGTCTAGATACTGAATTTGTCATAAGAAAAAGGGGCACACGATGCGCGTTACCCCTTCTTTGACCCGTTGTTACGGAAAAGTTCCATAACGCAGGTCAGAAATTGTCGGTTGCGGCCAATTGCCAGGGGGCCGCTGACCGTCAGGCTGTTGAATCAGCGAATGCCGGCTGCGTAGTCTGCAACGGCCTGGATGTCTGCCTTGTTCATGCGGTTGGCAATTTTACCCATCATGTTTTCTGCGCCACCCTGCGTGCGATAGCCATCGGCAAAGGCATGCAACTGGGCTTCAAGATACTCTGGATGCTGGCCGGACAGACGAGGGAAGGCCGATGGGATACCCTGGCCGGTCGCGCCGTGACAAGATGCACAGGCGGGAACGTCACGCTCGGGGATACCGGCACGCCAGATCTGGCGACCACGCTCAACCACTTTCCGATTATCGCCCTGCTTGGCTTTGGCCGGCTGGGTCAATTGCTGTTTGCTCAGGAAAACTGACAGGTTCTGCATGTCTTCCTTGGTCATTTGCGCTACGATAGGCGCCATGGCTGTAGGCTTGCCATCTGGCGTGCCGCGGATAACCTTGTCGGCGGGTGCTTTGAAGTGTTCAAGCTGAAGCGTGAGGTATTCATGAGGCATGCCGGCCAGACTCGGGTACATGGCAACGCCACTGTTGCCGTTGGCGCCATGACAGGCGACACAGGCAAGAATGCCGCGAGATGTATCACCCTTTGTGTAAAGGGCTGCGCCTTTCTCGGCGTCAGGAACAGCGGATGCAGCAGCGGCTTCTGCGCCGAAAGCTGTCGTACCGAAGGCCATACCAGCCAAAACGCTGCCGGCAACCAGAATGTTTGTTAAAACTCGCTTCATGAATATCCTCTGTGATCCCATGGATCTGGGGCGCACTTTAGCAGCCACGGCCCGTATTTTAAAAGACAAATGCGTATAAACACGGAAGTATAAACCTCAAACATGAATTTAGGCATTTTTTGGCTTAGCAATTATACAATAGAGGACGAATCTTTTTTTGCCGGAACCCTTTGTGTCAATATTACATCGCGCCTCGTTTTACACTTCAGCCGCCCGGCTCGACCAGTTGCCGCCGCCAGGGGCGCCTGAAGTCTGTTTTGTGGGCCGCTCCAACGCCGGCAAATCCTCCGCTATCAATGTGCTGGCCAACCAGAAAAAGCTGGCGTTTTCAAGCAAGACACCAGGCCGCACCCGGCTGATCAACCTGTTTGGCATTCCCGATCCGCTGGATCCGGAGCAGCCGCTTGGCTTTCTGACCGACCTGCCCGGTTACGGGTATGCCTCTGTCGCCCGCGACGCCCGCGAAGAATGGGCTGAAGTGCTGGGCGCCTATCTGCGCCAGCGCACCTCGCTGGCTGGCGTCGTGCTGCTGATTGACATCCGCCGTGGCGTGACCGATCTGGACCGACGCCTGGCCAACTGGATCGCGCCTACCGGCAAACCCGTGCTGGCGCTGTTGACCAAGGCAGACAAACTGCCCTATGGACAACGCATCAAGGCGGTCTTTGCGGTGAAACAGGAGCTGGCTGATATCGGCGCCCTGAATGCAGTGCCGTTTTCCGCCACGCAACGCATCGGGCTGGAAGAGGCTGACCGCAGCATCGTCAACTGGATTTCTCCGCAGGTCGTGCCCTGATTGCCACGCTCCTCGGTGAACGGGCAGACCGGGCGGAACTTTTCGGACGGCGGACACTCTGATGACCCAATCGCGTACTCGGGTTCGCTTCAGGATACCTGTGCAAGGCAGCTGCGCGCCGGGTCCGCAACTGCCGGGCTGGGAAGCAGCCTGTGTTCCGGCAACGGATATGATTGCTGCACCCACGGCCACTTGCTCGCTCGCGTGCCCTGGACCTGCACAACCCTGCGGATGATTTCTGACCCCCTTTTTTTGCTTCACCTTTCTATTGCACCCCTGTGGTGCCGACTGCAATACGGATAACACCATGACTTCAATTATCACTGCCGATTTTCCCGCATCCCGCCCCCGTCGTAACCGTCGTGACAACTTTTCGCGCCGGCTGGTTCAGGAAAACGTCCTGACCGTTAATGATCTGATTTACCCGGTATTCATCAAGGAAGGCACGGGCGTGACCGAGGCGGTGGCGTCCATGCCAGGTGTAAACCGGTACAGTCCCGACACACTGCTGGCAGTGGCCGAGACCTGTGTTTCGCTGGGCATTCCGGTAATGGCGTTGTTTCCCTCTATCGATCCCGCACTGAAAACGCCCGACGGCATTGCCGCCACGCATGAAGATGGCCTGATTCCGCGCACCATTGCCATGCTCAAAAAGGCGTTCCCCGAACTGGGTATTTTATGCGATGTGGCGCTGGATCCGTATACCAGCCACGGGCAGGATGGCGTACTGGACAAAGATGGTTACGTGCTGAATGACGAGACCACCGACATCCTGGTGCAGCAGGCATTGACCCAGGCCCGCGCCGGCGCCGACTATGTCGCGCCCAGCGATATGATGGACGGCCGTATCGGCGCCATCCGGCAAGCCCTGGAAAAGGAAAAGTTGATCTACACCCGCATCATGGCCTATTCGGCCAAGTACGCCAGCGCCTTCTACGGGCCGTTTCGCGATGCGGTGGGCTCGGCCACCAATCTGGGTAAATCCAACAAAATGACTTACCAGATGGACCCGGCCAATCGCAACGAAGCACTGCGGGAAATCGCAGCAGATATCCGCGAAGGCGCCGATATGGTCATGGTCAAGCCTGGCATGCCCTATCTGGATATCGTACGGGACGTCAAGGACACTTTCCGCGTGCCTACCTACGCCTATCAGGTTAGCGGCGAATACGCCATGATCAAGGCGGCCGCGCAAAACGGCTGGCTGGACCACGACAAGGTCATGATGGAATCGCTGATGTGTTTCAAGCGCGCCGGCGCCGACGGCATCCTGACGTATTTCTCAATTGAAGCTGCCCGCATTCTGACCGGACGTCAGTAAACCCCGATAGTCAACCACAAGCAGTCTGCCACTGGGCCCATGCATTCTTGATGTGGCGATCCGTGGCAGTTGTGGGTTGTGGGTTGTGGGTTGTGGGTTGTGGGTTGTGGATTGTGGATTGTGGATTGTGGATTGTGCACAGAGGCTGATCGTAACGGCCGCAACCGGCCACAGATTCTGAAAAAGATTGGAATACAAGCCCCGTCTGGACTGAGTCGCCCACAGTCAATCACGGGAGCGGCATAGTCGCCCGCCGTGATGGCCGTTCGGGGATAAATTACAGCTTGAAGCCGTGGTATTTCTGACCCAGCGCGACTGTCGCGGCAAAAAAGCCCGCCTTGCTACCGCAATCGTAGCGCGTGCCTTCGTAGGCAAACCCAAATACGTTACGGCTCTTGAGCAGGGCAGCAATACCGTCGGTAAGCTGGATCTCGCCACCGGCGCCCTTGCCGATGTGACGCAGATATTCAAAAATTTCCGGCTCGAGAATATAGCGACCGACCACGGCCTTGTCCGACGGCGCATCATCGGGTGCAGGCTTTTCAACGATCTGGTTCACCTGGATCGTGTTGGACGACACCGATTTACCCGCGATAATCCCGTATTTATTGGAATCTTCACGAGCAATGGTCTGGATGCCAAGCACACTGCCGTTATTGGCATGCGCAGCCTGAATCAGTTGCTGGGTCACCGGCACGTTCGAATCGATCAGGTCATCGGCCAGCAACACGGCGAACGGCTCATTGCCCACCACCGGTTCGGCACACAGCACGGCGTGCCCCAGGCCCAGCGGTGCCGGCTGGCGGATGTAAATACAATTGACATTGGACGGAATGACCTGCCGCACCTGCTCCAGCATCTCCTGCTTGCCCTTTTCTTCCAGTTCGGATTCCAGCTCGGGCATCGAGTCAAAATGATCCTCGATCGCACGCTTGTGTCGCCCGGTAATGAAAATCAGATCGGTAATGCCTGCCTTGACCGCCTCTTCCACTGCGTATTGGATAAGGGGCTTATCCACAACGGGCAGCATCTCTTTAGGCATGGCCTTGGTCGCCGGCAAAAAGCGGGTGCCCAGGCCTGCGACGGGAAATACAGCTTTACGGATCGGATTCATTTAAACCTCATTGACGTATCGAATAACGCCATTTTATGATAAAACCCCTGGCGCTCAGGGGTATAAGTCCTGCAGGCCGGCAAACACAGGGAAACGCCGATCCCGGCCCGACAATATCATATGCTCGCGCGGTACCTGCCAGTTAATGTTCAGTTGCGGGTCGTCAAAGGCCAGGCCACGCTCGTAATCGGGCGCATAGGCCGCATCTGTTTTGTAGGTAAAAATAGCCTGTTCGCTGAGCACGGCAAAACCATGCGCAAAGCCGGCTGGAATAAACAGCGATTGCTTGCGTACGGCATCCAGTTCAATTTGCAGGGACTGCCCGAAGGTCGCGCTGCTCTTGCGCAGATCGACAATGACATCGCGCACGCGCCCGGCCACCACGCGCACCAGCTTGTTCTGGGCATAGGGGGGCAATTGGTAATGCAGCCCTCGCACCACGCCATAAGACGACTGTGATTCATTGTCCTGGATAAAGCGCAGTTCGCGTCCTGCCGCCTCGTCGAGCACCTGTTGGCGCCAGGCTTCCAGAAAATAACCGCGTTCGTCGCGATGCACTTTGGGAGTGATCAGCAGGACATCGGGAATAACCAGGCGTTCTGTTTTCATGCGTATCGGGCAAAGCCCCAATGGATTGCATCAGCGCTGATTATAACGGATCGGCCCTCATTTGCGTCCTTGCCCGACTTCGCGGTTTATAGCCATCCTGTTATCATGAGCCATTGCAACTTTTACATGACGGCCCCGAACGCGATGGCATCTTTGCTTGTTACCGGTGGCGCCGGATTTATCGGCGCCAATTTTGTTCATTACTGGCTCCGAGCGCATCCAGACGATACGCTGGTAGTGCTGGATGCGCTAACTTACGCGGGCAACCGCAGCAGCCTTGCCGGGCTTGAACGCCACGCCTACTTCACATTTGTACACGGCAATATCTGCAATACGGACAAAGTGATCGCATTACTGCAACAGCACCACGTCGATACCATCGTGCATTTTGCGGCAGAAAGCCATGTGGATCGGTCCATCCAGGGGCCCGACACCTTTATCCGGACCAATATCACCGGCACCCACAGCCTGCTCAAAGCGGCCCGCCAGGTATGGTTAGAGGTACCGGCGCTGCAAAGAAAAGCCGCCCGGCCACACCGCTTTCATCACGTCAGCACTGATGAGGTTTTCGGCAGCCTGGCGGCCGGCCAGCCAGCGTTTACCGAAGACACGCCCTATGCGCCGAACTCGCCGTACTCGGCCAGCAAGGCCGCAGCTGATCATCTGGTGCGGGCCTACCACCAGACTTACGGCCTGGCCACGACCATCAGCCGGTGCTCGAACAATTACGGACCCTATCACTATCCCGAAAAACTCATCCCACTGACACTGACAAACATCCTGCACAATAGGCCCATTCCGGTTTTTGGCGATGGGCAGCAGGTGCGCGACTGGCTTTACGTACTGGACCACGTTCGCGCGATCGAAGCGATTCTGGCGCAAGGCAAACCGGGCGACACCTGGAACGTCGGCGCCCGCTGTGAGCTGACTAACCTGCAGCTCATCCAGCAGTTGTGCCAGATCATGGACCGGGCCTTTGCAACGCAGCCACCATTGCGACAGCGGTTTGCGCAGGCAACGGCCGCGCAGGCAGGCAATAGCGCGTCATTGATCCGCTATGTACAAGATCGCCCCGGACATGACCGGCGCTACGCCGTTGACCCGACAAAAATTGAACAAGAGCTGGGTTTTGTCGCGAGCGAGCCGTTTGACGCGGGCATTGCCAAAACAGTTGACTGGTTCCTGGACAATGAGCCGTGGTGGCGCTCGGCCGCATCACAATTGGCATAAATTTGCAGGAGCCGCTCACGCCGTTTTAATCTGCTCAAATCAGTTACCCGGCGCAAACATGCGCCGTCCCGTACGACACGGTGAGCGCCTTTTAACAATCAATAAAGGTTACCCGGCCGTCACGCGCCCGCAGCGACACGAATCACACCGGAGCCAGGCCGTATAAACGCAATTGCTCCAGATCCAGAATCCGAATTTTGCTGTAAGCCTGAATTAATATTTTCTGCTGCTGCAAGGTCTGCAAAGCGCGGTTAACGCGCTGGCGTGACAACCCCGTCAAATAACCCAATTCTTCCTGTGATATATCTAATGCCAGATCGGTTGAAGGATACAGTTTTGGATTGAACAATTGCGCCAGTGATTGCGCCACGCGCGCATCTGCGCGCAGCAGTCGCTGGTTCTGGATCGAGGCGATGAATTCGCCCATGCGCTCGTTCAACTGGCCAATCACAAAATGCGAAAATGACAGGCTGCTTGACAACAACGTTTCGAAGGTTTGCCCCGGCACGGACAACACCAGTGACGGCTGGATGGCCACCACATCATATTTACGCCGCTCGCGTTTGATGACACTGCCTTCACCAAACCAGCCTCCCGGCGGGACGCCGGAAAAGGTACAACTTTTGCCGGACTCGTCGTAGATGGCAAGCTTGAGCAGCCCGTTGTGTACGCCAAACCAGTGATCGGACGGCTCGCCCCGGCGCGCCAGCCACGCGTCGTGAGGGACAGACTCAGCTCTGGAGGTGGCAATAACCAGCCGCCGATGATCCTCGTCCAGCGCCTGAAACCAGGAATAAAAACTGAACATTTCGGGCAATTTCTTCTCATTATGGATAGCAGTATCACTCATGATATATCCCGAAGATATCTAGCGAAGATATGACGCATATGCTTAACTGTCATCCAGGTGACAGATTCCTTGTTTAACCAGCTTCTACACTAAACCAAATTAATCTGATGTGCGCTATAGGTTAGCACCAATGTTCAAGTCTCCTATCTGACAGAACAAGGCGTGCACTTTTCAGGAGACAGAATAATGAGCGGTATTTTTGACCATGGCCTGGCTCGCAATGATGCAAATTACGAAGCGCTGACACCCATCGATTTCATCGCGCGGGCAGCCGAAGTGTATCCAGACCGGCTGGCGATCGTGCACGGCGATGTTCGCAGAAACTGGGGCCAGACTTATGAACGCGTACAGCGACTTGCCAGCGCACTCGCACAGGCTGGTGTACAGCGTGGCGACACCGTTGCCGTCATGTTGCCCAATATTCCCGCCATGATCGAAGCGCATTTTGGTGTGCCCATGACAGGTGCGGTACTGAACACATTGAATACACGCCTGGATGAATCCAGCATCCTTTTCATGCTGGAACATGGCGAGGCCAAAATTCTGATTATCGACACTGAGTACCGGAGCGTCGCAGAAAACGCCCTGGCCAGGTTTCCAAATCTGCAGGTACTCTTTGTGCACGATCTGGAGAGCACATCAGGAACTATCGCCGGCGCTGTGGACTACGAAGACTTTCTGACAGCAGCCAGTCCAGTGTACAACTGGCGGGCACCGGCTGATGAATGGGATGCCATTGCGTTAAATTATACGTCCGGCACGACCGGTGACCCCAAGGGTGTGGTGTATCACCATCGCGGCGCTTATTTGAACGCCATCAGCAATATTCTTGAATGGGATATGCCCAAACACCCGGTCTACCTTTGGACGCTGCCCTTGTTTCACTGCAATGGCTGGTGTTTTGCATGGACAGTGGCGGCGCGCGCCGGGGTCAACGTCTGCCTGCGCAAATTCGACCCCGAAACGGTGCTCGATTTGATCCGCCAGGAGGGTGTCACCCACTATTGCGGCGCACCAATCGTACAAAGTGCGCTGGCCAATGCCCCGGTACAAATGCGAGAAGGCATTGATCACAAGGTCCACACCATGGTGGCCGGCGCATCGCCCGCTCCGGCGGTGATTGCAAAAATGCGGGAGATGGGTTTCGATCTGACCCATGCCTATGGTCTGACCGAGGTCTACGGACCTGCGGCAGTGTGTGCGTACCAGCAGGCGTGGGACGAACTGGACGACGATAGCCGGGCAACGCATATGGCACGCCAAGGTGTGCGATATCACTTGCAGGCCGGGCTATCTGTGCGTAATGCGGACACCATGGAGCCGGTAGCGCCTGATGCTGCCCAGATTGGCGAAATCATGTTCCGCGGCAACATCTGTATGAAGGGCTACCTGAAAAATGAAAGCGCTACCCGTGAAGCGTTTCGTGACGGCTGGTTTCACACGGGCGACCTGGGTGTACTCACAGCCGACGGATACGTGCGCATCAAAGATCGCAGCAAGGATATTATTATATCGGGCGGCGAGAATATATCCAGTATTGAAGTTGAAGACGCGCTATACCGTCACCCGGCAGTGGCTGCTGCAGCGGTGGTCGCCATGCCAGACCCCAAGTGGGGCGAAACACCCTGCGCGTACGTAGAACTCAAGCCCGATGCCAATGTCACGGAGCAGGAAATAATCAATCATTGCCGTCTGCTGCTGGCCGGTTTCAAGGTGCCAAAAGTGATCCGTTTTGGACCACTGCCAAAGACGTCTACTGGAAAAATACAAAAATTTGAATTGCGCAAAAAATTGGAATCAGTCGGCGATTAAGCGCTATGGGCACTCAGGTAGATGTAAATGCGCCAGTTAGCCGGTGCAAAAGCGCAGGCGCTATTGCACCGGCCTCGCGTGCCTGTGGCAATGGCCTTGTCAGCTATGCTGCTTCTGCCGCCATGGCTGAAACACGCAGCCAGCCTCTCGCAGAGGTTCCGGGATGATAGAATTCGTGCACGAACTTCACGGGCATCGCCAATACAAATATGTATTCATCTACCTTTATTTTCGCAAAAAAACAGTTTGACGATGAGTTTTACAGCCTGGACAAAACCATTGCTGAAATAGCACGCAATATAGATGGTTATTTAGGCGAGGAGGCCTGGGAAAATCCTGCTACCGGCTTGGTGTCCAATGTGTATTACTGGGCATCGCTGCAGGCGCTGGAAACACTCATTCACGATCCCGTACATCGCCAGGCAAAAGCCAACCAGGCCAAATGGCTAAACGGATATAAAGTTGTGATTGCCCAGGTAAAAGACATTTACGGTGACGAACGCCTGGGCATTATTTCCGGCTAATCAGCAACGAGAATTAACGCACTAGCAAACCTGTTTATCAAAGAAGGCAAAAGCCGGGCAAAAACAGTGTGCCTACACGCGCTCCAACGGCAGGTACGGAGGCATGGGATATTGAACATGAATCGGGTCTCCTGCACGAACCTTTCCCCCCGCCATCACAATCGTCATAATACCGGCTTTGCGGATCAATTCGCCATTGGGCTGGCGCAGCAACACCGCCTTGAGCAAACCTGGCTGGAACCGGTCTATTTGCATGCATGGATTGCGCAAGCCCGTTACCTGTAAAAGGGCATCGTCTCCAATCCTGAGCAAGGTGCCCCTGGGTAAAGACAGCAGATCAACGCCCTCAGTGGTGATGTTTTCGCCCAGGTCAGCAGGCCCCACATTAAAGCCTTTGCCTTGGAGCTCCTCAAAGAGTTCGGCGTGCATCAGATGAACTTGTCGCAAGTTCGGCTGCGTCGGATCTACAGCGACCCTGGAGCGATGCTTGACGGTTACGCCTGCATGCGCATCGCCCTGGACGCCAAGGCCAGCCACAATGCATATTTCTGATGTGAGGATTTTGGAAAAGCGATGTGTATCGTCTTTGGCCACGGACAGCACGCGTCCGCAAGTTGACATGGTCATTGAAATTTCCGCGATGATTTTTTTATTATATGACGCTGGTATTTCAACTCTGTGTACAGCAACATATGCGCGGACAACAACCCGGGCAATCCCTGAGCCGTCAGCCCTGCGCCGCAACTATCTGGCCCATTGTCGCGGATTTGTATTACTATATCGGGAATGGTTTTTCATAGTCAGGGGAAATGAGATGAAAGTGCTGATCACGTATGACCGCCGTCTACTGGGTACCCGATTTACCAAGTTAAAACAGCTCATAGATGAACATTTCCCCAGCCGCTGGCATTGCTACGATTCGAGCTATATCGTGGCGACCAATCTGGGGGTCACACAGGTACGCGAGCTTTTGCTGCCTGCCCTTGATACCAACGACAGTCTCCTGGTGATCGAACTGGGAAATAAATGGGCTGGCATCGGTCTTTCGGAAAAGAACCGCAGCTGGCTCGATCTGGACTGAATCCTCTCCTCTTGCTGCATCCACATCCGGCGTGTTGTCACACCCGGATAGCAATATCATTAGCGTCTTCTCCCGCAACCGGTCACTTGCCAGGGCATGACTGTGGCTTACTGAAAGAAACGGCCGGGCCATCGCTGCAGCCGGCGACAGCAGACTTCAGGCTTTGACGGCAAGCGCCGCTGCGCGCGGCCCGCCAATCTGCCCGGGAAGATCACTGTCAAAGGCTGTATTCATTATCGGAACAGACCCATGCGGGTCACATCCCCTTTATATCCCTCTGACATCCCACGCTCAACCGTTCGGCAGTCCCGTGTGGACCATGACCTTTTGCCCACACAGCCTGGTCAACAAAAGGATGACCACCGCTGCATCGTTAGCGCTGCGCCAGCTGCAATTTTTCCAGAAACTTGTCCGCCTTCTGGAAACCGACCACGCGGTTGTCCTTCATTTCCTGGCCATTGCGGTCAAAGAAGATAATGCCCGGCGGGCCGAACAGGCGAAAGCGCTTGAGCAGTTCGCGATCCTGTTCATTGTTGCCTGTTACGTCGGCCTGCAATACAAGCATGGCGTTCATGGCACTGGCCACCCGGCTATCGGAAAAGGTGAATTTTTCCATTTCGTGACAGGAAATGCACCAATCGGCGTAAAAGTCCAACATGACAGGTTTACCAGCCGCCGCAATGCGCGCCTCGAGCTCTGCCAGCGACCGCACCCTTTCGAACTGCACTTTGGCAACGCTCGATTGCGCGGCTCCGTTGACCTGCGCAATCCCTTTGAGGGGCGCGAGCGGATCCCGGCTGCCGGTTGCCAGACCCACCAGCAACAGCAATGCCCACGCGGCAGCCAGCAGGCCAAGCGCATGCAATATGAGCCGCAACGGGCCGGCGCTGGCGACAGGACCGGTGTCACTGCGGAAGGCGCCCAGCAGCACCGCCAGACACATACTCAGAAACGCCCAGCCCAGCATTTGCGCCCACAGGGGCAAAACGGGCATCAGCATCCACAGCGCCGTTGCCAGAAGCAACAAGCCGCAGAAATACTTGATCGCTTCCATCCAGGGGCCCGCTTTGGGCATCAGCGCACCCGAGGTGGCGCCCAGGATCAGCAGTGAAAAGCCCTGGCCCCAGGCCAGCACAAACAGCGCCAGTCCGCCCAGCGCCAGATTACCGGTCTGGGAGATGAACAGCAGAATGCCAGCCAGCGGCGCAGCAACGCAGGGGCCGCAAATAAGCGCCGACAGCATGCCCATGCCGAAAGCACCGCCATAACGCCCGCCCGGCATCCGCGACACTTTGCTGTTCAGTGAAGTCTGCAGCGATACCGGCACCTGTATGGTAAAAGCGCCGAACATGCCAATGGCAAGAATAATGAGCACCACCGCGAACGCCGAGAGCACCCACGGGTTCTGGATCCAGGCTGCCAGCACGGAACCGACAGAGGCGGCCGCAATGCCCAGCAATGTGTACACAATGGCCGTGCCCAGCACGTACATGAGCGTGAGCGCAAAACCGCGCCCTTTGGATGGGACTCCCCCGCGCGCCTTCTGGTCTCCCACAATAACCGACAGCAAGATAGGCAGCATGGGCAAGACGCAGGGCGTAAACGAAAGCACCACGCCCAGCGCGAAGCAGATCAATAAAATGCGTGCCAGGCCGGCTTCTGACAGCCACTGGGCGATGGTGGTATCGCCGGCATCAAACAGCGAGGCGTTATCGGACTCGGCAGAAGCCGCAGTAGACTTGGCAACGGCGCTGGAGATCGCGCCAGCGCCCGGCTGTCCTGCCTGAACTGCGCTTGAGCCCGTGCCGGCCTGGCCGGTAAGAGTATTGGTTACATCGGCTGCGTTGGACGATAACTGCCCTTGCGCCGCGCCAGATGCGTTATTGCCTGCAAGTGGCGTGCTGACTGCACCGACCGGCGCAGTGCCTTTTTTGACGCCAGGCGTGCCGCCCGTAATACTCATGCCACCGCCGGGCGCGGGCTCCAGGACAATATCATAGGTGATCGGGGGATAGCACAGGCCGGCATCGGCGCACCCCTGCCCTACCACCTGCACAGTGCGGGGCGTTGTCTGCTTGAGCAGTGGCAGACGAATACTTACCTGGTTATGATAGACCTCCATGTTTTTGTCGAAGGTCGGGTCGTACTTTACCTCCCCCTTGGGAAGCACCGGTGCGCCCAGCAGGGCCGCGGCCTGGGATTTGTCCGCATCATCTTTAATATGAAATTCGAAGCGCTCACGATACATATAGTATTTGGGCGCGATGCGATAATCTATGCGCAACTCGGATGGCGTCTGCATTTGCGCAGAAAAGACAAAGGCCTGCTCCGGATCAAGAAACTCTTCTTCTGCATGAACAGCAGGGGCTGCCAGCAGCAACAGCATGGCCATAAGCCCCAACAGCCACATAATGCGGCCCTTCAAATCCGACGACGTGAACACGCGACCTCTCTATACCGATGTTTGTGCCCGCACCCAGTCCAGATACGGTACATGCCCGCCAATGACGGGCAAAATAATAATTTCAGGAACGTCGTAGGGGTGCAACTGCACAATTCGCTCCTGGCAGCGCAAACTGGCCCGGCTGGAGGTCTTGATGGTAAGGGTGATTTCCTCGGTCCCTTCGACGTTCTCTTCCCATAAATAAATAGACAGACCGGCAGGGCTTAAGTTCACACAGGCAGCCAGATGCTCTTCTACCAGCAGATGCGCGATGCGTTTTGCCAGCAGCGTATCGGGAACGGTGGTGTACATGACCACGCAGTCAGTTGTCATTGAAAACACTCCTGAGTAGGTGAAATTACTCCAGTTCCATCCCCTTGCGTTCAGGAATCAGGAACAGAGTCGCGATAATGTCCAGTATATAAAGGGACGCCAGCAACGCCAGGGCCACTTCAAAGGAATAGGCCGCCGCCAGCGCACCGACCACCACCGGTCCGAAACCGCCGACGGCCCGGCCGATATTGAACAGTACATTTTGGGCGGTGGCTCTGGCTGCCCGGGGATATAGCTCCGAAATCAGCGCCCCGTACCCGCCAATCATACCATTGACGAAAACGCCCATCAGCGCCCCGCCCCACAACAGCGCAGTCGGCGTCGTGAGCTGGGAATAGACGTAAACCATGACGACGGCGCCCACCTGATAGAGCAGAAAACTGGGGCGACGACCGATGCGGTCTGCCAATTGCCCGAACAACCAGATACCCAGACTCATACCCAGCACGGTCATGGCCGTCCAGCTGGCCGATTTGGTGAGCGAATAGCCAAACTGGGTAGACAGGTACGAAGGCATCCAGATCATCAGGCCGTAATAGCCGAAGTTCTGCACCGAACACAGGATGATCACCCCGATACTACGTCTTATGGTTTCCGCATCCGCCACCAGCAAGCGCAGAGGCGCAAGCGTAAATGACTTTGCCACCGGCGCCGATTTAACAAAGTGTTCGGGCTCACCGATATAGGAGCGCACAAAAAACGAGACAATGGCCGGCAACACACCCACCGCGAACATACCGCGCCAGCCAATGATAGGCAGCAAGAGCGGCGTCAGCAGCGCTGCGGCCAGTACACCGGCCTGCCAGCCCAGGCCGACGTATGAAGAGACGCGGGCGCGCTGTGATGGCCGACAGGCCTCAGTAGCCAGCGCCATGCCAATGCCGAACTCGCCGCCCAGGCCCAGCCCGGCGATGGTCCGATATACCAGCAAGTCCCAATAACCCTGCGCCAGGGCGCACATTCCCGTAAAGATCGCAAACAGCAGAATCGTCCAGGTCAGCACCCGGACCCGGCCGTAGATGTCGCTAAGCAGGCCAAAGCCGACGCCACCGATGACCGCGCCTACCAGGGTCCAGGTCACCAGCGAGCCGGCTTCGGTGCTGGTCAGGCCCAGGCCCGCACTGACTGCCGACAAAATAAAGCCCAGGATCAGCAGATCGAATCCGTCCAGGGCATAGCCGATGGATGAAGCCCAGATGGCTTTTCTGGCATTTTTTTGGTAGTCACGTTCTGCGGGCGCAGCAAGACCTGACACAGACGAAGCACGCATTGTTCGTTCCTGTTGAGGGAAAAGAAAGGGGGGAATTTTTTGCAGGCCTTATTGTAGCGCGGGCGCGACTGTCATGAATCTGAAAGAATAGATTATGGAAATATAAAAATGCATCTGATCAAATCAGAATACCAAGCCGCTGCACTCAGGCAAGAGAAGTGTGAACCATTGCTCCAGCCGTATAATTGCGGGTTGCGGGTTGCGGGTTGCGGTCCAGACTTACCCTGAACACAACGCAAAAAAGGCATCTGCCGAGACAGATGCCTTTTTGCTACCGGTGTTGTAATACCCCGGCAAAGAAATACTGCGACGCCCGCCGGTGCATGCACACCGGCTGTCGACTATGGGATTTCAGCCTTACTCGGCGTCAACCACTTCGTCGGCAACTTCAGGACGGTCAACCAGTTCCATGAATGCCATTGGCGCGTTATCGCCCTGACGGAAACCCATTTTCAGAACGCGGGTGTAACCACCGTTGCGCTCTTTATAGCGAGGACCGATTTCAGCAAACAGTTTAACCACAGCATCGCGGTCGCGCAGACGGGCGAATGCCAGGCGTTTGTTGGCCAGGGTCGGCTCTTTAGCCAGAGTAATAAGGGGTTCGATGACACGGCGCAGCTCTTTGGCTTTTGGCAATGTTGTTTTGATCGCTTCGTGCTGAATCAGAGATACAGACATGTTGCGGAACATCGCCAGGCGATGGCTGCTGGTACGGTTCAGCTTACGTAGACCACTACGGTGACGCATAATAATTTCCTTTGAATCTAGGTTAAAGACAGCTTATGCCATCTGTTTGACCGGTTCTTCTATCCTGCTATGACGGCTGTCATAACTGGCGGTCCGGTTGGTATAAGAACAGAATCGGGTGACCATATGTCAAATATGATAAACCCGAAACCATCCGGTTCTTCAGGCCCCTTGCGGGAACCTGCAATTTTACAGCAAATATGAGCCAGGGCTCACGCTGGCGGCAGGTTTTGAGGCCTGCAGCCTACAGTATTGCAGCTTAAGGACGCTCAAGACCCAGTGGCGGCCAGCTTTCCAGCTTCATGCCCAGGGTCAGTCCACGTGCAGCCAGTACTTCTTTGATTTCATTCAAAGATTTACGGCCCAGGTTAGGTGTTTTAAGCAGCTCGTTTTCAGTACGCTGGATCAGATCACCAATGTAATAGATGTTTTCTGCTTTGAGGCAGTTGGCCGAGCGCACGGTCAGTTCGAGATCGTCAACAGGACGCAGCAGCACCGGATCAATTTGCGGTACACCACGGACCGGTGTTTCGAATGTGTCGCTGGCGCCTTCCAGGGCAGCAAACACAGAAATCTGGTCCATCAGGATACGGGCAGACTGACGCACGGCTTCTTCAGGCGAAATAACGCCGTTTGTTTCGATATCCAGAATCAACTTGTCCAGGTCGGTACGCTGTTCAACACGGGCGCTTTCGACAGCATAGCTGACGCGGCGCACGGGGCTGAACGAGGAGTCCATCTGGATACGGCCGATGGTGTGCGAACGCTCGTCGGTGAGTGCGCGCATATTGCCGGCAACATAACCACGGCCCTGCTCGATCTTGATTTGCATCTCGAGCTTGCCGTTTTCTGTCAGCGTCGCAATCACGTGATTCGGATTGATAATTTCCACGTCGTGAGGCAGATCGATATCGCTGGCGAGAACCGGGCCGGAGCCTGATTTGCGCAGCGTAACGGTCACTTCTTCACGGTTGTTCAGTTTGAATACAATGCCCTTCAGGTTCAGAACGATGTCGACGACATCTTCACGCACGCCTGTCAGCGTAGAGTACTCATGAACCACACCTGTGATCTGCACTTCGGTTGGCGCAAAACCTGTCATGGAAGACAGCAAAATGCGACGCAGCGCGTTGCCCAGCGTGTGGCCATAACCACGTTCAAACGGTTCCATAACCACTTTGGCGTGGTTTTCGGTAACCGGTGTGACTTCAATGGAACGGGGTTTCAAAAAACCTTGAGACATAACTCTGTGTCCTTTTCAATACCCTCGGCTCGTTACACCGATAAGGCTGATGGATAAGATAAATACAACCAGGAAAAACTGAAACTGCGAAAAAACAGGAAACCGTATTGGTTCCCTGTTTTTTTTTGCTGCATTAACGTGAGTACAACTCGACGATCATGGATTCGTTGATATCACGAGCGACATCAGCGCGATCCGGCGCCTGTTTGAAGGTACCAGTCAGTTTGCTGGTGTCTACTTCAACCCACTGTGGCAGACCGTTGCCGGATGCCAGATCCATAGACTCTTTGATACGAGCCTGTGTTTTGGACTTTTCACGAACAGAAACAACATCACCGCTGCTGACCAGCATTGATGGAATGTCTGCTTTGTGACCGTTCAGCTCGATTGCACCATGGGCAACCAGTTGACGGGCTTCTGCACGTGTTGAACCGTAACCCATACGGTATACAACGTTGTCCAGACGCGATTCGAGCAACTGAATCAGGGTCTCGCCAGTGTTGCCACGGCGACGCTCAGCTTCAGCGAAGTATTTACGGAATTGCTTTTCGAGCACACCGTACATACGTTTCAGTTTTTGCTTTTCACGCAGTTGCAGGCCGTAGTCGGACGTACGGGCACCAGAGGTGCGACCGTGCTGACCGGGTTTGGAGTCAAGCTTGCATTTGGAGTCGAGTGAACGACGTGCGCTCTTCAGGAACAGATCAATGCCTTCGCGACGCGAAAGTTTGCATTTTGGTCCAGTATATCGTGCCATTATTTTCCCTTGCTAAATTAAATACGACGACGTTTAGGAGGGCGGCAACCGTTATGCGGGACTGGCGTGATGTCTGAGATACTGGAAATTTTGATACCCAGTGCATTCAATGCACGCACTGAAGATTCACGACCAGGACCAGGGCCCTTGATACGTACTTCCAGTGTTTTGATACCATATTCCAATGCTACACGGCCCGCTGACTCGGCTGCAA
>JAFAEO010000053.1 GCA_023423975.1 Pseudomonadota bacterium
TAAAATGCAAAGCGGTGGGTCCCTTCGCATGGGCCGGCGGTGAAACTGGTCAGGTCGGGAACGAAGCAGCCATAGTCGTTCAGGTTCAGTGCCGAAGTAAGGCTCACCCCCGCATTCTTGAACCAACGTCACCCCTTGTGGTGGCGTTTGTTTTTTCTGGGCTACAATATTTGGTATGAGCTATCTTGTCCTTGCCCGTAAGTGGCGTCCTCGCTCCTTCGAAACGCTTGTCGGCCAGGACCATGTGGTCCGGGCGCTGACCAACGCACTCAATACCCAGCGTCTGCATCACGCCTGGTTGTTTACAGGTACCCGAGGGGTCGGCAAGACCACGCTCTCACGCATCCTGGCAAAATCACTCAATTGCGAAACCGGTATCACGTCCAAGCCCTGCGGCGTATGTCGTGCCTGCGTTGAGATTGACGAGGGGCGCTTTGTCGATTATCTGGAGTTTGACGCGGCGTCCAATCGCCGGGTTGAGGAAATGACCCAACTGCTGGAGCAGGCTGTCTACGCACCCAGTTCGGGGCGCTATAAAATTTATATGATCGACGAGGTGCACATGCTCTCCGGGCATGCGTTCAATGCCATGCTCAAAACGCTGGAAGAGCCGCCACCGCATATCAAATTTATTCTTGCGACCACCGATCCGCAGAAAATGCCGGTTACTGTGCTGTCACGCTGTCTTCAGTTTAACCTGAAGCAAATGCCGCCAGATGCCATTGTCTCGCACTTAAATCATGTGTTGACAGCAGAGGAAGTGGCTTTTGAGGTGCCTGGGTTGCGTCAGATTGCCCAGGCCGCAGGCGGTTCCATGCGCGATGCGCTGTCGCTGACCGATCAGGCTATTGCATTCAGTGGTTCCAATATCACCGGCGATGCCGTGCGCGATATGCTCGGTACCATTGATCAACGCTTTCTGGTCCGTCTGCTTGATTCCCTGAACCAGGGATCGGCGCAGGGCGTGCTGGATATTGCAAATGAATTATATGAACGCGGCTACTCGTTTGGCGGCGCGCTGGCTGATTTGGCTGTGCTGCTGTCGCAGATTGCCATAGAACAGCGCCTGCCGGGTACGGCCCTGACAGAAGCGGTGTTGCAGGACGACATCGTGCGACTGGCACGTACCTGCCACCCCGATACGTTGCAGCTGTTTTATAGTATTGCGATTCATGGGCGAAATGAACTGGCGCTCTCTCCGGATGAATATGCCGGCTTTGTCATGACCTGCCTGCGCATGCTTTCTCTGGTGACGTCCGAGCCTGCACACAGTACGGCAAGTGAATGGCAGGCAGGCAATGGCCATGCATCTGGCGGGCAAAAAGCGGCTGCAGCCGTGACCGCTTCAGAAGCTGTGCCGGTGCATCACGAATCTGCGGCGGTGTCCTCGCCTGCTGCGGAGCAGGGCGCACAGCAGGCGCCTGCAGCGATGGGCCAGGCAACAACCGCAAGTGCAACAGACTTGCAAAAAAAAAATCTGAATAACACACCGGTTGCGGCGGCTGCACGGCCGCCTGCATCCGAACCCCAGTCTGCGTTGCCGGAGCATACGCAACCGGCAGACGCAGCGCCTGTCGTCGCCTCCGATATAAGCACACGCACAACCATCAGCCGCGACGGTGCGTTACCTGTCGTTCTGGCGCCGCAGCGCGAACCGATTGTGGTTCCTCCCGCCCAGGCTGCGGAGCAGCGGGCCCAGGAACGACCGGCCTGGGAAGATGATGGTGTGGGTGCCATGACTGCTACTGCTGTTGCCCCCGTGGCCGGTGTAGCTGATTTAAGTGTTGCGACCGTTACGCCGGCACCCGGCGGGGCTTCAGCACAGCCTTTGGTCAACGGTAACGGCGCCGATCACGCGCTGCCAGCAAGCGATACCTTGCGGCCTGCCGGGGTTGACGCTCACGATTTCAGTCGTGATAGTTCCAGTCATGCAGGTGTTTCCGAGCATGCCGGATCCGTAGTTGCAGACGTCGGGCAGGATGCTGTGGCAAGGCCAGCAGATCGCAATGGCGCACCGGGCGTCCAGGGCGGCACCGACGCAGGGCAGACTCGAAGCCGGACCTTAAATTCGCCTGATGCACAGCAGGCCAATGACGATTCCGGACCGCCGGTATGGGAAGATATTCCCCCAGACTGGGACGCTGCCGGTCTGGCTGGACAGACAGACGATGATGGCGATATTGTGCCTGTTGATAATGTGGTGGTTGAGAAAGATCAGACCTGGGTTCCCAGTCACCAGGATCCACAAGCCCGTCGGCCACTCGCGGCCATGAATGCCCGCGAATGGGTGCAACTGGTCGCTGAGTTGCCGCTTACCGGCTATGCTGGCGAAATGGCTCGCCGCTGTGAATGGGTGGCGCACAAACAGAATAAAATCACGCTCAGAATTCCAGTCAAGGGGCAGAATGACCTGAACGCCAAGACCAAGCTGGAAACCGCGCTGACCGAATATTTCCATGAGGTTGTCCGGGTCGATATGGTTTTTGGCCGTACCGGCGACGATACCCTGCATGCCGTGGAGCAGGCTGAACGTGAGGCATTGCAAAAGCGGGTGGAAAAAGCAGTGCAGGAAAATGAATTTATTAATACACTGATTGCTGATCTGGGCGCACGCGTCGTGCCCGGTAGCATAGAGCCGTTCAGGCAAAAAAACGCTTGATATCAACCGCAAACTATTGCGATTTATAGGAACTTATTCATTATGATGAAGAATCAACTGGCCGGTCTGATGAAGCAGGCCCAGCAAATGCAGGAAAACATGAAAAAGGCCCAGGATGCCCTGGCTGATATTCTGGTCGACGGTGAATCAGGCGGCGGTATGGTTAAAATCACCATGTCTTGCCGTCATGACGTCAAACGCGTCACCATTGATCCTGCGCTGCTTGGCGACGACAAGGACATGCTTGAGGATCTGGTTGCTGCAGCGTTCAACGACGCCCTGCGTAAGGCCGAGGCAACAACACAGGAAAAAATGTCCGGCGTGACCGCTGGCATGCCCATGCCTCCAGGAATGAAATTTCCCTTCTGATGCGTGACATACTGCCTGAGCCCGAGCCATTAAGCGCATTGATCGAAGCGCTGCGGCGCCTTCCCGGCGTCGGTCAGCGCTCGGCGCGACGCATGGCTTATCATTTGCTGCAATACGATATAGCAGGCGCTGACCAACTATCCCGCGCACTCAGTACTGCCGTCAACGATATCCGACATTGTGCTCGCTGCAACTCATTCTCCCAGAATGACATCTGTGAAACTTGTCTGAATCCGAAGCGCAATGCCGCCCAGTTGTGCATTGTCGAAACGCCGGCCGATCAAAATATGATAGAGGCCAGTCACGGATATCAGGGACTGTATTATGTGCTCATGGGTAGAATTGCGCCGCTTGAAGGTGTGGGGCCGGCCCAGCTCAACTTCGAGCGACTGCTCAAACGAGCAATGGACGGCACGGTGTCCGAAGTCATCCTGGCAACCAATTTCACGGCGGAAGGGGAAACCACCGCGCATTACCTGACCGAAATTCTGCGAGAAAAAGGCCTGCAGGTCTCACGCATTGCGCGTGGCATACCTACAGGTAGTGAGCTGGAATATGTTGATGCCGGCACCATTGCCTGGGCCTTTATGGAGCGCCGCGGCGCGCAATAATCGGCGCGACGCGTTGTTGCTTTTCCTGTAAAAGGGGCCTGGTATTCCCCCTGGCCATAAACAATCACGCGCCGCAGCCTACCCGTTTTTACGAGCGGCTTCGATCAATGTATCCAGACCGATTGCATCTGCCACAAAGGTGCGTATGCCTTCGCTGAGTTTTTCCGTGGCCATCGCATCTTCATTGAGCAGGAAGCGGAAGTTCTTTTCTTCGGGTGCAATGGAGTCAATGTTCGCCTTGGCTGCCATTGATTCATGCAGCTGTGCAGTTACGCTGCCGTCGGTAGCGGCCAGTTCACCCAGCAGTTGCGGACTGATGGTCAGCAGATCGCAGCCTGCCAGTGCCAGTACCTGTCCGACATTGCGAAAGCTCGCACCCATGATCTCGGTTTTGATGCCATGGCGACGGTAGTGCTGATAGATTCGGGTGACCGATTGCACGCCCGGATCATTTGTCCCGCTATTGTCCGCCTCTACCCAGCCGCTGCCCGCCGCTTTTTTATGCCAATCATAAATACGGCCGACAAAGGGTGAAATCAACGTCACCCCGGCGTCGGCGCAGACCACCGCCTGGATGAGGGAAAACAGCAACGTCATATTGCAGGCAATCCCTTCTTTTTGCAGGATGCGCGCGGCGGCAATGCCTTCCCAGGTTGATGCGATCTTGATCAGAACACGCTTGTGATCCACGCCCGCCTGGTCGTACAACTCAATAATGCGGCGTGCACGGGCTACTGTGCCTTCCGTGTCGAACGACAGGCGTGCATCCACTTCCGTGGAAACCCGCCCCGGTACGATCTCAAGAATCCGTCTGCCGAATTCAACCAGAATATGATCCAGTGTATCTGCGGGTGTGGCACCAGGGTACCGGGCGAGTGTGTCCTGCAGAATCGGACGGTATGCGTCCTTGGACAAGGCTTTGAGAATTAGTGATGGATTGGTGGTTGCATCTGTGGGCTTGTGCTCACGCATGCTTTCGAAGTCACCCGTATCGGCAACCACAGTTGTGAATTTTCTGAGTTGGTCAAGTTGATTCATATGGGATGTTTCCTGCACGGCCAGTGGTAACATATTTGCCGTTTCCTGCAAACCATTGCTCCTATCCGGCCCGATGAAAAATTGTAAATTAACAGTTGATTATTTCAAAATCTTACGGATACGTGTATATTACCCGCAATATACAGGCAAGATTCGAATACCGGTCGCCTGACACATATTGTCATCTGATTCGGGCCGGAAAAAACCGGCGGTGGGTGCCCTGCACTGGCGTTGTCCGTAGCCCCGCACCGTAAGCGACGCGGATACAAACGCGCTTGAAAATATTGTAAATGTGATTATTGCGACGGCTTGGTCGTCCAGTTTTTATTCCATTCAAAACTGTACAGGAAAGGGTTAAGGGCAGAATGCTTGTCAAGTGGTGCAGGGCAATATTGCTGACGGGGCTTGCTGTGATGTCAGGTACGTATCTACCAGTCGCATCCGGCCAGATAATCTCGTTCGCAAATCCCTTTGTCGGGGTCGGTTCCGCACAACAGGAAATTTCCCTGAATCCCTGTCTGCCTGAAACTGAAGTCCGCAATCAGTTTGGCGCCAGTGCAGTCCTGCAATTGCAGCAGGCGGTAAAGCAGTGGCCGGCCAATTTGTGCAAGGATCCGACCATTGCCCGCAATCTGGCCGACTGGCTTTACAACAGTTCAGCACTACTTGCCAAAACCGATAGACCGCTGGTCATGGCGGATATTATCCAGAACCGAACCCGGACGTTGCTTGCCTGCCGCGACCTCAAGTGCCTGCGCGATAAACTGCCCGTCATGGTCGATTGGGCAAAAACCAACCTTGATCGCACGCCTGTCTATGGCGTAGAAGATCAGCCCATTAGCGTAGAAGGCGCCTTGCTGTCGCTGCCCAGGTTGTCCCTGCGCGGCCTGGATCTGCCGTTACCCGGTCAGCACAAATTCTGTAGCGGTGGCGGTATTGATGATCTTGATTTTTTCAGCACTAATCTGAAAGTATCGGGCAAGGCCTACGTGCTGGTCAAATGCAAGACCGATAATGGCGAGCGCAAAAGCTGGATCCTCGAGAATGACGGTGGCAAGGACTGGCGTGCTGTTGTGGATCTGCGTGCCAGTTCCATGCAGATCGGCAACTTGCGTCGTAATAATCATCCCATCATCTTCAGTTATCTGGAGGAAAGTCGCGGTACGCGGGTGCGGATTCTGAGCTATCAGGACAATAGCTATCGGGAAATGCTGCGCTTTCTTGTTGTAGAGGATCGCAGCAAGTTAGCGCATGCCTTCGAGGTTGAAAGCCAGTAGTTCATTTGGTTTTCTTGCGAAATAACCCCTAAGTTTTTTCTATCGTCAAGCCTTACTCTGTATAATAGAAAGGTTTACTTATCGATACCAAATTTTTGGGGTTCTGCGTGCTCACGTCTTCCATATTCGAGGATAATCCTCAATTTCCCACCGCAATTCTGGCTCTGGCAGATGGCACGATTTTCAAGGGAATATCCATCGGGGCAAACGGCCATAGTGTGGCCGAACTGGTGTTCAATACGGCCATGACCGGATACCAGGAAATCCTTACCGATCCCAGCTACACCAACCAGCTTGTTCTGCTGACCTATCCGCATATCGGCAATACGGGTATCAACCCTGAAGATGTCGAATCTTCGCAGGTCCATGCCGCCGGTCTGGTTGTCCGGGATTGCCCGCGTCGTCTTTCCAATTTCCGTGCTACTCAGTCGCTGCCCGATTATCTTAAAGAGCAGGGTGTTGTTGCCATCTCCGGCATTGATACCCGTAAACTTACCCGTCGCCTGCGCGAGGGTGGCGCCCAGGGTGCCTGCATTCTTGTCGGCGACGATGAACAGAAAGCCATCGCCCTGGCCGCCGCCTATGCCGGCATGACCGGCCAGGACCTGGCCAAAGTGGTCAGCCGCAGCGAGCGTGAAGAGTGGCGTGAAGGCACCTGGCAGCGCACCAAGGGGTATACCCAGCCGTCACAGGATCGCTTCCATGTTGTCGCCTACGACTTCGGTGTCAAATCCAATATTCTGCGCATCCTGGCTGATCTGGGCTGTCGGATCACGATTGTGCCGGCCCAGACGGCTGCCGCCGATGTGCTGGCCCTGAACCCCGATGGCGTTTTTCTGGCCAACGGTCCCGGCGATCCGGAACCCTGCGATTACGCCATCGAAACGGCACGCGCGGTCATGGAAAAAAGAATTCCGCTCTTTGGGATCTGCCTGGGTCACCAGATCATGGGGCTGGCGCTCAATGCGCGCACCATCAAAATGAAAAACGGCCATCATGGCGCCAACCACCCGGTCAAGGATGTGCAGAGCGGAAGGGTATACATTACCAGCCAGAATCACGGCTTTGCCGTAGACGCAGAGACATTGCCGGACAATGCCCGCGTTACCCACGTGTCCCTGTTTGACGGTTCACTGCAGGGATTTGAGCTGACCGATCGTCCCGCCTTCTGCTTCCAGGGGCATCCCGAAGCCAGCCCAGGCCCGCACGATATCATCGTGCTGTTTGAAAAATTCATCCGCTCCATGAGCGAAAAAAACTAGAGATATCATGCCCAAGCGTACCGACATAAAAAGCATATTGATTATCGGCGCTGGCCCGATCATTATTGGTCAGGCCTGCGAATTTGATTATTCGGGTGCACAGGCGTGCAAAGCCCTGAAAGCCGAAGGCTACCGCACCATTCTGGTCAACAGCAATCCGGCAACCATCATGACCGATCCGGAAACCGCCGATGTGACTTATATCGAGCCCATTACCTGGAAAGCGGTTGAGAAAATCATTGAAGTGGAGCGTCCCGACGCGCTGCTGCCCACCATGGGCGGGCAGACCGCGCTGAACTGCGCGCTTGACCTTGCCCATAACGGCGTGCTGGAAAAATATAACGTCCAGATGATCGGCGCCAATGAGCAGGCCATCGAGAAAGCAGAAGATCGTCTGAAGTTCAAGGACGCCATGACCAGTATTGGTCTGGAATCGGCCAAATCGGGCGTGGCCCATACGCTGGACGAAGCCTGGGAAGTGCAAAAGCGCATTGCTGCAGAAGCCGGCACTAGCGGTTTTCCGGCAGTCATTCGCCCCAGCTTTACGCTGGGTGGCACCGGCGGTGGTATCGCCTATAACGCCGAGGAATTTGAAACGATTTGCCGTCGCGGCCTGGAAGCCTCGCCCACCAATGAACTGCTGATTGAAGAATCGCTGCTGGGCTGGAAAGAATACGAGATGGAAGTGGTGCGCGACAAGGCTGACAATTGCATCATTATCTGCTCAATTGAAAACCTAGATCCCATGGGTGTACACACCGGCGACTCGATCACCGTGGCGCCTGCACAGACCCTGACCGACAAGGAATACCAGATCATGCGTAACGCGTCTATCGCGGTGCTGCGCGAGATCGGGGTAGAGACCGGCGGTTCCAACGTTCAGTTTGCCGTTAATCCTGAAAACGGCCGCATGATCGTGATCGAAATGAATCCGCGTGTATCTCGCTCCTCGGCGCTGGCGTCCAAGGCAACGGGCTTTCCGATTGCCAAAGTGGCGGCGCGCCTGGCCGTCGGTTATACGCTGGATGAATTGCAAAATGAAATTACCGGCGGGCAAACGCCCGCATCGTTCGAGCCGACCATCGATTACGTGGTCACCAAAATCCCTCGCTTTGCCTTTGAAAAGTTTCCCCAGGCCGATTCCCGTCTGACGACGCAAATGAAGTCGGTGGGTGAAGTCATGGCCATGGGCCGCACCTTTCAGGAATCATTCCAGAAGGCGCTGCGCGGGCTTGAAGTTGGCGTGGACGGTCTGAACCAGAAAACGCTTGATCGCGAAAAACTGCAGGTGGAGCTGGCCGAGCCCGGTCCGGAACGGATCTGGTATGTGGGCGATGCGTTTGCCCAGGGCTTCACTCTGGACGAAGTGCATTCCCTGACCAAGATCGACCCCTGGTTTCTGGAGCAGATCAAGGAAATCGTCGATATCGAGCTGGAGCTTGAGCAGAAAACGCTGTCCGACCTGAACGAGACCGTCATGCGCCGCCTGAAGCGTCGCGGTTTTTCTGATCGTCGCCTGGCGTTCTTGCTGGACGTATCCGAGTCCGAGGTGCGCAAGGTGCGTCATCAACTGGGCGTGCGTCCCGTTTACAAACGAGTAGACACCTGCGCGGCCGAGTTCGCCACGAAAACAGCGTATATGTATTCCACTTATGAAGAAGAGTGCGAATCACACCCTACAGATAAAAAGAAAATCATTGTGCTGGGCGGCGGTCCGAACCGCATCGGCCAGGGCATCGAGTTTGATTATTGCTGCGTGCATGCCGCCCTGGCGCTGCGCGAGGACGGCTATGAAACCATCATGGTCAACTGCAATCCGGAAACGGTCTCAACCGATTACGATACCTCGGATCGCCTGTATTTCGAGCCGCTCACGCTTGAAGACGTACTGGAAATCGTACATCTGGAGCGCCCGGTGGGCATGATCGTACAGTATGGCGGGCAAACTCCGCTGAAACTGGCGCGTGCACTTGAAGCCAATGGCGTGCCGATCATTGGCACCAGTCCCGAATCCATCGATGTGGCCGAAGATCGCGAACGCTTCCAGAAGCTGCTGCAAAAACTCGGCCTGCGCCAGCCGCCGAACCGAACCGCTCGCACCGAAGCAGAAGCCATTGCTCATGCAGCTGAAATTGGTTACCCGTTGGTGGTGCGCCCAAGCTACGTGCTGGGCGGCCGTGCCATGGAAATTGTTCATGAACAGACCGATCTGGAACGCTATATGCGTGAAGCGGTCAAGGTCAGCAATGATTCTCCGGTACTGCTTGATCGCTTTCTGAACGATGCGACCGAAGTGGATGTCGATTGCCTGGCCGATGATGAAGTGGTGTTCATTGGCGGCGTCATGGAACACATCGAACAGGCGGGCGTTCACTCGGGCGATTCGGCCTGCAGCCTGCCTCCGTATTCACTCTCGACAGAGGTAATAGAGGAAATCAAGCGGCAGACCAGCCTGATGGCGCGCGCACTGAATGTGCGTGGCCTGATGAATGTACAGTTTGCTATTCAGGACGGACAAGTCTATGTGTTGGAGGTCAATCCGCGCGCATCTCGCACTGTGCCGTTTGTCTCCAAAGTGACAGGCTATCAGCTGGCCAAAATCGCGGCGCGTGCCATGGCCGGCAAGTCGCTGGCCGAGCAGGGCGTGACCGAGGAAGTGGTGCCATCATACTTCAGTGTCAAGGAAGCCGTTTTCCCCTTTGTTAAATTCCCGGGTGTGGATACCATCCTGGGCCCGGAAATGAAGTCTACCGGCGAAGTCATGGGCGTCGGGCGCACTTTCGGTGAAGCCTTCGTCAAATCTCAGCTGGCTGCCGGTGTGCTTTTGCCGGAAACCGGTACTGCCTTTCTCAGCGTCAAGGATCAGGATAAATCCAAGGCGGTCGAGCTGGCCCGCGGCCTGGTCAATCTGGGTTTCAAAGTTGTGGCCACACGCGGTACGGCTGCCAAACTCAATGAAGCCGGCGTACAGGCGCAAGTGGTCAATAAAGTGACTGAAGGGCGTCCGCACGTGGTCGACATGCTCAAGAACGGTGAGATTCAGCTTGTGATCAATACTGTGGAAGAGCGTCGCAATGCAATCTCCGATTCGCGCGTAATCCGCACGCAGTCGCTGGCCGATCGTGTTACCTTCTTTACCACGCTGGCCGGCGCCAGGGCGGCCATAGAAGGCATGCAATATCTGCGCGATTCTGACGGCATCCAGGTGTATTCACTGCAGGACCTGCACGCCGGGCTGGCTTCGGCAAAGAAGGCATAAGCTGCTTGTCGGGCCGCATGGCCATTGCGTGTAGATAATGAGAACGATTGCCATTTTTCTTCGTGAAATTTGGCAATTTTTCTTTATAGGGCATGCTGCACGCAAACCTCTCTTAAAATAGGGTTTTACGTTTGATTCTTTCAAGGAGCAGCATAATGAAAGGCCATCCTAAAGTCATAGACTATCTGAACTTTCTGCTTTCCGGTGAACTCGCTGCGCGCGATCAGTACTTCATTCATTCACGCATGTATCATGAATGGGGCTATACCAAGCTGTTTGAGCGCATCGGTCACGAAATGCAGGATGAGACAGATCATGCCGACGCGCTGATTCGTCGCATTCTTTTGCTCGAAGGCACACCCAAAATGGTATCCGCAGATATCCGGGTAGGCAAGGACGTTCCAGAAATGCTGCAACTTGACCTGGATACCGAGTTTGAAGTTCGGGACAATCTGAAAAAAGGCGTTGCGCTTTGTGAAGAGGCCGGCGATTACGTAACGCGTGAAATGTTGCGTGCACAGCTTGAAGATACCGAAGAAGACCACGCACACTGGCTGGAACAGCAGTTGGGTCTGATTCAACGAATCGGTCTGCAAAACTATCTTCAATCACAGCTGTAATAAATTCGATTGTAATATCACGAAATTGTAATATCACGATAGCGATTGCATAACGATATGCGTGTTTTTATTAGCGGCGCCAGTAGCGGACTGGGGGAGGCCTTCGCCCGGTATTACGACGCCCGCGGTGCGCAACTGGGTCTTTTCGCCCGCTCGGGCGATAAACTGCAAGCGCTATCATCGTCATTGTCAAAGCCGGCAGCATGCTATGTTGGAGATGTACGGCGTGGCGCCGATCTGCATGCTGCGGCCGCAGACTTTCTGCATGATGGTCCGGTGGACATTGTTATTGCCAATGCCGGCATCAGTGTCGGCATTCTTAACGGCATGGTTGAAGACGCCGAGGTGTTCCGGGAAATTATTGAAACCAATGTGCTGGGTATGGGGGCGACCTTCGAGCCCTTCATTCCCGGGATGCAAAGCAGGGGGTGCGGTACCTTGGTGGGCATCAGCAGCGTTGCCGGTGTTCGGGGCCTGCCCGGCTCCAGCGCCTACAGTGCATCCAAGGCCGCGGCCACGGTCTTTCTGGAGAGTTTGCGCATCGACCTGTACGGTACCGGCGTCAAAGTTGTAACCATCGCGCCTGGGTTCATTGATACTCCCATGACGCGGCACAATCCTTATCCCATGCCTTTCTTGATGAAGCCCGACGCCTTTGCGCGGCGAGCAGGGCAGGCGATCGCCCGTGGTCGTCGCCACACCGTCATTCCGTGGCAGATGGGTGTGGTTGCCAGACTGCTGCGCTTCATTCCCAGTGCGCTCTATGACCGTATGATGAGCCGTGCCGGTCGTAAGCCGCGTCGTCAATAGACGTAGTTCCGCAAAGTTCGTCAAGCTGCGCAGGCCCGGTACTTATCACTTTATATGAGCACGCCGGTAACTGTAAACAACGTTATGCTTTGAGTTTTATCCCTCGGTCACCACTTGCGGCAAATGACTTGTGTCGGCCCAGGAGACAATCTGCCAGCTGTCGTCATCAATAATTCGCAAACGGTTGATGCTGGTGTTGCGCTGGATAAACTGGCGTGGCGCATCGGGCGTCCGATTGCCGGCAGCCCGCCACATCATATCGATCGCGCCACCATGACTGACGATCATGAGGGTTTCGTTTTTGTGTTTTTGCGCCAGCGCGTTTAGCGTCTGTCTGATTCGTGCATAAAAGGTCGCCAGATCCTCTGCTTTGTGTTCGTCCTGGTCCAGTTCGATCGCCAGGTTGTGATTGCGTGCCGAATCAAAGCCGGTCAGTTCTGACCAGAGTCGGCCTTCAAGAATACCGTAGTTGCGTTCGCGCAGCCCGGGCAGGCGATGAATGGGCTTGTTGCACGACTGGGCATAGGGCAGGGCAGTGTGGTATGCCCGCTGCAGATCGCTCGTATAGATGTGTGCCGGCGTTGCGTCGCTAAAACAGCCTTGCAGATGGCCGTTGAGTGCCTGGGCCTGGGCAATGCCATTGGGGTTTAGTGGAATGTCGCGCCAGCCCTGCAGGCGACGCTCGGCGTTCCAGTCGGTTTCGCCATGGCGGATGATCCAGAAATCGGTATGTGGCATAGTTAGGAACTCGAATGTTAGTCAGGTAGAGGGCAGAAAACCGCGGATAAAGGTCTTGCTGCCGGCCGCAGTTTTGCTTGCTCTGTGCACCGGTCAGGTCGTACACTGCATATCCAGCAAAATATGACATCACATCTGAATGGGGAAAGTAATGAGTGGACCTTTTTTTCCAATCTGGCGGCGGGTTGACCGGGCACGGGATCATCAGATTGTAGCACCCGATGAGCGTCTGTCCTGGCCACAGACCGCGGTAATGGGTGCGCAACACGTTGTCGCCATGTTTGGTGCGACCGTACTGGCCCCTTTGCTGATGGGTTTCGATGCCAACCTGGCCGTACTGATGTCAGGGATCGGCACGTTGATCTTCTTCTTTTTCGTTGCCGGCCGCGTGCCTAGTTATCTGGGTTCCAGTTTTGCTTTCATCGGCGGTGTTATTTCGGTAACGGGTTACGCCGGCAGCGGCCCTAATGCCAACATCGGCGTCGCACTCGGCGCCATTATCGTGTGCGGTTTGGTGTATGCGCTGGTCGGGGTGTTGGTATGGTATGCCAACAGCCGGGGCAATGGTTCGGCCTGGATCGAACGGCTGATGCCGCCGGTAGTGACCGGCGCCATTGTTGCCGTGATCGGACTGAATCTGGCGCCGATTGCCGCCAAAGGTGCGATGGGCTCGGGTTCCACCTTCGAGGCGCTCATGGCCCTGATGACCATTCTGTGCGTGGCCGGCGTGGCCGTTTTTACGCGCGGCATGATTCAGCGCCTGCTGATCCTGCTGGGGTTGATCGCCGCTTGCGTCATTTACTGGCTGCTAACCAACGTGGCTGGCCTGGGCGCACCGATTGACTTTTCCGGTGTGCAGGCTGCTGACTGGTTCGGTTTGCCGACGCTGGTTGCCCCCGAGTTTACTGTGTCGGCCATTTCAGTGATGGTGCCGGTCGCCGTTATTTTGATTGCTGAAAACCTGGGCCATATCCGTGCCGTTAGCGCCATGACCGGGCAAAACCTGGATCAGTATCTGGGGCGCGCTTTCGTTGGCGACGGGGTTGCTACCATGATTTCAGGCGCCGTCGGCGGCACTGGCGTGACAACCTATGCAGAAAATATCGGCGTCATGGCTGTCACCCGGATTTACTCGACCTTGGTATTTGTGGCGGCAGCGTGCATTGCTATTGTCCTGGGTTTTTCACCCAAATTCGGCGCGCTGATCCATGCGATTCCTGGGCCGGTGCTCGGCGGCGTTTCCATGGTGGTTTTCGGTCTGATTGCCATTGCCGGGGCTCGTATCTGGGTGGTCAACCAGGTGGATTTTGGCGATAACCGCAATCTCATCGTGGCTGCGGTCACATTGCTCATGGGCGCCGGCAACTTTACGCTGCAATTGGGCGCTTTCAAGCTTGAAGGCATCGGAACCGCGACCTTCGGCGCCATCATTTTGTATGCGCTGCTCAATTTGCGGCAACGTTCCACACCCGAACCGGATCAGAGCCCGTTCGACCAGGAACAGAACATGTAAAACTGCAATTTTTTCAATTGTTTTCAAGACTTTAGCAACATTTTCCCGAATGCTTGCATTTTGTTCAGGAATTGGAGACAATGTCATAACGATGTCCCTGGCACTCATTAACCAGTGCCGGGGTTTATTTTTGTTTTTTCCATTCTTTTGTGCTTGCGCCAGGCATCGTTGGTCAAGTCTATAACACAACAGCACGCTCATCATCATGGCACATCATCGTGCAATGGGGGCGTTTTTACTTTTTTGAGACAGATATGGCAGGTATTCCATTAACAGCGCAAGGTGCGAAGCGCTTAGAAGAAGAATTGCACCGCTTGATCAGCGTAGAGCGGCCCGGCGTCATCCAGGCAATTGCTGAGGCACGCGCGCAGGGTGATCTGTCAGAAAATGCGGAATACGATGCAGCCCGGGAACGTCAGGGTTTTGTCGAAGGCCGCATCAATGAACTGGAAGGTCTCCTGTCCAACGCGCAAATCATCGAGCCGTCCAGTCTGGATGTCGATGGGCGCATTGTATTTGGCGCAACGGTCGGCATTGAAGACCTGAACTCCGGCAGTCACGTGACTTATCAGATCGTCGGCGATGCTGAATCCGATATCCGCCTGAACAGAATCTCCATTTCCAGCCCTGTCGGCAAAGCGCTGATTGGCAAGGCTGAAGGCGATGTAGTCGTCGTTACTGTGCCGTCCGGCGAGAAAGAGTTTGAAATTGTCTCTGTTGAGTACAAGTAAACTGCATATTGTTATGCAACCGTCCCGGGTGTCATAGGGCACAAGCCGGAATCGGTCGCTCAGCCAGGCTGATATACCGATAGCAGCAAAAAAAGCCGCAGAAAACAGTCCTGCGGCTTCTTTTTTGTCTGACGGTAAGTGGTTATCTGCCGCCGCGACGGCCGGTGCGAGGCGCCGCCGTACTGCGTCGGCCAGCACGCAACGACAGGGCGCTGCCCGCGCGTCGGGGGATGCCATGCGCCTCGGCGCCGCCGGGGCGCGCCGCAGGAGCCCGCGCCGGCTTGCGTGCCGGTGTGCCCACCAGTTCGTCGTTGCCCCGGGCTGCCTTGCGTGGAGTCTTGCGGTCTTTCAGGGTCTTACCCGCGGCCAGCAGCTTTTTCGGCGTATGAGGTTCATTGGGGAGTCGGCGGCTGCGTTCGACGGGTTCTTCGACTTTTTGTTCCCAACGACGGTTTTGTGACCCGTGTCGATATAAAATAAGCGTTTTGCCGACGTGTCCGGCAGCGGCACACGATAATGAATCACAGATAGTGTCAAGCATGGCAATACGTGCGGCGCGATCATCTCCGGCAACGCGCACCTTAATCAGTCCGTGCGCGGTGAGGTTCATGTCAATTTCTTTCAACACCGCGGGCGTGAGGCCCTGATCGCCGATCAGGACTACCGGTTTCAGCGGATGGGCGGCAGCGCGTAGTTCGCTGCGCTCTTTTGATGTCAATTCTAGGGTAGGCATAAGGTAATCAGGGCAATGGCCAAAAAGAAATTCTCGAAAGAATGGATACATCAGCATATCAATGACCCATACGTGAAAATGGCCAAGCAGCAGGGCTATCGGGCACGGGCAGCGTTTAAGCTGATTGAGATCCTGGATTCGGAAAAACTGATGCGGAAAGGGGATATTATAGTCGACTTGGGCTCTACCCCCGGCAGTTGGTCGCAGGTTGCGCGCGAAAGACTCGTTGGCGAAGGCGGAGTGTTGCAGGGCCGCGTCATTGCGCTGGACTTGCTGCCGATGGAGCCTATAGCGGGCGTTGAGTTCATCCAGGGAGATTTTCGTGACGATGCGGTGCTTGCGGCTTTAAATGAGAAGGTTGGCGGGCAACAGGTGAATCTGGTGATGTCGGATATGGCGCCGAACCTGTCGGGCGTCAGTTCCGCCGATTCTGCCCGGATCCAGCATGTATGCGAGCTGGCCATGGCGTTTTCCCTGCAGCATCTGACGCCCGATGGCGTCCTTATCGTCAAGGCTTTTCACGGCAGTGGCTTTTCCCAGATTGTGCAAATGTTCAAACAGCATTTTAAACGGGTTGTGGAGCGTAAGCCCAAGGCGTCGCGCGACAAATCTTCGGAAACCTTCTTGCTGGGGCGCGGTCTAAAGTATCCGGAGAATCGCCAGTTCTAGCTTGTCGGCAGGTCTGGTTATGCGCCAGCCTGGCGGCAAAGCTGTCATTGGCCGGTGTCAGCGGGCCTCAATCCCAGTTGCAGATTGGTGTGCGACTGTACAGCGGGCGTGACGATAAGTCCTCTGGGGGATGTAAACGGAGCCAGGTCGGCCCGGGTTCCCGGTATCGGGAAAAAACTTACAGAATAGCGCTTGGAAACCGGGTTTTTGCCCCAATTTAACTATTGCGAGACTCCTTGGTGCTTCATGCCGGGACAACGACTTGCAGCAGTTGCCGTAACACGCCCGGATGCAGTCAAAAAATCGGCGCCTTTACCTGGGGAAAATCCGGAAATGGCGGGTAATGGTTTAATTTGTTTTTAAGCCGGTTGTAAAGCCTCTTTTTTTTATCAATAGGTTAGAATCATATGAACGGGGTAAAGACGCTGCTTTCAGGGTCATTTGCCATTCATCGCAGGAGTCAGATTGTTGAATAATTCTTTTTCAAAATTCGCTATCTGGGTGGTTGTAGCGCTGGTACTTTTTACAGTATTCAAGCAATACGACGGCGCAGGTCAGGTTACAGAGGGCGTGAGCTACAGTCAGTTCATGTCTGATGCCAAGCAGGGCAAGGTGTCCAGTGTTGAGATTCAGGGCAACACCCTTACAGTCACACCCAGCTCAGGCACACGGCCTTATACGCTGACTGCCCCCAACGACCTGTGGATGGTCGGTGATCTCGTGCGCGAAGGTGTGAAAGTCACCGCCAAACAGCCCGAGCAGCCTTCATTCCTGCTGAGCGCGCTAATTTCATGGTTCCCCATGCTGCTGCTTATCGGCGTATGGTTCTTCTTCATGCGTCAAATGCAGGGCGGGGGCAAAGGCGGAGCTTTCAGCTTCGGCAAGTCCCGTGCCCGCATGCTTGACGAAAGCACCAACCAGATTACCTTTGCAGATGTGGCCGGTTGCGATGAGGCCAAGGAAGATGTCAGAGAACTGGTCGATTTCCTGCGCGAACCAGCCCGCTTCCAGCGTCTGGGGGGACGTATTCCCCGTGGTGTGCTGATGGTTGGCCCTCCCGGTACCGGTAAAACGCTGCTGGCCAAGGCCATTGCCGGCGAAGCCAAGGTGCCTTTCTTCAGTATTTCCGGTTCCGATTTCGTGGAAATGTTCGTGGGCGTGGGCGCATCGCGTGTGCGCGATATGTTCGAGAATGCCAAGAAACAGGCGCCTTGCATCATCTTCATTGACGAGATCGACGCCGTTGGTCGCCAGCGTGGCGCCGGTGTCGGCGGTGGTAACGATGAGCGCGAGCAGACGCTGAACCAGATGCTGGTTGAAATGGACGGGTTTGAATCCGGCCAGAGCGTGATCGTGATCGCTGCGACCAACCGTCCCGACGTGCTGGATCCGGCATTGCTGCGTCCTGGCCGCTTTGACCGCCAGGTTGTGGTCAGCCTGCCCGACGTACGTGGCCGCGAGCAGATCCTGAACGTGCATATGCGCAAGGTTCCCCTGGCTCCCAACGTCGAAGCGTCGGTCATTGCACGTGGTACGCCCGGGTTCTCCGGTGCCGATCTGGCCAATATTGTGAACGAAGCGGCCTTGTTTGCCGCGCGTCGCAGCGGTCGCACCGTCAATATGATGGATTTCGAGAACGCCAAGGACAAGATCATCATGGGGGCAGAGCGCCGTTCCATTGTCATGCCCGAGGAAGAGCGCAAAAATACCGCTTACCATGAATCCGGTCATGCGATTGTGGCCCGGATGTTGCCTAAAACCGATCCTGTACACAAAGTGACCATCATTCCGCGTGGTCGTGCGCTGGGCGTTACCATGCAATTGCCTGAAGGCGACCGTTACAGCATGGATAAAGAGCGTCTGCTCAATACCATTGCCGTATTGTTCGGCGGGCGTATTGCAGAAGAAATTTTCATGAACCAGATGACTACCGGTGCGTCCAATGACTTTGAACGCGCGACGGCCATTGCCCGCGATATCGTGACGCGCTATGGCATGACCGAATCTCTGGGCCCCATGGTCTATGCTGAAAACGAGAATGAAGTGTTTCTGGGGCGCAGTGTCACCAAGACCACTCATGTGTCCGAGGCGACCATGCAAAAGGTTGATGCAGAAATCCGCAGCATTATCGATGAGCAGTATTCCGTAGCACGCAAAATCATTGAGGCTAACAGCGATAAAATGCATATCATGGCCAAGGCGCTGCTTGAGTGGGAAACCATTAATGCAGAGCAAATCGGCGATATCATGGCCGGACGCCCACCGCGTCCGCCTGAAGCCCCCGAACCTACGGGCGACTCTTCAGATACGCCACCACCATCATCAGGCCCTGCCCGGAAAGATCCTGGTAGCGATAAAGCAACTGTGACTGCCTGATTTTACTGCTGTATTTTTCATGAATTATTCCACATTCATTTGCGGGCGCTTTGAGCTTACACTCAAGCGCCCGCTTGTCATGGGCATCGTTAATGTAACGCCCGACTCCTTTTCCGATGGCGCTGCCCATTTCTCGGCCGATGCGGCGACCGCACATGCGCTGGAACTGATCGGGCAGGGCGCCGATATACTGGATATTGGCGGTGAATCCACACGCCCCGGCGCTGATGCCGTCTCCGAAGAAGAGGAGCTCAGACGCATCATTCCGGTACTACACAATTTGCGTGATTGCGGCAAGCCCATATCCGTTGACACTTTTAAGCCGGCAGTAATGCGTGCCGCCCTGGCGGCTGGTGCTGATCTGATCAATGATATTTATGCCTTGCGCATGCCCGGCGCCCTTGAGGTTGTGGCAGCGCATCCCAATTGTGGGGTGTGCCTGATGCACATGCAGGGTGAACCCAAAACCATGCAGGCTGCGCCTCAGTACGAAAATGTGACTGACGAAGTCTATCGGTTTCTGGCGCAACGCAAGGCGGCGGCAGTAGCTGCCGGTATTGCGCCGGCACGTATCTGCCTGGATCCTGGGTATGGTTTCGGTAAGACAGTGCAGCAGAATTATCAGCTTTTACGTGAACAGGACAGGCTGTCCGGTTTACACTCACCGTTATTGATCGGTTTGTCCCGTAAAACCATGATTGCAGCGGTTACGGGCCGGGCTCCGCAGGACCGCGTTGCAGGCAGCATTGCCGGCGCGCTGGCTGCTGCAAATCGGGGCGCGGCCATCATACGGGTACACGATGTCGCACAAACTGCAGATGCCCTCAAAGTGTGGGCGGCCACAGAACAAGGAGAAATTCATGGGGCGTAAATATTTCGGAACAGATGGGGTAAGGGGTGAAGTAGGTGGTCCGGTCATCAATGCTGAATTTGCATTGCGGCTGGGCTATGCTGCGGGCCGGGTACTGTCAAAGAACTACAAAGATAGCGCGCGCCCCATGGTGCTGATCGGCAAGGATACGCGCATTTCAGGCTATATGCTGGAGTCGGCGCTGGAAGCTGGTCTGTCCGCTGCCGGTATTGATGTTTACCTGGCTGGACCCATTCCGACCCCTGCCGTTGCGTATTTGACCCGCGCATTGCGCCTGACTGCCGGTGTGGTCATCAGCGCTTCGCATAACGCTTATCAGGACAACGGGATCAAGTTTTTCTCCGGTAACGGTATGAAGCTGCCGGATAACGTTGAGCTCGAAATCGAAGCAGCACTGGAGGAACCGGTGGGCTGTGTCGATTCCGAACATATTGGCCGTGCCCGGCGCATGTCCGACTCTGCGGGACGTTATATTGAATTTTGCAAAAGTACGTTCCCGAACGAGCTGGATCTCAAGGGGATGAAAATTGTGGTCGATGGCGCGCACGGTGCGGCCTACCACATTGCGCCTCATGTCTTTCGCGAACTGGGTGCCGAAGTCGTTGCCATTGGCTGCAATCCGGATGGTTTCAATATCAATTCCGGCGTGGGTGCGCTGCATCCTGAAGCGCTTGCTGAAAAGGTCAGGGAAGTGGGCGCGCATTATGGCATCGCGCTGGATGGTGATGCTGACCGGATCCAGATGGTGGATGCCGATGGACGTATCTACAACGGTGACGAACTGCTTTATGCCATGGTCCGTGAACGCATGATGCACGGTCGCGTGGCTGGCGTCGTGGGCACGCTCATGACCAACTACGGCTTTGAAAAAATCATGCAGATCATGGGTGTACCCTTTGAACGAGCCAACGTGGGTGATCGATACGTGCTGGAAGCCATGCAGAGAAATGGTTGGCTCTATGGAGGCGAGAGCTCTGGCCATCTGCTGTGCCTGGATCGCCACAGTACCGGTGACGGCATCATCGCCGGTTTGCAGGTGCTGACTGCATTGGTGCGCAGCGGTAAAACCCTTGCGCAATTCATTTCAGATCTGAAAATGTATCCGCAGATCATGGTCAATGTACCCTGGAAAAAAGGCGCCGACTGGAAGGCTCATTCAGGCTTGCTGGCGGCCAAAGAAGAGGTTGAACGCGAGCTGGACGGACGCGGCCGCGTACTGATCCGCGCCTCGGGCACCGAACCCAAGCTGCGGCTGATGGTCGAAGCCGAAACCGAAGCGCTGGCCCGTCAGGGCGTTGAGCGTCTGCAGGCAGTGGACCTGGCTGCGTGATTTCTCGCCGCCAGTTGCGTGCAGTTTGCGCAATTGGCAATGCATTCTGTTGTAAGATTTCAAAAAATCGAAATATTACCTGTATGTGAAAAGTTTTTGTCAAATGAACCGGGTATCATGCAGCTTTACCGTAAATCTTAGGAATTGACCCGAATGCAAGAAATCATGCGGATCCAGGCAGACGCGAATGATACGTCAAGCCACAGCCTGGTCTTGGGGATTGCTACAACCGCCGAGGAAGTTGAACAGTTGCAGCGATTGCGTTACGAGGTCTATACCAACGAAATGAACGTGGTATTCCCTGGCGCGATCAACGGCGTAGACATTGAACCATTTGATAAATGGTGCGTCCATTTGATGGTTCGGGACCTGAAAACAGATGCGGTCGTGGGCACCTATCGGATCCTTAGTCCGGAAAAGGCCGCAGAAGCCGGTGGCTATTATTCCGAGCTGGAATTCAATATTGATCAATTGGCACATATTCGTCATTTGCTATGTGAATGTGGCCGCTCGTGCACGCATCCAGATTACCGCAACGGTCAGGCAATCATGTTGCTCTGGAATGGTCTGGCACGTTATCTGCTGAGTAACAACTATCGCTACATGCTCGGTTGCGCCAGTGTCAGCCTGGCCGATGGCGGCGTACAGGCCTCCAAGGTCTGGCGTGCAGCCAAGCGCGACATCGACGCACATCCTGAGCGTCCGATCATGGTGCCCATCAATCCGTATCCGCTGGACAAGCTCACGCTCACCGATGATGCGAAAACACCTGCGTTGATCAAAGGATATCTGAAGATTGGTGCGCATATCTGCGGTGAACCAGCGTTTGACCGGGACTTCAATTCTGCCGATTTTCCGGTCATTATCGACGTTGCCAATATCGATCCCCGGTACAAAAAACACTTCGGCCTGGCCTGATACGCGTACAGCACCCGTTGCCAGGGATCTGGCCGCACGGGTGGCCGCTTGCGCCAGGCAGCCGGCTGATCCCGGCTTTCATGTCGGCACGCGATAATATTCGCGCCCGACACGTGGCATCAGCAAGGTCAGGAAGGAATAATATCCAGCGTAAAGCCGGCTTTTTTCCATTCGGCGGCTTCCAGCCCCAGCGTGTACCGGGTCAGCGGGTGATCTTCCAGCCACTTTCTGCCTACGCGCAACATGAGTTTCTGATCATCAGTTTCCAGTGAAACAGGCAGCGATGTCACCGGCTGGCGGCGGCGCATAAAGACGACGGCCAATCTAAGGCACAGGGTAAGCAGCCATTTGACGCGGCTTGGTTTTTCGGGCAACAACTTGTCCAGCTTGCCCTGATGGCCCAGGGTCAGGAACGAGAGCAGCTCCTGCTCGGCTTCAGAAAAACCGGGCATGTCTGCGTTGGCCATCACGTAGGCGGTGTGCTTGTGATAATTATTCTGTGAGATGCTCAGGCCGGTTTCATGCAAATCGCAGGCCCAGCTCAGGTAGCGGCGCAGATCATCGGCTGCTGTTTCATCGGCCAGTATTGAATCAAAAAATGCCAGCGCCTGTTTTTTCACGCGCGCAGCCTGCCGGCTGTCAATATGGTAGCGTTTCATGAATACGCCCGCCGTCTCATCACGTTTGTCATGAGAGCTGTCGCGGCCCAGCATATCGTACAAGACACCGACGCGCAGCGCGCCGTCGCCTTGGAACATTTGTTTGACTTGCAGCTCGCTGAAAATGGCCATCATAATAGAGAGGCCGGCCGGCAGCACTTCCATGCGATCCAGTTTCAGGCCGCGCAATTCCGGCGCGTGGGCGCTGCCGTGACGGATGAGCACTTTTTTCAGCTTTTGCATACCGTCCAGCGTAATGCCTTTTTCGGAAAAGCCGGATTCCTCCAGGGTCGCAACCAGTGCCTTGGCTGTGCCTGAAGAGCCGAAGGCTTCATCCCATCCCAGATGCCGATACTGTCTGGAAATAATTTCAATTTCCTTTCTTGCGGCAATTTCAGCCAGGACAAAACCTTCTTCGGTGACTTTGCCGTCGGGGAAAAAAGATTTGGTGTAGCTGACGCAGCCCATGGCCAGGGATTTCATGATCAACGGTTCAAGCTCCCGACCGATGATAAACTCAGTGGAGCCGCCGCCGATGTCGACGACAAAGCGCTGTTTACTGGACGGCGGCAGTTCGTGAACCACGCCGGAGTAGACCAGGCGGGCTTCTTCCTGACCGGAAATGACCTCGATCGGGTAGCCCAGCGCAGCTTCCGCCCGGGGCAGGAATTCAGCCACATTGCGCGCCACGCGAAAGGTATTGGTGGCCACGGCACGAACACGGCTGGCGGGGAAGTTTTCCAGTCGCTCGCCAAAGCGGGACAGCACGGCAATGGCGCGCTGGATTGCCTCTTCATCAAGCACACGTTCAGCGTTCAGACCGGCGGCGAGCCTGACGGTCTCTTTGAGGCGATCTGTTGCGTAAATCTGCACAGAATCATCATTCTGGACAATCCTTGCAATGGACAGGCGAAAACTGTTGGAGCCCAGGTCTACGGCGGCAAGTAATTGGTCCATGATGCATCTGCTAGGTAAGGGAAACGCCATTTTAGTAAAAAAGCCGCAAGAGTGAGCGAAATAAAGGCAATCGGCTTCATGATTTTTATTTGTCATGAAATTGTTATATTGTGAGAGTATAAGAACTGTTCTTTTCCTAAAGCCTAAAACACTTAACGACTGCCTTCATGTCCGATACCAATTCCATCCCCATTTCTGCTCCTTCTCCTGACTCCGTCACGCTGCTCAATCGCGAACTGTCGTTGCTAAAATTCAATGAACGGGTGCTGGGCATGGCGATGAATCAGGCCAACCCGCTACTGGAGCGCCTGCGCTACTTGTGCATTGTCAGCTCCAATCTGGACGAGTTTTTCGAAATTCGCATCTCCAGTCTGAAAGAGCAGGAACGGCAGTTTCCCAATGTACCGGGCGACGATGGTATGACACCTTCGGCGGCGTTTGAGCTGGTGCAGCAGCGTGTGCACGAACTGGTCGATCGGCAGTACGCGCTGCTGCATAAGGACATTTTTCCTGCGTTGCGCAAGCAGGGCGTATCTGTACTGGCCCCCAAGGAATACACCGACGCCATTTCCGCCTGGGCAAGCGATGTATTTCTGAACGAGGTGCTGCCGCTGCTCACGCCTATCGGACTTGATCCGGCGCACCCGTTTCCGCGTGTCTACAACAAGAGTCTGAATTTTATCGTCTCGCTCAGCGGCGAAGATGCCTTTGGTCGCCGTGCGTCCATTGCCATTGTGCAGGCGCCGCGCGCTTTGCCTCGTTTGCTTGAAATTCCGGAGTCGGTATGCGGGCAGCGCCATTGCTATACCTTGTTGTCTTCGCTGATGCAGCAGTTTTCCGGAGAGCTGTTTCCGGGCATGCAAGTCAAGGGCCTGTATCAATGGCGTGTCACGCGCAACAGCGACCTGTTTGTCGATGAAGACGAGGTGACCAACTTGCGGCAAGCACTGCAGGGGGAACTGTCGCAGCGCAATTTCGGGGCGGCGGTTCGTTTGGAAATTTCCGAAGATACGCCGGTAGAGCTTGAACATTTTCTGCAGCGTGAATTCGCACTGGGCCCCAAGGATACCTACCGGACGCACGGCAGCGTCAATATGACGCGCCTGATGCCACTATGCGATATTGATGCTGATCCGCAGCTGGTATTCCCCAGCTATCGTGCGCGTCTGCCCGCTCCGTTTGACTCCATGAACAACAATCCCGCAGAAATGTTCGATGCGATTGCGCGGGAAGATTTGTTATTGCACCATCCGTACCAGTCTTTCAAGCCGGTGATCGACTTTCTGACGTCGGCTGCGCTTGACCCACAGGTGGTGGCGATCAAGCAAACCATTTATCGCACCGGTGAGGATTCCGAACTGATGGGGCTGTTGCTGGCAGCAGCCAAAGCCGGCAAGGAAGTTACAGTTGTCGTAGAGTTGATGGCCCGCTTTGACGAACAAACCAATATCAACTGGGCAGCCAAGCTGGAAGAGGTCGGCGCACATGTGGTCTATGGTGTCGTTGGCCATAAAACGCATGCCAAAATGCTGTTGGTGTTGCGCAGGGAAGGCAAGAAAATCGTTCGTTACGGACACCTGGGTACCGGAAATTATCATCCGCGTACGGCAAGGCTCTATACCGACTTTGGCCTGCTCACTGCCAATCCCGATTTGACCAACGATATGGATCGGGTTTTCTCCCTGCTTACCGGCCTGGGTGCCCGTCGTCCGCTCAAGCTGCTGCTGCAATCGCCGTTTACGCTGCACGATCGGGTGCTCAAGATGATTCAGGCTGAAACTGAACAGGCGCAGGCTGGAAAGAAAGCAGTGATCATGGCAAAGATGAATTCTTTGCTGGAAGTAGAAGTGATCAACGCCCTGTACAAGGCCAGCCAGGCCGGTGTGCGCATTGAGCTGATCGTGCGTGGGGTATGTGCGCTGCGTTCGGGCGTTCCCGGTCTGTCGGAAAATATTCGGGTGCGCTCCATCATCGGCCGTTTCCTGGAACACTCGCGGGTATTTTATTTTCATGCCGATGGTCAGGAGCAGGTTTACCTGTCTTCTGCCGACTGGATGGCGCGCAATTTTTTCCGTCGCGTGGAAATCGCCTTTCCTATTCTGAATCCGGTGCTGAAAAAAAGGGTGATCAATGAATCTTTTATTTTTCCGCTGAAAGACAATGTGCTGTCGTGGGAGCAGAAACCCAGTGGCGAGTACGAGCGAATAAAAAATCGTCGGGAGCCATTTAATATTCACCAATACTTGATGAATTTGCTTGGCAAGGCAGGTTGATTAGGCGTACGCATATACAGGGCTCTGCGGGTCGCCTTGCCCTGGCGCCAGATTCGACTACTGATTGACGGTGCTGTCACCCTGGGCGGTGTCGGGGCTACCGGGATCTTTGAAGAGGTCGCAGTGGCACTGCTCAGGCAGCGGCAGTGCAGAAAAGCAGACAGGTGAGAGTGAGTCACCGGCAGTTTGTAACATGACATGATATGACAGGGCGTCGCGACTTGTTGTTTACTGCCTGCGTTCTTAAGACGATTTTGAAGTCTTTTGACACAATTTTGTCACGTGAATTATTCTTTAAGTTATTGATAATAAAATATAAAAAATACAATCCTAGTGTTTTCCCTGATGGCAGAAAAAAACTGCCTTATATTTGTCACTATCTTGTCATATAAGCGTTTTACTATACTCGGCATGGACATCAGGTTCGTATTTTGTTACCTCTTTAACGTATTAAGGAATATACATGTTCAAACATGCACTGAAAAGCGTCTCTGTTGCGATCGCGCTGTCGACCGCGACTTTCGCCGCACACGCAGCCAACGTGACTGGCGCAGGCGCTTCTTTTCCATACCCTGTTTATGCCAAATGGGCATCCATGTACGCAGCTGAGACCGGTAATAAAATCAATTACCAATCTATCGGTTCTGGTGGCGGCCAACAACAAATTATCGCCAAGACAGTAGATTTCGGTGCATCTGATGACCCATTGAACGAAAAAAAACTGGCTGAAAACGGTCTGTTGCAGTTTCCAGCAGTTATTGGTGGCACCGTTGCTGTCGTCAATATCGATGGCATCAAACCAGGTCAACTCAAACTGACCGGTCCTGTTCTGGCTGATATTTTCCTGGGTAAAATTACCAAGTGGAATGATCAGGCGATCGCTTCGCTGAACCCAGGTGCTACTTTGCCTGACGCGGCGATTATCGTTGTCCATCGTTCAGACGGTTCAGGTACAACCTTTGGCTGGACAAACTACCTGTCCAAAGTTTCTGCCGAGTGGAAAGAAAAAGTGGGTGAAGGCAAGGCCGTCAAATGGCCGACAGGGCAGGGCGGCAAGGGTAACGAAGGCGTAGCCGCTTATGTGGGTCAGCTGAAAAACGCGATCGGTTATGTTGAGTATGCCTATGCCAAACAGAATAATCTGTCCTGGACGCAGCTGAAAAACAAAGATGGCAAATTCGTTCAGCCTGAACAGAAAGCGTTCGCTGCAGCTGCTGCCAACGCCGACTGGAAGAGCGCACCTGGCATGGGTGTTGTTCTGACCGAAGAGCCAGGTGCTGATTCCTGGCCTGTCACAGCAGCCACCTTTATTCTGGTGCACAAGAAAGCCGATAAGCCAGAACAAACTAAAGCTGTTCTGTCTTTCTTTGACTGGGCATTCAAAAACGGCGCCAAAGCCGCTTCTGAAATCGACTATGTTCCGCTGCCAGATGCTGTAACCAAAGAAGTTCGCGCAGCCTGGGCTGCTGAAATTAAAACTGCAGACGGTCAGGCGGTTTGGAAATAATCAGGTCTCGCGACTTGACCCTCTGAACAAAACATGGCGACTTAATCAATTTAAGCCGCCATGTTTTTTACGAACACCAAAGCGGGTTTACAATGAGCGTTTCGATAACGACAACAGGGGCCGAGCCTAACCGGTCCGCCATCCAGACTATGCAAAAACAACTTCCTCCGACACCGGCCAAGAGCAACGCGTTTGCCGACATGTTGTTCAAGAATGTGGCACGTTTTTTTGCTTTTTTCGTATTTATGCTGCTCGCTGCCATCATGGTATCGCTGTTGTATGGAAGTCAGGAAACGCTGCTCAAGTATGGTGCAGCCTTTTTGTGGACAAATGACTGGGACCCCGTCAATGATATTTATGGTGCAGTTGTACCCATTATTGGTACGTTGATTACCGCTTTCGTTGCCCTTATTATCGCTGTACCGGTCTCGTTCGGCATTGCCATGTTTCTTACCGAATTGGCGCCAACCTGGTTGCGTCGTCCCCTGGGTACGGCGGTCGAGCTGCTGGCGGCCATTCCGTCCATTATTTATGGCATGTGGGGGTTGTTTGTCTTTGTTCCCATCTTTCAACAGTACGTTCAGCCCACGTTGATCAATGTCCTGGGCGGCATACCCTTTGTCGGGCAGTTTTTCCAGGGCGCTCCTTTCGGTATCGGTCTGTTTACGGCCGGCCTGGTGCTGTCAATTATGGTTATTCCATATATTGCTTCGGTCATGCGAGACGTATTCGAAGTGGTTCCTCCCATGCTCAAAGAGTCGGCCTATGGCCTGGGGTCTACGACCTGGGAAGTCATGTGGCGCGTCGTGCTGCCCTATACAAAAACCGGCGTAATCGGCGGCATCATGCTTGGTCTTGGCCGGGCATTGGGTGAAACCATGGCCGTCACGTTTGTCATCGGTAACTCGTTTCGCCTGCCGGGCAGTGTTTTCGATCCGTCCAACTCGATCGCTTCGGCCATTGCCAACGAATTCAATGAAGCCGGCGGTTTGCAGAAATCTTCCCTGATTGAATTGGGCCTGATCCTGTTTCTGATCACCACCTTGGTATTGATGGCCTCGCGCCTCATGCTGGCAAGATTGTCAGCGGCCGAAGGTAAAAAATCCTGATTGTGGGGCTCAAGAGATAAATCATGAATACAACGACTGCAACAACACCACAGGCCAATTCGGCCATCAATCCGGGCAACTGGATTTACCGTCGGCGCCATATGCGCAACAAGGTCATGCTTGTCTTATCGTCGGCAGCGCTGCTGTTCGGCCTGTTTTGGCTGGTTTGGATCCTGTTTACGCTGGCTGTCAAGGGCGGCGGTTCGCTTTCATTTTCGCTCTTTACTGAAAAAACACCGGGACCTGGCGAATCGGGCGGACTGGCCAATGCGCTGATCGGTTCCGTGCTGATGTCCGGCGTTGGCACGGCTATTGGTACACCAATTGGCATTCTGGCCGGGACCTATCTGGCTGAATATGGACAGCGGGGCTGGCTGGCGCCGGCGACCCGCTTTCTGAATGATGTGTTGCTCTCTGCGCCATCTATTGTTATCGGCCTGTTCATTTATGCCATCGTGGTCGCCAACTCTGGACACTATTCTGGTTGGGCCGGTTCTTTTGCCCTGGCCATTCTGGTTATTCCTGTGGTGGTGCGCACCACAGACAATATGCTGGCACTGGTGCCTAACAGCCTGCGTGAAGCCGCATCTGCGCTGGGCTGTCCAAAATGGCGCGTGATTACCCTGGTATGCTATAAAGCAGCCATGTCAGGGATTCTGACGGGTGTTTTGCTGGCCGTGGCCCGTATTGCCGGCGAAACCGCGCCGCTGCTGTTTACTGCGCTATCCAATCAGTTCACCAGCTGGAACATGAATGCGCCAATGGCCAATCTACCGGTCGTGATCTATCAATATGCTGCCAGTCCGTTCAAGGACTGGAATGAGTTGGCGTGGGCTGGCGCCACCCTCATCACATTGCTGGTGCTGGCGCTTAATATTCTTGCCCGTAACTTGTTTCGCAAACAATAGTCAGCGACCCCTAAATTAAAGTATTCGTCAGGAAGACACACATGGAAAACTTGGTTACGATTGACCAGACAAAGATTGAAGTCAAGAATCTGAACTTCTATTATGGAAAATTTCACGCCATCAAAGACGTGAACATACGGATCGCGAAGAACAAGGTAACGGCATTCATCGGCCCGTCCGGCTGCGGCAAATCCACGCTGCTGCGCGTCTTCAATCGCATGTACGAACTTTATCCCGGTCAGCGTGCCGAGGGTGAAATAAACATGGATGGCGAGAACCTGCTCACGTCTACGCAAGATATTTCCCTGTTGCGTGCCAAGGTTGGTATGGTGTTTCAGAAGCCTACGCCTTTTCCTATGAGTATTTATGATAATGTGGCTTTTGGCGTCAAGCTGTTCGAGCGCTTGTCCAAGGCGGCGATGGATGAGCGGGTCGAATGGGCCCTGACCAAAGCTGCCCTGTGGAACGAGGTAAAGGACAAACTGGGCCAAAGCGGTAACGGCTTGTCCGGCGGCCAGCAGCAGCGCCTGTGTATTGCCCGGGGTGTTGCCATCAAACCGGAAGTGTTATTGCTTGACGAACCGTGCTCCGCGCTGGATCCGATTTCTACGGTTAAGATCGAAGAGCTGATTACCGAATTGAAAAAAGACTATACGGTCGCTATCGTTACGCACAATATGCAGCAGGCTGCACGTTGCTCAGACTATACTGCGTATATGTATCTGGGTGAAATGATGGAGTTTGGTGAAACGGAACAAATGTTCGTCAAGCCCAGGCGCAAAGAAACCGAAGATTATATTACCGGTCGTTTCGGCTAACACCGACATTGCCCGGTGGGTTGCGGCCGACCTGGTTTATCTATCTATGCATGAAAAGCTGCGCGCTGTGGTATTCGATTCGTCGGATACGGCAGCGCGCAGTTTGTTTTGAACCCGACTTTTTAGTTATTTTTGCCACAACCAAGGGTTATCCCTAGCAACTTGTTTTCCCATGTATTGATAATATTTGCTGGCGCGATGTTTAAAACAATGTTTGATAATATGGATAGGTGAATCCATTGCGCCGCCCCGCCTCGTGCGGGGCGCTTCGTTTTGGGCATGCTGTTCTTGTAGCGCACGCCAAAGTACCAGCAACCACTTGAGCGCCTGCTATTGTCTACAGCACGTGCGCGAGCATGTTTTTTTTACGTCAATACGCAGCTTTAACCAGATATAGTATTATCGGAGCAGGCATCTTGCCGCATTTATTCTGAGGAATATTTATACGATGGCGTACTATCTGATCGTCCGGGTAAAAGTCAATGACCCCGAAGGCTATGCAGCCTATACCGCTCTGACCCCTGATATTGTCGCTGCCCATGGCGGGCGATTCCTGGTGCGTTGTCCGGAGCCCGTTACCCTAGAGGGGCCACAAGAACAGCAGCGCATTGTCGTGGTGGAGTTTCCCGATGAGCAGCATGCCCGTGCATTTTATGACTCTGCGCAGTACCAGGCTGCCAAAGCGATCCGCGAGCCTGTTTCCGAGGCACAGTTTCTGATGGTTCCTGGCGTCTGACAACCTGCACCGGGTTAAATCGCTACGCTTTTTTCCGAGACCCCAAAACACCGAGCAAAAACCGCGGCCTGACATGAAATACCCGTGCACTTGCGGCGTAAAAAATGCCCTGACGTATCATTTATAACTAAAAGCCCCCGGGCAAGTGTCAATGCTCCTGTCCATGACGTTGCCGGCCGATTGGCTCGGCCAGCCGACAATGCGCGCCGATTACTGAGTGGGCTGCGCCCGGGGGGCTCACAGGTGCGTGTGGCCATGCACGTGCGGATCCACCATCTCTGCGGTCTGCAGTTCCAGAAATATGCCACAATTTTTGACATCATGAGGGACGGTGCAGCGCTGTCGCAGCGAGGCCAGTTGCGCTTTTAACTGGCTCAGTTCGCGGATGCGCGTCTCTACGTGTTCAATATGGGCGTCAATTGATTGATTGACCGGCTGGCAATCGTCCGGTGTATCGTCGTGCGCCTGTAACAGGGTACGGATTTCATCGTGGGACATATCCAGAATCCGACAATTTCGAATAAAACGCAGGCGCTGTACATGTTCATTATCATAATGCCGGTAATTGCCCTCTGTTCTGACGGGCGCGGGCAGCAGCCCGGCTTTTTCATAAAAGCGGATGGTTTCAGGCGTGCATCCCTGCAAACGAGCCAATTCTCCGATTTTCATCTTTTTTCCTATCCTATTCAATAATGCCTTGACTCTGAAGTTACTTCAGGGTTTTAAATGCCATTATACGATGCAATTGGAGTACAAGCATGTCAGAGCAGCAAACCCGGGTTACCGCCATCCGAATCGAGCAAATGGACTGCCCGACTGAAGAGCGTTTATTGCGCAAGGCGCTGGAGAAAAAGCCAGGAGTAACCGACCTTCGTTTCAATCTCATGTCCCGCGTCCTGTCTGTAACGCACGATCCGGCCATACTGGACGAGGTCATGCTGGCGATCCGCAAGATCGGCTTTACGCCGGAGCTGCACGACGGCAAGTCTGCACCAGCCAGGGCAGTGGGCAAAACAGGCTGCTGCGGGCATTCGCATGACACGCATGATCATCATCAGCATAAACATGATCACGGTCCGGACGGACACGATCACGCGCAGCACGCTCATGAACAGGCGCTCAATACACCGCTTGCGCAACCGGAAGGTGAAGTCTCTCCCAACATTGCCGGTGGCATCCTGCCAGCCTGGTGGCATCTTGCGCTAGGTGGAGCACTGGCGCTGGCCTCTGAGTTGGTTCACTGGTTCGCTGGACCAACCTGGCTGACCATTGTCTGCGCTATTGCTGCCGTTGCCCTGGCTGGCACTGCCACCTACCGCAAGGGCCTGGTTGCATTGCGTTATGGCGATTGGAATATTAATGCGCTCATGAGTATTGCCGTTACCTGCGCCTTGTTGATCGGGCAGTGGCCGGAGGCCGCGATGGTAATGGTGCTGTTTACGCTGTCTGAATGGATCGAGGCAAAATCACTGGACAGAACCCGTGCGGCCGTGGCCGGACTGATGAACCTGGCGCCCGAAACGGTGACGGTACAGATCGGTGAGCATTGGCAGAAACGGGAAGTTGCGCAAGTGGCTGTTGGTAGCCTTGTGCGTATTGCGCCCGGCGAACGCATCGGCCTGGATGGACGTATCGTTCGTGGCGTGACAACAGTAAACCAGGCACCAATTACCGGAGAAAGCGTGCCGGTAGACAAACAGCAGGGCGACACGGTGTTTGCTGGTACTGTCAATGAAGCAGGTGAAATAGAAATCGATGTGACCGCAGCAGCCGACAGCACGACGCTGGCTCGCATCATCAATCAGATTGAACAGGCTCAGTCGGTTAAGGCGCCGACACAGCGTTTTGTTGACACGTTCTCGCGCTATTACACGCCTGCCGTCGTGGTATTGGCCATTCTGCTTGCAATTATTCCGCCGCTCTTTTTCGGCGGGGCCTGGCTGGCCTGGATTTATCAGGCGCTGGTTGTGTTGATTATTGCCTGCCCTTGCGCCTTGGTCATCTCGACACCGGTCACCGTGGTTAGTGGATTAACCGCAGCGGCCCGCATGGGGATCCTGATCAAGGGTGGCGTGTATCTGGAGCAGGGGCATCGCATGCGTTGGCTGGCGCTGGACAAGACTGGCACGATCACTCAGGGCCAACCGGTGCAGACCGGCATGACGCTTCTGGACCAGGAACGATCTGTTGACCAGCTGCAGCGCATCGCGGTGAGTCTTGCTGCGCGGTCTGATCATCCTGTCTCACGGGCCATCGCGCAGGCGCCCGAGGCGGCGGGCATGTCCCCCATGACAGTAGGCGATTTCGTTGCTGTGGCAGGGCGGGGCGTGCAAGGCGTTATTAATGATGAGCGCTGGTATTTGGGCAGTGCCATATGGGCGCAGGAACTGGGCATCATGAACGCTGCGGTACGAGACAGTGTGACGACAGCACAAAACAGTGGTCAAAGCGTGGTGCTGCTGATGAGTGCGCGCGCCGCTTGCGTGTTGTTTACCGCTGCCGATAAAATCAAGGACAGCAGTATCAAGGCGATTGAGCAATTGCATCAGTTGGGCGTCAAGACTGTAATGCTGTCGGGTGATCATCAATCTGTTGTTGACGCCATCGCCAAAACCAGTGGTGTGACCCAGGCGCAGGCACAGTTGCTACCGCAGGAAAAGCAGCAAGTGGTGCAGACGCTGCAACAAGAGGGTCTTACAGTGGTTGGCATGGTCGGCGACGGTATGAATGATGCGCCAGCGCTGGCGCAAGCCGATATCGGGTTCGCAATGGGGGCAATGGGTTCCGATACGGCAATCGAAACGGCAGACGTGGCGCTGATGGACGACAATTTACTTAAAATCCCTGCATTTCTCAAGCTGTCACGCACCACGCGGCGGGTGCTGGTACAGAACATCAGCCTGGCCCTTGCCATCAAAGCGGTCTTCCTGGTGCTTGTCCTGTTAGGACTGGGCTCAATGTGGCTCGCCGTTTTTGCCGATGTCGGTGCGAGCCTGCTGGTGGTGGCCAATGGATTGCGGTTATTGAGGGCCGGACCGAAGCTTGCAGGGCAATAACGCCAGCCGTTTGATTGCACTAATTAGTCGAAAAAAAATGTGTCAATAGCAACAAAACATGCCCGGGACAGGCGATCACTCCAATAACGGTCGACAGCCCCGGCGCATGGTCATTCACATTATTTCAATTGTCATAAATTAACGGGATCGAGAAGCTGCCATTAACATTTAATTGCAAATATAAATAGAAATAGTTATCATTTGGTTTTATCATCAAAAGATAACGAGGTCTTTTTATGGCGGTTTCATCGATGTATTTTGGTTGCAGCGGCAGCAAGTTCACCCCCAATATTCTGTTGGTTTCCATTCTTGGGGCGCTAGCGGCGCCAGCGGTTGCGCAGACCACAACGACCACAGCAGGTGCATCCTCATCGGTGGCGACCCTGCAACCGATCAATGCGGTCAGCCTCAATGATGCTACCAGCGAGGGCACGGGACTGTATAGCGTTCCCGTAGCAACAAGTGCAACGCGCATGCCGTTGTCGCCGCGCGAGACGCCGCAAACCATCAATGTGGTAACTCGCACGCAAATGGACGACTTCCGGCTGAATAACGCGACGTCCTTGCTTTCTGCAGTTCCCGGCGTGTTTGTGCAGCAGGTGGAAACGGATCGCAATTACTACATCATCCGCGGTTATGACGTTGCCAATTTTCAGGTAGATGGCGTGGGGATGCCATTTTCCACTGAAGAGCAGATCGGCGACCTGGACATGGCTTTTTATGACCGGGTTGAAGTGCTCAAGGGGGCCAATGGCCTGCTGTCCAATACCGGTAATCCATCGGGGACTGTCAATTTCATACGCAAGCGTCCCAAGCGCGAATTTTCCGCCAACGCGGGCTTATCGTATAGCTCCTTTGCCACGCGTCGGCTCGATGTGGACATATCCTCGCCACTGAACGACAGCGGCTCGGTACGCGGCCGGCTTATTGGCGCCTACCAGAAAGGCAATTCTCATCTTGATCGCTACGGCCTGGAAAAACGCATGCTGGGTGTGATTGTGGATGCTGACCTGGGTGATCGCACAACGTTGACGCTGGGGCACACCTATCAGAGGAACAAATCGAAATCACCCATGTGGGGTGCCTTATCGCTTTACTATACTGACGGCAGTTCGATTGATTACGATGTATCGGATAGCTACGCACCGGACTGGGCATACTGGAATACCACTGATCAAACCAGCTTTGCTGAACTGAATCACGATTGGGGCGGCGGCTGGAAAACCAAAGGCTCATTGACCTATCGGAAAATCACACAGGATGCGGAGCAGTTTCTGGCATATGGCGTGCCGGACCGAACGACCGGCCTGGGGCTCTCGACCTATCCGACCAAGTACGATCGATACGAGAAACAATGGATTGCTGATATCAGCACCACAGGAAAATACTGGCTGGGCGGCCGCGAGCATGACGTGATGTTCGGGATCAATGCCAATCGCAGCAAAAATTACATGACGTCACTGGAAGCGGATGTGGGTGTGGCTTTGCCGTCTTTGTTCACCTGGGACAGACAGTTCCCACGTCCCGATTTTGCCAATGGTACCGAAACCTTTTCCGATTTTACGGTTCGTAAAACCACGGCGTTTGCGGCGACACGCCTGAACCTGCACGATGATTTCAAAGTGATTGCCGGTCTCAATTACACCAGGGCAACCAGTACAGGCGAGCACTATGGCGAGCCTCGTGAATACAAGCGCAATAAACTGTCTCCCTATCTGGGTCTGATCTATGACCTGAATGACAATTATTCGGTGTATGCCAGCTATACAGGTATTTTCAATCCACAATCGCAAGTAGACATCAATGGCCAGATACTGCCGGCCATTGAAGGAAAAAACTATGAAATTGGCCTCAAGGGCGAGTCCAGCGACGGCAAAATCAATGGCAGTGTCGCGCTATTTCGGGCCGAGCAGGACAACACCGCGGAATATGACACATTTCTGGATGGCCTGAGTCGATATAAGGCCGTGAACTCGCGCTCTGCCGGATTTGAACTGGCCTTGCAAGGTGAAGTCATGCCTGGTCTGCAGGTCAGCGCCGGCTATACCCACTTTTTCTCAATCAAGGATGAGGACGGCAAGGCCGTACGCCAATTCGTTCCGAAAAACTCCTTTACCGTCGCAGCGTCGTACGCAGTCCCTGCTGTTCAAGGGCTGAAGGTCGGCGGCGCGGTACGCTGGCAATCCGGCACTAGTCGCCTGCAAGGCCAGACTCCGGCGGGAGAAGACATCCATCTGAAACAAAAATCGTATGCCGTGGCCGATTTGATGGCCAGTTACGAAGTCAACAAGAATGTCACGGTGGGGGTCAACGTTAAGAATCTGTTTGACAAGAAATACCTGACATCGACGCAATGGGAGCAAGGCTTTTACGCTCCTTCGCGCTCGGTTGGCATGAATGTTCAATTAAAGTACTAAAGAATCAAGGTAGCAGATCATGAAGGGCAGTAAAACAGTAGACATCATTTACGACGTGCTGGGGGTAGGCCTGGGGCCCTTCAACCTGGGCCTGGCATGTCTGATGGCGCCGGTGGAGAATCTGACCGCCGTTTTTCTGGAGCGCAAAAACGCGTTCAGCTGGCACGATGGCATGATGATTCCGGGCACGACGCTGCAGAATAACTTCATGGCCGACCTGGTTACGCTAGCCGATCCGACCAGCCCCTTCACTTATCTGAACTACTGCAAGCAACAGGGAAAAATCTACCGCTATTATTTTCGGGAGAATTTTTATCTGAGCCGGCAGGAATACAATCGTTATTGCCAGTGGGCGGCCTCGCAACTGGACAGTGTCCATTACGAACGGCAAGTGACCGCGCTGGCGTATGACGAGACCGATCAATGTTATGTGGCCACAGTGACCGATTTGCACAATCAAATCCAATTGCAATATCGTGCACGCAAGCTGGTAGTCGGTATCGGTAGCGTGCCCAGCCTGCCCGCGTGCGTTGGCGAAGACTATTTGTCTGCGCATACCGGGCAGTACCTGCGGCAAAAAACCCGCTTGCAGAAAGCACGCAGGATTACGGTGATCGGCAGTGGCCAGAGCGGCGCTGAAATCTATTATGATTTGTTGCACGATATGGAGCGGCACGATTACGAGCTGTACTGGATCACGCGTTCTTCCCGTTTCTTTCAGATGGAAACCGGCAAGCTTACGCTTGAACTGATTACGCCTGACTATGCCGAGCATTTTTACCAGCTGGACGAGCAGCAAAAGCACAAGACGCTGCAGGACCAGGTCAGTATTTTCAATGGCATCAATACCAGTCTGATTGAACAGATTTATGACGAGCTGGATGAAAAGTCGCCAGACAGCGCCAGCCGCACCCATCTGTACACCAATATGGCACTTACGCAGTGCAGCCGACGCGGCAGCGACACGGAACTGGTTTTTGATCACTGCCAGACTGGCAAGCGGTATCGCTTCATGACAGATGAAATCGTGTTTGCCACCGGCTATTGCTATCGCATTCCGGAATTTATGCAGGGGATTGCGGGCAGAATTCGTCTGACCAGCCAGGGGCGCTACCGCCTGGCTCAAGATTACGCAGCGGATATCAATGGTGATGAAGTCTATATTCAGAATGCGGGCTTTGACAGTCATGGTCTGACGAACCCCGACCTGGGATTAAATTGCTTTCGCAATGCCCGCATTATCAATGCGATCATGAAGCGGCAAGTGTATGCGATTGATACCGGTACGACCTTCCAGTCGTTCACGCCGCAAGAGAACAACCAGTTTGCACAGTTGAGCGACAAATGACCATACGCCTTGCCATTATCATTATGTCTGCATTGGGCATGATGAGCGACACCGTGCTTATCGGCTTTTACCCGCAGTTTTTCGACATGCGCTATGGCAACACCGATCAGGTGCACACCGGGATGTATGTGGCAGCCATTTCGATTGCTGTCATGTGTACGCTGCCGATCTGGGTGCGGGTAGCCAAACGGTTCGAGCCCATGTCGCTTATCGGCTTTACCCAGTGTATCGCGGGCCTGCTGTGCCTGTCGGCCATCTGGGCAGAAACGCTGACGCAGTACTGGGTTTTGACCATGCTTATGTTCATGTTCAAAAGCAGTTACTTGCTGATGTTTCCGTACCTGATGCGCATCGTCAATAGCGAAGAGCATAGCCGGACCATCGCGCTACTCTCTGTTGTGGTGCACATCTCGGGCATTTTGGCTGCGGCCTCGGGTGGCTACATATTGCAGCATCTGGGAGCGAGCGCGGCGCTGGTGCTGATGGCCGCCGGCGATTTTGGCCAAATGGCGATTACGCTGTGGCTCAATCGCACGGGAAAAATTATCAAGGTCAACAAGCAGGAGGATATCAATGCACAGGACATCAAGGATACAGCTGCGATTGTCGCTGATGATGCCACGGCGCCCGCGCCGGTAGCAACACGCCGCGGGTTCTCGCATTTGACCAAAGGTATCCTGACGTTGAGCCTGATTATGTTTGTGTTTGATTTCAGTGCCTATCTGATACGACCATTCTTTTCTGAATACTGGATTTATGCAACTGCACAAAAGGACCAGACGCTGGCCGGCTTGATTTTTGCCATACCAGGACTGGCGGCGGTGGTTGCCCTGATTGTCAAGCATCGGCTGAGCGCAACGGCGACGCAGCGCAATGAAAACCTGTCCTGGAATCTGTTGTTGTCGCTGGTTGGCCTGTACCTGCAGTCGATTCCGTCTGATATTGCTATTGTGATTGGGCGTTGCATGTACGGCTGGGGCTTGTTTCAGATTGCGGTCAAACTGGAAGTCAGCCTGTTTAGCATCAGCCGCAAGGAAGATTATGCGCATCACTTTAGCATCACCAATTTTTTCCAGAATCTGGGCGTGCTTATTTCCTCCTGGTGTGCAGGATATATCGTCAGCCTGATCAGCCATCAGGCCGTGTTCCTGATCGCAGCGGCCGGCATAGCGTTAACGTGGCTGGCCAATAAACTGACGCTGGATCTGGACCATATCAAGACAGCCGGTGTTCCGCAGGACACCGATACAGACAGGAGTAAAGAGATTGAACTGGAATCCCGGCGCGTTTGAGATTCGGGAACTCGTTCCCGAGCAGGATGTACCCGTATTTCATCCGTGGTTTGACCTGGAATACGCCAGCTACTGGGACATGGCCGGCATGACCCGGCAGGAAGTATTGGCGTTCTACAAGGCGCAGCAGGCCAGCGCGCATGAGTGGGCCTGGGTGGGTACGCAGCATGGGCAGATTTGTTTTCTGCTCGAATGTTATAACCCGCAGCATCATGCTATTGCCGGGCATTACGAGGTGAAGCCTGGCGACATTGGTATGCATTTTTTCGTGGCTCCGGCAACCGAAAAGCGTCGTGGCTATACGCTGGATGTCATGCGGCATGTCATGCATTACCTGTTTCACCAGGTGGGTGCACGACGGGTCGTGGTTGAACCCGATAGCCGCAATAACAAGGTAAGGGCAATCAACCGCAAGGCCGGATTTTCAGAGGTCGGTCTGATTGCCCTTGAAACCAAGCAGGCCATGCTGTCTATCGCTACCCGGCCAGCCTTCGAAGCAACCCTATCACTTTCAGGAAATACTAAGATGAGTCATTATCCCGTTCCGCCCGCGCAACAGCATCTGCGCCATCTCGACCCCGAGATCTGGAAACATGTCAATCGTCATCTGGTTGCCAAAGCCATTGCCGAATTTTCGCACGAACAGATTCTGACGCCCGCGCACAGTGACGTGCCTCATGATGCTCGCCATACTGGGCTTGACGATAGCTTGCAGGCCTATGTACTGGTCTCAGACGATGGCCAAACGCAGTACCAGTACCTGGCTCGCCCCATGATGTTACGGCACTGGCATGTTTCAGAACCATCGGTCACCCGTATCTGCAACGGCCAGACGCTTGATCCGGATGCCTTATCTTTTATTATCGACTTCAAGGAGACGCTGGCCATACCCGCCGACAAATTGCCGGTGTATCTTGATGAAATAAGCAGCACGTTGTATGGCGCAGCGTACAAGCGATGCCATCAGTCGTTGGACAGCAAGGCTCTGTTGCACGCAGACTATCAACAGATAGAAGCAGCCATGACAGAGGGGCATCCGGGCTTTGTGGCCAACAACGGTCGCATTGGCTTTAATGTGTTCGATTATGAAAGCTATACGCCGGAAACTGGCAGTCGCTTTACGCTGGTATGGCTGGCCGTTCATCGCGTCCATGCCCATTTCGCGTCGCTTTCCACTCTTGAATATGACAGTTTTGTGCGCAGTGAATTGGGGTCGGAGCAGGTAACTGACTATCGCGCGCAGTTGCAGACACAGGGACTGAACCCTGATGACTATTTATTTATGCCCACGCATCAATGGCAGTGGTTCAACCGCTTGAGCACTGCGTTTGCGGCAGACATTGCCCAACGCAATATTGTATACCTGGGCATTGGCCAGGATATGTATCAGGCGCAGCAATCGATCCGCACCTATTTCAATCACACGGATCATGACAAATGCTATGTAAAAACCTCCCTGTCCATTCTTAACATGGGCTTTATGCGCGGTTTGTCTCCTTATTACATGGCAGGGACCCCGGCAATCAATGAATGGCTCAAGCAATTAATTGGCAACGATCCTTTTTTACGCCAGAACGGTTTTGACATCCTTCAGGAAGTTGCCTCTATCGGCTATACCAATCGCTATTATGAGGCAGCACTGAAGAAGGACAGCCCCTACAAAAAGATGCTGTCTGTGTTGTGGCGTGAAAGCCCGGCCGCAAAAGTACAGAAAACAGAACGGCTGATGACCATGGCATCGTTATTGCATCGTGATCGCGACGGACAGGCGCTGTTGCCTCTGATGATTGAGCAGTCCGGCTTGTCCAGCAGTCAATGGCTAAGCCGCTATTTCGACGCTTTCCTGGTTCCCGTGGTGCATTGTTTCTATGCTTATGAACTGGTGTTTATGCCGCATGGCGAGAATCTGATCATGGTCATGGACCACAGTAATGTGCCGCAGCGCTGCATCATGAAGGATATTGCCGAAGAAAGTGCAATTCTGGATCAGGACTTTGATATTCCGGAGCATATTGCCCGTCTTAAGGTAAGCGTGCCGGAAGACTACAAAATATTGGGCATATTCATCGATATTTTTGATGGCGTGTTCAGGCATATGAGCGACATCCTGCATAGCAGTGGTTGCTGCAGCGAAGAACAGTTCTGGACGCTGGCTGCGCTTTCCGTCAAGCGCTATCAGCAGGCACATCCGGCTTTGGCCGATAAATTCGCCCGCTACGACTTCTTTGCGGATGATTTCAGACACTCATGCCTGAACCGTCTGCAATTGAAAAACAACCTGCAGATGGTGGATCTGTCAGATACTGCTGGCAGCCTGACCATGGCCGAGAACCTGCCCAACCCCGTCGCGCGCTTTCGTGCGTTGTCTGTGGCCGAGCTGGAGGCCTCAAACCTGATGTCGCAGCCTGAACCCGCGTAATCTTTTCGGAGAAATTCGCATGGACCTTGCAGACATTCTGAAGCTGGCTTCTCCATTGCCTGTCAGTGCCTATTTTGATCAGACAGTCTATGAGCAGGAGCAGCAACATATTTTCCGTTGCAGCCCGCTTTATGTCGGGCACCAGAACAGTGTGCCAGACGTGCAGGACTGGTATGCGCTGCCACAGGAAAACGGCGGGCGGGTATTGGTACACAATGCAGATGGCATCAAACTGATGTCCAACGTCTGCCGCCACCGCCAGGCATTGATGCTGGGCAGTTACAGCACCAATTGCGAACTGACCGAACATCGCGGTTCGCTGGGACAGACCGGCGGCAATATTGTCTGCCCGGTCCATGCCTGGACCTATCGCGCCGATGGCGAGCTTTTATCGGCGCCGCAGTTTGAAATTCGCCAGTGCAAAAAGCTGGAGTCATCTCCCTTGCTGAACATGAGCGGTTTTTTGTTTGAGCATCCGTCCGGCCTGCCACACGATATTCACACGTTGTTTGATGAACTGGGGCATGATCTTTCCCATTACCGGCTTGATCATGTGGAAACGCATAGCTGCCCATGCAACTGGAAAACCTTTATTGAAATCTACAATGACGATTATCATATCGGGCCATTTCACCCGGGGTTGGGCAAGTACGTAGAGTGCGATGCCCTGCGCTGGGCTTACGGCAACTGGTATTGCAAGCAGACGGTCGGCGCCGAACAAACCCTGCAAAAGGGAGGTACACCGGTATATCGGGAATGGGAGCGACTGCTCAAGGAATACATGGGTGATGAGGTACCTCAGTTTGGAGCGATCTGGATCGCTATCTATCCTACGCTGATGATCGAACTGTTTCCGCATGCGCTGGTGGTGTCGTCATTGTTTCCCAAGGGCCCAGGGGAAACGCTGAATCTGATTGAATTCTATTATCCCGACGATGTATTGGCGTTCAGCCCGGAACTGGCCGAGTACCATCGCAAGGCCTATATGGAGACGGCCGAAGAGGATGACGAAATAGCGGTCAGGATTGACGAAGGGCGTCGCGCGCTGTATTTACGGGATCGCAATGACCACGGCCCCTATCAGATTCCGCTGGAAGAGGGAATGGCGCAGTTTCACGCCTGGTACCGCACCATGATGAATATGAATGGCGGGTAATCCTCAATGCCGGGTGCCGGCGTCGTCCGAACCCTTGTAATAACGACTTCAGCAATCGCCGCCGCATTAGCATTGATGTATTGCCTGGCCTGCGCCACTTCTGTCCGGACATTACCATTTTCTATTGATATCCAGTATGCCATCGTTGCGCTGGCGGCGGCTGACTTCGTCTATGACCCATCGCGGAGCGCCGATATCGGCCAGCACATGCGAATCCAGATGCTGGATCTGGCTGACTGCCGTTGACCAGGGGTCATCGAGGTTGACTGCGCCGGGTAGGGTATTCCATGTCTGATGTCGTGCTTTGGACCACAATGTCGTGAACAGTCTGCGAAATCGGCTTTGGCTTTGGCTTTGGCAAGCGCAAGCAAGGTTGGGGCAGGAAGGGGTCTGGATAGCTGGATTCATGATCGTTCCTTAGGCTCGTTGTGTATAAGCGTTGCTGAAAGCAGCACACTTATGGTAAGTTTAACTATCCATTTGGCCAAAGAAAATCAATTGTTTTTAACTAGATTGGTCATTAATTCTTACCAATAGCCTCACTACGATCAGAGGCTTGACTCAAGGTGAACGTGATGGCCAGAATTCCCTTAAATACGCTTCCCGCCTTCCGTACCGTAGCCGAGCTGCAAAACCTGCGGGCCGCTGCGGAAGTGCTGCACCTGACGCATAGCGCGGTCAGCCAGCAGATCCGTCAATTGGAAAGCTCGTTGGGATTTGCCCTATTCGAACGCCAGGGTCGTAGAATCGTGCTCAACGCGGCCGGCGCTGCGTTTTTGTGTTCCGTGCAGTCTGCGATGATGCAGCTGGAGGACGGGGTGCAACTGGCCAGGCAGGCTTCGGACAGCGTAGAGAAAAAGCTGCGCATTTCGGTGGTGCCCTCGTTTGCGCAGCGCTGGTTGTTGCCAAGATTGGAGCGCTGGCGGGAACGCCATCCCGACATCGCACTTGAAATAACCACATCTCAGCAAATTGTTGATTTGCAACGTGACGGGTTCCATGCTGCGGTGCGCGAGGGCATGGGGCCGTGGCAGGGCGTGGTGGCAGACCGTCTTTTTGATGATCCCATGCCGCTGATTGTGGTCGGTTGCGCCGTGGACGCGCGCCGTCTTGTCGACGCGCCGCCCGCGGCCTTTCTCAAGGAACCGCTGCTGGGTGACCGCGGCGCCTGGCAGGCCTGGTTTGCTGCTGCCGGTTTGCAGGTGCCGTTCAATACCGTGGCCGAGTTCAACGATATGGGGCTGATGCTGCAGGCTGCAGAACAAGGGCTGGGCCTGACGCTGGCGCGAGAGCTGCTTGCTGCAGATGCTATTCGCAATGGCAAGTTGATTCGCTTGTCACCCATCTCGGTCGCTTACGACACCGCGCATGCCATTCATCTGGTATATCGCCCGACATTGCGGGACTGGCCTGCGCTGGCGGCATTGCGCACCTGGATTACCGAGGAACTGGCTGCTTCGCGTGCGGCCTTGTTGCAGGATGCGCGCAGCGAACAGGACTTGGACAATAGCCAGGCAATGTATCAAAATAAAAAGTGAGAAAATGACAAGTGAAATTACCACGCCGTTGTAGTAAGCTTTATTTAATACCGGATATCGCACGGATCTGCTGAGTGCCGCGCAGCGCCTGCAGTGTCACTGGTGCATGCGCCGATTGACGGCTGATTGGCCGGGGTGGCTTGTCAGGGTCCTGTTGAAATCCGACAGCTTTGTTAAAGAAGGAGAACAGTATGGCTGAATCTGCCAACACGACCGGCCGCTATATTGTGCTGCTGCGGCAGGGGCGAACCGAAGAAGGCATACGGGATTTGCAGCGTATTACCGGCGCTTCCATCCAGTCCGAGCGCACGACAGATCGGCAGTACACGACGCTGGAGCTGAACTGTGCGATTATCTTTAATCATATTGGCGCTGCCCTGATCCGATGCGAAGTGGCGGCAGGCAATGCGATACAAATGGCTTCACAGCAGGCGCAGAGCAATATCCTGATGGTTGAGGCCGAGCGTAGCGTACATGCAATTGGGATGCCGTCGAATCCGGCTGCGGGTGCTACGCAGGGCGCTTCCGATGCGCAGGCGACCTGGGGCGTACGTGCCTGCGGCGCAGATCACTCAGATTACACCGGCCAAGGTATCCGTCTGGCGGTTCTGGATACCGGCCTTGATCTACAGCATCAGGATTTTGCACAACGGCAGATTGAGTCGCGCTCTTTTGTGACCGGGGCCGACGTCCAGGATGAAAATGGTCATGGCACGCATTGCTCCGGTATTGCCGCCGGGATCCTTAAGCCGGTTGCCGGCCCGCGTTATGGCGTGGCCGGGCAAGCACAACTATATATCGGCAAGGTTCTGGGCAATGATGGCAGTGGCGGCGACGGCAGTGTGCTCGATGGCATTGACTGGGCAGTGGGCGCCGGTTGCGAAATTATTTCCCTTTCACTGGGCAGTCCCGCCAAGCAAGGGGATAGCTATTCACATATTTTCGAAGAAGTGGCAAAGCGCGCTTTGGCTGCCGGTACGCTGATCATTGCGGCTGCCGGCAATGAGAGCCAACGACCTGACCACATCGCGCCGGTTTCACATCCAGCCAATTGCCCATCCATTGTCGCGGTAGCTGCAATTGACGAGCATATGGCGATAGCCCCCTTTTCCAGCGGCGGCCTGCAAAATGATGGCGGGCAGGTAGACATTGCGGCGCCGGGGGTCGATGTGCTTTCATCATGGCCGCGTCCGGAAAATTATAATACCATCAGCGGCACCAGCATGGCCACGCCGTTCGTTGCCGGGGTGGCCGCGTTGTTTGCCGAGTCCGATCCCGCGGCCAGGGGAAGCGTGCTGCGCGATCGCATCGTGCAAAATGCCCGCCCATTGCCATTGCCGCAGCGGGATGTGGGCCGAGGGCTGGTTCAGGCGCCCGGACATCCGGCCGCAGTCAATGGTCAGGGCACGGATTCGTAAATGCGCCGGTGAAAAACAATCGGGAGATGGCGATGGCACGCATTACTTTGACGGTATTGGTCAAGGAGACCTATCGGAATCGTTTTTCTGTGGTTGTGGAAGACTGTCGCCGGCAAGGCATGGCCGTAGAGCGGGAAATGACTGCCCTGGGCCTGTTCTCGGGCAATATCGAGGCCGAAAAAGTGACCGAGCTGCGTGCTGTAGAGGGTGTGGCTGCCGTGGAGGCCGACAGGCCGATGCAGGGGTACTGCTAAACACGCGGGCGGCATCAGCACTGATGCTAGCCGGTTGAGCGCCATTCGTTGTAACAATGCGCCATTTAATAGAAATGACAATGAGAATAGTTTACATTAACTATTAATTCGGTTACAGTACCGCGATATAACACTGTTTTATATCGTCCGTCGCATGATCCTCGGATCTGCGCCGTCTCACCGGCCTTTCTCCCTATGAAATCTTCACACAGCACACGGTCTGCGTTCCTGACCGCCTTTTTTTTTCTGTCTGCGCTGGCCGCCACATCGGCCTGGGCCCATAATCCGGTTGCTTCCTGCAAGGCGGTGGGCGCCGATAAAGTACTGTGCACGGGCGGTTTTTCCGACGGCTCGGCAGCGCCAGGCGTGACACTGGATGTTATCTCCTATGATGAAAAAGTGCTGCTACCGGGGAAATTGTCCCAAGACTCCACCCTGGAATTCAAGAAGCCGGAGCAGGAGTTTTATATCCTGTTCGACGCGGGCCCGGGCCACGTGGTAGAGATCGACCAGAGCGAGATCGCACAATGACGGTACAGGCCATTCGGCCTGCCGGTGCGGGACATGAAACGAGCGCGGTTCTGGCAGTGTGCGTAGTTATTGTGCTGCTTGCCACGCTAACTATCGTTTTGCGAACAACAAGTGCTCCGGTTTCGCAGATACAAACAGGCCAGATAGATGCACGCCACGGCTTGACTGCGGCAGAGCAGGGTGTGTACGCCGATCTGCTGGTTGCCGCCGAGGAGATCGGTTTCGAGCAAACGCCGCCGCAGGTCAGCGACCTGGCCGGGCAAATGATTCCGCCCTTTGTGGTGGATGCTGCCACGGACCGACGTGGTGGCCACGACTGGCAAATGAAGCAGGAAGGCCAGGTGGTTGCCTATATCGGCGTTACGCAAGAACCGAATACTGCGGGCTCAATGTTGTTGCGAGTGACGCGGTCACAGCAGGTCACTACCCATGCTGAGCAACAAGGCAACCTTGCTCAGGTTTGGCTGCACAAAACGACGAGCGTCGCAGCGCAGGTGCCTGCCGGTCTGAATCCGGACAATCTGACGCAAGAAGGCTGGCAGCAGATAGTCTCGCAATTTGACGCCGGTGCCACACGCCACCAACACTAGTGCAGCAGCACTCAACCTATTTTTTTTCAACACTCATGATGTCTTTTTTGCTGTCTGTTTTTGCCGGTCGGGTTCGCGCCGTGTCTTTTTTTTGCGGTTCAGTGGTATTGCTGGGCGTTTGCAGCGTTGCCAGCGCCAAGGTGTTGCGCATCGGCGTGACCTTGCATCCCTATTACAGCTACGTCGCCAATATTGTTGGTGACAGGGCGCAGGTGGTCCCCCTTATTCCTGCCGGTTTTAATCCGCATGCGTATGAGCCTCGGGCCGAAGATATCAAGCGCATCAATGACATGGACGTGATCGTGGTCAACGGAATCGGCCATGATGATTTTGCCGATCGCATGATTCAGTCCAGCGACAATCCCAAGGTGCCGCTGATCGAGGCCAATGCCAATGTGCCTTTGCTGGCAGCGACGGGGTCAGCAGCTCGTGCCGGTAGCGGGGCATCATCAGGAAAAATTGTAAACCCGCATACCTTTCTGTCGGTCACCGGTTCTATCGCTCAGGTCAACACCATTGCGCGTGAGCTGGCGAAGATAGATCCGGACAATGCGCAAGCGTACCGGAACAATGCCCGCGAGTATACGAAAAAGCTGCGCACCCTGCGAGCGCAGGCGTTGCAGCGCCTGGCAAGTGTGCCTGCAGGTGCAATGCGCGTGGCCACGATCCATGGGGCCTATGATTACCTGTTGCGTGAATTCGGACTGGAAGTGACTGCAGTGGTTGAACCCGCGCATGGGATTGAACCCAGCCCGGCCCAGCTTAAGGGCACGATAGACCAGTTGAAGAATCTGGATGTGAATGTGATTTTTTCAGAAATGGATTTTCCGTCAACGTATGTCGATACGATTCGCAACGAGACCGGTGTCCGTCTTTATCCCTTGACACATATCTCCTATGGCGAATACTCGGCCGATAAGCTGGAGACCGAGACGGCAAAGAACCTGGACACCGTGGTGCGCGCAATGCAGGAGTCCCGCAAATGACAGGGCCGTCCGTCGACATGCGTCAGGTCAGGCTCACGCTTGGCCAGACGCGGATTCTGCATGACATTGATCTACATGTGCCGGCCGGCAGTATTCATGCACTGATCGGCCCGAACGGCGCGGGTAAAAGCTCGCTTATCAAAACCCTGATGGGGCAGATGCCGCATCAGGGCACATTGACGCTGACCTGGCCTGCGCAGCCGGGCGTGATCGGATATGTGCCACAGGCTCTGGAATTTGATCGAACCCTACCCATGACGGTTAACGATTTCATGGGTGTTATGACACAGCGCAGGCCGGCGTTTTTCGGATTGTCCTCGCGCAACACTCACGCCATTGACGACGCTCTGACGCGCGTTGGCATGCACAACAAGCGCAAGCGGCGTATGGGTGCGCTCTCGGGCGGCGAGCGCCAGCGTATCATGCTGGCGCAGGCGCTCATTCCCGCCCCGTCGCTGCTGGTGCTGGATGAACCCATGGCGGCATTGGATGAAGCCGGCGTTGCCGTCTTTGAAGATTTGCTAGGCTACTGGCGTAACAACGGCGTTACCGTTCTGTGGGTGGAGCATGATCTTGATGCGGTCAGGCGTCTGGCGGACCGGGTCACCGGTCTGAACCACAGGATTGTTTTTGAAGGCGAGCCCGGGCAGGTATTGTCAACCGAACAATTGCTGGTCTTGTTCTCTGCTCATCCGCGCATGGATGCTCACACTGCAGCGCCCGAGTTGTCTGCGCAAGCGAGGGTGGCGGCATGATCTTTGATACGATTCGCGCGCTGCTGCAACAATGGGCCCAGGACGGGGTGCTGCCGCAAATGTTTACGTATGGTTTCGTGGTCAATGCCTTTATGGCCGGCCTGATCATCGGGCCATTGCTGGGTGGGCTGGGCACACTGGTTGTGGTCAAGCGATTTGCCTTTTTCTCCGAAGCGGTGGGGCATGCAGCCATGACTGGCGTGGCCATCGGGATTCTTGTCGGTGAACCCTACACCGGTCCATATGGCAGTCTATTCGGGTTCTGTCTGTTATTCGGCATTTTGCTCAATTATCTGCGCAACCGTACCGGTCTGGCCTCCGATACATTAATCGGGGTTTTTCTATCCATTTCACTGGCATTGGGTGGCAGCTTGCTACTGTTGCTGGCAGGCAAGATCAATATTCATATTCTGGAAAATGTCCTGTTTGGTTCGGTACTGACAGTCACCTCGCAGGACCTGCTGGTGCTTAGTGTTATCGGGTTGCTGACCGCATGCCTGGCGCTGTTCAACTACAACCATCTGATCCTGTCCAGCTTCAATCCGCAGCTGGCTGCAGTACGCAAGGTACGCACAACACTGATGGACTATCTGTTTGTCGTGCTGGTCACGCTTGTAACTGTTGCCGCAGTCAAGGTCATTGGTGCAATCCTGGTTGGTGCGTTGCTGGTGATCCCGGCGGCCACAGCAAGAATTCTGGCGCAATCGATGCGCGGCTTTTTCTGGTTATCAATTGCGATTGCGATTGTCAGTACCCTGGCAGGTATTCTTCTGCCGATTCAGTTCGCTTTGCCGGTACCTTCGGGCGCTGCCATCATTCTGGTTGCCGGTAGCGTGTTTATTCTCTCGGCGCTGGCCAGGGGATTTATCCCTGCATTGAAAGGAACAACGGCATGAAGCCGATTGCTGTCTCTCCCCCTTATTTTTCTCCGATACGACTGGCGCTGCTGACACTATGCATGGCAACGGCGCTGGTCAATCCATCGCTGGCCCAGGATAATGTCTCGGCACGCAGTCGCAGCGCTGCAGACACTACGGTTCAACGCAATGTGGTTTCTGGCGCAGTCCCAGGCGCGGCAGCGGCCGCAGCGCCTGCCGGGTCGTCGGCGCAGACCCGGCAGGCAACAACCGTCGTGGCAGCGCATCCGGTGGTCTACGGATTGCTCGAGGCCCTGACGCAAGGTAGCGGTATCGTGCCGGGTCGGGCTACGCCCGCCAATTTACCGGCATCTCGTCATTATTCTTATTTGTCGGGTCGGGGTGCGAAATCTTTTGATCGCATCGTGCGAAAGGCTGATGCGGTGGTCCATCTGCGTTCTATCTGGCCGGACGATCCACTTTATCCGCTGGCGCGAAAACACAATATTCGGGTCATTGAAATTGATGCCGCCAATCCCGTGGACCACGGTCTGCCAGGTATAGCCTCCACAGCAGAGACCAACACCGCAGCAGACTATCCGTGGCTCAACCCGGTAAATATGGGGCGGATGGCTGACATTATCGCATCTGATGTTCAGCGGCTGGAGCCGGATGCCAAGGACAACGTCGAGGCGAATCTGGCGACATTGCGCCAGCGCCTGATTGCCCTGAACGCCCAGGTGGAGTCTGCGCTGCTGGATGCGACGAATCTGTCTGTCGTTGTGTTGTCTCCGCGATTGCAGTCACTGGCTGGCGCATTCAATCTTGATGTTGTGCCGGTGACCACACCGGCCGAGTGGAACGCGCAGGCACTGGCCGCACTGGGCAAAGTCATCCAGGACAATGACGTACATGCAGTTCTGTTGCATGAAGCCGCAAGCCCCGATCTTGCTGCTGCGATTACCAAGGCGGGCGCAGATCCGGTGGTTGTAGAAACCGAGGGTAACGATCCGGTAGCTGTGCTGGAAGTAGCAGGCCAGCAACTTGTGCAGGCGCTGCTTGCCGGTAGCCCGGGTTAATGCAGGACAGGCGGAGTATGTTGATGACATCTGAATTGTTGATTGTTGGGGAGGCTTGATAAGCATGGCCAAGAAAAAATCCAAAGCCAAGCTCTGGTTCCTTATTCACAGTTGGCTGGCATTGCCAATCTGGGGCTTTATCTTTTTCATTTGCCTGACCGGCAGTATCGCGACGGTCAGCCAGGAAATTGAATGGCTGGCCAGCCCGATGGTGCGGGCCAATCCGCCTGCCGGTAACCCCAGAATGCTCACCTATGACGAGGTTCTGGCGCGCGTTGAAAAGGCCCATCCGGGCTCGGTAGTGAACTCCATACGCCGACCAGTCAAGTCGCAGTTTGCCCTGACGGTCAATACCACTTATCAGGATGGCAAGTCTGGCCGGTTGTACGTTAATCCTTACACAGGCGAAATACAGGGTCAGATTTCCGGCTTTGATTTCAGGCAATTTATACGAGCCTTGCACGGCTGGCTGCTGGTGCCGTTTACCAACGGTTTTGCCTGGGGCTGGTATGCCGTCTCGTTGCTGGGCATTCCCATGCTGATTTCCCTGATTACCGGCCTGGTGGTATACAAGCGATTCTGGCGCGGCTACTTCAAGCCCCGCCTGCGCATTGGCCAGGGCGGGCGCATCTTCTGGGGAGATTTTCACCGATTGGCAGGTATCTGGTCTGTGCCTTTCATTGCCATTATCAGTGTGACCGCCACCTGGTTCCTGATCGAAGCCGTTTTGTTCGACAATAGTATTTCCATTTCAACGGCGCCGCCGCCTGCTATGGTGCAACGCCAGGATGTACCTACGCGCACGGACGGATCGGCCAGGAGTCTGCTGCTGTCGCCCGATCAGGCCGTGGCAAAGGCCAAGGGCCATTTTCCGGACATGCAGGCCGAATCCATCTTTCTGCCTGCAAATGCCTACAGCCACTATACGGTGACAGGGCGCAGCAGTTATCCACTCATTCTTGAGCGAGCATCGGTCAATCCATATACCGGCAATGTAGATTCCTCACGTACTGTATCGGATTATTCCGGCCTGGAACTGGTGACCGAGTCCATGCGCCCGCTACACACCGGGGATTTTGCCGGACTGTGGCTCAAGCTGGTGTATTTCTTCTTTGGTCTTTTGCTGACCATGATGGTTCTGTCAGGGATGCTGATCTGGACCAAGCGAACGGCAAAGGAAACGGCCGGCATGTTTCGTGAACATCGCCAATCTCGTCGGCAAAATACGTTGGTGAGCCAGAGGGGACACCAGTCGCCAGCAGCAGCGGGCGGACGCTTTTTGAAAACAGAAAAGGGTGCATCATGAATAGTCAGGCTCAGGCAATCGGCTCCGGGTCACGGTCGGGTTTCAAGGTGTGGTGGTATCGCTGGCGTTTTCATCTGAGTGTTCTGACCATTCTGATCCCGCTGTGTTTCGTGCCGCGCTACATAAAAGACCAGGCGCTGTTCTCGGGGGATCTGGGGCTGGGTGTGCACGATCTGGGCACCAAGAAAGTGGGTCCGTGGGAAGTGCATATGGCCGAGTTCGATGCCATGCAGCCACGACGGGATGGTACTGCCGGTTTTGTAAAAACCTTTTCTGTATCACTGTGCGAGTCGTGCCGCAGTGCAGTCCGCGCAGTCTACCTGCGTGTGGGTAAGCCGCGTAGCCTGCGTACGGCGGGCGCTATTGGTTTCGGTAGTGTTTACAACATGCAGATTGCTGTCCTGATTCCCAAGGATACTGCACCGGACGCGCAACTATGGCTTACCGCTGAAGGCTGGGACGGATCATCGCATTCCACCTCATTTCCGCTGGCCGAGGCGTCGCCCGTCACCATGAAATGGCTGGGTCATCGCTGAAGCTGAACGATTATGACCGATTTGCGCACGCTGCCCGGCGACTGGCTGCAGTATTATCAGGAGTTGCTAAGGACGTGGACCCGTCGTGCCGGCTCTAGACAGGATGCGGAAGACGCAACGCATGATGTCCTGGCCATGGCATTGGAAGGGAAAATAACCACAACGTTAGCGCACCCCAGGGGATTCTTGCATCGCTGTGTGCGCAACCGCCTTACCGATCAGCATCGGCGGGCCCGGATTCTGGATACGTTGCCACTACATGGTCTGCACGAAAACGATCAGCCGGCAATAGATGATCCCGATGCTCATATTCGCAATACGCAGTTGATTGACAGTCTGACGGCGGCGCTGGCAGAATTGCCGTTAAAATGCCGGCAGGTCTTTATCTGGCAGAAAATAGAAGGTTATTCGCAGGAGGAAATCGCGCAGCGCCTGGATATTTCCGTCAATATGGTGCAAAAATACATGATCCGGGCATTGCGTCATCTGCGTGAGCGACTTGACCATTATTCGCCGCATTGAATTCAGGTTTTATCATTGGCCATTCGTCTTACTCGAAACAAGGGTATACATTGTGTATTTACCCTAAAAGGAGCCGGGCATTCGGTTAGCTAACGCATGACAGATCAGCTACATACACCCCCGGACGACCCGCGAGAGGCTGCTGCCTGGTGGTTCTCCCTGGTAAACGCAGGCCAATGTTCGCCGAAGCAACTGGCTGCGCTGCATGCCTGGCGCCAGGCCAACCCGGAGCACGACAAGGAATACAGGGCGATGGAGCAGTTGTGGCAATGGGCCGATCGCGTGCCGGCCAGTCAGATGCGCGCGCTGGCAGTGGAACCCCGGAGCAGTACGCAGCGGCGTTTTTTCGCCTCCCGGCGCGGCTTCGTGGTGGCCGGGCTTGCCGCCTGTACTGCCGTGGCTGGGGGAGCGGGGCTGCTGCTTTCCGGTAACTGGCATGATGGCAAAAAAATACAGTTGGCCACAGCGCGCGGCGAAAGGCGCACAGAGATCCTGCCCGATGGAACACGCCTTGATTTGAATACCCATTCCTCGCTCACCTTTCGGGTAAGCAATGGCAAAAGAGTGTTGGAGTTGCTGCATGGCGATGTGATGTTTGATGTCGCCCATGATAGCGAGCATCCGTTTTATGTGATTACTGCTGTCGGCCGGGTAAAGGTCCTGGGTACGCGGTTCAATGTGCGCGTTGAAAAGCCGCTGGACGTATTGGTGGCGGTTGAGTCTGGCATCGTCTCGGTGTGGGCTGAAGCAACGCCGGTTGCAAGATCGGTGAAGCTGACCTCGTCCATGTCTACGCACATCACCACGGCGGGCGTCAGCACACCACAGCAGACTGACGTCATAGCGCTTACGGCGTGGCGCCACGGTAAAGTCGTATTCCGCAACCGCCCATTGGCCTCGGTGGTCAGCGAAATGAACAGGTACCTTTCTGAACCCCTTGTGATTGCCGATCCGCGGCTCGAACGTTTGCCGGTAGCCGGTGTGTTCAATGTCGATGACCTGCCCGCATTTCTGAAAGCACTTCCGCAAAGTCTGCCCTTGCGCGTTGTCCGCAGCGATAGCGGAGGCATTCGTCTGTTAATGCGGTAAAGCTTGCCTGTAGCCGCATTTTTTCGGTCGCATATCAGGTGATCCCGCTGCCGAGAGGGCCATCCATTTGCAATGCTGGCCGGCGCCTGAGATAAAGAGGTGGCGTGCAACTCGTGCGATATCCAAAAAGAAATTTTTAAAAACCAGTCAGGTTTTTTGTGTTGCCAATCGTCTTACCAAATATAGCAGCGTTGCCTGCAACGCTCCGTGCATTTCATTGCATTTGCAATTGTGTGTCGTCCTGACTTTCATATTCAAGGTAATTCGTCGTGGCTCAATTTAACTCGTCATTTTCTACCAGACCGCTGCCTGCAAGTTGCCCCGCCGTATACACTGGTCATGTTGCGGTGACGCTTGCAGTTGCTGTCGGGCTTGCATTTTCCTGCGCTGTACATGCGCAGCAAACAGCGGTACCCATTACGATTGCAGCGCAATCGCTTAACGATGCCTTACTGAAACTGGGTCAGCAAACCAATTTGCAGTTTATTTACCAGGCTTCGTTGCTGGAAGGTTTGAATGCCCGTGGCGTCAAGGGGATGCTTACACCTGAACAGGCGCTGGATCAACTGCTGGCAGGTAGCAGCATTCATTACACTCGACAAGGCAATACCATTACGCTGGCGTCGCGCTCACAACCGCCGGCAAGTACGGTTGCTGCGCCTTCGGATCAGGTGACACAGCTGGGCGCCATTGTTGCCGCTTCGCTGGCCGATCCGGGCACCACCGAAGGTTCCGGATCCTATACCAGCCAGGCTATGGGGTCATCCACCCGGCTGTCACTTTCGCCGCGCGAAACGCCCCAGTCGGTCACCGTTATGACCCGGCAACGCATGGATGATCAGGGCATTACGCAATTGTCTGATCTGGTGCAGCAGACACCGGGTTTGTCGTTGGACTCTGCAGGCAATACAGGATCGGACAGCAGTGCGATCTATTCTCGCGGATTTGAAATTGACAATTATCTGGTCGACGGTGTAGGCCAGGTCAATAGTAATTACAAGCGTCTTTTTCAGACCAATGACATGGCGCTTTTCGATCGCGTTGAAATCGTGCGTGGTGCTACCGGCCTGATGAGCGGGCTGGGCTCGCCAGGCGGCGCGTTGAACATGATCAGGAAAAGACCTGTGCAGGACTTTCAGGCGCTGGCAAAACTGGAAGCCGGCTCATGGGACCATTATCGTTCTGAAGTCGATGTTTCGACACCATTGAACGAAGAGGGCACAATGCGTGGTCGCGTCGTAGGCGTGATTCAGAATAACCGTTCGTATATTGAGCGGTTGCGCGAAAAGAAGCGAATCCTGTACGCCACCCTGGAAGCAGACCTGACACCGTCAACCCTTGCCCGATTGGGGTTTTCCTATCAGGAGCACAATGCGATCGGCCATGCCCGGTCAGGGCGGCCTGGCTTTTTTGCAGACGGCACACGAACCGAATGGAGCCGGTCTGACAGCGCTGCAGCCGACTGGGCTTATTCGCGGCGTCGAAATCAGGCGTTCTTTGCCTCGCTTGAGCATCGTTTCGATAATGATTGGCTGGTTAAGGGAACCTACAGTTATGCATCCAGCCGTTATGACGAGGTGCTTGGTTATGCGGCAGGCGGCTTTCCGGATAGGGCCTCCGGCAAGGGAGTGTTGATCTGGGCCGGACGCTGGGCCGGTACGCCCAAGCAAAACAGCCTGGACGTATACGCTACCGGGCCCTATACACTGTTCGGCAGACGCCATGAACTGGTGGTGGGAGCCACCTTGACTCACACCGAAGAAGACACGCCGACGTACGGATTGTGGCGGTTAAACGGCTGGGACAATGCCATCGGGAATATTTACGACTGGGATGGCGCCTCTCCTGGTGCACCGGCTAATCCTGCTAATGGCAGAATGCATATTCGCGAAAAGACGGCCAGCGCCTATATCACAACGCGCTTGCGTCCTACTGACGATCTGTCGGTCATTCTCGGTGCGCGCATGACTTCCTGGGAGAATGATAAACGCAATTACGATCTGGCCGGTGCCACAACGGCGTCTCTGTTTCAAGCTGAACATGACAAGCTGACGCCTTATGTGGGTGTGGTCTATGACGTGAGCAAGGCGTGGTCGGTGTATGCCGGCTATACGTCCATTTTCCAGCCGCAGACCCATCAGGATACCAGTGGCAACTACCTCAAGCCGCTGTTGGGCAATAGTTATGAAATGGGTGTCAAGGGCAGCCTGTTGAATGACAGCCTGAATGTGAGCGCAGCGGCATTTTATCTCAAACAGGACAATCTTGGCGTTGCTGTGCCAGGAGAATTTGCGCCAGACGGAAATGCCGCCTACGAAGCGGTTTCCGGTGCAAGAACCCGCGGTTTTGAACTGGAAGCGTCCGGTGAGGTATTACCTCATTGGCAACTGGCAACCGGATTTACACGTAGCGTCAGCAAAAATAAAGATGGGGGCGTGCTGCGCAATGAAGTAGCGCAGAATGTCTTCAAGCTATTTACCACCTATCACATTCCGCATATTGGCAATGGCCTGACCGTGGGCGGAGGCGTGCGCGTACAAAGCGCCATCTATCAGGATGGGCTGGGTCCCAACGATGAGCGATTTACGCAAAAGCGTTATGCCGTGATCGACCTGATGGGCCGATATGCAATCACCGACAAGGTGTCTGCTTATGTGAATGTCTACAATCTGCTGGATAAAAAATACTATTCCGGTGTCGGCACTGCATATTACGGGGCACCGCTGTCGATGAAGATGGGTCTGGATATCCGTTATTGACAGGCATAGCCTGCGGTATCGCCTCTTGAGCAGAGGCGACGCGCAATAGGCGCCAGGGCTTTTGATGTAAAAGGGCAGTATGAAAGAGGCAATGAACGGAACACAGCGAACCTGGCTTCGTATCGCACTCTGGCTGAGTGTGGGTGTGATGGTGCTGGTGGTATGTGGTTATGCCTGGAGTCGGCGCGTGGCTGTGACGTACGAGACCGCCGTCGCGACCACCAGGAATGTGGAAGCAACGGTCGCGGCAACCGGGGTTTTGCAGCCGCGGCGTTATGTTGATGTGGGCGCCCAGGTTTCAGGACAAATCACCCACATCTATGTAGCGCCCGGCGACACCGTAAAAAAGGGTGATCGGTTGCTGGATATCGATCCCAGCGTCCAGCAGGCCGAGGTTGATGCCGGCAGGGCATCGGTGGCCGGCTTGCATGCACAGCTGGCCGAAGAGCAGGCGCAATTGAATCTGGCCGAAAAGAAGCTGAAACGCCAGAGCGTATTGGTGCAAACCGGTTCTACATCACGGGAAAATGTGGACATTGCCCAGGCCGAAGTGCAGGCCGCAAGGGCGCGCATTCAACGTTTGCAAGCGCAGCTGGAACAGACCCGCGCCACACTCAAGGCCGATGAGGCCCGGCTGGGCTATACGCGTATATATGCGACGATGGATGGCACCGTGGTGACGCTGGATGCGCGCGAAGGGCAGACCCTGACTTCGACCTATCAAACGCCGAATGTGATGCGTGTAGCCGATCTGTCGGGAATGACGGTCTGGGCAGAAGTGTCCGAAGCCGATATCCGGCTTATTGCAGTTGGCATGCCCGTCACCTTTACGACGCTGGGCGGGCAGCATGATCATGAGCCGCGTCAATGGCGCAGTACGGTTCGACAAATTTTGCCGGCGCCGCCCAATTCGGCAGAGCAGGCCGCCGATAATGGCAAGCCGGCAGCCGCCACCAAAGCGGTGATGTACACCGTTCTGTTCGATGTGGACAACGACGATGGCGCGCTCATGCCTCAGATGACGGCTCAGGTCACGTTCGTCTCAGCACGAGCAAGGGCAGCACTGGTTGTGCCGCTTGCCGCCATCGGTGCCGAACGCGATGTGGCCGGGCGCTATCCGATCCGGGTGCTTGATCGCTCGGGCAAGCCGCAACAGCGCACCGTCCTGCTGGGAATTCGCAGCCGTCACCAGGTACAGGTACTCGACGGTCTGGAGCCGGGAATGCAGGTTGTGACAGGTGAGTCCGTTAACAATAGCATGCCGTGGTTTAAATGGTAGCGGGTTCTGCTCTGCTGCCTGCGGTGCCGCTGATCCAGTTGCGTGCGCTTGACAGGTATTATGGCGGCGCAAATGGCGTGCCCCGGGCGCAGGTGCTGCAGGATATTCATCTGTCGGTTTATGCGGGCGAATTTGTAGCGGTGGTGGGTCCTTCGGGTTCGGGTAAATCCACGCTGATGCACATTTTGGGCTGCCTGGACAAACCCAGTGCCGGACAGTATCTGTTCGAAGGACAGGATGTATCCAACTTGAATGCAGATGCGCTGGCCCGGTTGCGACGCGAGGCTTTCGGTTTTGTTTTCCAGGGGTACCATCTGCTGGCCGAAAACACGGCACTGGAAAATGTACAGCTTCCTGCCATCTATGCGGGGATGGGCGAGCGGGCCAGGCATGCCAGGGCCAGTACATTGCTGGCTCAACTGGATTTGGGCCAGCGTTTGCAGCACAGGCCGGGACAGCTCTCGGGTGGCCAGCAGCAGCGTGTATCCATAGCTCGGGCCTTGATGAACGGTGGCCGTATTATTCTGGCCGATGAACCCACCGGTGCGCTGGATACTCGCAGCAGTGAACAGGTCATGTTGCTACTCAAACAGCTGGCACAGGCCGGCCACACCATTATTCTTATCACCCACGACGGTAAAGTGGCGCAGCAAGCTGATCGTATCGTTGAAATCCGTGATGGCAGAATACTGGCTGATTCGGCGTGCGCCTCGTACGCCGCCACGCAAGCACCGCCTGAGCCAGCACCGTTGTCCGGCGAGTTAGCGGTAAACAACAACGCCGCAGCATATGAGCCCGGCACGCAGGCGCCGGTGATGCCTGCCTGGCAATTACAATTGCAATTCCGCTCTGAACCAGGGCATAACGGCAATGCTTTTCGGGCGGAGTTACTTGAAGCCTTACGTATCGCCTGGCGCGGCATGCGGATGAATGCGGTACGTACCGGCCTGACACTGCTTGGCATTATTATCGGCGTGGCATCGGTCATTGTCATGCTGGCCGTGGGAGAGGGGTCGCGCCAGACGGTCATGGGCCAAATGGGTACCATGGGGTCCACGATTATGTATATGAGCAGCAGCTTCCCGCCAGCGGGCGGGCCCATGGGGCAATTGTCGGAAGCGGACCTGGAAGCGCTGGCGGCACTGCCCGAATTGCAGCATGTGATGCCTGTCATTGGAGATCCAACCATCGTGCGGTATGCAAATGCAGCGCGCCAGAACTATGTATATGCAGCCAGTGCCGTCATGCCCGAAGTCCATCACTGGAAAGTCAAAGAAGGGCGGTATTTTACTGCAAGCGAAGATCGCGGGCTGGCGCCGGTGGTTGTGCTTGGTCACAAGGCCAGGAAATTCTTTTTTCCAGATATGGGCAACCCTCTGGGGCGGCAATTGTTGATTGGCAACGCATCGTTTGAAGTGATCGGCATCATGTCAGAGAGAGGCGCCGATTCCGGTCTCCAGGACTACGATGATATGGTATTTGTTCCCTATCGGGCCGGACGCGCACGCGTGTATCAGGCACAGTCCCAACCGGACTACGTTGTCGTACAGGCAAAGGCGCCGGAACTGGTTCTTGACGCCGAGCAGAGCATCAGGACCGAGCTGCTAGCACGGCATGGCGGGCGCGAGGATTTTTCCATCGGTAACGCCGCAGCACAACTGCTGGCCGAAGCTCAGGCGCGTGATTCCATGACGCTTATGCTCGGCTTGATTGCTGCAGTATCGCTGCTGGTCGGGGGGATCGGGGTGATGAACGTGATGCTGATGACCGTGAGCGAACGTACCCGGGAGATAGGCATACGCGTGGCAACGGGTGCCAGACAGCGTGACATTCTGCGGCAGTTCTTGGTAGAAGCGCTGTTGCTTACCGTCAGTGGTGGTGCCGCGGGTGTTTTTTGCGGAATAATGATAGGCGTACTGTTGCTGCTTGCAGGCGTGCCGCTGGTGTTTTCGCTGACTGCAATCCTTGGTGCTTTTTTTTGTGCAGTCGTTACCGGCATCGTATTTGGTTATGTCCCGGCAAAAAACGCGGCCCGTCTCGATCCGGTCCAAGCGCTGGAAGGCCGTTGAAATCTGTTGCCCGCCGTTCAAAGCACATTGATATTGCCCGGAAGCAATATGCAGCAATTGCTGTCGCGAGAATCGTCCTTTTTTCCGGAATCAATGGAAATTGCCCAAAAAGAATAAATTTATGTAAATGAGAATGATTATAATTCCTGATTTTGGTTTGTTGAAAATTTGTCAGCAGAAAACGCAGGGGAGTAATAAGGATGTACCGTTTTTACAGGAACATTTTGGAAACGGCAGAGGTAAATTCGGCTTGCAGGCAGCTATCGGGCGCAGCAGTCGGAGTGATCATCGGAGTGACTGCTGGCCTGCCACTTACGGGACAGGCACAACAGGTCGCTCGTCTGCAGGCAGCGTCGGACGCTGTGTTGTCAGCACCTCGTGAGGGTGCGTTGCATGTATCAACGTTATCGGCCATACATGCCACGCTGGCAGACGAGACAGTCACCGAAGGAACGCAATCTTACACTACTCAGGCAACGCGGGCAGGTACCGGCCTGGCGCTATCCGTGCGCGAGACGCCCCAGTCAGTGAGTGTGATTACCCGGCAGCGTATCGAAGACCAGAACATGGTTTCAGTCAAAGATGTCATGGCAGCAACACCGGGCGTTTCGGTGCGCAATCTGGACAGTGAAAGATATAGCTTTTATTCGCGCGGTTTTTTTATCAGCAATTATCTGTACGACGGTATTCCTACAGCATTCAATCCACATTGGTCAGCGGGCGAGTCGCAGATCGATCCCATCATTTATGATCACGTGGAAGTCGTACGCGGTGCGACCGGGCTGCTTACAGGCACAGGCAATCCTTCGGCGGCGGTCAATTTTGTGCGCAAGCACGCCGATAGCCGACAATTCAAGACAGACCTGTCATTGGGGGCCGGTTCCTTCGATACCTACCGTGCGACTGCTGATATTTCAACGCCTTTAACAGAGGACGGCAACGTACGCGGGCGCCTGGTGACGGCCTATCAGAGGAATCGTTCTTTCCTGGACCGCTATCGCTCGACACGCACGGTTATATATGGCACCGTTGAAGCTGACCTGACGCAACGCACGGTGCTGCGCCTGGGTTTCAACCATCAGCGCAATGCACCCAAAGGCACGACAGCCGGTGGCTTCCCCTTGTGGTATGCCGACGGTAGTCGTACGAATTGGGATCGCAACCTGAATGTGGGCGCCGACTGGACCCAATGGACGATTATCACGACAGGCGCCTTCGCGGATCTTGAGCACGCATTTGATAACGGCTGGAAAATCAATACCATGCTCAGTCACAGCAAACACCAAGCCGATTTCAAAACGCTATTTCTGACCGGATCTCCGGACAGGCATACCGGGCTGGGTATGTCTGTATATCCCAATAATCATTATGGCGATCGCCAGCAGAGTAGTGCTGACATCAAAGTGTCGGGGCCTGTCCAATTGTTTGGCAGACAGCACGAGCTGATCGCTGGCGTCAGCTTCAGTCGGCAGCGCACCTTGTTCCATCTGCTTGGACCTCTGAACAAGGCCGCGGTGGGTAATTTTCTGCAATGGGACGGGTCCTATCCAGAGCCGCGTTGGAATGCGCCAAAGGTCGCGTATCAGAACGAGACCAGGCAGAGCGGGGCCTATATCGCAGCACGCCTGAATCTGGCGGACGATATTAAAGTGATTCTGGGTGGCCGATACAGTTGGTGGAGTACCGATCAGGCGGGAGAGTCGCCGTATCAGTACAAAAAAACAGCGTTTACCCCCTATGCCGGTATTTTGTATGACTTGAACGATAGCCTGACTGCATATGCCAGCTACACAAGCATTTTCAATCCCCAGGATGAGCAGGATCGCCAGGGACGCTGGCTGGATCCGCTGCAAGGACACAATTATGAGTTGGGTATCAAGGGGAGTTTTCTTGCAGGCCGGTTCACAGCGAGCGCAGCCGTATTCCAGACGGATCAGGACAACCTGAAACAACAGGACACGGGTTATCTCGTTCCCGGCACAACGAATCAGGCCTATATCGCTGCCAAAGGCACGCGCAGCAGGGGCTACGATCTTGAGCTGTCGGGCGAACCGCTGACCGGCTGGAATGTGATGACAAGCCTGACGCACTGGACAGCAAGCGATGGCAATGGCAATGTGGTCCAGTCCAACCAGCCACGTACGCTATTCAAATTATTTACCACCTACCAGCTTGCAGGGCGTTTGCACGGCTTGACGTTGGGAGGCGGCCTGACCTGGCAGAGCAGCAATTACACCCTGGGCAGGGGGCCCAACGGGCCGGAGCGAGTATCGCAGAGTTCCTATGCACTGGTGGACCTGATGGTGCGCTACCAATTCAATGATCGCACATCGTTACAGGTCAATCTCAATAACCTGTTCAACAAGAAATACTACGACCAGATCGGTTTTTACAACCAGGGTGCATGGGGCGCGCCCCGCCATGCGATGGCAACGCTCAGCTACAAATATTGAATCTGGCGTGCTCCTCTTTGTTTGGCGCAGGCGCTAAGTTGAGTAATGCTATTTCAGTCACGGCCTTTTCCCCTAGCCGTGAAATCGGCTTGATGCCATTGCAAAGCCGGGACGTGATGGGGTTGGGTTCCGGTTCCTCGGTGTTACGGATACCGCAGGACTGAACCTGGTTTAAGCGCTGGAACGCCGTTAGGAATGCCAGGTCGACGGTGCAAATGGCATTACACCTACGCTGGCCCGCCAATCACATTTATCATGTGACTGTCTTATTTTTGCCTCAGATGTCAGTGTATTACGCTCAAATTTAAATAAAAACTGTTATTGAGAATGATTCTGATTATAATTACATTTTATAATAAATCGATAGCGTTCAAGAGCAACCTCGGTCGTCACTCATTTAGATGACTACAGCGCAATCTATCCCGGCAACGATCAGTAACCTGACGCCGATCTTTGCGTTACTCACGACCGGTGCAACCTCGTTTATAGCGCAAACTCCCATCGAATAAACAGCGTCGCACACAGTGCGGGGCAGTTGCGTGGCTATCGATCTTACATGGGCATACTCCATGGTGCGCGGGACTTGCTTCGCAACACCATGACGACCCCGAGCTACAAATACCGAGCCTGCCTGTCTTTGTTAAATGGATCAAGACAGTCAGTGCAGATTCAATCATTGGACTTACACCGGACTATGAAAACAACTTCACGCCACTCCCCGTTATTGATGATGCGTGCCTTGCCGTTGGCGCTGCTTGCGTCTACGACTGCGCTGCATGCGCAGACCGTGTCGGCGCCAGCCGCCACCGAAGCAGCCCGGCTTGAGGCGATCAACGCGACCGACGAGAATGTATCAGTATCGGCGCCTACGCCCGCGACCTATGCCGGTGGCCAGGTTGCGACGGGTGGCCAGGCTGGTATTCTTGGCAATGCAGACAATATGAGTTCGCCGTATATTATCAACAGCTATACCTCGAAATTGATTGAAGACCAGCAGGCTCGTACGCTGGGAGACGCAATCAAGAACGATCCTACCGTGCAGGTTGGCAACGGTTATGGTAATTTTGCCGAAACCTTTGTGATACGAGGCTTTCCGCTGAATAATGACGATCTTGCCTTCAACGGACTCTATGGCATTCTGCCGCGTCAGGTACTGCCAACAGAAATGATCGAGCGTGTGGAAATCTTCAAGGGCGCAAGTGCTTTTCTTAATGGTGCAGCTCCGGGCGGTAGCGGCTTGGGTGGTTTGATCAACATCCAGCCCAAGCGCGGTACCGATGAGCCGCTGACCCGGCTCAATGTCGACTATACCGGACGGGGGCAAGTGGGCGGCGGTGTGGATTTCGGCCGTCGCTGGGGTGATGCCGGCCAGTTCGGGATCCGTGTGAACGCCGCCCATCGCGATGGGGAGATGTCCACCAGGGATGCCGATGCCAGGACCTCTGTGCTCACGCTTGGGCTGGATTATCGTGGTGAACGGTTGCGCGCGTCTCTGGATGTGGGCTATCAGAATGTTCGCTTTGATCAGGCCCGCCCGACCATCACGCTGACCGGGGACGGTGTGCCTGATGCACCGTCCAACAGCGTCAATTATGCCCAGCGCTGGGCTTGGTCGAAATTGGAAAGCACCTATGCCGTTGCCCGGGCTGAATATGATCTAAGTGAAAACTGGATGGCCTACGCCGCCATCGGCACCAGTCGCGACAAGGAAGACGGGCTGTATGCAGGGGCCAAGGTCAATGGCGCTGGCATCGGAGCGCATAGTCCGTTGCGCACGCCCTATGAGCGCGATACCGTGACGGGCGAAGTCGGCTTGCGGGGACGTTTTGCGACCGGTTCCGTGGGCCATCAGGTCAATCTTGGCATTTCGGCCTTGCGTTCAAGTAATCACAGTGCTTATCAATTTTTTGCCAGCCAGGATCGGGATATATTCAATCCGATAGCGTCTCCATATCCGGACCAGATCACATTATCGGGCGGCGATATTGATAATCCCGGTAAAGTGGATCGTTCCATCTTGCGCAGTATCGCCTTGTCCGATACGCTATCGTTCCTGGACGAACGTATTCTGTTGACGCTGGGCGTGCGCCATCAGAACCTGCGCTATACAGCCTATGATTACACGGGAGCTGCTTCGTCAGACTACGACAAATCGATTATTACGCCATTTGTCGGTATTGTCTTCAAACCACTGCGTAACGTATCACTCTATGCCAATTATATCGAGGGCCTGACGCGTGGCGAGACGGCGCCGCTGACAGCAAACAACCGTAATGAGGTCTTCAAGCCCGCGCGTACCAAGCAGATAGAGGCCGGCATCAAAGTGGATATGGGCGATTATGGCGCCAGCCTGGCGGCCTTTCAGATTGAAAAACCCGAGTTCTATCTGGACAGCGAGACCAATGTTTTTGGTGCCGCTGGTGAACAACGCAACCGGGGTATCGAGTTCAGTGTTTACGGCCAGCCCGCTGAAGGGATCAGGCTTATCGGTGGCATTACCTTCATGAATGCCCGCCTGCAGAAAACTCAGGATGGCCTCAATGATGGCAATCATGCGCCGGGCGTGCCCCGAGTGCAGGCCACAATGGGCGCAGAATGGGATCCTGCTTTTGCACCTGGCCTGACACTGCAGGGTTATGTAACCCGTCGCAGCAAGCAATATGTCAACAAGGATAACGAGGGCACCATTGCTGCGTGGACGCGTGTGGATCTGGGCGCACGATACACGACAAAACTGGCTGGGAAAGACACGACCTTCCGTTTCGGGGTCGATAACGTGTTCAATAAGCGTTACTGGGCAACGGTTGCACCGCAGTTTGGTCAGCTCACGGCAGGCAATGGCCGAACCGTGAAAGCGTCTGTATCGCTGTCCTTCTAGGCTCGCGTATTGTTGGATAAATCATGCGCCGATTGCGTACTTCACAAGGGGCGTTTGCCGGCGAAGCGCACCATGAGCAGCTCGTCGCTATAGCCTGTTTCATCCTTGAGTGATTTGGGTTCTTTGCCATAGATCGCAAAGCCCGCCTGCTGGTATAACGTCAGTGCAGGGGTGTTTGCCGCCGTCACGGACAGGGTAACCTGCTCATAATGGCAGTCGGCATACGCCAGAAGGTGGTTCAGCAACGCCGGTGCAATGCCCTGGCCTCGCGCGCGTGTCGCAACGAAGACGCCCCAGACGTAACCTTTATGTTGCTCGCGAACGCCAAGCCGGGGCGCCAGCCCAGCAGTGCCTACAATAGCGCCGTTTTTGCGCGCAGCCCACACTTTGCTGGTCTGCAGTCGTTCCTGAAAAAAGGCCAGCGGTTGCGTTGATTCCGCTGCATGACTGGAGCCAAAGGCTTGCGGCGCGCTTTGCAATGCAGCCAGACGAAACTGGCGAAAGGCAGCGGCATCATCGGCATCAAGTATTACTATTTCAATTGAATCCATATTTCATCTGTGAAGGCAAGAATGTCCTTTGCCGATCATACTGCAGATGTGATTCGGATGTATTTGATCGGTCTTCGCGTCCTTAGGGTGGAAGATCGTGGCGGGACTGCGCAGGCGGTCGGCAATCGCTTCATGCGACCATCTATTCACCCTGGCGTGGGCAAATGCAATCAGCATGGCAGGTGTGGCTGCCCGGCCTTCGGCAGGATCGACGTCGCCCATATTACCGGGCGACCGGAACAATCTATATCACAGTGGCCATGGCCATCAGCTGCCGGCTGGCGGTCAGTGTTTGTGTTGCTGTCAGATCGTATTCAGGGGGATCTTCAGGTAGCGAACGCCATTATGTTCAGGCTCAGGCAACTTGCCGCCACGTACATTCACCTGTATGGACGGCAAGAGTAGTTTTGGCGTGGACAGGGTCGCATCGCGCCGGGTGCGCATTGCCACAAATTCGGATTCGGATATGCCTTCATGGACATGGATATTTTGCTTGCGTTCTGCTTCAATAGTGGTTTCCCACGCAAACACATCCCGGCCCGGCGCCTTGTAGTCATGGCACATGAATACCCGCGCCTGACCTGGCAGGCGAAGCAGGCGTTGAATCGAGCGATACAGGGTACGGGCATCACCACCGGGAAAATCACAGCGAGCAGTCCCGTAATCGGGCATGAACAAGGTATCGCCGACGAACACGCAATCGCCGATGACATAGGCCAGACAGGCTGGCGTATGGCCTGGAACGTGCAGTACCGTGGCAGGCAGGCTGCCGATCTGGAAAGATTCTCCGTCCTCGAACAAATGGTCAAAGTCATCCGCGTTGCCGCGTTGTGTACCTTGTGTATTGTAGATGTCCGCAAAAGTAGTCTGGACCTGGCCAATGTGCTTGCCTATGGCCAGTTGCCCGCCCAGTTGCGAGGCCAGAATCGGCGCAGCCGACAGATGGTCAGCATGTGCGTGGGTTTCCAGTAGCCATTGCACTTGTAATTGACGAGAGCGAACGTAATCGATGATAGGCTGCACCGATGCGGCCGAGGTTCTGCCCGAGGCTGCGTCGTAATCGAGCACGCTGTCGATCACAGCACAATGCGAATCATTGGGCGCATGCACAACATAGCTGATCGTGTTGGTCGCTTCATCAAAAAAGCTTTCAACGACAGGAATGAGCATGGGATGGTGACGGGTGTCGGCTATTTGCTGCGATGCCTTCTGGCACGCCGGATCATGAGAGCGGTCTGACATAGCGGGCTCCGGGGTACAGGATGAAAAGAACTTTTAATTACTAAAAGTAATAAATATATATTCATTTATCATAACAAAATTCTGGATAAACGTCATGCGGATCCGATGACAGTATGACTGACAAGCAAATGATTGGGGACACAACAAGCCGGCAGGCAAGGCGTGCCCAAGTAGATAATCGGTTATGCCCCTCGGCCAACGCAAGTCGAAATCGCTTGTCGATCCGGCAAGTCACAGCCGCACAAGAAGCGTAATCTGAAGTGGACTTACCGTTTACCGTTTACTGTTTGCAGGCGCTTTGCACGCGAAGGCCTGACGAGCTCAAGCCGATGACGCCATAGGGACCCGGCGATCCCTAGGGTGTAGCGGTGGCGGCAGTTGCGGGCGCCGGGGTGTTGCCAGGCGCCTGATCGGACAAGGCAGGGGGCGTATAGCGTTGCATGCTAAGGTGCCTGCCATGCCAGACGTGGACACTACCTACTATCAGGAGGGTTGCCACAATCGGGATAAGAAAAGCGCCGGCAGTTAAAGCATGTGTTTTGCCGGCGCGGTAACGTGCGCCGGCGATGCATAGTATCAACGTACTGACAAGAATGCCGCCAAGCACATCTGAAAACCAGTGTGCGCCAAGATAGACGCGTGACATAGCGATAAGGAGCGCGAATCCCATTGCGCAGCATACGGTGACGATTCGGGCCGCCCGTTTTTCAATGCAGGGATAAACCAGGATGCAAAGCAGACCGTACAGTACGATATTGCTTGTTGTATGGCCGCTGGGAAAGGAATAGGCGCTCCAGCCGGAGTACATCATGTCTCCTGGTCGGGCGCGGACGATGGCTGCCTTGATGCTGGTGTTAATAACAGCGGAGCTGATGATGGTCAGTACCCAGTAACCAGCCGTGCGCCAGGATTTGCGAACCAGCAGCCAGAGCGCCACAACGCTGGTGATGACGGTCACCATGAGCGTATCGCCCAACTGTGTGACAGTAATCAATATGTCGTCCAGCCAGGATGTACGCAATAGTTGCAGTTGCCGGTAGATGGCCTGATCGGCGGCGAACAGCCGGCCATCAATGCGTACATTGATCAGAATCAGAAGAAACAGGGCACAGGCCAGGGCAGCAAGATAATAGGGCCAGTACGAGCGGTTACGAATCATGGTATACGGTGACATGCAATAGAACTTTGGGTTGAATGACAAACCGAGGCTTGTCCAATTGAAGCGACTGAAGATAAAATCATACCTGTTTCAACCGCTGAACAGGGTGCAGTATGCGTCATTCCACATTCAAATCCTTTCTGCTTGCGACATTGGGAAGTCTTGCTTTTGCCGGGCAGGTTTATGCGACCAATGTCTATCCGACTGACCTGGCAAAACAGGAGCCGCGGGTAGCCAGCGCATTTGCAGGCCTCACAAAAACACTGGTGCGCGAGCATGCATGGGTAAAAGACTTTGGCGTGATGACGCCCGTTGAAGAAACAACACTGAACAATGAAAATTATGTGCGTCTGTCGGGTTGCAAACCGCATGATTGTCCGTCAGAAAAGTATGTAGTGCTGGTTTCTAAAAAAGACAACCATGCCGTAGGTGCATTTTTAATGAACCGGCAAGCGGCTGCGGGTGCTTTATCAGACAGCACGATTCATTGGCTTGGGCAACCCACGGATGAACAGGTTGCGCAATTGGCCGCTGCCTTGTTTCCCGCGTCAGACAGTTAAGCGGGTCGTTCGTGGTTTTGCAGTCGTGCCATGATATCAAATGACTAGCGGGCACCCGCGGTGCCCGGTGCTGCTGCCTAGGCTGTGCAAGACATCGCTTAGTGCTTGTTGCTGAGCCGCTTGGTATTTTGCTCAGAATCCGCTTAGAATCCGCTTAGAATCCGATGTGCGATTGCGATCCGGTCTGCGTTCGGGTAGTTTTTATTGGCCAGAATCACAATACCAAGCTTGCGTGCAGGAATAAAGGCCACATAGCCGCCAAATCCGTTTGTGGACCCCGTTTTGTTTATCCATACATCGTCACGCGGTGCCATGGGCGGTACCAGCGCTTTTACAGGTTGCGGTTTCAGCGCAAAATCGGCAGAGTTGCCTTGCTGTAAAGACTCAAGTGTCACGGGGTATGGATATTGCTCCCAGATCAAATCCTGGGTCATGGCAGCTGTCTGGAAATATCCTATATGGGTGTTCGTGACCGCTGCCTGCAAACGTTCATCCAGGTCTGTCATGTGCATATTGCTTTTGAGAAAGTGCACCATATCCGCGCTGGTCGATTTTGCACCATAGGCCTGCGCCCACAGCATTGCCTTGCTTACCCTCGTCGGCGTATCCTGTTTGGTGTAGCCCTGAGCATAATCGGCCATCTTCTGTTCAGGAACATCAATATGCGTGTTGGTCAGTCCCAAGCCTGCATATATTTGTTTTTCCATCAAAGGTATGAAATCCTGGCCCATCGCCTTTGCAGTGATCAACCCCAGCATGCCTATTCCCGGATTGGTGTAAGTCCTCTGCGTGCCTTTTGCAAACGGCGGTTTCCATTGCTGTAGATAGGACATCAGTTGCTCATTGTTCGTGATCTGTTCGGGCACCTGTAGCGGAAAGCCGCCGGGGGTATGGGTACCCAGTTGCATCAGGCTCACCGAGCCAAATTCGGTGCCCCGCATTTGCGGTAAATGAGTAGCCACCGTATCGTTCAGCTTAAGATGCCCCGTAACCTGAGCATAGCTTGCCAGCGTCGCAGTAAAGGTTTTGCTGATCGAACCCAGTTCAAAAAGGGTGGATGAAGTGACGGCAGTTTCAGTTTTCTTTGAGGCAACGCCATAATTGAACAGATAGGTTTCCCCCTGCGCAATTACGCCAATTGCCATGCCGGGGATATTGTGCTTTTTCATCACAGGCATAACCGATGCATCTACCCGTTGTTTTATAGCAGTCTCATCTTGCGCGGCGTAGCCAGCCGTAGAGGCGAGCGCGCCTGTTATCAAAGTTAGTGCAACAAGTAATGGGGACAAAGAAGTGTTCATGGGTGAAAGGATAGAAGTAATTGAAAATGGGAGGGTCTTGTATTGTCGCCCATGTGCTTGCGGCAGATAAGCCTGGATTGGTAACGAAATGCGAAAGCCGAGGCAGTGAGACAATTTTCGCTGACATGGTGCAGAACAAACCGTTCTGGGCGGTCATTATATTTCGAAACGAATGTCAACTTATTTCAGATCAAGGAGTTTTCAGTTGCAACCATGTACAGTTGAACCCGTACGTATGTATATCACCTATCCATCGTACCCTTTGCCCTGGTCAGCAATGACCAGGTTTTTTTTGCCATTGGTCTGGAGCAGTCTGTGGCAAAAGAGAAGAGCCGGCTTGAATCATTCTGCCTTCATCCGCTCCTGGAAAAGCACGAGACGGACGAAAAAGGATGAGAAGATGGGAATACGGGCTTATTCGGAAAATCCGATGCCTGGTCGATTGGGTGCCTCCAATATTATTTTTGAGGTTCCCGCAGCACATACCAACATAGAACTCGCAGCTAGCTTTTTTGTTTAGGCGCTCGTTAAACTGCCATGGTATTTAGGATACGTAACGTGATGCTGGACTAGCGAGCTGAATAAAGGTGGCTTTCATACATTGCATATTTTTGCTTTATCGCCGGTTCTTTTTACTTTTATTAAAAATGTCTTTTCAGATAAAAATATAGGGCCTGTTTATAAAATAATATAGCGACTCAATAGGCTTGTGAGTGTGTGGTATTTTACTGTAGCTCATCATTGACGTAATTCGCTACGGGCTGCAAGCCTACGCTGCACGCCGCTGTGCACTAGTCAATGATGCGCTCGTTTGGATATAAAGCGCAATGAACATGGTTAAGAACCATGTTCACGCTCGACTTCAATTGCAATTGAATTTGCAAAAAAAAACCTCACACAATAATTTGGCGAGGTCATTTTTTGAAATATCACTGGGTGCATTATTAGAATTGCTTTGCCCAGAACGAACAGCGCTTATTTTAAAAAATATTGTCGTCTGTTCGCGATTCGAATATTACTCCTGTGACCAAAAATATCAACATCACGTTTTCCCCAATGCCTGTCTTGAATGCCAGCCGTGTATGCAATTTTATTCAATCGCTTGCGCCCGCGCGCCTGATAAAACCCAAGTGCCAGGCTGGTGAATGAAATATTGTCGTTTGGTAATCTGGTACTTCTCTTTCTTTCTATGCGATTATTGACTCCAACTCAAACCACCGCTTCGTTGATTTATCGAAGTGGCCGTTATCAGGCTGTTCATACTTTGTGGAGTTCAAAAAGCTACGAAATAGCAACAGCTTTGCGTGATATTTTGCGAACCCAAAAAAAGGTCTTTTCAACTGAAGAATCAGGACAATCTGTTTTTCTATTGCAAATGCAAAAAATGAGAATCAAAAATAAGGCGCCAAAAAACCTGATCGGATTGTTTTTTTCGTGGATAACAATGAGAATCGTGCGGGGGTGTAGGCCTATGATTTTTACATGTCATTGCAACCAATTTGCTGCGTACGCATAACGGATCATTATGATTTTATCTGTATCAATATTATTAATTATTTATATTGAGTTACATATAGCAATATTATTTTTTAAAATATATTGCATATGTAAAATAAAACGCGCACACTCTGCATCGTAGTCTAATTAATAATTATTACGAAATATACACACTGAGAAGCAACAACTGCGGCGTTCAGAATGAATTGTTTAAAACAGATAAACACCAATATATATCTGATAATAAACAATAAATTAAATAATACGCGCTGTGGATCTATTATCTCACGATTCAATATTTCCGATAATCGCAATAGGGTGCTGGCCTGATTGCTCGGCTCTCATCATTAAAACAATTACAACCAGGTAACTAATTAATTATTAAATATTACTAAAATTAATTATCGTAAATAAATATTTGTAACATCATTGGTTGTCTGGTCACTGATTTCAGGACGGATAAATCGGCGGTCTCTATCAATCTTAAATACGCTGACTGCGTGGATCAACAGAGAAATTGCTGCTTTATTTGACCTGAAAAACCGGGCATGAGGTCCGGGACTTTTAACGCTATCTATCCTTCTAGGAGCAGCAAAATGAAAAAACTACTATTAATCTCTGCATCTGCTTTGGTAATGGCTTCAAGCGGCGTATACGCTGCAACTCTGACCGGTGGTTTTTATGGTGTAGGCGGCTCGGCAGGTAGTACCGCTGGTGGTGGTTCCACTGCGTCCGGCAGCCAGGGCTCGATTCTGGCAGGTGCAGCGACCAATTCTTCGGCAGCCCAGAACCAGACTATGTCAGGTGCACAGGTCACAGGCAGTTTTGGTGGTGTTACGACAATTACAGAAGGCAATTCGCTGTCAACACAAACCAATACCGGCGGTGCGCTGGGCCTGGCTGGCCAGACATCTAATGCGGGGGCAGGGGGCACATTCGGATCAGGAGCCACTGGTAATTTTGGCACCATTGGCGGTTTCCTTAGCTTCGTACCGTAATCTTTCTTGATTCGGCAATAACTCAAAGTAACCGGGTCTTGTTCAAATAAAGTCCGACGCGTCGAATTTATTTAGCGGGTTGGAGTGGACATTGACCTGGTTACCCAACAGGAAATATGCCAGTTAAGGCCTCAACTCAAGGAGTTGAAAATGAAAAAACTATTATTGTTATCAGCGCTGGTAATTGCGTCGACAGCCGTTTCGGCGCAAACCATTACGATTGGCGCATTTGCCACCAGCGGTGGCGCTGGTAGTACAGCCAGTGGTGGCTCATCGGTAGCCGGCAGCCAGGGTTCGCTTGGCACTTCGTCCGCAGGCAATACATCTGCTGCATCCAATCAAACGGGGTCTGCTGCGCAGGTAGTGGGCGGGCCCGGCGGCGTTACAACGCAAACCGCCGGACAATCTCTTTCTTCCCAAACCAATTCCGGGTTCTCGGTCGGATTTGCAGGGCAGACATCCAATGCAACTGCCGGTGGGGTATTTACATCTGGAGCAGGCGGGAACTTTGGAACGATCGGTTCCTTCGTTCACTGGACACCATAAGGCGGGTGCAGATTGCACAAACACGTCATAAAAGAAACCATCTTCTCGGGGGGAGTGCGCTCTCTCCGTAAAGGAATTGCCATGAAAATGATACTTGTCGTTACCCTTGGGCTGCTGCTGTCACCCCCGGTGTTTGCCCAATCGGCGGGCGCAATCTCGGGTTCAAATTCGAACGCCAACAGCGGATCAAATTCCAACTCAAATCAGTCCGCCGATTCAGGTGCCGCTGCGGTCGTTGATCTGACCTTTGGCGGTTCCGAGCAAAGACGTACGCAGACGGTCCACACAACCCCAAATGTATATGCACCGCCCAGTATGTTTGGTGGCGTGAACAACTGCGGTCAGTCGAGCACATTTGGTATTGGTGCGACCGGCTTTGGTATCGGTGGTTCGCTGGCCGGTGAGTCCGAAGCGTGTAATGCGCGTGAAGATACCAGTATTGCGTACAAGCTGGGATACAAAGATGTGGCGGATATGCGTTTTTTCTGTTTCGGTGAAGACGTGAACCGCAAAGCCTATGAGTCTACAGGTCGAAGTTGCCCGAACTATGCAACTGCTAAGGGTCTGCCTGAGCGTCCGGTTGCCGCTGCTGATAACAGCGGGATCAATAACAGCCAACGTCAGCGTAATACCAACCGGGTGGTTGCGACGACTCCAGTCAGAAGTCCGGAAGTGTATGTGGATAGGCCAAGGGTGCAGCCCCAGGCTGCGCAGGATCTTCGTGCATTTTACGGCTCGAATTGACCGTGCCGCTTTGGCACTGCCAAAAAAATTGTCGAACCAACTGCTAGTGGGGCTGAAATATGTTCGTTATCCCAAGGCCAGGTTGCTTTGAACTGTGGGCTGGGCAGCCAGGGGAAAAACCAAGGCGCCGTCGCCATTGCTAATGGCACATGACGGCGCCCTGAAGCCTACCGGGCGGGCATTTTTTTATCTTAAGGGTCGGGAGTTGCCATGGCATGTCATGACCCAATGAAAAACTGCTCATGTGATAATAAGAATAATCACGAATGAGTACGATCATGGAAGACGAAATCAAACGCTGGACAGCAAAGCGCAAAAGTGCGCTGGTGCTGGACATTATTAAAGGTAAATCGACGGTTTCAGAAGCCAGTCGCACTTATAACCTGCCTGCGTCCGAGGTGGAAAACTGGGTAGTTGACGGCAAACGTGGTATGGAAAATGCCTTGCGGGCAAACCCGCTGGACATCAAAGAGCAGTATGAGCGTCAGCTCAAGCAGTTACAGGAAGCGTACGGAGAGGCGATGCTGGAGCTGCGTGCAAAAAAAAAGCTGCAACCTTTGCTGGATGAGGACGGCAAATGAATGAGCAGGAGCGCCAGGGATTGAATGGGGATGGGTAGGTCGTTTCAATTGCCAGGCTGCGCCATAGGAATGGCTTAGGGTGCCAGCGTATACGTATTTGCTCTAGCTGTTGGAGTTAAGCTGAACTCCCTGAGTTATTATTATTTACTTTGCTATCAATTTCTCTTGTGCTTTTGACGCCGATCGTTCCCACCTGCCGATCGTCGTCTTAAAAGAATATCACCGTGTCGTGTCAATGTCTGCATTGGCCGGTAGAGGGCATTCTGCCAGATTACCATTCATGAATTGCCCTGCATGCTGATCCATATTGTGCACGTAAACACCCTTGCTGAAACTCCATATGATGCCTCCTGATCTGATTTGCCGCAGTCTCGGCGGTTAGGGCTTTTCAGAAAAATGCAAAAAACTAATCATAATTTGGCGCAGAATCCCTAAAGCGTCAGGCAAGTATACGTCTCGTAACAGACTGCCGGTTCCTGTCACGCATGTATCCGGCACGCGCACAAGTTGCATGTAGAATAACAGTGTGAGCTTGCCGGGCTGGACGGCACAGGGCGTGGACGGTAAAGGGCGGGCTCGTCGCAATTGAACTACATAAAAATTTAATGATAAAGGAGTTGCCATGGACCATCTATTTGCAAAATTTGCGACAGTCATTTCGCATGCAACGGGCAATCCGATCACATTCATTATTTGTGTGGCTGCAGTTCTGCTGTGGGCAATTGCCGGGCCTTTCTTCGGTTTCTCTGAGACCTGGCAACTGGTGATCAATACCGGTACAACCATCATCACGTTTCTGATGGTGTTTCTGATCCAGAACACACAGAACCGGGACAGTGCAGCGCTACAAACCAAGCTGGATGAAATCATTCGTTCATCGGATGCAAAAGACCAGTTTATGGGAATTGAAACAATGACCGACAAGGAACTGGAAGCTTTGCATGAAAAATGCGAGAAGGAGGCCCGGCATTCACAGATGATGCTGGAAAAGACCCATGCTGAACGGCGCTCACGCAAGAGCCGAAAGAACTAGGAATATGCAGCCAGTCATGCCATGAGCGCAGATGTACTAGGTCTGGCAATCACATGCACCAGAACACAGGATGTTGCATATCGGCAGAATGTGACGGATCCCAATGAGGCAATTTTTTGTATAAACGATGTTTGACTGGCGGCAAATGAAGTTGGGGAGGGGGCAGGTTAGGCTGCAGGTATGCGAGCTGATAAGTAGCGAGTGTCCAGTAGCGAGTTCAGATTTTTGCATTGGCGTTTCCCGGGAGAATGTCATCGGTACGAGAAGCCGAAAAATCCCATTGGATAAAAGATTTGGGACATGGCCTCTGGGTGGATAGGATTGGGAAATACAGGGCGCTGATCGCCCTGTACGGTATCATTTTAAGAACTACGCTGGCTCAGCTTTTCTTGACTCGCGGGCATGCGCTATCAGCCAGGGAAACGAACGCTTCATCTCCAGGTATCGTGGAGAGCACTTTATAGTAGTCATAGGGTGCTTTTGACTCCTGCGGTGTTTTGACTTGCACCAGCTTCAGATCCATAATGACACGCCCGTCTTCAGGGCGAACCCTGGCGTTCTTGATCAACTTTGAGCCAATTTTCAAGTCGCTCATTGCTTTGCTTACCTTGTCGCCGTCGAACGTGCCTGCTGCTTTGACGGCACTCAGATAGTGACTCACGCTCACATAGGTTAATGCCTGCACAACCGAGGGGGCTCGTTTAAAGTTGCTTTTCTGTTGCCAGCGTTTAGTCCAGGCGCGCGTATCTTCATCGGTATCCCAGTAAAAGGCCGTAGGGAATACCAAGCCTTTGGCTACTTCCAGCCCCATGCCATCGACATCGTTGATAAAAGTGAGAAAGGTGGCCAGTTTTTGTTTTCCTGCTGTCAGGCCAAACTCCTGCGATTGTTTGGCCAGATTCACCAGATCTCCTCCTGCGCTGGCAAGGCCGATCATATCTGCGCCGGACGATTGTGCCTGCAGCAAAAAGGAAGAAAAATCCAGTGCCCCTAATGGATGACGGACGCTGCCCAGCACCTTCCCGCCTTCCTGGTTGATAAACTGGCTGGCGTTTTTCTCCAGCGTTTTACCGAAAATATAGTCGGTGGTGACGAAATACCATGATTTTGCGCCCGCCTGGGCATTGCTGCGAACCACGGCCTTGGCCAGTGCATAGGTGTCGGGTGCCCATTGCGTGGTGGTTGCAGCGCATTGTGCACCGGCGAAATCTGCGGCAAAGCCACCACTGATGAGTGCCGCTTTATTCTTTTCCCGTGCAATGGCGGCTGCAGCCAATCCGGTAGAGCTGGCGCCACCATCCACCACCGCAACCAGATTTTGGGTATCAAACCAACTGCGTACGAGTTGTCCGGCAATGTCGACCTTGTTTTGGGTATCGCCACCGATCACTTCAATCTTCTTGCCCAATACTTCACCGCCGAAATCCTCGACTGCCATCCTGGCGGCCACTTCGGAGCCCAGGCCACCAAGATCGGCATAAATACCGGAACGGTCGTTGGAGACGCCAATCCGCACAACGGAATTGTCTGCTGCTGCGGCGCTCATGACGCAAGTACTGAGCAGGGCTGTAAATAGAATGTTGAATTTCACTGCAGTCTCCGGTGCCAAGGTTGTTAGTATGAATCGGCTATTATTTCCGGTCGCCTATGTGAGTGTCAATCGGGGTTTTTCGCGGCTATCGAGTATTCTCAAATCATGGGTAGGCACCGTGTAACGCTGGCGCAGATCGGGAATTACAAGTGATATGCCGGTTTATCCCGCTTTGTGTTTTGATTGGAGTGGCTCTATTTCAAGCTTAATAAGCTCCGTGAGCTTTTTATGTCGATCGCTTATCGAGTTGCCATGTCCCTGGCAGCTCTAACATCATCAATCGTTCGTCGCATGTTCAGGCGAGCGATGGGTTCCAATGAAGCAAAGTCCGGTAGAAGGTAGATTTGCGTTCGTTTACACAGCGTTTCAAAGAAAGCTGCGCGCCGTTCGTAATAATCCTGGGCGTCGCGTACCAGGTGCTGGACTTCCCGGAATACGGCTTCGCTATCGGCGTGAAACTGTTCCCATTGGCATCCAAGGCCGGACAGATCAAGATCGAGCACCAGCCGGGATGAATCAATACTGGCAGTGTGATTGATCGTGTCGTGAATAAGAGCTACTGCTTCATCGATGATATGAGCCGGTGCCAGGCCGCCATGGGCATGTTGACGCAGCAGTAGAGCGGACAGTTTTTCGTTCTGTCCATGAGTCGAGCCCGGGACATCAACAGCGTCGTGGTACAGGATTGCCAGTGCCTGCGCACGGGTTGGCACGACATTCTTTGCTGCCGCCATTGTGAACATGCGCTGGATATGCTCAAGCCCATGGTAATGGCGCTCGGGCTCTAAATAGCGTGCGATGACCCGATCCAGTATCTCGCTGCTCAATCCTGTGAGTTCACGGATGGTGTTGAAAGTCTCAGGGTTCATTGAATGAGTGTACATAAAAATATTCCATTCATAATACCATCCGGATCATGCGCACGTAGCAGATCATATTGTCGCTCGCGTATATCAAATAGGCTAGTTAATCGTTACCCCCGTCAACTCCACCAACTCATGCCATTTTTTAATCTCACTCTGTTGGTAATCTCCGAGGTCCTTGTCTGTTCCTGCGGCAGGGGCCATACCTATTTGCGCTGAAACCTGTTGGACCTTATCGCTTTTTAACACCTCGTTGGCTGTCTTGTTAATTGTGTCGATTATATTTTGCGGGGTGTCGCGAGGCGCAAACATGGCAAACCAGACCACCAATTGGTGTTTGTCCAATCCAAATTCCGAGATGGTCGGGGTATCGGGCGAGAAAGCGGCGCGCTCAGTCGTTGTTACGGCAAGTGCTTTAACGGCGCCGGCTGAAATCTGTGATACCGAAGGACCGACATTTTCAAAAGCATAGGTAATTCTGCCGCTGATCAAATCGGTCATCATGCTTCCCACATTGCTATATAGCACGGTCGCGACGTCAACGTCCGCCATTTGCTTTAAAAGCTCCACCCATACCCTGGCGGTGGTGTTGCTCGCGCCAAAGTTCAGTTTCCCGGGATTTTCTCTGGCAAAGTCGATAAGCTCCCGTACGTCTTTAGGCTGTGTGTCTTTATTGGCGATGAGAACCATGGGCAGTCGACCCATCAATGCGACGGGCGCAAAATCCTTGATGGGATCATAAGTGAGGCTCTTGTACAGACTCGGATTGGCCGCCATGGGACCATTTGTTCCCATTAAAAGCGTGTAGCCATCAGGATTGCTTCGTGCGACATACGAAGCGCCAATGGCGCCGCCTGCGCCGGGTTTATTGTCCACTGTTACGCTCTGGCCCCATTTCTCACTCAATGCCTGGGCCATCGCGCGGGCCAGCGTATCCGTTGCAGAGCCTGCGCCAAAAGGAACAACGATATTGACCGGTTTGTCGGGGTAGGCGGCAAGGGCCATGGTGCAGCTCAGACTCATGGTTATGGCAAATGCCATATGTTTAAGAAGTTTGGTCATACGGTCACCTTCCTGGCGTGATCAATTTGTTCAATACTTGGGCCTATGTCCTGTACGGTAGCGCGACGCATGGATCGCCGATATTTTTCATCAAACCCGGCACCCCGATGCATGGTGCAGCGGTTATCCCACATCACCAGATCATGGGTGCGCCAACGATGTCTGTATAAAAACTGAGGTTGTGTTGCAAACGCGATGAGTTCATCGACCAGCGCTTTGCTTTCTGTATCCGACATGCCTTCGATCTTGCTAATGTGCGAGGCCAGGTATAGCGAGTGCCGATCAGTATTTCGATGGTGACGTACCAGTACTTGCGGCACTGGGGGTTGAAGCGTGCGCCAATGATCCGGGATTCCGTTGACGTCAAACCCTGTCAGGCCTCTTGAATGAAAGTAGTCATGAATGGCCACAAGTGGCATAAGGCGCTGCTGCAGGTTCTTATCCAGAGCATCCCACGCCGCGCGCATATCGGCGAACTCCGTTGCGCCGCCCACCGGTGGGATTTCCTGGGCCGAAAGCAACGACACGCTTGCTGGTGTCCGTTTGAAGGAGCTGTCGGTATGCCATAACTGATTGCTGATATTTATTAACCGTCTGATATCGCCGCTGTCCAGAATGCGACCAGTTTCATCAAGGTTTGAAATGTCAGATAGTTGCGCATGCCCAAGTCGGCGACCCTTGTTGGTGTTATATATTGACGCGCCGACAGAGACTTCGAGATCGCCGAACAGTTTTGCGATCTCCAGTTGTTCGGTTTCGGTCAGCGGCTGGTCGGGGAAAATCAAAACCGCAAATTCATCCAGATGCTTGCGTAATGCCTCCTGCTCTTCGACAGCCAAAGGAGCCGAAAGATCGATATTGGTTACTTCTGCCACAAATTGCGCATTTACAGGCGTCAATTCCATTGCTTTGTTCCTCGTGATTTGTTCAGAATTGTATTGACATGCTCATACAAAGAGAATTATTATTTCGATAGTAGAAATATATTTCGTATATGGAAATTATTATGCCAGAAAATACCCGGCTAACCACTTCGGGTTTACCCAAGGGTAGTGATCAGTTCGTAGAGGCATTTGCCCGTGGGCTGTCTGTCATCAAGGCGTTCGGGCCCAGCCATCAATTTCTCACACTTAGTGAGGTGGCGCAGCGTACCGGGCTGACAGCAGCGGGCGCGCGCAGGCTGCTGTATACCTTGATTACGTTGGGCTATGCCCGCGTTGATAACCGCAAATTTAGCCTGACGCCTGCCGTGCTGGAGCTGGGCTACGCTTACCTTGCCGCGCTTCCGTTGCGTGACCTGGCGCGGGTGGCAGTTGATGAGTATATGGAGCAAACAGGGGAAATCTGTACCGTGTCAGTCATCGACCGCAACGAGATTGTGTATGTCGCACGCGCAGAAATGCCCAGTCCACTTTCCCGGCGTCTGGGTGTGGGCGAAAGGCTTCCCGCCCATGCGACTTCCAGCGGACAGGTATTGTTGGCCAGTATGGGAAGTGACAGCCTTGAAGCATATCTGGCCCAGGCGCCTTTCGAGCGCTTTACCAAATTTACCATTGTTGAGGCCGCACCGCTGAAGGCTGCGATCAATCTGGCGGGCCAAGAGGGATATGCCTTGGCGGATCAGCAGTTGGAGCTGGGCATTTGCGGGTTGGCCGTGCCAATCAGAGATGACAGAAATAAAATAGTGGCGGCGCTAACAACCAGTCTTAACCTGGCGCGCCATGAGTCTGAATCAATACTGGAAAAATTCTTACCGATCATGCTGCAAACCGCAAAGAACATCAGTCGTGGTCTTGGTCATCAATTAACTTCTTGACGGGCTGACATGACAGGCGTGATTTGAGGGGGCTGCTGGTCGTACTGCAGATAAAGCCAGTGTCGCAGGATTGCTTAACTGGCTTATCCACGATCTTTCCAGGTGAGCCTATCGGTTTATGACGGTCGCGGAGGACTATTCAATTTGCAAGTTTAATGTTTGCATCATGAATGAGTTTTGCCCATGAATCGTGTTCGGATCGGGCGAAACTGTCCAATTGCTGCTGGCTCATTGGCATGGGCTGGATTCCAATTTCAGAGAATTTTTTCTGGATTGTGTCCGAAGCAAGTGCATCATTGAGCGCTTTGTTCAGAATGTCCAGTCTGTCTTGTGGCAGGCCTTTGGGCCCCACAAGGCTTTGCCAGGCGTAGGCCTCGAAACCTTTGATGCCTGCTTCATCAAAAGTGGGCACGTCGGGTAAGATATCCAGACGCTGCGGCGTCGCCACGGCAAGCACTTTCATTTTCTTTGCCTGAATCATGGAAATGGACGGGGGCAAATCAACGAATATTGAATTGACCTGACCGCTGACGAGATCCTGCACTGCCGGTGCTGATCCTTTGTATGGTACATGTAATAGACTCAGTTTCTGCTTGTGGTTGAACAGCTCAAGTGCCATATGTAAAGGTGAGCCATGTCCTGACGAGGCAGATGTAATTTTACCCGGCTCCTTGTTCACCATGTCCACGAACTGCGATAAATTATTGGCTGGAAAAGCATTGTTTACTGCCAGAACAATGGGCATTTTTCCCAGACCTCCGACAAAAGAGAAATCTTTCATCGCGTCATAGGTGAGCGACTTATATAATGCAGGATTAAACGCCAGCGTTCCGGAATCAACCGTACCGATGGTATAGCCATCTGGCGTAGCGCGAGCAATTGCCGTGGCGCCAATAATGCTTGCTGCACCGGGTTTATTGTCAATCACGATCGTTTGTTTCAGGGCTTTGCCCATTTCCGTTGCCAGGTGTCGTGCCATGACGTCTGTTGTGCCGCCGGCGCTGTATGGTACGATCCAGCGGATTGGCTTGTTGGGAAAAGTTTCGGCCTGGGATTGAGCGGAAAACAGCAATGTCAAGCCAACAGCTATGGATTTGATCAATTGGATTTTTTTCATCTTGGTCTCCTTTGTATAACGGGGTGATTGTTTTTTTTACGAAGTATTTATTTGGCTTGCTCAGTTGTTTCCAGTTTGTAGGCAAGAGATAAAAACAGAATTTGTGCCAAACACATCGTTGCTGTTAGCGTTCTGAAGGATAGTGTCTGGTTATCTGTAGAACACAGCAGAAGATTTGTGAAATGGCTGATGGGAGACAAAGCGCTGTCGCTGATAAGCAAGATGTTTGCACCCGAGTCTTTTGCGTGGCGAAGACACGTTTGGGTTTCTCCTGCGTACGGTGCAAAGCTGATGGCAAGGAGCACGTCCTCGCGGTTCATCGTGCGCATGTATTGTTCCGGAACGCCTCCAAGCCCGTTGAGAAAAACGACTTCCCGTTCTAGATTCTGTAATGCATAGACCAGATAGGAAGCGATAGGCAGTGATCTTCCCATGCCCGCAATATAGATTTTTCGTGCCTGAGCAAGCGCTGTAGCAGAGTCGTCCAGTATGGTCTGATCCAGGCTGCCCCGCAGATCCTCCAGACTTTTTATTCCGCTGGAGACCAGTTTGTCGGTCAAGGTCAGGGAGTCGTGGGTATTGTCATCGGAAAGCTCCTTACGGATTCGCTCCCGGTATTGCTGATGTTTGGGGATAACGGTGAGCAATTGGTCTGTAAAAACAGCCTGCATTTCGCTATACCCCTTGAAACCAAAACGCTGGGCGAAACGAACGACAGCTGACGATTGCACGGTGCAGGCCTGGGCAATGTCCTGTACCCGCAGTACAGGAATTTCATCCTGATGGCTTTCGACAAAGGTCGCAATTACCTTGAGTTGCTTTGGCAAATCACTGTATTGACTGACCAACGCATTCAAAAATTTTTCCGCAGTCATGGCTTGTTCATGTAGTGAGGTTAGGCTGCATTGTAATACAGTTAGAATAATAATTCTATTAATTTATAAAATAGAATTATTGTTGCATTTTTCTCAGGATATCGCTAAAGTGGCGCTTCAGCTTCCATTGGCAGGTTTAAAGAAAAATGACCGTAAATCAGTACCTTCGTTTTCAGGACAATAAACAACTTGACGTAATTTGTCTGGGGCGGCTAGCCGTAGATTTATATGCAGAGCAAATTGGCGCCAAGCTTGAAGATGTTCATTCATTTACCAAGTATCTCGGCGGTTCCTCAGGCAATATTGCATTTGGAGCGGCCCGTTTGGGATTGAAGTCATCCATGCTGACCAGAGTTGGGGACGATCATATGGGCCGGTTCCTGACACAAACACTGGAAAATGAAGGATGCGACACCAGTCATGTGCGTGTCGATCCGCGCAGGTTGACTGCTTTGGTGCTGTTGGGCATTAAAGATAAGGACACGTTCCCGTTGGTGTTCTATCGTGAAAATTGTGCAGATATGGCTGTTTCGGAAGAAGACTTTTCGGAAGGTTATATTGCATCTTCAAAATCACTGCTTATTACCGGAACTCATTTATCCAATCCAGATGTTTTGCGTACCAGTCGAATTGCTCTGAAATACGCTCGAGCACATGGCGTGAAAACGGTACTCGATATCGACTACCGTCCTGTATTGTGGGGCCTCACGGGACAAGCAGATGGGGAAACCCGCTATATTGCCAGCGATGCGGTATCGGCCAGGCTGCAGCAAGTGCTCGGCGAATTTGATTTGATCGTTGGCACCGAAGAAGAGATCCAGATTGCCGGTGGCGCTTCTGATATTGTTGTCGCGCTCAAGGCGATTCGTAGGACGACAGCCGCGACTATTGTGCTCAAAAGAGGCGCTGATGGTTGCAATGTATTTGAATATGACATTCCCGATCTACTCCCGCCGGTTTATCCGACATTCAAAGTGGAAGTATTTAACGTACTGGGGGCAGGTGATGCCTTCATGTCAGGGTTACTCAAGGGATGGCTTGATGGCTACAACTGGGAGCAAACATGTCGTCTGGCTAACGCCTGTGGTGCACTTGTTGTGTCCAGGCATGGATGTGCACCGGCAATGCCAACACTTGCAGAACTGGATTATTTCTTTTCCCGGGATATGAGCAGAAAGAATCTGGAAAAGGATGAACTGCTGCACAGATTGCATCGAGTGTCCCGCAAGCGTAAGGAGTTGAAGAATATTTTTGTTTTTGCGTTCGATCATCGAAGCCAACTGATCGAGTTGGCCCAGGAAGTGGGTGTTGAGCAGAAAAAAATATCAGAATTAAAGTCACTGTTTGTCGAGGCTGTCGGTGAGTCCGAACAGAAATACCGGCACTGTCTCGGGTCAAATGATGCAATAGGTATTCTCGCTGACGAGCGATTGGGGCAAGATGCGCTTAATGAAGCGACTGGACGCGGCTGGTGGATCGGACGGCCAGTAGAGTTGCCGGGGTCCATGCCGATTGAGTTCGAGTATGGTCGTAGCGTCGGCTCGAATCTAAGCCACTGGCCGATCGAGCATATTGTCAAATGCCTTGTGTATTACGATATCGATCAGCCGGCATCGGTAAGAGCTGAACAGGAAGCACAGATGCTGTCCCTATATCAGGCGACACAGGTCAGTGGCCATGACTTGTTGCTGGAAATCATTCCGCCAGAAGGAGAAGCTAGAAACCGGGACGAGCAGATTATCCGTGCTATCGAACGCTTATACGAAATTGGTATCGTGCCAGACTGGTGGAAAATAGAGGCCCTGTCTTCGGGTGGGTGGCAAACTCTGGACAAGCTTGTTAAGAAGAATGATCCGTTTTGCAAGGGTGTTGTTCTGCTCGGGCTGGCAGCGCCGTTGGTGTCTATTGCGAAGAGCTTTGATGTGGCAGCCAAATGGTCTTTGTGTAAGGGCTTCACAGTTGGACGATCAATCTTTCATGAACCGAGTAAAGCCTGGCTGGAGGGATCAATCAACGACGAGCTGTTAAAAGATTTAGTGCGGAAAAATTTTGAATTTCTGTTTGAAGCCTGGCTTGCCGCCAGATTGGGACAAGAAGGGGAACGTTAATGACACTAAAAGTGAAAGCAAACACTAATACTTTGGTAGCGGATGTGCCAATGGGCGAGAACGGGCTGACTTATGTCGGTTTTCAGGCGTACCGGTTCGATGAGCCGCAAACCAGGGTGTTTCGCAGTGAAGCAAATGAGCTTTGTCTTGTCCTTCTAAGTGGCAAGGCTTCACTGCGAGTGACGGGACCGGACGGCACCTATCTATGGGACGATTTGGGCGACCGGATTTCGGTTTTTGAGGAAAAATCCCCTTATGCAGCATACATCGCTCCAAATTCGGAGGTTCAGGTAATAGCGCAGCGAGGCTGTGAGTTGGGGGTTGCGATGGCTCCTGGGAACGGCAGGCAATATCCTTCCCGACTGATTCGCCCCGATAGCATGAAAAGATCCAGTCGTGGACAGGGCAGTAATACACGCCATGTATGTGATATTCTGCCGGAAACTGAACCGGCTCATAGCCTATTGGTTGTCGAAGTCATTACGCCACCTGGAAATTCGTCAAGTTATCCTCCTCATAAACACGATCGTGATGCCGTTCCGCAGGAAAGCGCACTGGAAGAAACGTACTACCATCGACTGAGTCCTTCGCAGGGGTTTGCATTCCAGCGGGTCTATACGGACAATCGTGATATCGATGAGGCAATCTGTGTCGAAGATCATGATGTGGTCAAGGTTCCCAAAGGTTATCATCCTGTGGTTGTACCGCATGGCTACACATCATATTATCTGAATGTCATGGCTGGGCCTAAAAGGGTATGGCATTTTTATAACGATCCTGAACACGAGTGGATGCTCAAGGGCTAAACCACAAAATCGTTCAAAAATACTGGTCAGTCTCAAGGAAATGTTTTTTCAAAACAAGCGCTGCTGAAAGGATTGGGTGGAATTAATCACGCATCCTTTTCTTCAACATTGATCATATAACCAAACCCTCTTGCTGTGTGCAGCAATGGTGACTCACCTTCATGCTCTATTTTTGACCGGAGATAGCGAATATACACATCGACCACTTTGGTGCCGGGATCGAAATCCATGCGCCAAACGTCACGCAGCAACTGGGCTCTGCTCACGACAATCCCGGCATGTTCCATCAGGTAAGCGAGCAAGGCGAACTCCTTGGCTGTGAGTTCGATCCGCCGCTGGCCTCGATGCGCCGTTTTTGTGCGGAAGTCGAGCTGCAGATTCCCTACTTGCAGCAGCATTGTTGAGCGCCGCAATTGCTGGCCGCGACGCAGCAGCGCCTGCATACGCGCAACCAATTCGTCAAAGGCAAATGGTTTTGTCAGATAGTCATCGGCGCCCCGGTTTAAACCGGTGATGCGATCGTGCAATTCAACTTTGGCCGTCAGCATCAGGATCATGCTTTGGCAGCCATCTGCCCGTAATCGCGAGCAGACTTCGATCCCTTCCAGTTTCGGCAGCATGACGTCCAAAACAATCAAATCGAAATCTCCATCGCGTGCTGTCTCGTAACCATGCAGACCGTCGCGGGACACATCGACATCATAACCTTCAGCCCGCAGGCCTTTCTCCAGAAACGAAATAATACGTGGATCATCTTCGATCAATAGCACCTTGGCGATATTCATATTTTTGTTCCCAGGGGCAAGCGAATGGTGAGTGTCGAGCCTTTGCCGACTGTGCTGCTGAAATTGATGCTGCCATTATGCTTGTCAACTATCCAGCGCGCGATGGGCAAACCCAGCCCGCTTCCGACCTTCCAACATGTCTGGGCCAGCCTGCCCCGGTAAAATCGATGAAAAATATAAGGTACGTCGTCGGAAGAGCAGCCCACCCCCTGATCCTTGATCGATAGTTCGGCCATCTGGCCATCAGTGCGTATAAAAACGCAAATTGTGGTATCAGACGGGGAGTATTTGATAGCGTTGTCAAGCGCAATCATGATTGCCTGTTTTAGTCGTACTGCGTCACCAAAAATACAGACGCTTGGCGCGGGATTATCACAACATATGACAAGTTTGATGTCGCGGCTTTGCGCCAGTACACGGATGTCATCCGAAGCTGCCTGGGCAATCTCATGAAGGTAGAATGTGATATGGGTTTGTGATAGGCGTATCAAAAAGTAACTGATATGGTTCTTTATTCTATATTTGCATATTCAAAATGTGATATTGAAATATTACCATACAGCCTTTTAGCAGATTGTCGGCATTCATTCCGATGCCTTGAAACTCAGGGAAACCCATGAACCCCACAGCCTTGTTATTGGCAACTTTTATTCTGTCCATTGTCGGACTCTTTGCCTTTATATGGTCACTGAGAAAGGGCCTGTTTGAAGCGGAGTCCAGCGGTGCGCGCACTATTTTTTCGACCGGAGAAATCGGACATCCTGAAGAGCCATCAGTAGGGCCCGCTCAACAGAGCGCCCTGAATGAAGTGTCGCGGACCAATCTGGTCGCCGATGAAACAAAAACCTCTCAGGCTGAGTTGGCTGCCCGCGAGGCGGCCGACCGATCCAGCGCCTTGCCCGCCTTTGTGCTCATTGGCTGTTCGGTCGTCTGGCTGATTGTGGCCTCATTCGCAGGCCTCTTGGCTTCGCTCAAATTGCACTGGCCAGATCTGCTCACAGAGCAGGCCTGGCTCAGTTTCGGTCGCTTGCGCACCATGCATTTGAATGGCGTGGCGTACGGCTGGGCGCCCCTGGGGCTGCTGGGACTTGCTATCTGGATGCTGCCACGACTTTTGCGAACGCAATTGCTGGGCGGACGTTTGGTCATTTTTGGTGCGCTGTTGTGGAATGCCGCGCTGATCGCAGGGATGGGTGGCTTGGCTATTGGCATTAACGCAGGCATGGAATGGCTGGAGATCCCCTGGCAGATCGGCGTGCTGTTCGCCATAGGCGGCATGCTGGTTGGCTTGCCGATGGCCCTGATGCTGACGCGCCGTAAAGTGAATCATCTGTACGTGTCTGTCTGGTATATGGGAGCCGCGCTGTTCTGGTTCCCAACGCTTTATATCGTGGCCAAGGTTCCTGGCGTGCACTTTGGTGTAGAGCAGGCCACGATGAACTGGTGGTATGGCCATAATGTATTGGGGCTGTTCTATACGCCGCTCTCGCTGGCAGCTGTTTACTATTTCCTGCCCAAGGTGATTGGCCGGCCGGTGCGTTCTTACAACCTGTCGTTGCTGGGATTCTGGACACTGGCCTTTTTCTATGGTCAGGTGGGGGCGCATCACCTGATTGGCGGCCCGATCCCTGAGTGGCTGATCACGCTGTCTATCGTGCAAAGCGTGATGATGATCATCCCGGTTCTGGCGTTTTCAATCAACCAGCACATGACGCTGAAAGGGCACTTTAGCGCCCTGCGCCATTCCCCGGTGCTGCGCTTTATTGTCTTTGGCGCCGTGATGTATACGCTAGCCTCGGTACAGGGTTCTTTCCAGGCATTGCGTACGGTTAACGCCACGACGCATTTCACCCACTTTACGGTGGCGCATGCGCACATAGGCATGTACGGCTTTGTGTCGATGGTGATTTTCGGCGGGGTTTATTTTGTCATGCCACGCATTCTGAATACGGCCTGGCCCAAACCCAGTCTGATCGCCTGGCATTTCTGGCTCGTGGTAGCGGGGTTCGCAGTCTATATGATTACCTTGAGCATCGGCGGGGTATTGCAGGGCCTGGCTTTGCTGGATCCTGCCCGTGAATTCATGGAGTCGGTAGCTGTCACCATGCCATGGCTGCAGGGCAGGTCGATTGGCGGTGCGCTGATGACGCTGGGCCATCTGGTGTTTGCGCTACATGTCTTGCTGATCATCGTGCGTTCCGGCGCCTTTTCCCTGACCGAGCGTAAAACGCCCGCTGCTGCTGCGGCTAACCCTTCACTGACATAAACGCGGTATGGAAAACGAACTTAAACTACTTGTGGGTGCGATGGTGACGCTATCGCTGGCAACCTCAGCCTTGGTCGTCGTGCCCTTTCTACAACTGAAGGATGAGCCGGCACCTGCCGAGCTCAAGCCTTATACCAGCCAGGAGTTGCGCGGACGCCAGCTGTATCGTGCGCACGCATGTATGGCCTGTCATACCCAGCAGCCCAGCACCACTGGTGCAGGTATCGCAGATGCCAGCCGTGGCTGGGGGCGTGCATCGGTAGCGGGCGATTATCACTATGATGACCCGCCGTTGCTAGGCACCATGCGTACTGGTCCTGACCTGTTCAATATCGGCGTGCGCCAGCCTAGCGTGGACTGGCATCTTGGCCATCTGTTTCAGCCGCGCGCCTATACGCCGGGCAGCAATATGCCCGCCTATCCGTTTATGTTCGAAGTCAGGAACGCTGATGATGTGGCCGACGGCGAGAAAGTCGTGCATCTGCCATCCGGGACGGTTGAACCTGGCAAGGTCGTGGTCGCCAAACCAGAAGCGCTGGACCTGGTGGCATATCTGATCAGCCTGAAACGCACCTACCCCGTTCTGTCTACGGAACAGGCGAACGTATTGTCGCAATCGGGCGCAATGACAGAGAAGGAACAAGTGCAATGAGCGTAAAGAAACAGACGCGCGCTTCCGAAAATGCGGATCCGCATGAGCTGAATAATCCCGTTCCGCGCGTGCTCCTGGGCGTTATTCTGGCCTTGGTGGTATGGGGCGTGTATTATATTTTTTCTGCAAATCCCAATAGTGTTGCGGGCCTGGGTGATAGGCGCGATCCCGCTACGCTGGTGGCAGCGGCACCGTCCGAGAACGGCGCCATTGATGGCAAGCAGTTGTTCACGACCGCCTGCCAGTCGTGTCATCAGGCCAGCGGTCAGGGACTGACCGGGGTATTCCCGCCATTAGCGGGTGCTGAATGGGTAACCGGCGATCCGGCTGTGCTGGTGCAGATCGTACTGCACGGGCTGAGCGGACCAATCAAGGTTGCGGGCGCGCAATATAACGGTATGATGCCGCCGTTTGGGGAACAGTTCAACGACGCGGAGCTGGCAGCTGTGCTCAGCTATATTCGCGATGCCTGGGGCAACGGTGCCTCTGCCATTGAGGTGGCAACCATCCGGAAAGCCCGCGAGGCGACCAAGGATAGAACCACGCCATGGGGCGGTGAAGCGGAACTGCGCAAGGCTGCCCTGACGTTCTCCGTATCTGATTGATCATGAAGACGTCCGGGGTTCGTTCTGTTATTGCATTTGCCATCGTCGTGGTGCTCGGGCTGGCTGCGTTTTCGGCAGTTACGGCCGGTTTTGCGGCAGTCACCTCCGATGGGGTGAGACGCGTGCAACTTAAGCACAACCCCAGGGTGCTCCCAGATCTGCCTCTGATCGACGCTCGCGGCACAATGTTTTCATTGCGCGATTATGGCGGTGCTTCGGATTATGTGACGTTTATCACACTTGTCTATCTGCAGTGTCAATCGGTCTGCCGTACCAGCATCGCCGGTCAATCGTGGATGCAGCATGCGATCCAGGTCCGCGGGCTTGAGGGTCGGGTGCGATTGCTGACTTTAAGCTTTGATCCGGCAAACGATAGTCCGCAGGTCATGGCCGAGCATGCCAGGCGTATGGGCGGGGACGCCGACCTGTGGCGTTTTGCAACCTTGCGTGATACGGGCGATCTGAATCGTATGCTTGCACTATTCGATATCATCGTTCTGCCGGATGGCCTGGGTGGCTATTCACATAACGCGGGCCTGTTTTTGATTAATGAGCGCGGTCAGCTTGCCAGGGCATATGATGTAGACCGTCCTGATCTGGCGCTGGCCGATTATTTGGCGCGCGCCAAAGGGAAGGGCGGATGAAACTGCTGTTCCCCGAAAAAACCACGTTACGGAAGTGGGCTCGTCACTGGGCGCTGCCTGGATTGTTGTGCGCGACCCTGGCACTATTTCAGCCGCGGCTTGAGCAGTCAATGGTTTTGCATATGGGGGTGGAGATTCCCTTGCTGTTTATCCTGGGTTGGCTGACGGCAAACGCCTGTGGGCCGGCGCTGGTGAAAAAACTCGCGCCATGGAATATGGCCGGGGTGCCCGGACCGACATTTGCGATCCTGGTGATCTCGCTCTGGATGGTGCCCGCGGCGCTTGATTATGCCGTATTGTCTGCGCCGGTTGCAATCGCTAAAGTTGCCAGTCTGCTGGCGGCCGGGATGGCGGCCGGACTATCGTGGAAGCCGGCCGGATTCATAGTGCAGGCGTTTTTCACGATGAATGCGTTCTGGATGACATTTGTGGTTGGCCTGCTGTATCGCGAGGCGCCGCTGCAGCTGTGCAGCGTCTACCTGGAAGATGAGCAGGCCCGTGCCGGCGCGGCGGTCATGGCGTGGGCAATCCTGGCGTTGCTGCTTTGGGTGCCAGGCGTACTTAGAAAACTTCGCGATTGAGCGTCTGCGCATCAAGACGCTACAACTGTGTTGTTCAGATACATCGCCTTGAACGTCGACGGCCCCCGGTTGAAGCGTGATGGGTCCGAATATCTGTTTAGTCGGAATTTATTCCACCGATTGGCGGCTCATCGTCCAGGGCGTCGGCAAATTTTCGCATTGATTTGACGAACGCATCAAGCTCGTCTTTACTCCAGTCCTTGAAGATTGCATTGGCCATGCGTTCACGCGCAGCATCGATGTGATCAGTCATTGCCTTGCCCTTTGCTGATATGACTGCCTCGCGTACCCGTCGATCCATGGGGTTTGCCTGACGCTTGACCAGATCCAGGCTTTCGAGCCTGGCTACCTGGCGGCTGATCGTGGTGTAATCTCGCCCTGAGCGATCGGCCAGCTCCACCACGCCAATCGGCCCCAGCCGCTCAATCATCACGAGTGCGGAAAACAACGCCCGATCAAGCCGGATTCCGGCATCCTGGATCATCTTTTCATCGTTCCGCGGACGGTTCAGCGCACTAAGGATGCTGATCAATGACCCATGAAGGGATTTCATTTGTTCTGATATATGTGTATCTTGCACATTTTTTCTAAATGACATAATATAGCTCCTGTTAAGTGCATAATACACATATTGGGGCAATCATGACAAGTCAATCGACTACAGATGTATTAATTTGCGGAGCAGGCACAGCGGGTCTGACGCTGGCCATCGATCTTGCCCGCCGCGGCGTTTCTTTCCGACTGATCGAAAAACAGGCGAGGCCATTCCCCGGCTCCCGCGGCAAAGGCATACAACCCAGGACCCAGGAAGTGTTCGAGGATCTGGGCATTCTGGACAAAGTCGTGGCCCGTGGCGGCTTCTATCCCCGGCAGCGCTGCTATCGCGACGATGGCAGCTATGTTGAAACTACGCTATCGGAACCCGATGATGCATCACCGGCAGAACCGTATCAGTTGCCGCTTATGCTCCCGCAGTTTCTGACTGAGCAAATCATGCGTGAGCGCCTGAACGAACTCGGCTATCAGGTGGAGTTCGGCTGCGAGTTGCTCGGCTTTGAACAAGACGCCGATGGCGTCACGGTAACGCTATTGGGACCAACTGGCCCGCAGACTGTTCGCGCTCGCTACCTCGTGGGTGCCGACGGCGGACGCAGTTTCGTTAGGAAAACACTTGGCGTAGACTTTCCCGGCAGGACGCTGGGCGTGCATGCAATCGTGGCCGATGTGGTGCTGACCGGTCTGGATCGGGATGCCTGGCACCAGTTTAATGACGGCGATATGCAGCGGATGGTTGCCATCTGCCCGCTGGCCGGCACGGAGCTTTTCCAGATTCAGGCACCGGTCCCGCCGAATAAACAGGCGGACCTGTCTGCCCAGGGGCTGACCACGTTGGTCGCCAGGCGAACGGGCCTAGCAGATATCATTGTGAATGATGTGTCCTGGGCTTCCGATTACCAGATGAGTGCGCGGCTGGCAGAACGCTATCGTGTGGAGCGGGTATGTCTGGTCGGCGATGCCGCTCATGTACATCCGCCCACCGGCGGCCAAGGGCTGAATACCAGTGTGCAGGATGCCTACAACCTGGGCTGGAAGCTGACGGCCGTGCTGCGAGGAGCGCCAGACAACCTGCTGGACAGCTACGAGACGGAGCGCCGTCCGGTGGCTGAATCTGTGCTTGGTCTGTCAACGCGGCTCCTGAAGAATCAGAAGGCAGGTGGCATGCGCCGCGGCCGTGAGACGCGCCAGCTGGACATCGGTTACATGGACTCGCCGCTGGCAATCGAACTGCCGCAACGCAAAAGCGGTATCCGGGCGGGGGAGCGTGCGCCGGATGCGCCGATTCGTGGTGCAGCCGGCCAGACATCACGATTGTTCCAACTGTTCAAAGGCGGGCATTGGACGTTGCTGCTCCAGACAGAGCAGCAGACGCCGGGGGTACAGGAGATGGTAGAGCCAAGAGCCGGACTGCATGTTCACACGATCAGCCCGAAGGGCGACGTGATCGATGCCTGGGGGCACATCCATGACGCTTATGGACTGACGTCTGGTGAGTGTGTGCTGATCCGTCCCGACGGATATGTGGGGGCGATCGTTGCAGCAGACAGACTCCATGAACTTGATGACTATCTGGATCGCATAGGCGTGGGGCAATGTGCTGCAGCGACGATATAAATGAGCCTTTTATCACAAGCGTGGCAGGGGACAGGCCGGAGCGAAGTCGATTGTTGTTCGTCTCCCGAGGGGCTCCGTCCTGAGTCGTATGAACAATTATGAAATTGATGCTGGGACGTCACGAATTTGGTCTTCCAGCGAACGGGCAATATGCAATTGATCGTTCAATAAAAAATCAATATCGTCATTGGTCGTCAGCGGATTGAGCAACACGGCCCGCAGCAATGTGAGGCCCTGATTGTTATATTGATTGATCGGGCGGAATGTTCTGGAGACAAAACTGTCTCCTTTCTGCCGCTGCCATTTTTGCAGCGAAGTATTGAAGCGATTGATGTGAAGATTGTCCAGATCGTCAATTGTTTTATTCCGGTACTTTTCCGGTATATATCGGTACGTGAGAATATTCATGGCTGGCGCGGCAATCAATTCAAATTCGGGGCGCGTCGTTATTGCCTGAGCCATGTAGCGGGCACGCTGCAGGCTCTTTGAGAAAAGCTCGTCGTAGCCGTTTTTTCCGATAATATGCAATGCCGCGTGCAAATACAGGGCGGTAGCGGGGCGCGTGCCTTCCAGGGTAAACCGTCCCTGGTCAAACGATGTGGTACGAACAGCATAGGGTGCATGATGCATGGTCAGTTGGGAGAGGGCAGGATCACGAAAAAAGAGCATGCCGCAACCCAAGGGCAGCATCAATTGTTTATGACCATCAATAGTGACGGTATCGGCATGCGCGACTCCGTCCAGCAGATGCCGATTGCTTTCGCTCAGTATTAAGCCACCGCCCCAGGCAGCGTCTACATGAACATGCGCACCAATTTCCTTGCCAATGTCACATATTTTTGCGATTGCATCGATACTGCCGTAATCAGTTGTTCCTGCAATGGCAACCAGGCAGACAATTTTTCTGCCTGCCTGTCGGTATTTTTCAACGGCATCGCTCAACGCGCCCAGGTCAATTTGAAAGAGATTATTGACGGGCACCTTATGCAGCTCTGCGCCCAGCAACTGCGCGCCTTTGTCAAAGGAATAGTGCATCAACTCTGAGCCGATGATGACAGGTCGTTCGGCGGGCGCAGATGCCGTTGTTGGTTCGGATGTTTGCGCTGTATCCGCCAGACGCAATGCAGTCCAAAGCGCGCAAATATTTGCGAGTGTTCCTCCGCTGGTAAAGATGCCCAGTGCAGAAGATGCGGTTTGTAAATGCTCTTCGTAGAATTGTCTGTCTGCATGAAAGATCTCCCGGTGCAGCATGCCAATGACCTGGCGCTCCAGGAATGCCATCCCGCGGCTCGTTTCCATTTTGACAACGTTCTGATTCAGCGTTTGGACCAGCCGTCCGATTTCAGGCAGAAACTGCGGAACCGGCGAGGTCATATGCCCCAGATATCGTGGTGAAGCCAGATGCGAGCAATGAGGCAATACCTCGCTGTCAAGCATATCAATATAAGCCTCGGCGGACTTTCCCTGCGCTGGTGCATCAAATTGCATGAACTTGCTACGAATGTCGTCGATGTGCAGGTCAGTGGAGGCATCGGTTGATGTGAAGAATTTCCTGCAACTGTCGTCGACTCTATTGCGCAGGTTCGTTGTATTGGAGTTGAAAAGAGCGTCGATCAGCGTGTGCGAGGTATTTGCCTCTTGGACGCCATCAATTGGGCTATCGACGTCGTCGTTCAAAATTAGATCCATCTTGATTTTCTCGATATTCATTGTCTTTGGCGTGGATTTTAATGTACTCATTCGGCCACGTGAATGATTTGAGCGGTTTTTGCGTTTATTTCGTGCCGTACCAGCTGTTACGGTGACTCCCCATGGGCAACAAGCGATGGGCAAGGCATTTTCCCTGAAGACAGTCGGTCTTTTCTAGAAAAATCAGGCGCATAGTCGCAACGGGACGTAAAGGCGCGGCGATCCGGTGTGTTGCTTGCCTTTGCGTTACTTGAAATTAGTAGTATGAGTATGTAGGTATTGTGATGCAATTGCCAACAAAGAGTCCGAAAGCCATCGTTTGAAGCGGGCGGTGTCGGAAAACGTTGATATAGCGTTGCGATTCCAGCCAGACTTTTCCCAGGCAATATCGGTTTTGGACGTCGCTGTTGGTTGGCAATGTGGCTTCAATTTTTCAAGCGGAAGCTGGATACATAGTTGTCGCACATCAGGCGGGCCGTTTTTTCGGCCTTGACCGGATAATCGCACATGACGTTAAATACGCTACCAGCCGTCTTCGATAGTCGCATGACAATTGCGCGAGACGTGCCTTCGAAGGCCGTACGCGCCACCTCTTCAGGTCCTTCCTGCTTTACGCTGATCGCAGGCGCCGTCGCACCCAGGGTGGCTGCCGTGCGTGTAATAAAATCGCGCAAATTCATGTCTTTTTGTCTTGCAGTACGTATGGTCTCAATCGTGCCAAACTCCATGTCATCGACGCTTCTGCTGCCAATGCCGTGCATCGTCAATGTGCCGATGTTTGGATCTTCTGTTGTTATTGTGTAGTCGTTAAAAGGCAATGGCGATTTTACCGAGAAGTGACCCTTGGTCGATTCTGCCGGATACAGGCCATCCGCGTCTTTTTGCTGAACCATTTCGCGGTGCATTTCCAGTTTTGGGTCCGCTGCATACGTGTAGAGCGGGTATCCGCCCATGAGGATGTAGACCAATGCGGTGGTTAATCGCCGGTTTGCGATGTTAAGGGGAGAGCATGGGATCATTTTATGGGTTCCTTCAGCATGCGGGCCTGCGATGTTCTTATCCAAGTTTGGCGCCAGATTGGTCCACCAGGGATTTCCAGATAGGCATATCACGCTCGTAATTTTTGCGAAACGCCTCGGGGGTATTGATGAGTGGTTCAAAACCTGCGGCCAGAATTTTCTGCCGGATATCGGCATTCTTCGCAATCTCGGCCAAGTGTGATTGCAGCTGGTCAATGATTTTTCGCGGCGTATCCACCGGCGCAGCCATTGCTACCCAACCCGCAATGGAATAGGCCGCGTCTGTCACACCTTGCTCCTTGATGGTGGCCACCGCCGGAAGGATTTCCATGCGCGCAGTTCCGGTAACGCCGAGAATTTTGATGCGGCCGGCATCGATAAAGGGCTTGGTATTGAGTGCGCTGGCAAAGCACATCTGGATCTGTCCACCAATCAGATCCTGAAGCATTGGCGACTCACCTTTATACGCTACGTGTACCATCCCGGCATCCATACTTTTGCTCATGTAGGCGCCAGCCAGATGTGCGTATGACCCGACGCCCCAGGATCCATAGGTCAGCTTGCCTTTGTTCGCCTTGCTATAGGCCAGCAGGGCATTCATATCATTGACAGGCAGTGATGGATGCGCAACTAGCGTAACAGGGGCAATGGCGATCTGAGAAAGCATCAACAGGTCTTTCTGTGGACTGTAAGGCAATTTTTCATATAAAAACTGGTTGATCAACATTGATGTGCTGAGCGATAGCAATAGCGTGTAGCCATCCGGACGGGCTTTGGCGACGGCATTGGTGCCAATAATGCCTGATGCGCCGGGCTGATTTTCCACGACCACAGGTTGACCCATGCGGCTGGCGAGCGCCTCGGCAATCGTGCGCGCAATGATGTCTGTGGCACCGCCCGCATTGAAAGGAACGATCAGCCGAATCGCCCTGGTTGGCCACTCTGTACTTGCAGGTTGAGCTCTGACGTTCAATGCAGCTGCGCTACTGATCGCGACCAAAGATTGCACCAATGCACGGCGCTTGATGGATATAGCCATACTGTTGTCTCCTTATACCAATGTCGTTTTTTTTGCCAGTATAGCTTCAACATCGATCAAGTGCACTCACTTATTCGGCGTCCCCATGGGGCCTTAAGTACGAGCGGACACTATGGGAATAGTGCCGGGGACGCACAATGCTGGCCAGCAGCGTTTTTCGGGATTTCGCCTTCTATCGTAAAAAGGATATAAGCACTACGGTACGTAGAATCTAATCGAAAGTAAGTGGCATATGGCGCCGCCCAGTACAAACAAATGCCAGGCGCCATGAGCATGGCGAATTTGCCATTTATTAGAATAGAAAATCGTCCCGATCGTGTAAAGTATCGCGCCGATTAAAAGAAATGACACTGAGATGGTGCTAAAAAATCGCCATTCACGTAGAACTGCAATGACGCCTATCCAGCCGAGAATAAGATAAATCCATATTGACGGGGCACTGTCATTTTTCACACGGATTTGTTGATAAATACCCAAAATGGATAGACCCCATATTAGGGCGAGTAAAAACCAGGACTCATAGCCCATACCCGCTCTCAGGACAAATGGAGTGACCGTGCCTGCAATAAGAAGGTAAATAGAGCAGTGGTCGAAGCGTTGCCAGAATTTCTTAAGAGGCTCCCGTGTGCCATGGTAAATCGTCGATGTTATGAACAGTAACGTTACAGTTATTGAAAAAACGAAAACGCCAGAGATTCTAAATAAATCTCCTGCATGGATTACGCTGTTTAACAAGTAAACTGATCCACACAACATGACGACAAGTCCGGCAAGATGGCTCAGACAATTGAATCGTTCACCCGGATACATAATATACTTTTTGTGTGAAGGTGGTTTTGGCCTGAAAATCGATAAATAGAGGTGATTCTCAGGGAATTTTTACTGCCACTTAACGCTGCAAATGCAATATTCTGGCTGGCTATGGTCAGTCATGAATCGAAGGGATATTCTAATCCTCTTTTGATGTTATATTTTGCTAAGTTTGCAAGTCGCGCAACACGCACGGGTTACCAAATTCTTACAAACAGAAGGACATCTGGCGCATGAATGATCAACTCAAATACGGGTTTGGCGTATGGTTGCTTTTGGTCTCCTGCCTGGCAAGTGCTCAGGAAGCGCCAAGTTTTGACTGCGCCAAAGCAAAGACGCAAGTTGAAAAAGTTCTTTGTTCTGGCGGCAACTCGGGTATGGGGTGGATCGATCAGACGATGGCTAACCTGTACAAGGCGATCCGCAAAGTGCCTGATACAAATCTTGCTGCGCTTGAGTCCAGCCAGCGTGCCTGGCTGGCAAAGCGTAACTAGTGCAACGGCTCGGATGAGAAAGTCATGAACTGCCTGGTCGACAGTTATCGTGCCCGCTATATTGAACTGAGTTCATCCTATGATAAACAACAGTACACAGGTCAGTTTAGCAACAATAAGGGGGTTCTTGACAGTGTCCTGTTTCCAGACGGAAACCTGTCGGTCAATATCTCGACTGATGTGGGGGCTCCTTCCTATGATTCGTGTTCGGTAACCTTTCTTGCACCGCTGGCAGGCACCGCGGTTCACCATGTTTTCACAGAAGAGGAGACCGGAACAACTGATCAATGCATAGTAGATTTAAACGTGTCTGGCTCACAATTTTCGGTCAAACCCAAGGGCTGCCAGTCCTTCTGTGGGAATGCGGCGTCGTTTAATGGAATCTACAAGAAGAAATGAAGCCAGGGCCGATTGCGGCATCATGTTCTGCGAAAATAACGTTATTAATATTAAAAATTAAATGACTGGTTTTATTATCCGCCGGATAAGCCAAAAGAGCAGAAAATGCCAATTGCGCAAATTAAGAAAAACTTTCCATGATAGAGCCTTATAATGTTGAATTGATTGAACATTATTTAGAAAACCGCGCTGCCAGACAGCCATTCAGACCATTCATCACGGCTGTCTGAGCCGGATCGTACTGGATAGGCGCCCGTTGAAGATTTGTTGCGCTTCAAGCTGTATTGACAATTGTCCGACCTCCCAAAGCAACATCTCAGTCATTTTTTATGCGATGGCAAGGTATGCAATTTACCGGTACCCGCAGTTGACTTCTGTTACTCCGCCCTGTACCCAAGATATCCGGACAGGCTCTTTTTAGCTCCAATTTTAGAATTCCCCATGGAAATTAAAGTCAACTTTCTCGACAAGCTACGCCTTGAGGCCAAATTCGATGATTTCACGGTTGTGGCCGATCAGCCGATCCGTTATAAGGGCGATGGCTCGGCGCCTGGTCCTTTCGATTATTTTCTGGCTTCCTCGGCCTTGTGTGCCGCTTATTTTGTGAAGTTGTACTGCGTAACCCGCAATATTCCCACTGAAAATATCCGCCTGTCGCAAAATAATATTGTGGATCCGGAGAATCGCTACAAGCAGATTTTCAAGATACAAGTCGAGTTACCCGCTGACATTGAGGAGGCGGATCGTCGTGGTATTTTGCGCTCCATTGAGCGTTGTACGGTGAAAAAAGTTGTGCAAACCGGACCCGAGTTCGTCATTGAAGAAGTAGAGAACCTGGATGCTGATGCCCAGTCTTTGCTGACATTGAGTCCCGCTTCTGACGCCAGTACCTATATAACGGGCAAAGATTTGCCGCTGGAGCAAACCATCGCCAATATGTCGGGCATTCTGGCTAACCTGGGTATTAAGATTGAAATTGCCTCATGGCGCAATATTGTTCCCAATGTCTGGTCGCTGCATATTCGCGATGCGCACTCGCCCATGTGTTTTACCAATGGCAAGGGAGCGACCAAGGAAAGTGCGCTGGCATCGGCGTTGGGAGAGTATATCGAGCGGCTTAATTGCAATCACTTCTACGCCGGTTCATTTTGGGGCGAAGACATCGCCAACGCATCGTTTGTACATTACCCGGACGAGCGCTGGTTCCAGCCTGGGCCCAAGGATGCGCTGCCCGCAGACATTCTGGATGCATATAGCCGGCAAATCTATAACCCGGATGGCGAGCTGCGTGGCTCGCATCTGTATGATACCAATTCCGGCAATATGTCGCGGGGTATCTGTTCGCTGCCGTTTGTACGGCAATCAGACGGCCATGTGGTGTATTTTCCGTCAAACCTGGTCGAAAACCTGTATGTGAGCAACGGCATGAGCGCCGGCAACACGCTCGTAGAAGCGCAGGTACAGTGCTTGTCCGAAATTTTTGAACGGGCGGTAAAACGCGAAATTCTGGAAGGCGAAATTGCATTGCCCGATGTGTCGCAAGACGTGCTGGCGAAATACCCAGGCATTCTGGCGGGGATTCAAGCATTGGAAGAGCAGGGCTTTCCGGTGCTGGTTAAGGATGCGTCGCTGGGCGGGACTTACCCGGTAATGTGCGTGACCTTGATGAACCCGCGCACAGGCGGCGTTTTTGCCTCATTCGGCGCGCATCCAAGTTTTGAGGTGGCGCTAGAACGCAGTCTCACGGAATTGCTGCAGGGACGCAGTATCGAAGGCCTGAACGATTTGCCCAAACCCACCTTTGTCAGTGAAGTGGTGACCGAAGCAAATAATTTTGTTGAACACTTCATTGATTCCAGTGGTGTCGTGTCGTGGCGCTTTTTCAGCGCCAGGGCGGATTTTGAGTTTGTCGAATGGGATTTTTCCGGCCAGGGTAAAGACGCCAATGCCCAGGAAGCAGCAACCTTGTTCGGTATTCTAGAGGACATGGGCAAAGAGGCGTACATGGCAGTCTATGACCAATTGGGCGCCATCGCCTGCCGAATTCTGGTGCCCGGCTATTCGGAAGTGTACCCGGTAGACGATGTGACCTGGGACAACACCAACAAAGCGCTTTTGTTCCGCACAGATATTTTGAACCTGCATCGCCTGGACAATGCAGCGCTGGCCGCGCTGCTTGAGCGACTTGAGAACAACGAACTGGATGACTACGCCGATATTGCCACGCTGATCGGTATTGAGTTCGATGAGAATACCGACTGGGGGCAGCTCACTGTTCTGGAGTTGAAGCTATTGATAAACCTGGCCTTGCAGCAATTTGAGGCAGCGCAGGAGCTGACCGGCGCTTTCCTGCAGTACAACGACAACACGGTCGAGCGCGGCCTGTTTTATCAGGCATTGAATGTGGTGCTGGAAGTGCAGCTTGATGATGATCTGGAGTTGGACGACTATGCCGTTAACTTTCGCAAGATGTTCGGCAATGCCCGGATGGATGCGGTCATGGGATCGATGGACGGCAGCGTACGCTTCTTCGGGCTCACGCCAACCAGTATCAAACTGGAGGGGCTTGACAGGCATCACCGGCTGATCGACAGTTTTAAGAAATTGCATAAGGCGCGGGGGCAGGCGGCTGTTGTCAGTTAGGGGACAAGGCTGGATGCTGCTCATCCGCTTGTGACCGCACTGCAAGTGATCAATGGGTGCACAACCCCGGGGGGATTGGATATGTATATATTGCCTCGGGGTTCTGCATGTTTTATCAGTTCCCGGATTGTCGCTCACTGCGAGGCGAGTGCCGAAATGAATCTATAGAACCTTAACAGTGGCATTGGGTTTGGGAAATCAGAGAGAGTCGGGAAAACTGCTCACTTATGCATCAGTTGAGAGTTTGTCATCTATTAATAATGATGGGCATTTCGGTGCTGCCGACATACAAATCGACGCGTTACGACAGGTTCATGGGTACGGCGTCTTAAGCCGCACCGTTCAGCGCAGCAAGAAAACGCTCAACGATCAGATTTTGCCTTCTTCCTGTGCGCATTGCGATCGCAATCGGAACGGTAAAGTGCATGCGGTCTGGCGCAATGGCAATCATCTGTCCTTTCTCTACCCAGGTGGCGGCGTAATGATCGGGAAGAAAGCCGATATATTGGTCGGTTAATATGAGAAAAGCAATGGCTTCCCTGTCTGTTGCCGTTGCCGCGCAATTCATGCGATGGTGCAGTTCAACAGCTTCGGCATTCAAGCGATAGCTGGGTGCGACTGCCGGTACATCCCGCAAATCAGCATCGCAGACCGAAGCGGAATCCTTGCCTAAAGGGTGCGCACTGCTGCAGTACAGTAAAGAGTACTCTTCATATAAAGTGTGATAATCCAATCCCTTCAAGGTATTGATCTGCGGTAATGCGCCAATATGAAGACGGCCATCCAGCAGGCCTCGTTCAATCTCGCCGGGCGTACTCATGCTGATATTGATCCGTATGTCGTCGCTTTGCTGGCGCAGTGTCTTCAGGGCAGAGGTAATGCGCATCTGCGGCTGCGTGACCAGATTATTCATGAGTCCGATATTGATTTCGCCGCGAAGACTGTGATGCAGTTGATTGACCTCCCTGCGAAAATCTTCTATTGAGGCCAATACGGTATCGCTTGCCCGCAGCACCTCTCTTCCCTGGTCCGTCAGAGAAAATCCGGCACGACCTCGTTGACATAGGCGCATGCCAAGACGCTTTTCAAGGTCGCTCATATGTAGACTGATTGCGGAACGGGTAATGCCTAACGCGCTTTCGGCCGCAGTAAAGCTGCCCATTTTTGCAACGGTTCTGAATACCCGCAGCAACCGGAGATCGAAGTCCGTTACCTGGGCAAGGGGTTGGCTTTTCATTACGTGAATATTTCCATATTTATTGGTAAATAAAATTGTATTTTACTAAACCAATTGAGTTCCTATAATCAAAGACACCAACTATTTGAAACAGGACATGCCATGAACTATCCAGATCTGCAGCCCACCGCAATGACAGATACATTGAATTTACGATCGCACTGGCTCCCTTTTAGTGCAAACCGCAATTTTCACAAGGATCCGCGGATCGTCGTTGGCGCCGAAGGCAACTGGCTGGTCGACGCCAAGGGTAGGCGAATCTACGACAGTTTGTCGGGCCTCTGGACTTGCGGCGCGGGCCACACGCGGCAGGAAATTCAGCAGGCCGTATCCCGCCAGCTCGGAACGCTGGATTACTCCCCAGGGTTTCAATATGCGCATCCTTTGTCGTTTCAATTGGCGGAAAAAATGATCGGGTTCACCCCCGAAGGGCTGGATCATGTGTTTTTCACCAATTCCGGTTCCGAAGCGGCAGATACGGCAGTCAAAATGGCGCGCGCCTACTGGCGTGTGAAAGGCCAGGCGAACAAGACCAAGCTGATAGGCCGAGCTCGTGGCTATCATGGCGTTAATATCGGCGGCACCAGCCTTGGTGGCATCGGGGCAAACCGCAAGGCGTTTGGATCATTCATGGACGTGGATCATCTTGCGCATACCTTGCAGCCCGGCCTTGCCTTTGGTCGGGGTGAGCCCGAAACCGGCGGCATCGCGCTTGCCGATGAACTGCTTAAGCTGATCGAGTTGCACGATGCATCGAATATTGCCGCTGTTATCGTCGAACCGGTGGCCGGTTCTGCCGGCGTGCTGGTGCCGCCAAAGGGATATCTGCAACGTCTGCGTGAAATCTGCAAGCAGTTCGGCATCTTATTGATATTCGATGAAGTCATCACCGGCTTTGGACGGTTGGGAGCAGCCACCGGCGCCGAATATTTTGGCGTCACTCCCGACCTGATGAATGTTGCCAAGCAACTTACCAACGGCGCCATTCCAATGGGTGCAGTCATCGCATCTTCTGAAATTTATAATACGTTCATGCAACAGGATTTACCCGAGCATGTGACTGAGTTCGGCCACGGGTACACCTATTCTGCCCATCCGGTTGCCTGTGCGGCAGGACTGGCGGCCCTGGATATCCTGCAGCGGGATCATTTGATTGAGCAGGTGCAGGTGCTGGCGCCTTATTTCGAGCAGGCTTTGCATGGTCTGAGAGAGGCATCGCACGTGGTCGATATCCGCAATTGTGGTCTGGCCGGGGCCATTCAGCTGGCGCCACGAGACGGAGATGGCGCAATCCGGCCGTTCGAAGCCGGCCTCAAGCTGTGGGAGAAAGGCTTTTATGTCCGATTCGGGGGCGATACCTTGCAATTTGGCCCGCCGTTTACCACGACGCGTGAAGAGCTGGATTCCCTTTTTAACGCGGTGGGCGAAACGCTCAACTCTCTATCCTGAATCGCCCGGGATCTGCCTCTGCCACGGCAGATCCTGGTTACCGACGGCCAAAATGGCTTGCGGCAATTGGGAAAGGCGGGGTTGCAGTGGATGGTCCAACACTCACCATAATCAAGCGGGATGGCGGCAGAAGGATGCCGGCATGAACGAGGCTGCTTCACTCCCCCAGCATCGCTTCAATGCCTTGGACCAGCGCAAGCAGGCGCGGCCCGAGATCGTCGTACAGGTTTTGCGATGTCATGCCATGGCTGGGCACGGTCAAATTGAAAGCCAGCGACATGCCGTTGATGGGTGTGCCAAGTGGAACGGCCACTGCCGCAAGCGACGATCGCCATGCGCCGGCTACAGAGCAAAAGCCGTGTTTTTCGATGTCTTCGAATGCCTGTGTCACGCCCTCCCTGTGCTGTGCCCATTCCTGTGGCAAATGGCGTTCAAGTTGCCTCAATACCGATGCTCTTTCCGCTTGCGGCAAGCCGTAAAGAATCGCGCGCCCCATCGCGGTACGCAACAAGGGCCGGGTAGAACCGATGCCAGGACGCGTTTCGTTGGATTCCCGACTATGGATGGTTTCAACGTATACCGCTTGCAGGCGGTCCCGGGTGCCCACTGACACCGGTCCCTTGGCGTATTCCGCCAGCTTGAGCATTTCATGTGCGCCTACCTGTCGGAGCATCAATTGCGAAAGCAAAGGATAGCCCAGGGAGAGCACGGCAGGGCCAAGCGCATATTTGCTCGTATGCGGATCGCGACGCAAATAACCTAACCCGACCAGGGTAAAGGTCAGGCGTGAGACCGTGGGGCGAGCCATGCCAAGCCTGTCCGCAAAATCTTTATTTCCCAGGCTGGTTGTCGTTGCCGAAAAGCATCCCAGTATCGACAGACCATTGGCCAGTGTCGACGCGTACTGGGGGTGGTTGAGCAGATCTGCAGGATCAAGTATTTCGGAGCTTGCTTTTGTTTTAGATGGACGCATACGCAAAAAATGACGGGCGCAGCCTTGACAGCTATCGCCAATAAGTTAATAATCAATTCAAATAATTATATCATAATTCCAATTATTTGAATTAAAGGATTTGATCGTGGATTTTGAATTGCGTCCCAAGGGTAACAAATGCTTTTCTTTTGTAGTGGTGGCCGATACACATATCAATCAGGACGAGGGCACCTCCAGTTCACCCTATGCAACCAACGCATTGGCAAATGCGCGCGCTCGCCAGGTGTTCCTGGAAATGGCCGCCATGCCGGAGCAGCCGCAGTTTGTGATTCATCTTGGCGACATCGTCAATCCGGTTCCTTCTTTGCCGACCTTTGATCAGGCGGTAATGCATTTCAAAGACATTATCAAACCGGTCAAAGTGCCGGTGCACGTGCTGCCGGGCAACCATGATGTGGGAGACAAGCGCATCGAATGGATGCCGGCCGAACAGGTATGCGATTCTTTCCTGGAAAAATACCGCGCATCGTTTGGAGATGATTTCTTTTCCTTCGAGCAAGAGGGCTTACGGTTTATCCTGGTTAATTCCTTGCTCATCAATTCTGGCCTTGAAGACGAGAAACGGCAGCAGCAATGGCTGGAACGGCAGTTGGAGGTTGCCGAGGCCAAAGCACAACGGGTCTTCATGTTCATGCATTACCCGCCCTACATCTATTCGACCCAAGAGAAGGGCAACTACGACAACCTGGACGAGCCGGGCAGAGGCTGGCTGCTTGGCTTGATGGCCCGGCCCCAGGTCGAGGCCGTATTTGCCGGTCATGTTCACAATTTTTGGTACGACAGGGTAGGCACGTCGGAGTTTTATATGCTGCCTTCTACTGCCTTCCTGCGTCACGATTTTTCCGAGTTCTTCCGCTGTGCACCTGAAGCAGGCGACGAATTCGGCCGCGGCGACCTTCAGAAATTCGGCTATGCCATCGTTGACGTCTACGAGACTGGCCACGTGTGTTACTCGGTGCGCAGTAACGGTCGCAGCGCCGAACCGGGGCAGCCATGCTCCGGCCAACCCATGCCTTACCGGACTCATCCGAAAGTGTCCGGCCTTGCATCAATCGGCGTAGAACTGCGGCATCCATGGGCAGAGAGCGTGCAGATTACCTCCACAGGAGGGGTGCAGGAGTTCGGACGTAAATGGGCGCGTAACGACTACCCGTTGCAGGCGTTATGGGAGATGGGGGCGCGTCTGGCCAAAGTGCCCGATATCGACCTCATCGAAGACGAATCCCGGCAGCGGATGCAAAAATTGGCTGCAGTAGGCCATCACTTCGTTGTGACCTGTGTAGGCATGCCAAAAAAGAAAGTGCTGCTCGAGGTCAATTTAAAAGATGCGGGTGTCAGCGCATTTGAGGTTAACCTCACGGCGCAGCGTTTTTCGCAAGCGGCAGAAAATCTGGTAGCCATTCGCCGCGAGCACGGCGTGAAGATTTATTACGCCAAGCTTCTGACTGCAGATCCCTCGCAATATGATGGCACGCATTTTTCCCATGTGGTGCGCGCCGGCTTTGAACTTGATGAGCTTGATGGACACATTGAGGCCATCACCCAGGCAGTCAAAGATGGCGTGATCGACGGCATTACCGTACGCGTCGATTCAACGCAGTGTTTACAGGTGGCTTGCCGCCGTATGCAGGCCTTTCATGATCGCACCGGCGCGCAAATACTGGCGTCGTTAAAGCTTTCGGGGCCAGGCATCGCGACCGAGCGGGCAGATGACGCTGCCAATGTTGCCAGTGTCGCGCTTGCGATGGTGTTTGCTGCCAGCACGCGCGGGATTCAGTTTGTCTATGACACTTTTATGGATGTCGATCGAGGATATTTCCCGCGACATGCCTTTATCGACCGCCGCTATAACCCGCGTCCCATGGCACGCGCTTTTACAACATTGATGGCAATTCTGGGTGGCGGACAGGCAGTTCGTGTGGCGGAGGGCAGCGACGAGAAGTGGGCGTTGAGATTCTCGGTGGGGAATGACCTGTACGGGCTGACAGCGGCACAGACAGGGGCGACGACGCAACTTCATTTATTGGATGCGAACACTGAAGACACGACCAGCGTGATTGATCTGGCGACGGGTATGCCTGTTTCCTACCAGGGTTTGCTGCACACCGAAACGACGCAGGCAACCGGGTCGTGACGCGATCTTGACTTGATGGATTTGACATAAAAATGGCGTGGCGATCCTGCCACAGGAGAAGTCCTATGAAAGCACGTATCTTGGTAGCAGTGTTATTTTCCCTGTCGGCACTTGGCACTTCTGCAGTGCATGCCGCTTATCCTGAAAAATCCGTCAGGCTGGTCGTCGGCTACGCGCCAGGTGGCTCTACCGACATTGTGGCCCGGCTGCTTGCAAATGCGTTAAGCGAGAAATGGGGCCAGGCGGTTGTTGTTGAGAACAAGGCGGGTGCAAGTGGCATGATTGCAACCGAGCAGGTCGTGCGTGCTGCACCTGACGGGTACACCCTGCAGCTTGCGTACACGCCAGAGGTGTCGATCAACAAATTGGTATTCAAGGACATTCGGTATGACCCGGCCACGGACCTGACAGCCTTGAATCTCGTTGCCTCGGCGCCCCTGGTCCTGGCTGCAGGCTCAAGCAAAGGTATTAATTCCATTGAGGGACTGCTTGCTTTGAAAGGAAAGGCGTCTGAACTCACTTACGGATCACCCGGGGTCGGAGGACAACAACATATGGCTGGCGAAGTATTGCGCAAACTGACAGGTATGCCTTTAGTTCATGTTCCCTATCGAGGAACATCGCTTGCCGTGACCGACCTTGTGGGCGGGCAGATCGACTTATTTTTTGCCACCACTCCGCCATTGCTGGGTAACATCCAGGCGGGCAAGATCAAGCCGCTACTTGTCGCAGGAGATAAGCGCGAAGCCCTGCTGCCCGATGTGCCCACGGCGGTTGAGAAGGGCATGCCGGAACTGCAACTGACCAATTGGTTTGGCTTGTTCGGGCCTAAAGGCCTGCCCGGTGCTGTGAAGGACAGGATTAACAAGGACGTCATGGCGATCATGACAAACAAGGCGTTTCAAAACAGCCTGAAGGACAAAGGTTTGACCCCGACACCGCTGTCCCCCGATGCGTTCTCCAGATTTATTGCAGCTGAAATGATCAAGTACGAAGCGATCGTGCGCGAAACGGGTATCAAGCAACAGTAGGGGTGGCGTGGACAAACAGGTGCTTATATGTCCTCCCAATGTTGAAAGCCTGATGGCCACCTCTATGTTCCGAGCACAGCGGTCAGACGCGGCCGTGGCCTTTCTTTGCTGTCTGGCGCAAGCTCTTCAGACTGACTGGTTGCAATCATTTTGAACCGGTATGTGTAAGACAACGTGACCAGGACAGCGGAGAGTATCGATGGCTGTTGGGTTAATGTTCAGGAAAGCGAGCGGGACGCAGCTCGAAGAAATGTGCGATGTCTTCCTTGAAGATTGTCTTCGGCCTGCTCTGTCAGTAAGATACTGTGATGTAAAGGAGTGGATATGTACTTTGACTATCGTTTGTGGCTGATGACCGCCGGCTTGCGCACCCGTATGGCAGGCGGGGTGCTGCTCGGCCTGCTGGCCTTGCTGGCGGGCATTGCCCGTTATGTCTTTCTGGGTCAGTTATTGTCTCGCGTGTTCGATCAACAGCCCTGGCAACAATGGCTGGCGCCGGCGTTGTATGCGATTGCCATGGTGCTGTTGCGCGTTTGGCTCGATCACCTGCGCACGATTGAGGCTAACCGGTCCGCGGCCAGAATTCAGCTTACTTTGCGTGCAGGACTGTATGATCGGATTGTCGATCTGGGGCCCGCCTGGCTAGGTAGCCAACGTACCGGTGGTGTCATGTTGAGTGTCATCGATGGTGTCGAGCAATTGCAGACCTTTTTTGGTCGCTATTTACCCCAGGTCGCCATTTCGCTTATCGCACCCATTGCTATCTTTGCAGTTATTGCGTTCTGGGACGTGCCAACGGCCTCGGTGCTGCTTATTGCGGCGCTTTTCTCGTTGCTGGCGCCCGCTGCCGTGCATGCCCTGGACCGGCGAGCCAGCCATGAGCGTGCACAGGCACTCAGAGAGTTCGGAGAGGATTTTCTGGATGCCATGCAGGGTTTGCCTACGCTCAAGGCGTTTGGCCAGGGCAAGAACTTCGGCCTGCGATTGGCGCAGCGGGCACGCCATCTGTCAGACAAGACATTCTGGGTCCTGTCTGTTAGCGTACTCACACGAGGTATGAGCGATCTGGGTGTAGCCGTGGGAGCTGCGATAGCGATCGCGCTGGGCGCAACCCGTGTGGTGCAAGGCGAGATGAGTCTGGAAGCGCTTCTGATTGTATTGATGGCGGGGACCGAAATTTTTCGCCCGCTGCGCGACTTGCGCTCGGTGCTGCATCAGGGGATGCTTGGGCAATCGGCGGCGGCCAGCATTCACGCACTTAACGGCGCGCGTCGCGTCGATCCTGCATCAGGGCGGGCATTGTCGCCTGCGGATATAGCACCGCGTATCCGATTCGAGGACGTGACATTTGCGTATCAGCCCGAGAGGACCGCGCATAGCGGCCTGAGCTTTGACATAGCTGCCGGAGAGCGCATCGGCGTGGTCGGCCCTAGCGGCGCCGGTAAATCCACTATTGTTCGATTGCTGTTGCGCGAAGTGACACCGCAAAGTGGACATATATACGTGGGAGATTATGACGTCCGTGATCTTTCCGAAGAGGCATTGCTATCGCGTATTGCATTGGTTAGCCAGGACATTACCTTATTCCATGGCACCCTGGACGCAAATATACGATTGGGCCGCCCCGATGCGACGCCTGAACAAGTGCGCGCGGCTGCCCGGTCAGCCAATATAGATGCATTTATTATGACGTTGCCTGACGGTTACCAGACGCAGGTAGGGGATCGCGGCCTCCAATTGTCTGGTGGACAGCGGCAGCGTGTCGGTATCGCCCGTGCGCTGTTGCGGGACGCGCCGATTCTTATCCTGGACGAGGCGCTGTCATCGGTGGACTCGCAGAACGAGTTTCTGATCCAGGAGGCGCTGGACCGGCTTATGGTGGGAAGAACCACGCTGATCCTGGCGCACCGTCTAGCCAGTGTAATTAATGCAGACAGAATTCTGGTGCTGGACCATGGACGGATTGTCGAATCCGGATCCCATCAGGCACTGATGCAGGAAGAGGGCCTTTACTATCAATTGATGCGAGAGCAGACCGCTGTCAGCCAGATCTCGGGGGAGGCCAGTACGCAAACGGACTCGATACCATCACCAAGCCGTGCCAGCGGTCCCCGGCCACGGTCTCTGGAGGACGATGCCGCCAGTGTGGGATGGCGGGAGGTACTGGCTACGCTACTGTCGGTCGTCAAGCCCTGGCGCCTGACGTTGATTGTAACTATCTTGCTTGGTGTGGCACGTGTCGCCGCCTTTATCGGCGTGGGCGCGTTGAGCGCACTTGTTGTCGCCGCTTTGCGCAATGGACAGCCAACGCAGATGTTGATTATTGCATTGCTGGTTGTCGCTCCGCTGGCCGCGTTATTTCACTGGCTGGAGTCCTGGCTTGCACACGCAATGGCTTATAAACTGCTGGCCAATATGCGGGTTAATTTGTACGACAAGCTTGAACAGCTTGCGCCGGCATATCTGCTGGAACGCCGCTCAGGGGATCTGGTATCCCTGGCCACGCAGGATGTGGAAATGATTGAATACTTTTATGCCCATACCGTCGCGCCGGCGATTGTTTCGGTACTTGTGCCTGCCACCGTACTCGGATTCCTGGCAATCTATAGCTGGCCGGTCGCATTGGCCCTGCTGCCTTTTCTTGCCTACGCGCTCTTATCGCCGGTCCGCAACAGACGACGGATCGATGCCCTGGGGGACCAGGCGCGTCAGTCTCTTGGCCAAATGAGTGCACACCTGACCGATACCATCCAGGGGATGGCCGATCTGACCGCCTTTCAGGCTACCGCACGTCGGCGCAAGCAGTTCTTGGATATTGCCCAATCATACAGTCACCAAAGGCAAGCCATCTTGAATGACTTATCGGCCCAGAGCGCCTGGTTCGAGTTGGCGATGGGGCTGGGCGGATTGGCGGTTGCCGTTACCGGTGCCTTGCTGGCCAATGCCGGTGCGCTTGATCCGACCATGGTCCCATTGCTGGTGCTCGTGGCGGTCGCCACGTTTCTGCCCGTATCCGAAATATCACAGGTCAGTCGCCAGTTGGCTGATACGGTGGCCGCCAGTCGGCGGCTGCATGTGGTGCATCAGGAGCCCGTTCCGGTCAGAAATGGGCCGGCCCGGCTCGTGCCCACACCGCAAGGGCTTTCGATCGACTTCGATAAGGTGGGTTTTCGGTATACGCCGGTCTCGCGCCTTACGCTGGATGCGCTTTCTTTTTCCCTCCGGCCCGGTACGACCACTGCGCTGGTAGGTGCTTCGGGGGCCGGCAAAAGCACGATTGCCAGCCTGCTGTTGCGTTTTTGGGATGTCAGCGAGGGAGCGATCCGTATCGGCGGCACCGACATTCGCAAACTCGAACTGGATAACCTCAGAGATCATGTCGCCTTGGTTACGCAGGACACCTACCTGTTCAATGACACGCTGGCTGCAAACATCCGTCTGGCTCGGCCTGATGCAAGTGAAGCAGAGGTACGCGAAGCGCTGGCGTGCGCAGCGTTATCAACATTCGTCGCATCTCTGCCGCAAGGCCTGAATACGCTGGTTGGCGAACGCGGCACGCAGTTGTCGGGAGGGCAACGACAACGTATTGCCATCGCGCGTGCTTTTTTAAAAAATGCGCCCATTTTGATACTGGACGAGGCTACTTCGCATCTGGATAGCCTGAGTGAAATGCAGGTGCGGGACGCGCTGGTTTTGCTGATGCGCGAGCGCACCACTCTGATCATTGCGCACCGGCTGTCCACTATTCGGGAGGCTGATCAGATATTGGTTCTGGACGATGGAAAACTGGTTGAACAAGGCACGCATGATGCATTGCTTACCCAATATGGACCTTACGCACGCCTGATCCAGCATCAGGAACAGGGTATTGCCGGGTGAAGCGGGTTGCAGCGTGGCAATGCCTGTTTTGTTGTCATTTGCTAGCAGAGTACGGTGAGCGTCTAAGGAGGCGTGGTGACCAACAGTTCCGACATTGTTGTCCAGATTCTGTACAAGTGGGACGAGGCCAGTAAGCAGACTGCGAACTTTCGGCCTGTCAATAGCGTAGCGGCCTTGCTTACCTGGACAGTTTTGCCGCTGCCCATTGACGAGACCGTTCCCGAACCAGTTATGCGGGCGGTGACAGAGGCTGCGACGACAAGCGGCACGCTCGCCTTTCGGCTGCTTTTTAACGTAGACCTCCCAGAGGGTCTGACGGTGCATCCGGCGCCCCGAGCCTGGTTCCCCAGGAGAGTCGTGGAGAGCTTGCTGCATTGCTGGCCAGCAACTATTGCGACTGCAATAACTCCTCATGCTGCAGTCGAAATGTTTTTTCAGAATTGGCATTTGCAGGATCAGGCCGCACTGGTGCTGCGTAGTGATACGCTTTCCCACGAGAGCATGGACCACTTAAGGCGCGCGCGAGACTGGCGCGGTCACGCCTTTCCTGCAGATGCGCGGGTTTTGATTGCGCCGGCCGTCGATGGAGGGGGTGTCCTGTTCGTAGCTGCGGATGTACACGAGCTTGAGGGGGTCGTGCTTGCGGTAACCGATAGGCTGAGCGCTGCGGGGCTGGTAGTAAATATTGAGCATTGAATGGGTGTAGTTTCGAAGATTGACTCTATATCTGGTCGCAGGTCCAAGGCGTCGGCATTGCACTGGCCGCCGGGCAATCAGGCCATATCCAATAATCTATGCGTTAAGTCCGATCAAGCTCTACTGCTCATGGCGACGTATTTTTCAGTTCAATTAAATCGACTATTTAAAATTTAACTTTAATGAGTGAAATTTTTTTTGCTTTTACTTTGCCCTGTCTTTAAACAATAATAAACAGTAACAAAAGGTGGCAACATCGCCGTCACACATTTTTTTATGACAGCGCCTTTTGCTTGGATCCGGATTTATTTATTTCAAAAGTAATTCAAGGAGAAGGCAAAGATGTGCAAAGCAAGAAGCGTATTTACATGGCTGATTTTTCGCAGTATCGCCGCCTGTACAAGCTGTTTTCTAATGGGTGCCCCGGCGCTTGCGAGCGACTGGCCAAGCCAGCCGGTACGCCTGATTTCTCCTTTTCCCGCCGGCGGGACCGCAGATATTCTGTCCCGGTCATTGGGCCAGGAGCTCAGTGAGCAGTGGAAGCAGACGATTGTTGTGGAAAACAAGGTGGGCGCTGGCGGCGCAGTCGCCGCCTCGCAAGTGGCCAGGGCACGGCCAGATGGATACACCATGTTGATGGTTTCCGGAAGTATGCTCACGGTAAACCCCAATTTATAAAAGGACCTTCCTTATCGGGTCGGCGATTTCAAAAATGTCAGCATCGTTTCCATTGGTCCATTTGTGGTGGCAACCAACAAAAAGGTCTCCGCCAACAATCTTGCAGAGTTGCTTTCTTATATCGGGCAGAACAAGTCGGCTGTCAATTTCGGGTCATCTGGCGTCGGCAGCCAGACGCATATGGCATCTGAAATGTTGATGAATGTGACCGGCAGCAAGATGACGCACATCCCTTATAGCGGCGAAACGCTGGCGCTGACAGACCTGATTGCTGGTCAGATTCAGGTAGTCACCGGAAATCTGGCTGCGCTCATGCCTTTTATAAAGTCCGGTGATGTAAAGGCGATTGCCGTTACCAGCAGCGAACGATCTTCTGCACTGGCTGATGTCCCAACGGTAAAAGAGCAAATCAATAAGGAATTTGACGCTCAGGGTTGGTTTGGCGTGGTCGTGCCCAAAGGCACGCCAGATGACATCGTGCAAAAGATGGAGCAAGGCATCAAAACGGCAATGGCCTCTGAACGCATGCAGAAAAAATTCCAGGATCTTGGGTTGACAGCAGCAGAGCAGGGGCAGGAGTATATGACGCAAAAGATCACAAATGAATTGGCATCCTGGAAAACAATTATTGCAGAGCAGAAAATCAATCCCAAGTGATTCAGTCAGTCAAAAATAAATTGCGAACCTGATAGCAACGCGACGTAAATGAGGATATGACTGATGGCACAATGAACAAAGCATGAGAAATTGAAGAGGGGAGACGCCTTAATAATTGGGTGCGCGAGACACGATATTTTGGGGGCTCCGGTTTTAAGATGGCCAGCAGTAGTGGGGTCGCCATCGCTAAATTTTATAAAGGTACTTTTGTTTATGCTAGGAGCTCATCTTGTTACAGACGCATTGCAACGTGCAGGCGTCAAAACGATATTCAGTCTTTCAGGCAATCAGATTATGCCCATCTACGATGCCTGCATTGATGCCGGTATTCGCATTGTTCATGTGCGTCACGAAGCCGCTGCGGTTTATATGGCCGATGCGTGGGCGCAACTGACTGGTGAAATCGGCGTAGCGCTGGTAACGGCAGCACCCGGTATTACCAATTGCCTGTCGCCGGTATTTTCAGCACGCCTGGCTGAAAGTCCTATCTTGCTGCTCTCGGGAGATTCACCCATCTCGCAGGATGGCATGGGTGCATTTCAGGAATTGGACCAGATAGAGGTAACAAAAAAGCTTGTCAAAAAATCCTTGCGGTTAGCAAGCGCTCAAGACATAGACCAGGATATGACGTCGGCAATATCTTTAGCGCTATCGGGCCGCCCTGGTCCCGTCCATATTGCGATGCCGTTTGATCTGTTGCAGGAGGATGTTGATATTAGTAAAGTAAAGCGCGGACAGGCGCCCGCGCGGATCAGCATGTCCCTGTCGGCGGCTGATGCACAGCAAATCAAGGAGCGAATTGCGAAAGCAGAACGGCCATTGGTGCTGGTAGGCCCGATGAACAATGCGAGTCGTGCGCCAGATTTAGTAAAAAATGCCAGTAACGCTTTGCAGGCACCGATTATTGCCATGGAAAGCCCTCGCGGCCTGCGCGATCCCTCTTTGGGGCACTTTCCTCAGGTATTGAAAAAAGCGGATTTGGTTGTGCTGGTTGGCAAAACACTAGACTTCACGTTGAATTTTGGCCGATCGGTAGGTATGAATCCGGATGCGGACATCGTTGTGATAGACCCCGATGAAACAATGATCGATCGCGCCAAACAGTTATTGGGAACGCGTTTGTTCAAACACGCGCTAGCCGATTCAGATGCCGCTTTACGCGAGCTGAGTGACTACACCTATCCTGGCAAGCGTGAGGCATGGTTGGAGGAGGTCGATTGCGCCATTTCAAACCGGGTGCTGAAGTCGCCATCTGATGAAAACACGGCCAATCCCGGGCCAAAAGCGATATGCCAGGCGGTTCAGAAAATACTGGACGAGGCGGCAGACCCCATTTTGATATCTGATGGCGGAGAGTTTGGCCAATGGGCCCAGGCCTTTTGCCGGGCGCCGACCCGGATAATCAATGGTTTGTCCGGCGCGATTGGCGGCGCCTTATGTTATGCAATCGCCGCAAGTATCGCCCGACCCAATGCAACGATTATTGCCATGATGGGCGACGGGACGGTGGGCTTTCATAGTACCGAGTTTGAAACAGCAGCACGGGAAAATGCTAAGTTTATTGCAGTTGTTGGCAACGATTCGCGCTGGAATGCCGAGTATATGATTCAATTGCGCGAGTATGGGCCTGACAGGCTGTACGGGTGCACATTGAACGACTCCGCCCGCTATGATCTGCTGGCGTCTGCGCTGGGCGCTCAAGGTGCTTATGCAGAGCAGGCAGATCAACTGGATGAGGTACTTAGCAAAGCAATCACGCATCCTGGCGCAACATGCATCAATATCAGGATGGAAGGGCAAGCGGCGCCTGTTTTTTGAGCCGAGTGGGGCGGCCACGAGAAAGCGTATCAGGGCGAATTCGCCTGGATATGGTAAGTATGACGATACCCGCTAAAAATGGCGGCTGTATTATGAGCTGTGTCTCAAGAGCTGGATGCTGTTCCTGCCTTGAGGGTGCTAGATAATATTATCGATGTCAAGTCTTGCCCGAGGCGTGTAAATCAACTTCTGATTCTATAGACATTGTGTGGCAAACAAGTCTTTGTTAGAGCGAGTTTGAGCCGGGACAAATGAATGCCAGGCAAATTTTCCCCTCAGTACACACCTTTGAAATATCATGAGGATGGAACAGGCGTTGCCCCGGGGGTTCCGATACCCAGCGCGGCGTCGCGGCCACCAAATTTCTGAATCAACTCGTGCTGATCGGATTTCGCCTGGGCGTCGACCTCAATAGGATCAATTAAGGTGTAGAGCCGTTTTTGCATGGACTCAACTACGTCAGCGTATTTGGGATTGTGAGCCAGGTCATGTGTCTCAAGTGGGTCATTCTCCAGATCAAACAACTCAGGTTCATATCCGACGTAATGATGGTACTTGTATTGACTGTCAGCGAGCATATATCCAGCCGATTCCGAACCCACTGCGTGATATTCAGAAAATGCAAATCGTGCTGGATCATAAGGTTTGTTGGCGCTGTCAACCAAAGATAGACCGGGAAGATCCAAGTCGGATTCGGTTGGTGCAACGCCAACTCTCTGCAGTATTGTGGGAAATATATCGACCAGCGAGACATTTGTCTGTACAGTTTGATCAACTGGCACGTCGGGTCCTTTTAGAATCATGGGGATGGATGTTGAGTCTCTGTATAGCATGCATTTGTTCCACAATCCACGCTCTCCCATATTGTCTCCGTGGTCACTGGAATAAATGACAGTCGTATTCTCTGCCATACCTGATTGAGTCAGCGCATTAAGAATATTACCGATCTGATGATCCATGAAGGACGTTAATGCATAGTACGAGGCTAAAGCCAGTTGGCGCCGCTCATCTGTTCCCAGTTGTTCGTCATGTCCGCTAAAGCGTGCGTGGCGCTCGGCCCATGGGTGGCGGCGGTAACCTCTATCGGGATGCAGTCGGGGCAGTGGCATGCTATGAACGGGATAGCGCTCCAAATATTCGGGCGGAACGATAAGTGGAAAATGAGGGGCGACAAGGCCAACGAATAGTACCCAGGGCGATGAGGCTGTCATGCGACTGCGCTTATGCAGCCACTGAGCAGCTTCTTGAGCCACGGCGCGGTCAAATCGGTTGTAGCTGGATTCCCCAGCACCTATGTTCTTGAATAAAGCAGCGGTTGGGAAGGGATCTGGTAGTGGATCCCGCACCGAACCCCAAACCTGACCAATACCGTCCTGAATATGTGCCGCCAGCAGTTGTTGGTCAAAGCCTGTGGCGTCGTTTGCATCTCGGTAGTGCAGTTTGCCGATTGACTGTACCGGTACACCGGCTGCTTGTAACCGGTGTCCCCAGGAAGGTGGATTTCCCTGGTATGCCAATGCATTATCCCAACAACGATGCTGATGTACGTAGCGACCTGTTGCGAGGCTCGCCCTTGCCGGCACACAGATTGGCGAAGGTGTATAAGCGTTGATAAAGCGGGTGCCTTGCCGGGCTAATTTATCAAGATTAGGGGTAGAGGCGATAGCGTCTCCGGCGCATCCCATAATGCGGGCATTATGCTCGTCAGAGAGCAGGATAAGAACATTCGATGTAGATGTCATGGCTTTATGGGAATGCGTTCAGTTTGAAAATGTGTTGCCAGAGTTTGATAAGGCTTTACCCCACATTACGTAATCGTGTAGCACCAGCTCCCTGAAGTCGCTGGCAGACATGGGGGCTGGCAAAAAGCCTTGTAAGGTAAGGGTATCGTGCAGAGCTTTTGAATTGAGCGCGTTGTTAATGGCGGTATTCCATTGTTTGACTGTCTCGGAAGACATAGTAGCCGGGGCAAGAATACCAAACCACTCTTCAATTGCCAGCCCTGGGTAACCGAGTTCCTTAAGGGTGGGGACATCAGGTGCGTGTTTATCTCTATGGGCACCTGTGGTTGCCAACAGCTTTAGCCGTCCATCACGCACCATTGGTAAAAGAGAAGGCACGGTGGAGATGACCGCTGGTATCTGTTTGCCCAGCGCATCATTGATAGCGGGGCCAGCGCCCTTGTATGGCACATGAACCAGATTGACTCTGGATTGCTCGGCAATCGTCTCTCCTACAAAGTGTGGCGATAAACCTATGCCAGCAGTGCCGTAGGCGGCCAATTTTTGCGAATCGTGCGCCAATTTCAGAAATTGCGCCAGGGTTGCTGCGTTCACATCCGGCGAAACCGCTACGCCTAACGTGTAGGTTGCCAGGCGTGCGACTGGCACAAGATCTTTTTCGGGGTCGTACTGGAAATGTTTGTTGGTATGGGGCGTCATGGTTATGCTGCCGCCAGGCATGATCACGAGTAAAGCGCTATTGCGCGAGGCATTACGTACTGCGTCGATAGCCATCATTCCACTGGCACCAGGCTTATTTTCGACAACGATCTTGTGCTTTCCCGTTTTATTGAGCTCATTTGCCAGAGCACGGGCAACCGAGTCCAGTCCTCCGCCGGCCTGAAATCCAACAACAAGCGTCGTGGGCAATTCAGTGGCATGCGCGCCCCAGGTCATACAGGCCATTAGGATCATTGGCAATGTCTTGCGGATAGCCATAAGCATGGGCAGTCTCCTTTATTATAAAAATAGCGTTATTTAGGTGAAAGTATCGGACAATTCGTTATTCAATAAAAGTGATATTATTTTGTTTTGATATTACCAAAAGGTAATGTATTTAATTATGGATCCGATTACGCCGATTACGCCGATTACATTGGAACGCGCATTTCGCTATGGCCTGAAGCTTGGGCACTTGCGCATCATTACTACACTTGCAAGAGTAGGGCGTGTCAGCCGTGTAGCAGAGCTTTTCAACGTAACGCAACCGGCCATTTCTAAGCAGCTAGGCGAACTGGAGCAGTTATTGGGTGCCCCGGTCGTCGCCCGTTCTGGTCGGCGAGTTGTGCTGACACCCACTGGAGAGGTATTGCTAAAGTACGGGAGGCAAATCCTTTACAATTTGGAGGCTGCACAGCGTGAACTCGAGCAATTGAGGGAAGGGGGCGTTGGGCATCTGAAAATAGGCGCCGTAGCGACGACCATGCCCACTCAAGTAGCCAAAGGCGTCGTGCGCTTGCGCCAACGGGCCCCCGGGCTCACTATTACACTGACTGAAGCCACGACCGATACGCTTTTTCCGGCGGTGCGGGATGGAGATCTTGATATGGTGATTTCGCGTACTCGTATCGACAGAACCGTGGAGGAGTATGGGGCTTTGGAAGAGCGTTTGATTAATAAGGATCCGCTAGTCATCGTGTGTTCCAGCTTGCATCAATTAGCAGGGCGTAAGTCCCTACGTTGGGCTGATCTTTCTCCCTACACCTGGATTCTGCCACCAGACGGTTCGGCCATTCACGACGGCTTAATGCGTTTATATAAAAAACATTCATTACGCCCGGGCGTGGGAACGATAACCGCGAACTCAATTGCTGTCCTGCCAGCGCTTTTAGCTAATAGTCAACTGTTAGGCTTGATGCCGCGTGCTTACGTTGTTGACCTGGTCGATCGAAAACTGCTTGCCGTACTACCTTTGACCTTCTCGCGCACGGCGCAAGAAGTGCGAGCAGTGTGGCGGCGCGAAAATGAAAATCCAGCAGTCCGCCTTTTTCTGCAAAGTTTAAGTGGGGAATTGGGTATTGAAAGCGCATAACACGGGCCGTGACGGCTGCTATTCGATGTAGATAACCGCCGCCTGTTCCACTGCTCAGGCAGCGTACGGCGCTAGCGAGCTTCGGAAAGATAAGCGAGATAATCCGAGGTGCCGCGGCTGAGCGCCGGCTGATTGAACTGGTAGTCTTCGCCCGGTTCATCTTCGAAGCCGTACATGGCAAAAAACGGCTGGTAATCGGCACCAACGTAGTTGGCGGTAATTTCAAATGGTCTGAGGATGTCTTCCAGACGCTACTGATAGCGGCCCTGAGGTGAATAGTCATGTTCCCGCACGCCAGCAGATACGGCCAGCGCCAGCTTGCGACCGCGCATTTTGTGCCCGCTTTTCGAACCATAGGCCCAGCCATAGACAAAAACATCGTCCAGCCATTTTTTCAACAACGGCGGGCAATTGAACCAGAACACGGGAAATTGCAAGACAACCTTGTCATGTGCTTCGATCAGCGCTTGCTCACGGGCGACGTCAAATTGCCAGTCTGGGTAGGTGCCGTAAAGATCGTGGATAGTGTACAGGTCGGGGTAACCCGCGAGGAGAACCCTGATCTGGATTTTAAAAGCTTAATGGAGCTGGCAAACGTGCTGGCGATTTTTAATCAAAAGCATATTAGCCTGGCCTAGCCCATGCATTCGGTCATGCTGCCAGATGGAGAACGCGGCCATATTCTGATCCCGCTTGCGTGTGAGGAACAGACAGTCGTGTATGGCTTCAGAAAACCGTCACAGGAACGGTTTTGTTTGGCTGACTATATTCATAGCGGCCGTCTAGACAGGGTTCGGGATGTGAGCGAAACTGCCTTAGAAGCGTTGAATGTCCTTGAGGGACTCTACAGCGGTCGTCAGTATCGGGATGTGGCCGATCAATTGCGTATTCCATATGATGTGCGGCTGGAGGACTTTGAACTCGACCTGTTGCATTACAAGGCCAATCGGGATTTTGCTAATTTTTTCCAATTGGCTGTGCACAAACTAAACATCTGCATGGTTGGTGGCACGGGATCTGGAAAAACAACGTTCTCAAAGGCCATTGCTGACCTGATTCCCGGCCATGTTCGTATTGCGACACTTGAGGATTCACATGAACTGGATTTACCTAATCATCCGAATCATGTTCATTTATTTATCAAAGAGCATGTCACTGCGCAGGCGTTGATTGCTTCCTGCATGCGGATCAAGCCTGACCGAATCTTTCTGACCGAGCTGCGCGGCGGGGAAGCCTGGGACTATCTGACAGCGCTAAATACTGGTCATCCCGGGGGATTAACGTCCGTGCACGCCAATGACTCCCGGAGCGTGTTTCATCGGATCGCGGATCTGGCCAAGCAATCGACGGTCGGGGCAGGGATGGATTATCAGTATCTGCTGGGGAACGCCAAAAAGACGATTGATATTGTGTGTTTTTTTAATGACACGTACATGACCGAACTGTATTACGACCCGGTGCAAAAAAGCATAGCCTTGGATGGCTGAGACAAAATGCTCCTCGTCTCATATATACGCACTATTACAGCACAATTATTAAGCGACGCACATAACGTTAACGTGCCCGATTTCTTCGGTTGCTTTTTCAGGTCCGATGACGATTTGTACCTCACGTCCAAGACGCACGAGGCAATCGAGCATTTTTGCTTCACTTATACCTCTAAATTGGCCGCGCAGCAGATTGGACAATTTAGGTTGTGAGATACCAAGTGCAGTGGCAGCTTGTTGTTGTGTCCAACTACGAGATCGAATAATTTCACTTATTTTGGCAGCCAGTTGTGCCTTAACGAGCATTTCGTTCGCATTGGTAAATCCTAAGTCTGCATAGACATTGCCGCTGCTTTTTTCAATAGCAATCATTTGTTTTCTCCTAATGCGTGATTTTGAACCTCTTTCAGCCTTGCGCGGATTAGGTCCATATCAGGTTTTGGGGTCGCTATTCCCTTGGTGGATTTCTTTTGAAAACAGTGCAGAACATAGACGGCATTTCCAAATTTGACTGTGTACACCGCACGGTACGTCCCACCGTCTGCATTTTCCACGACCTCGACTATTCCAGCAGAGCCAAAACCCTTTAATGGTTTGGCTTGCGGATGCATCGTACCGATTTGAGCTAGATGTAACGCAAATCCGAATGTATCTTGCACATCTTCCGGCATCGCAGTCAGGTCTTTTTTGCTGGACGCGACCCAATACAAAGACTTTATCTTTCCTTCTTTCATATCTGCATTATACCTAAATTGGTATAAAAAACAATCACTATTCTCAAAGGATGTTTTTCATGTCTGCTTACATCAATGAAGTGACCGTCATGGGCAACCTCGGTAAGGACCCTGAATTACGCTATTTTGCCAATGGTACGGCCAGTTTGCGCATTTCCATTGCGACAAGAGAGCAATGGCCCGACAAGGACACAGGCGAAGTCAAAGAGGGCACACAATGGCATACCGCCTCACTAGTAGGCAATCAAGCCGAGATTGTCGCCAAATATATGAAAAAAGGCGACAAGATTTGGATCCGCGGCCCGCTGCAAACCAAGATCTATGAGGATAGCCGCAGCGGCATGAATCGCTTATCGGTCCTGGTCAAAGTCCATGATATGAAAATGATCCACAGCAGAATCCGGCATGGCGAGGGGGTAGAAGACCAACCGCAGCAGGTGGCACCCGTTCAGGAAAATGTCGAAACCACTCGGTTTCAGGCAAACCCGCTTGAGCAGTTTGGATGAAGGCTTGTCAGTCGTTCATTTATTAGGAGACGCTCTTGATGAAAAAATTCCTGATATGGCTGGCAATACTGATTGTCAGTTTTCTGCTTTTTGCCGTTATCGGTCAGTTTGTGGGCAGCTTTGTATTTATCCGCTTCGCTAAGGTGCCGATGGATCCAGGTATTTTTGTCCTATGGGATTTGCATAAACATTCCCAGGATGGTGGTATTTGGGATCTGTTGCAATATAAGGTAGCTGTCGGAATCAGTGGTGTGATTACACTTGCTCCGGTCATTTTGGGTTTTGCCACGCTGTTTTCACGCCCGAAGCGCGAATTACACGGCTCGGCCCGCTTTGCTCGTGCTGGAGAGATCTCCAAAGCAGGCCTCTTAAAAGATAGCCACACTGAACCGGATATTATTATTGGCAAATACAAGAATCGATATTTGCGCTGGGCCGGCAAACAGTTTGCGTTTCTGGCCGCACCCACTCGCTCTGGTAAGGGCGTGGGTATTGTGATTCCCAATTGCTTGCATTACCGCGATAGCCTGGTGGTGTTTGATCCTAAGCTGGAAAACTTTGAGATCACGGCGGGCTACCGGGCGGCGCATGGCCAGCAGGTGTTTTTGTTCAACCCCAGTACCAAGGATTTTACGAGTCATCGGTGGAATCCGCTGAGCTACATCAAGCGGGATCCGAACTTTGCGCCGGGCGGCGCATTTTCTATTGCCAACATTCTATATCCGACTTCCGGGAAAATGGAAGGCAATACCCGTTTTTTCAACGAAATGGCGCAAAAGCTCTTTGTGGGGCTATGCCTGTACCTGATTGAGACTGAAGAGGATACCGGCATCACGCCAACACTATCGGCCATGCTGCATCTGTCAACCCCGAGCACGGGCGAGCCTTTGGCAGACTGGGTCAAGAAGGCAGTCAAAGACCCAGAGTTGAGCCGGGAGTGTAAAAACAATCTGCTCAGCTACGCCTCCAATACCGGTGCCACGGCCTCGGGCATTGTGTCCAGCTTTCTGGCTCCACTCAGTGTGTTCTCGGATCCCATGGTCGCGGCAGTCACGAGTGGCGACGATTTCGATCTGCGCCAGGTGCGCCGCCAGCGCATGACAATCTATGTGGGCATCCTTCCAAACGATATTTCCCGGTTTTCTCGTTTGATTAACCTGTTTTTTAGCCAACTGATCAGTGAGAACACAGATCAGTTGCCCAGCCAGAATGCTGCGCTGAAATATCAATGCTTGCTGCTCCTGGATGAGTTTGCAGCGCTTGGCAGGGTAGATATTATCGAATCTGGCGTTGCGTATATCGCGGGGTACAACCTGCGGTTGTTGTCAATCTTTCAGAATCTGGCTCAGCTTAATGCTATGTATGGCGTTGATGGTGCCAGGACGCTGACGACGAACTTTGAATGTCAGATCATCTTCACGCCTCGTGACAATAAAGATGCGCAGGAATACTCAGAAATCATCGGTACTGAAACCTTCAAGAGCCGCTCCACATCGCGCAGCAGCGGCAAAAGCAGCAGCAATAGTCAGTCCTACAGCGATCAGCGTCGTCCGGTCATGTTACCGCAAGAGGTCAAGACCATGCCGCACGAACAGTGCGTCATTAATCTGTCTGGTATGCACACCATCTATGCGGACAAGATCTTTTATTACAAGGATAAGGTGTTTATGCCTCGATTGGGTTTTGCCCAGCCGCCTGTCCCGAGGATCGACACTGCTGCACGCATTAACCGACCTGATGCAGCAGCGGGCAGTGAGCAGAGCGGATCGTTGGAAATTGTGCCCGCGAAAGAGCTGGACGGCATGCCTTTAAATACTGTGGCAAACAAGGAGGAACTGATGCAAAGCGTCATTGCAGGGCTTTGCGCACTGGACTCTCCACCGCAATATTTGGCGGACTTAAAACAGGCAGTTGCCAAAGCATGGCAGGACAGCGGCACCCGCGCTTTTGAGCGGGTTTTAGGAAGCGTTTAAGAGTAGTACTGCAAGTATGCACAGTGAGAAACCACTTAATAAGGAATGAGTGATGGCAAATGAAACAACGACAAGTGACAATGAAATCCGACAGGCCCTGAACCATGTCGATTCTCGTGATCGGGAAATGTGGCTGCGGATGGGTGCCGGCATCAAATCGGAGTTGGGAGAGGGCGGTTTTGATATTTGGGATGCCTGGTCGCAGCAATCAGACAATTACAATGCCAAATCAGCGAAATCGGCCTGGAAAAGCCTAAAACCAGGTCGTGTCAATATTGGTTCCGTATTTTTTGAAGCCAAGCGGGCCGGATTTGTGCCGGGAACACCCTACATACCGCCTAGTCCCGAAGAGCAGACCGCCAGGCAGGAGGAGCGCCGCATTGCCGAAGAGAAGGCACTTGCTGAGCGAGCGATTGAATCCGCTCAAGCGAGGGCCGAGGCGCAGGCGCGCTGGGACAAAGCCGGTGCAGCCAATCCCAAACATCCTTATCTGGTTGCCAAGGGGATAACAGATCCGGTCGTAATCGGCGCCATTCGCCAAGACGGTAATCAATTACTTATTCCATTGCGGCAGAATAAAGAGCTGGTCGCCTTGCAATCAATCGGCCCCAATGGTTTTAAGTCCTTTGGTCGGGGCAGTCAGGTGCAAGGATCCGCATTTCTGATCGGCCATCCTAAAGAAGCAACGGCTGAGCGCGGCGTGTTAGTTTCCGAAGGCTTTGCGACGGCGGCTAGCTTGCGCCAGGCAACCGGTCAGCCTGTATTGATGGCTGTCAACGCCTACAACATGAAACCGGTTGCCGAGACGTTAAAGGGAAAAATGCCCGGTATTCCTGTTACCTTTTGTGCTGATAATGATATGAATGGGGTGGGCATTAACTATGCCGAACAGGCTGCTAACATTATGGGAGAAAAGGCTCGTGCGGTTATGCCGGAGTTTACCGACAGCGATTTTGCAGCATTCCGGCAAAAACATGGATCCGAGGCAATTCCCTCAGATTTCAATGATTTTGCTCAGGTCCGTGGATCAGAGGCGGTCAACGAGGGGATAAAACCTGCCCAGATTCAGCAGGATACCTCAGAGATCGAGAATCAGGAAACGGCGGCATTGTCGGCGTCTGTCTTTGGGCAACAAGAGATAAACCGGATTGAACCCGACTTGGAACAGGTGATCGAACAGGCCCCGATCGCAGATCCAGTATCTCCGGTAAAACCGCCTGTAGCAGCGATTGAGCGGGAGGAACAGGAAGTTGGCACTGCATCAGCAGCGTCTCCCGTTGAGTCACCAGCGGAGCACATCGCTGAGGAGGCGGTGCTAAAAAAGCCGATCTTGGATCTGGCTTATAAGGCCCCGCCTGATGGGTTGGAAGTGAGATATTTGTTTGTTGATGGCAAATATGTCGATGCCGGTAATGGGGTGACCACGATTTTTCAGGACAAGGGCAAGTACCTTGCTACCGTAAAGGAGGATATTCAGACGGTGCATGATATGGTTGAGGTCGCCAAGGAGAAAGGCTGGGAAAGTCTTAAATTGTCTGGTACGCCGGAGTTCAAGCGACTGATGTTCATCGAGGCCGAAAGTCAAGGGATTAAAACGCGAGGTCATGAACCGACCCCCGAGGATCTGGCTATGGTTAATAAACGCTTTGAAGAACGTAGTTTGAATCAAGTGCAGGGCGGTCAAAAGGCCGCGGTGTCAGATCAAGAACCACAAGTCACTGATAAGTCACAGCGTCCAGATCAACAAGATCTATCATCGGGTGTCCTTCTAGAGCATGGTGTAGCGCCATATTTACAGGATAAAAAAAATAAGCCGAGCTACTTTGTCACCCTGCGCCACGGTGAGACAGATCGCACGATTTGGGGGGTTGGCCTGCCTGTGGCCATTGAAGAGAGCGGGGCCAAGGTTGGGGATGAGATTATGCTAAAAAATCGTGGCCGTGAGCCTGTTGAAGTGGATCAGCCTGTCTATGGTGATGATGGAAAAACGGTTATTGGGCATGAAAAGGTGCTGACGCATCGAAAGGCGTGGGAAGTGACATTCTTGAATCAGGAGGAAAAAATAGCGCAGGAGCCAAGTGTCGAGCCAGCATCCAAGCCAGATCCGCAGGCGGGCTCAACTGCTGACAGGTTAGTTTCTCAAAATGAGTTGCCAACTAAAGCTCAAATAGAGACTTCATCGAAAGCTGATGTCGATTCTGATGTTCGGATGCGCGATATTGGCAGCCAAAGTATCCCGTCTGAGGTGAAGATAGCGGCCGACCAAATGCGCTCGACTCAATCGACGGGACAGCCTTCGACTGACAAACCCGGTTTTTATAGGCGTTTGAATTCCGGCAGCCAGGGGAAATTTCGTTATATGAAATCGATGGCGGATACGGTAATCAGCTATTTACGTCAAGATCGCCGAGAGGATGCCCAGCGCAATTTCAATACTAATATGGAAAAGGTAATTTATGGTACAACTCTAAATGTGCCTGACCCCATGCGTGAGCGGACTAAGCATTCGAATAATAAAGAGCATCGCCATGAATACGAACATCAGAAAGATTTGACGCTTGATCGTTAGTTTTTTCGGGAGATATATGAGGAGTTACTTTATCAGGATCGGGTCAGCATTGTTGTTTGTTGGCGTTCTTGTTGGGGCGATGTGGTATCGCGTTAACAATGCTGCTCCTTTGGCCAAAGCGGTGGTCGAGCGCGTCATCGATGGTGATACCATCGATGTGCTGATTGACCAGCAACGGATGCGCATTCGCCTCGAAGGGATTGATGCGCCAGAGCTGTCGCAGGGTAATGGTCCTCTTGCAAAGCAATTTCTTGCTAGTTATATTCAAGGATACTCTGTAGATATTAAGTTGGGGGATAACGATGCGCACGGTCGAACGCTCGGTGAGGTGTATATGGTGGCCATAGATATCGATACCAAGCAACAAAGCCTACTCTCAGTGAATGAATTATTAGTACAGTCTGGCCATGCCTGGGCCTATCGTTATGGTGATCATGTTGATAAGTCGAAATACGGTGCATTGGAAACCCGTGCCCGATCAGAAAAACGAGGCTTGTGGGTGCATGCCGCAGCAATTGCGCCGTGGCAGTGGCGTCAGTCACATGAGAAGCAATAATTTAGGAGTTGACACTATGAATGAAAATGAAGGGTTGTTGATCGATGCTCGCCAGCAATTGTTTGAATTTATGCTGGAGATGCCTGAAATATATGGCTATGAGCAAGATCATTTAACGCATGCCGAGCGTGAAGCACTGGTCCAAAACCAACTTCCGAGTCCCGAGGAGCTCGCGAAGTAACCCTTCTCGTATTGTTGCAAACCCATCTACGAAGCCCAACCAAAAAATGGTTGGGCTTTTTGTTTGAGGAGAAATACTATGGCCGAGAAAAAAACGGCATTTCATGAACAGCTGGCCGATAAAATCATTACCCAGTTGGAGGCGGGAACCGCGCCCTGGCAAAGACCTTGGGACGCGCCTGCGCTCATCCTGCCACACAATGAGTCGACCGGTAAACCCTATCGGGGCGGTAATATGCTCAATCTCATGCTGGCTGGCTATTCAGATCCACGTTGGCTGACGTATAACCAGGCCAGGGAACATGGCTATCAGGTCAAAAGGGGTGAAAAAGGCTCTCTGATTCAGACATTCCGCTTTCATCAAGAAAAGCAATTGCGAGATCCCGAAGGTAAACCTGTGAGGGATGACGAGGGTAATGCGGTCATAGAACAAATCAGGCTGAATAAACCGATTATTCGTACCTTTGTTGTGTTCAATGCGCTTCAAATCACGGGTATGCCACCTCTGGTCAAAGCCCCGCATCAATGGAATGGGGTTGAGCAGATCGATAAATTGATGTCCGCCACTGGTGCGCAGATCGAGCATCTACCTGGAAATCGGGCGTATTACAGTCCGGGTCGGGACAAGATTGTATTACCGCTAAAGGAGCAATTTTCGGACTCTGAGCGATATTACAGTACGGCCTTGCATGAACTGGGCCATTGGACGGGACACAAATCGCGGTTGGATCGTCTCGTTGTTAACGCATTCGGTTCCGAGGGGTATGCCAGGGAGGAGCTGCGAGCAGAGATCAGTTCAATGCTAATCGGCCAGCGTCTCGGTATTTCTCATGATCCGGGCCAGCACATGGCGTATGTGGAATCCTGGGTCAAGATATTGAAAGAGGATCCTGCTGAAATTGTGCGAGCGTGTCATGATGCGGAAAAAATCAATAATTATTTATGCGTGTACTTGGATCGCACGTCAGAAAAACAGGAAATGGTCACTCTCGAGCAGACGGTGCAGGCGACTTTTCAGGAAAAACTGCCATCGCTGTCCAATTCAGAACAGGAGCGCTTCAAAAAAATGGAAACTATGATGCATGATGTCGTGAAACATCTGCCGGAAGATAGCCGAGAAACGGCGCTCGTGTCTTTCTATCAAGAGCAAACTCGTTCTCTCGAGCAGGCAGGACATCTGAGCCAAGAAGTGGAGATCGAGCGATGACAGCAAAGCGCATTCAAGTTTACGGACTGACAGCTAAGCAATATGACAGGTTAAAAGCGCAGGCTGATAATCTGAGTTTTGGCAGTGTTTCTGAATACGCAAAAATGGTATTGGTTCAGACATTGAACGCTAAGACTCCTTCATTTGATGAGTTCCAAGAGCAAGCGGTGGTCAAAATTAGCAAAGTCCAAGAGGAGCAGAATGAGGCAGAGATGCATTGGATCAAACCCTCGTTGAAATTGAATTCAGTTGAAACGGCATTTCTTCGTGAAGCAGCCGATCAAGCTGACATGTCCATTAGTGCCTTTATCCGGTTGGCGTTGCTTAGCCACCTGACAAAAACCTCTATTCTAAATAATGAAGAAGTGCGGGCGTTATATCAGTCCAATTTCCAATTGTTAAGAATAGGCCGCAATCTAAATCAGATAGCGCGGGCATGCAATGCTCAAGAGCCGGTCGATGTTACAAGCCAGAAAATTACGGAAGTTATGAAGATCATCAACGGCCATACTGAAAAGGTACGTGATTTGATTACCTCCAATCAGGAGCGATTGCCATGAAACAATTGAGCCAGCAGGTCGATAAGTGGTTTCTAGAGTTTAAGACTCGATCTACACGAGCAAAGAAGAGCGAGCAGGGCAGAAGTGCAATGCGTCGTCCTTTAAAGCATGGCACAGGTCTGAAGAATATCCAGTTTGCGGCACTAAAAAAGCCCGAAGTGATGGTAAAGATTCCACCGCGCAAAGGAAAAACTAGCGGGCTTCGGGCCGTGCGTAATCATTTAGATTATATTAGTCGCAATGGAAAATTGGATCTTGAGGATCAAGATGGCTTCGTTTATTCTGGAAAAAAGCAGATCCATGATGGCATTTCCAGTGCTTGGAAGGCATTGGGCGTGCCTGAAAAAAGCAGAAAAAGGGAGGCTATTAATTTGGTACTCTCAATGCCGCCAGGCACAAATGCCGAAGCAGTAAAGGCGGCAGCAAGGGAATTTGCGCATGACCAGTTTGGCGAACATCAATATGCTTTTGTGCAGCACCTGGACGAGAAACATCCGCATGTACATTTGTGCGTGATGATGAAAAACGAGTTTGGACGGCGAATGGATCCCCGTAAGTCAGATTTGTTTGAGTGGAGGCTACGTTTTGCGGAGAAACTGCGAGAGCAAGGCGTGGAGTGCGCAGCTACGCGGCGCGTGCATCGCGGGAAGACTCAGAAATCAGAGTATTCGAGCCTTCGTCATATGCGCCAGCGAGGCAAAGTTCCCGATGTTTACCGCCAACAAGCTATTGACTTGATGCAGGCCATTAAGAATTCTTTTCGACCTATTCATCCCTTCCTGCGAGAGCAAATGGAGACTCGAGATATTGTTTCGACGGAATACGGTAAGATTGCCAGGGAAATGTATAAGATAGGAGCCAAGGCCGAAGCGCGGACGCTAAGTCATTTTGCGCGAGAGATTCATTCTGAAGGTCACACTACTCAGGCACAGGAGAGGTTTGACCATGCGACAGATCAAATTCAGGAAAAATATCAACATCAGAGTTCCAATATAGAACGATAGTCCTTTAGCGATGACGGCGCACTGCGTTTGACATGTTTCGCGAATTGGGGGAATAACAGAGTTGCTTGAAGGGATTGTGAGCTGTTCGTCCACGAATTTTTAAAAATGTCAATAGTTTTCAGTTTGGAGAGCTGGATCTGGGGACTAAAATTTTTTTAGGTGCACTCAACTGGAATGTACGGTTTTTAAAAAACCATACTTACAAAAATCTCCCATCCATAACAATCATACATCTAGCTGATATGGAGGGGCGACCAAGAAATATAGTAATAAAGCGCTATTGGTTAGTAAGGCAATGCGGGATGTAGTGATAAGCCATCCTAAGTTTAATGAAGCATTAACGCTAATTTCGAATGTCGTGCAAATCGGCAATTTCACTGGAGCATCTACCGGGGTAACAATCATTGTTCCTGCTGGCTCCGGAAAGAACTTTCTATTTTAAGGTTTGCGCAAAAATATTATTAGGCTATCTACTGCATGACGGTGCTGCTCAGCGCGGCTGTCGTTTTGAGAAATCTCTACATTGCTCGAATGCAATTATTGGCAGCGATAAGTGGAACTATTAGGTAAGTTGCTCTGTTTTGTCGGCAGTTTTCGCCCGATATATTACAGCGAGTACGCGCGATTCGCCTACCAGACTGCGTCCGCGATGGGGGGTGCGAGAGTCGAAGTAAACGCTATCTCCAGGCGAGAGCACCCATGTGAGCGTCCTACCACCCACCACTGCTTCAAATTCGACCTCACCGTCGAGCACAAAGAAAAACTCCTCGCCGTCGTGCTCGAATCGTACGTCGCGGTCAACCTTCGATGGGAAGACCATAATAAATGGCTCCATCTGTTTATGTTTTCGTTGATTTGCCAACGCAGTGTAATCATATCCAAATGAAGAGGCGCCTTTGACAACCGATTGACGTTGCCACGAGCGGACGACGCAAATTGACGAATCTTCAAGGTTGGAAGGAGAGCCGAGCAGGTCAGATAGCTCAATGTTAAAAACCTGGGCGATTTTAACCAGAGTTCCAATTGGGGGAATCACCTTTGAATTCTCTATCTTTGAAAGATAGCCCTTGGTAAAGCCGGTCTCTGCTGCCAGACGATCTTGAGTGAAACCCCGCGCGACTCTAAGTCTCGAAATTCGTCCACCCAGCTGCATCTCAATATGTGAGGTGCCATCCTGTTGCTCTGCTTTCTTACCTGTCATTCTTACGTGTATTGAATAGTTGGGGGTAGGGCCTGCCTGTTTGCATCACGAGCAACCGTGTACTCCATGATACGTGCCGTTTCCGCTGCTGTTTCTGCATCGAAGAGTTTTTCAAGCAGGTAAAGTGTGGTGTCGATCCCCAGTGTCACGCCACCACCAGTGATGATTTTACCATTGTCTACGATAGATCCTTCGATCACTTTGGTGCTGCTGTAGGTTTCTCGCAGGTGTTGTATAGGCGGGTATTCCGGGGCAATCACCTGCCGCTTCGTAGTAGCTAGTTTTCCGTCCAGTAAGCCGCTTGCGGCCAGGATCATTGCTCCGGTGCATACGGAAGCGACCACAGAATTTCTGGAGCAGGTTCTTACGAACTGCAGCGTAGCGTCATTCATGGACTGCTCCACCCAGCCGGGTCCACCTGTAACTATTAACACATCGAGTTCCGGTGCATGCTCGATTCCGTGCTCCGCGTGCACCATTAAGCCGTTCGAAAGCAAAACATTGCCTTTTTTTGGTGCGATGGTGCAGATATCGATTTCAGGCTTCACTCGCCTGGCCATCGATAGTACACCGAAGGTTGCTAAATCGACTGGCTCGACTCCGTCATAGACAAAAACACCGAATTTCATATTTTCCTCTTCGCTGTAGGTATAAAAATTAATGAAACATTTTACAAATTTGTTTCCTGGCATGAAACATGCTTATGGTAGTATAGTCGACAGACGTGTAGTGGTGGTAGGCGATCATTTTCTATGACAAAAAGATCTTTCCAATGAAAGATTGTAGTTTTTGACACCGAAGAATGTTTCCTACTAGGATTACATATTCATGTCGGCTCAATTTTTCCCTCAATAGGCTATTCAAGGAAATGGGCATGACATTTAATTCAACGGTAATAGCGGGCAGTCCGCCAGCTGAAAAAAAGAAGATTTTACCTGTGGTGTATGCAAGCGCGATAGGGACAATAATCGAGTGGTACGACTTTCTAATCTACGGTATGGCAGCAGCACTTGTATTTAATAAGTTGTTTTTCCCGAACATCGATCCCTTGATGGGAACGCTTGCAGCCCTGGGAAGTTATGGAGTAGGTTTCCTGGCAAGACCAATGGGAGGGGCAATTTTTGGACACTTCGGTGATCGTATTGGCCGAAAGTCCATTCTCATGATTACTTTGGCAATGATGGGGCTTGGCACGTTTTTAATTGGCCTTCTTCCTACATACGATCATATTGGAGTTTGGGCACCTATCTTATTGGTAACGTTGAGGATTATTCAGGGCATAGGACTGGGCGGGGAATGGGGCGGTGCTGCGGTAATGGTACTTGAACACTCGCCGAAGAACCGTCGTGGCTTCTATGGCAGCCTTGTTCAAGTCGGCTTCCCACTAGGATTGGTTATCGCCACACTTGTATTTTCATTCGTGTCCAACCTGCCTGAAGAAGACCTCATGAGCTGGGGTTGGCGCGTCCCCTTTTTGATTAGCGCCGTGCTCATCGTCGTTGGTGTGTTTATTCGCAAGAATGTAGAAGAATCTCCCGTATTTGAAGACATGAAAGCACGCAATGAAATTGCGAAGAGCCCAGTAATGGATGTCATACTCAAGCACCCGCGCACGTTCTTTGTTGCCATTGGTCTGAAAATTTCAGAGGTTTCCTGGGTATACATGTTGACCGTGTTCATGGTCGTTTATGCAACGAATACGTTGAATCTACCAGAATCGCTGATTCTGAATGCAATCCTGATCGCCGCGGCGGTCGAAATTGTAACTATACCTTTGTTCGGCTACCTTTCGGACGTGATCGGTCGCCGACCTCTCTATTTCATCGGTGCATTATTCACAATTGCCTTCGCATTCCCACTATTTTGGTTTATGGATTTGCGCACTGCCGAGGCCATTATTCTCACTATAGTCGTTGCGATGAGTATGGGTCACGGTCTTATGTTTGCTCCTGAGGCCACTTATTTTCCAGAACTGTTTGGTGCCAACGTTCGCTACAGCGGTGCGTCTTTTGGCTTTCAGGTCGCAGCGGCAATTGGCGGTGGCCTAAGTCCGATTATCGCGACAGCCCTCGCAGGATATCTGGGGGGTACGGCAGGCGTTTCCATCATGCTTATCTTGCTTGCGCTTGTTACCTTGCTTGCTGCCTGCTTTGCTCGTGAAACCAAGAACGATGCTCTTCAAAAGTAATTTTCCCCTGGCTGTGAATTAATTTGAACCGTTCACAGCCTTTTTCATTCACTAAAAGGACTAATCATGACTACCAAAATAACCATCTCAACTCAAGACGCTCCTCCGGCTGTAGGCCCTTACGCACAGGGCATAGAGGCGCTTGGATTTGCTTTCTGCTCAGGCCAGCTACCCATTGATCCAAAAACCGGCGAAGTCCCCGACGGTGTTGAGGCGCAAACAAAGCAGTCCCTGTCAAATGTGGCTGCGGTATTGGCAGCAACTGGAGCGGAAATGGGCGATATCTTAAAGACGACAGTCTTTCTCAAGAACATGAGTGACTTTTCCGTAATGAATGAAATCTATGCAAGCTTTTTTTCGGATAAGCCGCCAGCCCGCTCGACCATTGAAGTGGCAAGGTTGCCTAAGGACGTGTTGGTTGAAGTTGAGGCAATTGCGCTGGCAAAGTCTAAAGGAGTCTGAATATGATTAAGTGGTCTGGTGGCAAACTGCTGCATATCCATATCGCTCCATCGGCCTCTTACGAGATGGAGGAGTTGCAGCAAGCTGAGCTGATAGCCGGGAAGGGTATTGTTGGTGATCGATACTACAACGGAACCGGTACATACTCGCCAAAACCTGATATTCGTGAGGTCACACTTTTTGATATTGATGTGCTTGATGCTCTTGCACGTAATGACCCTCCATTGCAACACGCTCCGATTAGTCTGAAGCCAGCGGATCATCGTCGCAATTTGACGGTTCAGGGAGTGCCGCTCAATCATCTCGTCGGCAAAAGGTTTCGCATCGGGGACGTCATTTTGCGTGGGGGAAGGCTGAATTTTCCCTGCAAGTACCTTGAAGAGTTGTTGGGAATGCCACTTTACTTGCCCCTTTATAACCGCTCAGGTTTGAATTGTTCGATTGAACTTGGTGGCATCATTAAAAGTGGCGCAATGATTGAACCGATAGACGATTGAGACAATATTGATATGACAGCACGAATTATTATGAAGTTGATAGTGAGTAACATTGTACAAGATACGCCCACAGTAAAAATATACACACTAAGGCATCCGATTCATCCTGCCTTACCTAAGCAATCTGCGGGTGCACACGTAGATGTACGCCTTCCTGACGGGAAAATTCGCCAGTACTCCTTATGCGGGCGTCCTGATGATGAGTCCGAATACCGTATCGCGGTGAGGAGGGAGTCGACGGGACGCGGTGGTTCGTGCTGGATACATGATAATGTTGAAATCGGCTCGGTGCTGCATGTCACAGCACCGAGGAATAACTTCCCGTTGGCTGCAGGGGCGAAACGCCATGTTTTCATCGCTGGCGGTATTGGTATTACACCATTTTCATCCATGATTTACGCCTCAAAAAAAGCAGGCACACCATTTGTCATTAACTATTGCATAAAATCGATGGAAGATGCACCTTTGCTGGAACAATTATCACAATATTGCGCAGAGGACGAGCTGCGATTGTGGACTAGCCGTGAGGAGGGGCGGCGACGTTTCGATGTTGCGGACATTGGACCACCGATTGAAGGAACACATATCTATTGTTGTGGTCCCAATAACTTGGTCGAAGCGGTAAAAAGCGCTACGAAAAACTGGGCGGAGGATCAGGTGCATTTTGAAGTCTTCTCTGCGACACTGGATGAAAACTTTAAGCCAGAACCGTTCTTGATCAAAATCGCCTCTACGGGAGAGATCATTCGAGTGGATGCAAACCAGTCCGCGCTAGAAGCATTACATCAACATGGATTTAATATCGCAACTTCGTGCGGACTCGGAGTTTGCGGTACTTGCGAATGTGGATATTCGGAGGGAACGGTTATACATCGAGATTCTGTGCTCAATGTGTCGGCCAGGCAAGACAGGATGATGCCTTGCGTGTCACGTGCACGGGTCTCGGTTACCCTCAATTTATAAAAATCTATGCGGTATGGGACAGCATCACGCGACTATTTTGCTCCTTCTCTTCATTATGTGAATTATCGCGAGTTGTCGCGACCGTCTATTTCTATTATCTGATAGTGGAAAACAATATTAATATTGCTGGTCCAATCGATTCAAAGGAGACACTCGAACCGAGGAACCTATCTCTGTCGCGTATTATCTCCCCGCTACTTACTTTACCTACTTGATGATGGTTAGTAATTAATCGTCAGTACGATAAGAGAGCCATGAATATTTAACTTATTGATGTAGAAGCGGATTGTCGCTGTGACTTCATTCTAACAATAGCTTTTTCTTAAGAACCGTACAATTTGTGACGCATGAGCTTGCCAGAAGCCGTCATTGGCAGTTGCTCTCTGAACTCCACGATGCTTGGTACTTTATATGCGGACATATTCTCTTTGCTCCATGCAACTATGCTTTCTGATGTGACATCTCTGGCTTGTTCTTTGGGGACGATAACCGCTTTGACAATTTGGCCTTTTTTCGGATCAGCCAGGCCGACAACACCTACGTGTTCAATATCGGGATGGTTGCGCAGTATTGCTTCTACATCTTCAGGAAATACGCTATAGCCGGATACTTTGATTAGTTCTTTTTGTCTGCCAAGTAGGCGCAGATATCCATCCTGATCTAGTTGGCCGATATCCCCGGTTTTAACCCACCCATCAATTAGCGTACTTTGAGTTTTTTCTCGGTCGTTCCAATATCCTGCGAAATTACCTTTGCTGCGTAGACATATTTCTCCCGATGTCCCATACGGTAAATTCTCGCCAAGGTTGGATCGAATCTCACACTCGACGCCAGGTAACGTTCGGCCGTTGGTTCTCCATCGGATGGCATCAGGTGGCATAACCGAATCAAAGGTATGCGTTTCGGTCAGACCATAGCCTGCTTCAAATACGGTCCCGTTGCCGGAGAATGCCAGCCATCTGGCTGCCAAGGCCTCGGTGGTGGTTATACCGAAGCTGGTAGCCGGGCATAACTTCAGGCTGGAAAGGTCGTACTTTCTTGTAGGTGGTAAGTCCATGATGGAGGTCAACATCGGAGCGATACCTTTCCAGAAAGTAGGCTTATGACACTCAATGGATTCAAGCGTAGCGAGTGGGTCAAAACGAAAATGAAGTACCAGCGTTCCGCCGAGAAATATTGGAAAATCCATACCACAGAGCATTCCGGAAATATGGTAAAGAGGCGGAATTACTAGATGAATATCGTCATTAGACAGTTGAAATATAGCAGTGGCTGATGCCGTCTTGTAGATAACTGACTCATATGCCAACATGGCTCCTTTAGGACGCCCCGTCGTGCCCGAAGTGTAGACGAGCAGGGCGATGTCGTCCATTTGAACATCAATAGACGGAGGCAGCACCGTTTCGAAACGGTTAAGCAAGGATAGAAAATCTAGATTTTCGGGATAGGCATTCTCCAAACGAAGGCCCGTTTCGGGCACTTTGTAGGTGGGTGTCGAAGGTAGGTAGTCTTCGTAGCTCGTAAGAATCAGGTGTTCCACCATCGTATCTTGCAGTGACTCCTGTACAACTGGGTAGAGATTGCCTGCCGCTATAAGCAGTTTTGCCCCCATATCCTTGAGCTGATAATTGAGCTCATGTTTTTTAAATAGAGGACTGCAAGGGCCCACGATGGCTCCAAGCTTTTGTATGCCGAAGTGAGCAATGATATATTGAGGACAATTTTGCATGAACAGGGCAACCCGATCACCCTGCCTGACGCCTTTGGCATATAGCAGCGCAGCACACGCGTCGCTCAGACTATCTAATTGCCGGTAGCTGATTGTCGTTCCGTACCAGATTATTGCGGCTTTCTCTGGAGAATGGGCGGCGTGTTGCCGCAATATGTTATGTAGTGGTGCGTTCATGGGAAGCCTGTTATTGTGTAATAATCGAGCCGTCTTCAATTAATGCGCCCATCTGATCTGATTGCTCTTTGACCCACTTTTTGAATACTGCTGGGGTATTGGGAACAATATTGAATCCTTCTGACGTAAGCCGCTCATGTATCGCCGGGCTATTTAATGCGTCAGTCATTGCTGTACGGATTTTTTCCAGTACCGATGCTGGCACGCCTTTTGGCGCTACCAATCCAATCCAGGATTCGGCCCGATATCCCGGTAGTGTTTCTTCGACGGTAGGCAAATCGGGAAAGTGAGAGACCCGTTTGTCACTACCCATGGCCAAGGCATTCATTTGCCCCGACTTGATTCGTTCTATGACTAATGGATAGGTGGTGACAACGAAATCAACTTCACCGCCTATAAGGGCAGTGAGCATCGGGCCTCCGCCCTTATAGGGGACATGCAAGGTTGAAATATTTGCTGCTTTTGATAAGGCTAGCGCTGTCAGGTGGTTTGAGCCTCCAACTCCGGATGAACCATAAGTCACCTTGCCTGGGTTCGATTTGGCGTAATCGATGAACGCTTGCAGGGTTTTGGGTTTGAATTTATTTGAGGTTGCAACCACCATAGGGGCTGTGGTCAGTCGTGTAATGTAGTCAAACGACTCGAAAGTATCGAACGACAGATTCTTCTGGATATGTGGATTGACCGCATGAGTATCGAAAATCATTAAAAGCGTGTATCCGTCAGGTTTTGACCTGGCGGCATCCGCTGTGCCGATTGCACCGCTAGCACCACCTTTATTCTCGATAAATACAGATGCTCCCAGTTTTTTTTCAAACTCCGGAACAATAATTCTTGCTACATAGTCTACAGATCCACCGGGCGGGAAGGGGACGATCATACGCACCCCTCGTTCGGGGTATTTTTCATTTGCAGAGGCGATCGGCATTATTGCCAATTGCACGGAAGCTGCGGTGATAAAAATGGATAATATACGGTTTGCAATTTTCATGGTTTTGTCTCCTGACTTGAATTGTTTTTGTATTACATTTAAAAATTCATTTGGATTTCTTTAGTAATTGACTTATACGTTCATTCATCATTTCTGGCGTCCCATCTGTGTAGCAAAAGGCGCGTGCACAGTTGAGATGTCGTCCCAGCGGGATGTTTGCTATCAGGCCTGCTGCGCCCATCGCCTGCATGCAGGCGCCAATAGAGTTCAGGGTATGCTCGTTGGAGAATTTTTTCGCCATTGCCGCCTCGTATCTAGCGTCTTGTCCTGCGTCGATCAGTTCTGCAGACCGATATGTCATCAGCCTCATGGCATATAAGGTTGTAGCGACGTCGGCAAGAGACCACTTTAGCCCTTGAAATTCCAGCAGCTTCCGGCCAAAGGCTTCTCTTTCGTTGCCAAGCTCAGTTGCCAATGTCAAGGCGCAGTCGATCATGCCGGCGTTCATTGCAGCGACATGAGTCCGGGCCTGATTGACTCCCAGCATGGCAGCCTTGAATCCCTGGCCTGGCGGATATAGGACGCGTTCCGATGGAATATGACACTGCTTGAGCGTAAAACGTCCAACCCCCATGTGTTCTAAACCGGGCAATTCATATGGGGTATTACGGATAAATCCGGAGTCTTGTGCAAATACGATGAAGCACGCTACGCCGGCGGCCCCAGCGGAAGGATCTGTTTGTGCATAGACAAGAAACACGTCGCAGAACGCCGCATTGGTTATCCAAGCCTTTTTTCCATTCAAAATCCACCCGTCGTTCTTTTGGGTAGCAACAGTCTGCATTGAGCCGAAGTCGCTGCCTGATTGGGGTTCGCTCATTGCGGTACAGCCGAAATGATTTCCTAAGAGCATGGACGGTACCCAGGTGTGGGCAATTGATGGTTTAGCCGAACTAGCAATGCGCTGGATAACGTTATGGTGATTGATCAAGGAAAAGGCAAATGCGGCATCCCATCGGGCTAGCTCCTCGCATACGCGCATTCTTGCTGAAAAAGACGCATTTTCTCCGCCAAAATCTTTGCTAACCTCAATGCCAGCCAAACCCGACTCGCAAGCGTTCATTAGTATTGCGTGGCTGTCTAGGGCAGTGGGTTTGTGCTGAAGGTGCTGCTTTGCAAAATCCGCAGCAGATGAGATAATAGCCCGATCGTTATGTGATAACTTAGAGTCGAATTCTGCTGTGAGATTCATGTTATTTTCCAATTTGTATCACGATACGACCTGCAATCTTGCCTTCCAGTAGCGCATGAGCAGTTGTGATTGCTTCCTCCAGAGGGCGGACTGTTGTGATCTCATCGATAAGCGTTGGATCTAATTCCGTTGCAAGACATTGCCATGCTAAGTCGCGGATTTTTTTTGGCGCGTATACGCTATCGATACCGATTAAATTTACGGCCCGTAGAATAAACGGTGCCACCGTTGTGGGAAAGTCCATGCTTTGTGCCAGTCCGCAGGCGGTCACCACACCTCCATATTGCATTTGAGCGCAGATATTTGCCAACGTTTGCCCACCGACACAATCAATAGCGCCGGCCCATTGCTCTGATTGAAGTGGCTTTCCTTTTTCACTGAGTTTGCTGCGCTCGATAACTTCCTTGGCCCCCAGTTTGTGCAACCGCAGTTCTGTTTCTTCTTTACGCCCGGTAGATGCTACAACGTGATATCCGCGTTGGCTTAGCAACGTTACAGCAAAACTGCCGACTCCACCATTTGCGCCGGTGACAATAATGGGGCCTTTATCGGGTGTTACCTGAGCAGCTTCTAGTGCTAGGACACAAAGCATCGCCGTATAGCCAGCAGTCCCAATGCCCATTGCGTGCCGTTCAGAAAGCGAACTTGGCAGCACAGTTATCCATTCTGCAGGGACCCGGTTTTTTTGGGCTAGCCCACCCAGATATTTTTCTCCCATACCGTGACCATTTACCACTACTAATGAGCCTGGTGCTACGTGAGGTGCGGAGCTTGCGGTTACTCGTCCGGCAAGGTCTATCCCTGGCACCATTGGCCATTGCCTAACGATCGGCGCTTTACCAGTAATGGCGAGAGCATCTTTATAGTTAATCGAGGAATAGCTAACTTCCAGCTCGACTTCACCAGCTTGCAACATCGTTTCCGAGGCCTGTTCGATGGCCGCTAGAGTTTCTCCTGCTTCGTTTCTTCTTAAAATCAATGCTTTATACATACTTATCTCACAATTAGACTGGTCTATTAGAAAGAGGGCAAAATTTTTATCGCTGCAGACTTTCCAGAAAAAAGTCAGCAAATAACTGCATCGGTTTATTGCTTTTGGTCAGTTTTGAACGCAGAATGGCTCCTTCCCAACCAATCCAGAAAACTGCAGCGAGCAGTTCTGGATCTTGTTTATTATTTAGGTGCTTCTGTAGTTGCGCCTCACGGAAACATGCAGCTGTCTGTTGTTCCCAAGAGAGAAGTACGTGTTCTAGTGATTGCCGGAATTCTTCATCGAGACCTGCTAACTCCTGGCCAAGATTACCTACCAAGCAACCACGTTTATATTCGAACTTCATCATTCCCGCTTGTGCTTCGTCAATAAAAGCTCGTAGGCGATCAAGCGGGGATAGAGCAGCATTGGTAAAATGGCGAGCTAATTTCAACTGAAAGTACTCAGCATAACTGTTGATCACTTGCTTGCCGAATTCTCGTTTGTTGCGAAAATAATGGTAAAAAGAACCCTTGGGTACATTGACGCGTTGCAGTACTTCCTCAATTCCGGTTGCTTGAAATCCACTTTGTGTACACAGTTCTACACCGCAGCGAATTAAAGCCTCACGCGTCGTGAGGCGGGAAGACGGTATTTTTGTTTTGTTGGAGGTTTGGTTCGCAATAGCTGTATTTTTCATGCAATAAATAATAGACCAGTCTATTATTTATTGCAAGCATTTAAAACACTTGCTAGCCGTGTGAGGAATCGTCGTTCTATAAAATCGCCAACGGACATACTAATTTCTTCATTCTAGTCGAACTTTTTCAACGGCTGCGATAAACTGAATGGTTTCCTACTTTCCCAGCTATAAACTGGGTAACAACATCAGAAGCCTGTTCGGCGGCTAGTCCACTACTGAATCGGCCAGGGTTTACTAGACACTTTTAAGCCTCATAATACTCACAGATGGAGATTATTATGAGCAAGGTCCGATTTACGGAAGAATTCAAACTCGAAGCGATAAAGCAAATCACAGAACAC
>JAFAEO010000078.1 GCA_023423975.1 Pseudomonadota bacterium
GTGTTCCGAATTCCCGCTCTGCCGCCTTGGGGTTCTTTGTCAGCCTTTCGTGATAATCCTTTGCGATATCACCGACATAAACCTCTTCAAGACCATTGCGCAGTGCGTCAAGCACAGCTGTCGCAATGGCGCGAGGGGAGAGTTTTGGCGGTGGCACAGTCTGATACCAGTCACCATCAGTCGGGCCGGCAAAGACATTGATCACGCGCACCCCACCGGTCCGCAATTCGGATCGCAGCGCATGGGACAGCGACAGACACCCGGCCTGCACCGCGCTGAAGGCACCAAAGGGGTTGGTATTGACCAGAGCATAGGCAGAAAAGACGTTAAGCCAGGCGGAGGCCGCCTTAGGGTCATCGCCGCCCCTTGCACGCATGGCAGCACCGAAGGTCTTTGACAGATGGGCGAACCCCATGAAATGACGCTGCATTTGTTCTTGCAGATGTGCGCTGCCCCGCTGATCCAACAGGTTACCGGGCCGGACAAAATCCGTCGTATTCACCAGAATGTCGACCTGGCCGCCGATGGCGGCACAAAGCTGTCGAACCGAGCGTTCGGAATCGGGGTTCAGCGGAACGGTCTCTATAGCATCGTCTTCAGCAAGTTTTCGCGCCGCGGGACAAGGGATCCAGTCGTCCGGCAGCCCCAGGAACACATGTGCGCCGGCCTTGGCCAGCACAGCGGCCAAGGCCTGGCCCGTCGGGCGGCGGCCGGCGGTCACCAGCACACGCCGATATTTCGGGTCAGAAGTCATTTCTCGCCATTGCCTGTCATCCGTCATATTCGGGGTGGTTTCGACCGGTCGTGCGAAGGCAGCAGCATTGCCCGCTTTGTCCAGTTGGAGAGACATGGTGATCCGGTCATTCATGCGGACATCGCCGTGCAGATGCGCCACGATCATCGGTCCGCAATCCATTTCGACCAAGCCGATCCGCCAGGGCAACCGTTCTCGGAAATAGAGATCGGCCGAGGCATGGATCTCAGTTTCCGATCGCACAGTTCCGCCGGACGGAAGATCGGTCAGCGGCATCTCATCCCCAAGGCAGTTGCTGCAGGCATCCCGGGGTGGATAGGCAACCGTGCCGCATTCGGAGCATTTCTGCAGGGCAAAACGCCCTTCGGCAGCGGCCAGTGTCAAAAGCTGGGCCGTGCGCGATCGCATTGCTGGTGGCAGCATCGGCAGGCGCGAGGGAACCAGCGGGTTTTTCTTCACCGGAGGCGATAGGGGGGCGGTCATGTCCGGTCTCCTGCCAGTATCACCGCGCCCGATGACAGGCCGCGATCATAGTTAATCATGCCAAAACCCGAGGCCAGTGCCAGCCGGGCATCGGCAACCTGCGTAGGGCCCGCGGTCCCGGTCACCTGACGCATCGCTTCGGCAATGCCGATATAGGCGCCCGCAGCACCAGCCTGACCACAGGAAAGTTGGCCGCCCGATGTATTGTGCGGAAACGAACCGTCGATGGTCAGGTCATGCGACTGCACGAACGACGCGCCTTCGCCTTTCTTACAAAATCCGAGATCCTCGAACTGCATCATACAAATTACCGGATAATCGTCATAGGTCTGGACAATATCCAGATCATCAGGCGAGATCCCCGCCATTGAATAAAGCTCGGCGATGTCCTGCACCCATCCACCGCGCAGTTGGACGGGATCGTCCACCGCGTTATGTCGCTCGATCGAAGCAAGCAGCCGAACCTTGTCCAGACTCAGCGCTTCGGCAGTTTCCTCGCGCATCACCAGCAACCCCTCGGCGCCGGCACAGGGCATTACGCAGTCGAAAAGATGGATGGGTTCAGCAATGGGCCGCGCGGCCATATAGTCATCCAGCGTCAGCGGTTTTGTCATCAGCGCATTCGGGTTGCGCATCGCGTTTGCACGTTGCGCAACCGCGATGCGGCCGAGATCCTCGCGCTTGACCCCGAAACGGTCCATATAGGCGCGCGCGATAAGTGCGAAACTGGCGTTGGCACCCCCTGCGCCATAGGCAAGCGTCGCATCCTGAGTAAAGCGCGAAAATCCCGCTTGTGTGCGGCGGAAACTGTCAATGTGATTGGTGTCCGCACCGACGCAGGCGACAATATCGGCGTCGCCGGCTTGAACGGCACGCGCCGCACGCCGAATCGCAGCAACGCCACTGGCCCCGCCAAGCGGGATGGTATCAATCCATCGTACATTTAGCCCGTAATGCTGCGCCAAACCGATAGCCGTATCCGGGCCAGCGGTAAAGCTAGACAGGCAGAACCCGTCGATATCCCGATTCCGGATGCCGGCAGCATGCGTCAGGGCGCGCAATGCCCGCCCGATCCACCATTGTGCGCTTTCGTTAGAAAACCGCCGATAGGGGATGGTCACCGGACATGCGACCACCACCTTTTCATAAGCTGAACGATGCATCATTATTCCGGGCCGTGCTAAACTTCCACGGTCAGCTTGACCGGCATGTTGCCGCGGGTCGCGTTGGAATAAGGGCAGCGTTCATGGGCGCCCTTGACGACCTCTTCGGCCTGAGCGCGGTCCATCCCCGGCAGCGACACCCGCAGTTCGGTTTCAAGCGCATAAGCCTCGCCCGCGCGGCCGGTACCGACGATTGCGGTGATCGAGGCATCATCAGGCAGCGCAACCTTGGTCAGACGCGCGACGAGCTTGGTGGCGCTGAGGAAGCAGGCCGCATAGCCCAGTGCGAAAAGCTGTTCAGGGTTGGTTCCGGCCGCGCCCGGCCCGCCAAGTTCCTTAGGGATGCTCAAATCGACCGACAGCCGACCGTCACTGGTTTCCCCCTTGCCGTCACGCCCGCCCCACACGCGTGCTTCGGCGGTGTAAAGGATTTTTTCCGGCTTGATCATTTTCATTCTCCGTTTTCAGGTTTCGAAAGAAGGTTCAGAAAATCTTGCTGCGCCTGCCCTTGCGGCGTGTTGAAGGCCGGACCGCGGCTTGGTCCCAGTTGGTCGATCACGCGCAACTGCGCCCACATTTCTGCCGATTTCAGTGCCACCGAAGCGCAATTTACCACCGGAGCATGGCCGATCTTCATGCCAGGAAACTCCGAAACGAACAGACCCGGCAGGACCCCGCCCGTCAGGATCACATCAGCCCCGGCCTTGATCAGTTGGTCGGCGGCGCGGTTCAGCTTTCCAAGCAGTGTCTTTTTGGCACTGGCATCGCCGGCAAAGCTGGCATTGAATTCATGCGGGCCACTTTCCACAGTTTCAACCTTGACCAGGCGCTGTCCAATTCCATAACGATCCGCCTGTTCGTGATGCCAGATTTCGAATTCTGGTGAGAGCGTCACGATCCCCATCCGACGGCCCAATGTCGACCCGGCCAGCAATGTGGCCTCTCCGGTGCCAATCACCGGAATGTCAAGAAGTGAACGAAGTTCATAGAGGCCGGGATCCTGGAAATGACCCATCACATAGGCGTCGTAAGTACCCGACTTGATCTGCAGAGCTCGGCCGATAGCTTGAGCCGCGCAGCGAAATTCTGCCAGTCGACCGAAATCCCGATCAGGTGGATTCATGCCCTCGACGACAACTTCCGTGCCCTTCGCAGCGATCAGGTTAAGGTACTCCGTCAACCTTTTCAGATAGTCGGCACCGATTTCGCAATCCACGAAACTTTGCCAAAAAATCCGCATATTGGTTTCCTCCAGTGGACCGCTTCACTCTTTATTGCCGGTTGGAACGCGAGCATGGAATCATCACGCTTTTGGTATTTTCAGCTTTTCATGGACGAGAAAGGCTTGTCCGCTTTCGCTCCTCACTATACTTTATATGTAAAATAAAATGCCGTCAAGCGGAAGGAACCATAAAAAATGGCTTATCCAATGCAGCAAGTCAGCGGAATGACAGTACGTCGCCACTATGTCTCTACTCCGACCGGACAGATTCATTTTGCAGAGGTCGGCGTGGGTCAGCCGGTACTTCTGCTGCACCAGACACCCCGATCTTGGAAAGAATACCGCGCGGTTCTGCCACTGCTTGGCCGGTCCTTTCGCGCCATCGCTATGGATACGCGCGGCTTTGGGGAATCTGATCCGTTTCCCCATGGAGACGCGAGTATTGAGAACTGGGCCGCAGCCGT
>JAFAEO010000005.1 GCA_023423975.1 Pseudomonadota bacterium
CGTGAGCCGGTCAGCCCATGGGGTACACCGTCCAAAGGCTTCAAAACCCGCCGCAACAAGCGTACTGACTCAATGATTGTGTCACGTCGCAAGCGTAAATAAGGGGCGAACTAAATGTCACGTTCTATTAAAAAAGGTCCTTTCGTAGACGCCCACTTGCTCAAAAAAGTGGATGCCGCCGTCGATGGGAAAGAGAAAAAACCGATCAAAACCTGGTCGCGTCGTTCAACCATCCTGCCTGATTTCATCGGCTTGACAATTGCTGTTCACAATGGCCGTCAGCACGTGCCTGTGTATGTGAACGAAAATATGGTTGGTCACAAGCTTGGCGAGTTTGCACATACCCGTACATACAAGGGCCATGCTGCAGACAAAAAGTCTAAGAGGTAAGCGATGGAAACTACAGCCGTAATTCGTGGTGTACATATTTCTGCGCAGAAAACCCGTCTTGTAGCGGATATGATCCGTGGCAAGTCTGTGGCACACGCGCTGAATATCCTGACATTCACACCTAAAAAAGCCGCTGGTATCGTCAAGAAAGCGCTCGAATCCGCAATTGCGAATGCCGAGCACAATGATGGTGCCGATATTGACGAACTGAAAGTCACAACGATCTATGTCGACAAAGCTCAGTCAATGAAGCGATTCTCCGCAAGGGCCAAAGGCCGCGGTAACCGTATCGAGAAGCAGACTTGCCACATCGTGGTCAAAGTCGGCGCATAAGGAGTCACAATGGGTCAGAAAATTCACCCTACCGGGTTCCGTCTCGCAGTTAACCGTAACTGGAGCTCACGCTGGTACGCAGACGATAAAGACTACGGCGCTATGCTGGCCGAAGACGTCCGCGTTCGCGAGTACCTGAAACGGAAACTGAAAAGCGCATCCGTTGGTCGCGTCCTGATTGAGCGTCCTGCCAAAAACGCAAGGATCACTGTTTTCTCAGCACGTCCTGGTGTTGTTATCGGTAAGCGCGGCGAAGACATCGAGAGCCTGAAGTCAGACCTGCAACGCCTGATGGGTGTGCCGGTTCACGTCAATATCGAAGAAATTCGCAAACCTGAAACCGACGCTCAGCTGATCGCCGATTCTATCGCTCAGCAGCTGGAAAAACGGATCATGTTCCGTCGTGCCATGAAACGCGCGATGCAGAACGCCATGCGCCTGGGTGCGCAAGGTATCAAGATCATGTCTTCCGGCCGTCTGAACGGTATCGAGATTGCCCGTACCGAATGGTATCGAGAAGGTCGTGTGCCTCTGCACACCCTGCGCGCCATCATTGATTACGGCACCTCTGAAGCACAGACTACCTACGGTATTATTGGTATCAAAGTCTGGGTCTACAAAGGCGATCTGCTGCCAAACGGCGAAATGCCTGCTGAAGTGGCTGCTGCTCCTCGTGAAGATGAGCGTCGTCCACGTCGTCCTCGCGGTGACCGTCCTGATGGACAGCGTCGTCCAGGCGGCCGTGGTCGCAGCAGTGGTCGCAAAGCAGGTGATGCTGCAGCGCCAGCCGCAGCAACTGCGACAGAAGGAGAATAATTATGTTGTCACCAGCACGCAGGAAATACCGTAAAGAGCAGAAAGGCCGTAATACCGGTCTGGCTACTCGCGGTACCAATGTAAACTTTGGCGACTTCGGTCTGAAAGCTACTGGTCGCGGTCGTCTGACGGCTCGCCAGATTGAGGCAGCCCGTCGTGCCATGACCCGTCACATTAAACGTGGCGGTCGTATCTGGATCCGAATTTTCCCAGACAAGCCGATCTCTCAGAAACCTGCTGAGGTCCGGATGGGTAACGGTAAAGGTAACCCGGAGTACTGGGTAGCCGAGATCCAGCCTGGTAAAGTATTGTACGAAATGGACGGCGTCAGCGAAGAGCTGGCACGTGAGGCGTTCCGTCTGGCAGCTGCCAAGCTGCCAATCGCGACAACGTTTGTCACACGTCACTTCGGCGCATAAGGAGAGATTCATGAAAGCAAGTGAACTCCGTTCGAAAGAGACGACCGAGCTGTCCAAAGAGCTCGAAAGCCTGTTGAGGGCGCAATTTAGCCTGCGTATGCAGCGCGCTACTCAGCAGCTGTCCAACACCAGTCAGTTATTGAAAGTGCGTCGCGACATCGCGCGTGTACGCACCGTCATGACTGAAAAAGCTGCAGGTAAGTAATATGAGCGAAACAACGCAAACGACACCCGCAAAGCGTCAGCGTACCCTGATCGGTAAAGTGGTTAGCAACAAGATGGACAAATCCGTTGTCGTTCTGGTAGAACGTCGCGTGAAGCACCCCATCTACGGCAAAATCGTGGTCCGTTCAAACAAGTACAAAGCGCATGACGAATCCAATGAGATTAACGAAGGCGACACAGTAGAAATTGCTGAAGGTCGTCCTATTTCACGCAGCAAATCGTGGAGTGTTATTCGTCTTATTGAAGCAGCACGCGTCATCTGATGCTTCACCGGCGCTAGCCAAGTCATTGGCCTGTGTATTATGCAGGCCTGCGACAGCATAGTTTGCTGGTATGCGAAGAAGAAGTACCAAAGCCATCCTTTAAAGGGTGGCTTTTTTCATTATCAGCTCTGATTGGCTGACGCAGCCTGCTTACGATGATGAAAGACCCGTTTTGTCCGACCCATCTGAGGTGGCGCCACCCTCCTCATGGTGGGGCGATAAAGTGACATACTGCGCTCGCACGGAGCCCGACCAAGCGATGGTTGAACCTGCTATGAGGCGTTCCGCTATCAGGCTATGTCATATTGGTTTAATCTTTTTAAGTGAAAATGTATATAACTTTATATTACAATAAGTAACTAAAATAGGTAGTTGGGTAGTTAGATAGTTAGATAGTGTGGTGTGATTATGATAGACATGTTCTTTGATGGTCAGGTTCTGACCTAGCCTGGCGCGGGAAGATTCAAGGCAACGACCGGGAATCTGGGGTATCAGCGGCCGACGTATCAATGCGTCGCAGACCTGGGGCCTGTTCCCGAGGGGGGCTATAAAGTACTGATTAGAATGCTTGGGACCGCCAGGGATGATGGCACGGGGCGATGCAACTTATCTGCCGCCTGGGGCATCCAGACTATCCCGCGAGAAGCGGCAGCGAAAGAGTGCGAGCCCTACTGGGCCAATTGGGGCCACAATTGAGTCCGCATGGAGCCCGCTGATATCAGAACAAAGAATGCTTGCAGTCCAAGGCGTGGCGGTTTCTATCTGCATGATTCAACCAAGGGATTCAGCCATGGCTGTATAGAAATAGAATCGACCTTTTTCCCAATATTGAAAACGCGTGCCGGAACATTAAATCGAACACATCTGATCCTGCAGGTCAAATATGTTTCTGATCGAATAACGTATGGAGGTACGCGTGCCAAATAAGCGTTCAGTCTTATTTCTTACAATGTTGCTGCTCAGTGTGCTGTTCTCCCCGACGGGCGCGCAAGAGATTGATTTCGAAAATACGCTGTCTTCCTGCATAACCGCGACGGCACAGAAATCGAAAACAAAATCAGCAATGGCGCGCACGACCGTCCGGCTCCAGAAACATCATCCTATCAGCGAGTGTGGTTGTACGTCGGCGCTGGTTTCATATGTGAGTCTCGTCAAACGCGATGGCGCACGGAAACCCCTTCAGAACGGCTCCATCAACATGAAAGGGAATGAAGATAAAACTCTCAACTTGAGCGTTGAGAATGATCAGACGAAATTTCAATCCCTCTTGATCAGACTCAGTTGTGTCGGTGCTTGACTGGATGCACCAGCCAGTTTGCTATTTTGATATGGTGGCTTTTCCTGGCAACATTGCCGCCAACTAATGGCCTTTTAACATTGTGATCGGCTGGACGATGATCCGCCAGGGCAGGCCCCTATGGTATTAAGTACATTGCCCACATCTGCTGACGGCAGCATACAAGTTCTAAAGCGGCGGCAATCACGCCCTGACGCGGCAGGCTCTCGCTGTGAGCCTGCCGCATGTTTTGATCCCAATGCGATTTATTGAAAGTAATGTAAAAATCAATTACCATATTAGTAAGTTTAACCACAAAGGATTTTCCATGGCTTCACTAACGGTAACAATGAAGGGGCAAGTCACCCTAAAGCGGGACTTACTGCTGCATCTTGGCATTAAACCGGGTGAACGGATTGACTTTGACAAGATGCCGGGTGGTGAGCTGCGGGTCCGAGCGACGCGTCCAGCAGGTACGATTGAAAATTTTATTGGGCGGCACGTTGGTAAAGTCAAGAAACCAATGACTATCGAGGAAATGAACGAGCTTGCTGCCGCTGGTTGGGCAGGTGATAAATGAAGATCGCTGTCGATACGAACGTACTCGTTCGCGCCGTCCTGCAGGATGACGAAGATCAGGGCCGGGCGGCAGCGAATGTCTTGAAAAACGCTTCATTGATCGCCGTTCCATTGCCCTGCCTGTGTGAACTGGTCTGGATTCTGCGAAGGGGTGCCAAACTGTCCAAAGAAGACGTGGCCCAGACCATCCGCGATTTATTGAATGCGGGCAACGTCGTAATGAATCGGCCGGCAGTCGAGGCCGGGCTTTCAATCCTAGAAGCCGATGGCGATTTCGCAGATGGTGTCTTAGCCTATGAGGGCAATTGGCTGGGAGGGGAAACGTTCGTGTCATTCGATAAACATGCCGTCAAACTGTTGACGGAAAAAGGTGACGCTGCACAACTGCTTGGCTGATATGCCCGTCCTTACCAGGTGATCGAAGCAGCAAATCGTGCCAATGAATTGCCGCAAGTCATGGCGCCTGGCGGTAAGCAGTCTTTATCACAATCTGGTGCGCCGCCGGGCCGACATATAAGCGATGATCGCCTGCAGACGGCGGTTGCCGGAGTGTCAATCGTATAGAATAAATCTTCTGTCATTTATAACGATCATCCCTTTTTCATGTCTGATTCCTTTATCTCCCAATTGCCGGCCGGATTGAACGTGCTGACCGATGCTGCTTCGCTCGTACGATACGGCAGCGACGCCAGCGGTTTACGGGCCGGCGCTCCGCTACTGGTGGCGCGACCTGCGTCGGTAGAGCAGGTGGCCGCGCTGGTCGCCCTGTGCGCCAGGCATAATAGGAAAATCACCATCGCCGGCGGCGGTAGCGGGCTGGCCGGCGGGGCCGCGCCCGACGAAGGCGATGTGGTCATTTCGCTTGAACTGCTGAACCAGATTGAAGATATTGATGAAGCGGGCGGTACCGTGCTGGTGCAGGCTGGCGTTGTGTTGGAGACGCTGTGTACGGCGGTGGAAGAAAAAGGCTGGTATTTTCCGCTGGACCTTGGCGCGCGCGGCTCCTGTCAGATCGGGGGCAACGTGGCAACCAATGCCGGTGGCAACCGGGTCCTGCGTTACGGCACCACCCGGCAACTGGTGCTGGGCCTGGAGGTCGTGCTGCCAGACGGCACTGTCATGACCATGCTGGATCGTACCCTTAAAAACAATACCGGCCTGGATTTGAAGCAGCTTTTCATCGGCACCGAGGGTACGCTGGGCATTATCACACGTGTGGTCGTACGCCTGTTTCCCCGTCCGCAGACAAGGCGTTCGGCCCTGGTTGGCCTGGCTTCGTTCGCCCAGATCGCGCCCTTGCTGAAGGCAGCGCGCAGCGCGCTGCCCGAGTTGTCCAGCTTTGAAGTGATGTGGGCTGACTATGTGGCCCAGGCTGCAGGCGTCACCAAGAGGGCGGTTCCCTTTGATGGCCAATGGCCGCTGACCGTGCTGCTTGAAACCGAAGGCGCCGACACGCCCATGTTTCATGCCGGTTTCGATGCCTTCCTGGAATCCATGCTTGAGAACGACGCCGTGCAGGATGCCATCGTGCCGCAAAATCTGGAACACGCCGCAGATCTGTGGGCGATCCGAGATGGCATCGGCGAACTGTTCACTTCGCTGCGGCCATTCGTGGCCTTCGATATTGGTATTCCCCTAAAGGATATGGGCGCCTTCATAGAACAGGCCATGGCCGAGATCAGCCGGCGCTGGCCGCAGGCCTCTAACCTGCTGTTCGGCCATCTTGGTGATGGTAATTTGCATCTGACAACCGGCCATCTGCAAGCGGACGATATTGTGCCGGTGGAAGAGGCGGTATATGCACTTACCGGCAGGTTCAATGGCAGCATTTCGGCCGAGCATGGCATTGGCCGTCTGAAAAAACCGTTTCTCCATTACAGTCGTGATAAGACCCAGCAGCAGGTGATGCGTCGCATCCGTGATGCACTCAATCCGCAAGGTGTGCTGAACGCGGCACGTATTCTTGATTGATATTTTTGCTATTTAAAAAGGCCGCACGTCATGGCATATAGCCCAGCTACCCCTGTTTCCAGCGCACCCAGGCATCTTTGCGAGGCGGGGCGCGCTGCTTTTGTTGCCCATTTCGGCGAACGCTTCACCACCGGTGCGGCGGTTCGTGATCATCATGCGCGTGATGAATCGGCGTACCCGCCGGTGCAGCCCGACGGCGTCTTGTTTGCCAGGGATACAGACGATGTGGTTGCCGCAGTCAAGCTATGTACCCAATTCAATGTGCCGCTTATTCCATTTGGCATCGGTTCATCCATCGAGGGCCATGTGCTGCCCATCGAAGGCGGCATCACGATCGATTTTCGGGACATGAACCGGGTGCTGGCCATTCAGCCGGAAGATTTCACCGTGACGGTGCAGCCGGGGGTGATTCGCACCCAGTTAAATGATGAAATCCGCCATACCGGTTTGTTCTTTCCCATCGATCCGGGTGCGCACGCATCCATCGGGGGTATGACAGCGACCCGCGCTTCCGGAACCAATGCAGTCCGCTACGGCACCATGCGCGATAATGTACTGTCGCTCAAAGTGGTCACGGCAACCGGCGAGGTCATCCGTACCAGCAGTCGCGCCCGCAAATCATCGGCCGGCTATGATCTGACCCATTTATACGTGGGTAGTGAAGGCACGCTGGGCGTGATCGTGGAAATTACTCTGCGGGTGTATCCGCTACCCGAGGCGGTGACTGCCGCGGTGTGCTCGTTCCCGACGCTGCGCCATGCCGTGCAGGCTGTGACCGAGATCATGCAAAGCGGTGTGCCCATTGCCCGCGTCGAGTTCATGGATGAACGCGCCGTACTTGCCGTTAATGCCTACAGTAAAACCACGCTGGCCGAGCAACCACTGTTGCTGTTTGAATTTCATGGATCGCCAGCGGGCATTGCCGAACAGGCCGTGATTGTGCAGGAACTGACGGCGGGGCAGGGTGGTACGGCGTTCCAATGGGCCGAAAAACCCGAAGAGCGCACTGTGTTGTGGACTGCCCGTCACAATTACTATTTCGCCTGCCTGCAGCAACGGCCTGGTGGACGCGCCATCACTACCGATGTGTGCGTGCCCATTTCGCGTCTGGCCGATTGCGTGACCGACACCGCGGCCGATTTGCAAAGCCTGAGCTTTCCCTGGTCGATTGTCGGCCATGTTGGCGATGGCAATTTCCATGTGGTCATGATGATTGATGCAGATAATGAGCAGGAGTGGCATCAGGCAGAAGACATCAACACCCGCCTGGTGCTGCGCGCCATACAGATGGACGGCACCTGCACCGGCGAGCATGGCGTGGGCATTCACAAGATGGGTTTTCTGAAGGCAGAACATGGCGAGGCAGCCCTGCAACTGATGCGCAATATCAAGCATGCCTATGATCCCAACAATATCTTCAATCCGGGCAAAATCGTCAGTTGGTCGGCGACAGCTGGGCAATGACGGATGTGATCGTCGCGCCAGGCGAGCAAGCACGGTGATGCAGCAACCAGACAAAAGGCATGCAGTAATCTGGTTTTCTGTTCATTTGTGATAAGCTGATCGCCGCCACACTCATGGTGCCATGCGGCCGATAGTGCGGCAGGCACCCGACAGAACACCATGTGCGCAGGCGCAATAACAGGGGAAGAAGACAAAATGGTTTCGCGTTATCTCGCAGCAGACTGGGGCTCAACCAATCTGCGTCTGTGGCTGATTGAAGACGGCATTGCCGTGAAAAATGCGGCATCGCCTTTCGGAATCACGCGGATGCAGAACCAGTCGTTTCCCGCTGTCCTGCAGGGCCTGCTGCAGCAAATGCAAATCGCGCAGTCCGACGTGTCCCGCGTTTACATCGCCGGCATGGCCGGCAGCAATGTGGGCTGGCAACAGGCGAACTATCTGCCCTGCCCGGTATCGCTCAATACCCTGGGCACAAGTCTGACGCCGGTCGATCCGGGTTGGCCGGCGCAGGCGGGCATTATTCCCGGCGTGTGCGTGCCCGGCCCGGACGGCGCCGATGTGATGCGTGGCGAGGAAACTCAGTTGCTGGGTGCGCTGCAAGATACGGCATCGGCCCTGTTTATACTGCCTGGAACGCACAGCAAATGGGCGCGCGTGCATCAGGATGTCATCCATAGCTTTACAACGGTCATGACCGGGGAACTGTTTGACGTACTACGCCACCATTCCCTGTTGGGTCGGGGTCTGCCTGCGGCGTCGCCGCACCCCGAGTCTTTTGATAGCGGTGTGATGGCCGGGCTGGCTGCCAGCGATACCATGACTGAACTGTTTACCGTCAGGGCACGGCATATTTTGGGTCATCTGCCTGCCCAGCAGGTTGATGACTATCTTTCTGGGCTGCTGATCGGTTCTGAAGTGCGCGATATGCGCCAGCGTTTTGAGGTCTCGGCCGATACGCCGGTCACGCTGGTGGGTAGCGGTTCGCTCTTTACACGCTATGATCGCGCCCTGCATCTGGCCGGCATTGCATTTACGACCCAGGACGCCGATACGGCCATTTTGAACGGAATAAGGAAAATACATGACTCCCTGGACGCCTGAGTTGCCGCTGATCGCCATTTTGCGCGGCATCGGCCCCGATGAAGCGCTTGACCACGTGCAGGTGCTGCATGAGGCCGGCTTTGACGCCATCGAAATTCCCACCAACTCGCCAGACTGGCAGATCAGTGTGCAGCGCGTGAGCCAGGCCTTTGGCGAGGCGCTGATGATCGGGGCCGGAACGGTCCTTACATCGGAGCATCTGGCACAGTTGTCTGCAGCTGGCGGCAGGCTGATGGTGACACCCAATACCAACCCGACGCTGATCGCCGAGGCTGTCAGCACCTACGGTTTTCAGGTGTGCGCCGGGTTTGCCACGGCCAGCGAGGCGTTTGCCGCCTTACAGGCCGGCGCTCAAGCGCTCAAGCTGTTTCCGTCCAGCGTGTTCGGGCCCGATTACGTCAAGGCGCTCAAGGCTGTGTTGCCCGCGCACGTGCCGCTGTATGCGGTCGGCGGCATCAACCCCGGGAATCTGGCCAGCTATCTGGACGCCGGTTGCATTGGTGCCGGGCTGGGATCCGATCTGTATCGGCCTGGGCAGCAGGTGGCCGTGACGCGTGAACGCGCGCAGCGCTTTGTACAGGCATGGCAGGCTGCGCGACCGCAGGCAAGGTAAAGATGGATGTGTCCGCGCTCAGGATTCTGGTTGCGGTAATGACTCTTGCGAGTTGTGTCCGGGCATGACGGGCGTTTTGATATCCCCCGGCAGCACGTGCTGTCCGGGTTCGTACAGAATCAGAAAATACAGACAATGATTGGAGAAGACAGACATGGCGACATTTGATGTGGCGCTGTTCGGGGAAATGATGGTGCTGCTGGTGGCTGCCGATCCGGGGCCGCTGGAAGCGGTGCACACCTTTCACAAAATGACGGCCGGCGCCGAAACCAATGTGGGCATTGCGCTGGCCCGCCTGGGCGCAAAGGTGGCCTGGGCCAGCCGGCTGGGTGACGATACCATGGGCAAGTATCTGAAAAATGTCATGCAGCAGGAGGGCATCGATTGCTCGCGGGTGCTGATGGTGCCGCGTGAACGCACCGGCTTTATGCTCAAGGGCAAAGTGATCGAGGGCGACCCGCCAATTGAATATTATCGTTCGGGCTCTGCCGCCAGCGCCATGACGGCAGATGATCTGGATCCAGACTGGCTGGCCCAGGCCCGCCATTTGCATGTCACCGGCATTTTCCCGGCCCTGAATGCCGGCACCTATGCGCTGACCATCGCCGCCATGCAGCATATGCGTCGCGCGGGGGGAACGGTTTCCTTTGATCCCAATCTGCGCCCGGCCTTGTGGGGGACCACAGAACTGATGCGGGCGCGCCTTAATGAGCTGGCCAGTCTGGCAGACTGGGTCTTGCCCGGTCTGGAAGAGGGCCGTATCCTTACCGGCGCTGACGGTGAAGAGGGGATCGCGGCATTTTATCTGGGTCTGGGTGCGCAGGCCGTTATCGTCAAACTGGGTGCACACGGCGCGTTCGGACAGGTTGGGGCGCAATCGTTCCGGGTCCCGGGCTATCCCGTGGACAAAGTCGTGGATACCGTGGGCGCCGGAGACGGGTTTGCCGCCGGGCTGATCAGTGGCCGGCTCGAAGGACTGGACTGGCAGGCCAGCGTGCGCCGCGCCACTATCATCGGAGCGTGTGCTGTACAGGTCGCAGGCGATACGGAAGGCTACCCCGACCGGGCCAGACTGGCGGAACTGGACGTTCGGTCGAAGTTGCCAATGGGATTGAACGTCTGAGCGCACAATTTAAGGAAATTGCGCAGTCAGTTGATCAGTTGCGCGAATATGTGATGTCGAACTATTTGCTACTGTACGCAAAAATCAATACGACGGTATATTTGCTTTCTATTGGGCATCATCGCCAACTATCTTTCGACTTTGTTAATCACTGGCCGTCCTGATCCCAGGGCGGTTTTTTTTCCTAATTAGGGTTTTCTACAGTTGCGGCATGTCATTCAGTGGTCTTACCATTGAACGCTAATTGGAATCCACCGTTTAGCCAGTTATTTCAGGCAAACGGCCCCGCCAAAAACAGAAAAAGCGAAAAGAGACAAGTGAAGTTCGAAGCCATCAAATCCCGCTCCGTGTCGGAACTGGTTGCCCAGCGATTGATCGATATGATCCGCAAGGGGCAGCTGGTGGCCGGCCAGCAACTGCCGCCAGAGCGGGAACTGGCGGTGTTGTTCGATGTGGGCAGGCCTGCGGTACGCGAAGCCATCCGCGGCCTGTCGCTGCTGGGCCTGGTCAAGATCCAGCAGGGCGAAGGCAATTTCATCAGCTCACTGAATGTGGAAGACCTGATTGAGCCGCTCAGCCTGCTGATTGATCTGCATTTTGACCAGATCAACGAGCTGTTCGATGCGCGCAAAATCATTGAAGGCGGTATTACCCGCCTGGCTTGCGAGCGGCTGACCGAAGCTGAAATCGAACGCCTGCGTATCAACGTCGAGGAAGCGCGTGCCGCACTGGCCCGCAATGATCACGCAGCCATCCGCCATCTGGATATTGAACTGCATCAGACCATCATCAACGCCTGTGGCAATGTTTATCTGCAGCGGGTGGCGCAAAGCATCAGCCTGCTCAGCCGCAAGAGCCGTACGATCACAACCGTCATCCCGTCGATCTTGCAGTCCACCTTTGATGATCATGAACATATTGTGCAGGCCCTGGCCGAACGCAATCCGGCCAAGGCTTCCGAAGCCATGTACCGGCACCTGGACCATGTGCAAAAGCACTACAACGACTATCAGCAAGCCGGCACAACGACACCGGCACACATAAACCAACAGGAGTCAGTATGAAACTCATTCGTTATGGGGAAAGCAAGCAGGAAAAACCCGGCATCGTCGATAGCGACGGCCGTATCCGTGATCTGTCCGGCGTCATCAGCGATGTCGATGGCAGCACCATCACAGAAAGCGGCCTGGCGCGCCTGCGTGGGCTGGATATTTCGACCTTGCCTGTTGTCGAAGGCAATCCGCGCGTTGGCCCCTGCGTTGGCAACATCGGCAAATTTGTTTGCATCGGCTTGAACTATTCGGATCATGCTGCCGAGTCTGGCCTGCCCGAGCCTTCCGAGCCCGTGGTCTTTAACAAGTGGACCAGCGCCATCGTGGGGCCTAACGACGATGTGGCCATTCCTCGCGGTTCGAAGAAAACCGACTGGGAAGTGGAGCTGGGCGTGGTGATCGGCAAGGAAGCCCGTTACATCAGCAAGGAAGACGCACTCTCGTATGTGGCCGGCTACTGCGTCATCAATGACGTATCGGAACGGGAATACCAGACCGAGCGTGGCGGTACATGGGACAAGGGCAAGGGCTGCGACACATTTGGTCCTATCGGTCCCTGGCTGGTAACGGCAGACGAGGTGCCTGATCCGCAGGCGCTGAATCTGTGGCTGGAAGTAGATGGCAAACGCTATCAGGACGGCACCACTGCCAAAATGATTTTTGATGTTGCCACGATCATTTCGTATCTGAGCAATTTCATGAGTCTGCAGCCAGGCGATGTGATTTCCACAGGCACGCCACCCGGCGTTGGCATGGGCGTCAAGCCTGAAGCTGTTTACCTGAAGGCCGGCCAGACCATGCGTCTGGGCATTGAAGGCCTGGGTGAACAGACACAGAAAGTGGTGCAGGCCTAATGCTGGCACAAACGCGGCGCGAAGGAGGCGCCGCGTTGCTTTAACCTGAATGCCGCTTGCGTTATTCAGGGGGATGATGAAGTCGGGCGTGCGATCACCGGAACAAGGTTGGTGCGATGCCAGACAGTGGTTGTAGATGTATAAAAATAGAACCGTCCGTCGCGCAATCCGTGTGTACGGACACCACATCTCAGGAGCCCGGCTGCGCCGGGGCTGCCTGTAAACGGAGACAGACATGAACAAACGCAATATGCTCAAAGGGTTGCTGGGATTGACGTTGACAGTGGGCGCAGGCATGGCTCACGCCGCCTACCCCGAGCGTCCCATTACCATGATCGTGCCTTGGGGCGCAGGCGGTGGCACAGACGCCACGGCCCGCATGATCGCGACCCTGCTGGAAAAAGAACTGGACAACCCGGTCAATGTGGTCAACCGCACAGGCGGCAATGGCGTGGTGGGGCATATGGCCATCTCCAAAGGCAAGCCTGATGGTTACACGCTGGGCATGCTCACGGTGGAAATCGCCACCATGAAGCATCTGGGCCTGACCACCATTACGACGGCCGACTATACGCCATTGGCCCTGATGAATGAGGATCCCGCCGGTGTGACGGTAAGCGCCACGTCTGACTACAAAGACATGAAAGGGCTGATGGAGGCCATCAAGGCCAATCCCGGAAAACTGAAAGCATCCGGTACCGGACAGGGTGGCATCTGGCATATCGCCATTGCCGGTCTGGTCAATAAAGCCGGCCTGCCAGCCAACTCGGTTCCTTTTGTGCCCTCCAACGGTTCGGCACCGGCCATGCTGGAACTGGTTGCCGGCGGGATTGACATTGTGCCCACCTCATTGCCGGAAGCGCGTTCCATGATCGACGCCGGTAAAGCCAAACCGCTGGCCATCATGTCCAAGGAGCGGTCACCCATGTACCCGGATGTACCAACGTTGAAGGAAACTACCGGCAACGACTGGACAGTGGGCGTGTGGCGTGGCATTGCCGGCCCCAAGGGGCTGCCCGATGATGTGACTGCCAAACTGGAGGCAGCGCTCAAGAAAGTCAATGAGAGCAAAGAATTTCGTGATTTCATGGCCAAACGTGGTTTTGGTGTTGCCTATGCCAGCGGTAAGGAATATGGCGATTACATGGCCAAGTCCACTGCTGACTTTGGCGAAGTGCTCAAAGCTATCGGGATGGCCAAATAAACTGATATGAACCGGGTGGTCGGCTCAGTGCGTCTGGCGCGCACACAGCCGCACTGCCGACCCAGTGGAAAATTCCCATGAAGATCAGTGATACCCTTTCCGGCATTATCATCGGCGTTTGTGCCGTTATCGTTTTCGTAATGGCGCTGTCGTTTCCTCCTACACCCGGCCAGGAGTATGGTTCCGGACTGTTTCCGCGCCTTATTGCTATCGGTCTGCTTATCTGTTCGGTGTGTCTCATCGTGCAAAGCAGGCGCCGTGGGGACAAGCAGCAGTGGCTGGCCTGGCCTGGCCTGAACGCGGTAACTTTTCTGCGCTTTTGCATGATTCCGGCTGCGCTTATCTTCTATTTTCTGACGGCAGAATGGCTCGGCTTCTTTATTTCATCCGGCATTATTCTGATGGTTTCGTTCCTCGTGTTTGGCGTCAAACCCCTGCGTGGCCTGATTCTGACGGTGATAAGCGTACTGGTCATCCACTTCTGCTTCTACAACATTCTGCAAGTCCCGCTGCCGTGGGGATTGCTGGAAACTTTCGCGTGGTGACCCTATGTTCATGAGCAATTTTACTGCTGCACTGGGTCAGGTAACCGACCCGTTCGTGCTGGGCGTCATTCTGGTGGCGGCGATTTTCGGCCTGTTCGTAGGCGCCATCCCGGGCCTGAGTGCCACCATGGCCGTGGCCCTGCTGGTGCCCGTGACCTTTTTCATGGATCCTGTTCCTGCCATTGCCATGATGGTCACCTCAACCGCCATGGCCATTACTTCCGGCGATGTGCCCGGCTGTCTGCTGCGGATTCCCGGTACGCCCTCATCGGCAGCTTACACCGATGAAGCCTACAACATGACCCGCAAGGGCCTGGCGGACCAGGCGCTGGGCGCCAGCATCGTGTTTTCTTTTGTGGGCGGTCTGTTTGGCACACTCGTGCTGATTACCTGCGCCCCTATGCTGGCCAATTTCGCGCTGAATTTCTCTTCCTATGAGTTTTTCTGGCTGGTGGTATTGGGGCTGTCCTGCGCCATTGTTATCACCCCGGCCAGCCAGCTCAAGGGATTCGTGTCCTTGCTGATCGGCCTGTTGCTTGCCTGCGTGGGCATGAATAACCCGGCGGCCTATCCGCGCTTTACCTTCGGCAACGAAGACCTGATGAACGGTGTGACATTGCTGCCGATGATGGTGGGCATGTTCGCCATTGCCGAAGTCCTGCGCTATGCCGTCAATTCACAGGATCGCATCGGCGAAGTCAAGGCACAGATCGGCAATATTTTTACCGGCATGTGGACATTGACTAAAAAATATCCCGCCTCCATTTTGCGTGGCAGTGTGCTGGGGACCATCGTGGGTGCATTGCCTGGCGCTGGCGCTGATATCGCTGCCTGGATGTCCTATGGCATAAGCAAAAAGTTTTCCAAAGAGCCGGAAAAATTCGGTACCGGGCATGTGGAAGGCATTGTCGAGGCGGGCGCATCAAATAACTCGGCGTTGGCTGGCGCGTGGATTCCCGCACTGGTTTTCGGGATTCCGGGAGACTCCATTACTGCCATTGTGGTGGGTGTGTTGTACATGAAAAACCTCACACCGGGACCCATGATTTTTACCAATAATGCAGTTGAAATGTACTCCATTTTTTTGGTGTTCATTATTGCCAATATTCTCATGCTGCCGCTGGGCTATGCGCTGGTCAAGATTGCCAGAAAAGTTCTGCGCGTACCGCGCTCCCTGTTGATGCCCATCATCTTGCTGTTCGGTATTGTAGGTACCTTTTCCATCAACAATAGCCCGTTTGACGTGATCATCATGATGCTTATGGGTCTGCTGGCCTATGTGATGGAAGAGAATGATTTTCCCATTGCGCCAGCGGTGCTGGGCGTGGTGCTGGGTGGCATGCTGGAAGAAAATTTTATTTCATCCATGATCAAGGCTGACGGTGATTTCCTCATGTTCTTCAGCCGGCCCATTGCCGCCATTCTGGGCGTGGTGGCGATCCTGATCTGGACTATTCCCATTATCAAACTGTTCTTCGGTAAACCCAAGCCACCCGCCGGTGGCAACGGGGATCCGGTGACCAAACCAGGAATCACGACATGAACCAGACTGCCAACTTCGCTGCGCAACAGGCCGGCGAGCGATATGACGCCAAGGCATTGCGCGAGTTTGCGCGTGCGCTGCTGGTGGCTGCAGGCACCTCGGAAGAGATTGCACGCAATGTATCGGACGTGTTGCTCGACGGAGATCTGCTGGGCCATACCACTCATGGCCTGGCGCTGCTCAATCCCTATCTGCAGCAGATCGAACAGGGCAAGATGAGTACGCAAGGCAGCGCCGACATTGTTTCCGACAAAGGGGCATCGTTGCTGCTGGACGGGCGGCGTCTGCCGGGACCGTGGCTGGTGAACCAGGCCATAGATATGCTGCTGCCGCGTGCGCGGCAATTCGGTAATGCCACGGCGGTGATCCGCCACAGCCATCACATTGCCTGCCTGGCCAGCTATCTGTTGCGGGCGGTCCGTGAAAATATGCTGATTGTGCTCAGTTGCTCCGATCCGGCCGGCGCCAGTGTTGCCCCCTTTGGTGGCACCCGTGCCGTATTCACGCCGAATCCGATTGCGATTGGCATACCGTCTGCATCGCCCTTTCTGGTGGATATTTCTGCTTCGATTACCACAAATGGCATGAGCGGCCGTCTGGCCAAGGAAGGCAGGCAATTCGAAGAAGAATGGCTGATTGACAGTACCGGCAAGCCCACGCGCGACCCCGCCGTACTGTCGCAAGACCCGCCAGGCACCATCCTGCCGCTGGGCGGCCTGTCTGTGGGTCACAAGGGCTTTGGGCTGGCGCTGCTGATTGAGGCGCTGACAGGCGGCCTGGCCGGCCATGGTCGGGCCGATGAAGTCAAGGGTTGGGGCGCCACTGTTTTCATCAGCCTGTATGACCCCGAAGCCTTTGGCGGTAAAGAGCAGTTTGCCCGTCAGATGGACTGGATTGCCGATGCCTGTCGCAATAACCCGCCTCGCGAGGGTTTCGGCAATGTACGCATGCCTGGAGATCGCGGTCTGGCATTGTATGAGCAGCAGCAGAAAAACGGCGTGCTTTTGCACCCGTCCATTACGCCGCTGTTGCAGGATTCGGCGCGAACCTATGGCATCAGCATGCCGGCCACTCTTTAATTTACACACAAGGATAGACAATGAGTCAGAATAGATTACAGAACCGGGTGGCAGTCATTACGGGTGGAGCTCGCGGTATTGGCCTGGCTGCTGCAAAACGCATGCTGGAATCGGGCGCGTCGGTCGCGTTGTGGGATCTGGATGCCGATAGGCTGGCGCAATCGCGCAAACAGTTGGAGACACTGGGCAAGGTGACTTCCCATGCACTGGACCTGACAGATCTGGCCGCGGTGGAAAGCGCGGCGAACGATACATTGCAGCAACACGGCAAGATCGACATTCTGGTCAATAACGCCGGTATTACAGGCGGCAACGGGGTGACCTGGGAGCTGGATCCAGCCGTATGGCAACAGGTGGTGCAGACCAATCTGATGGCTCCTTACTATACCTGCCGCGTGGTGGTGCCTGCCATGCTTAAAAACGGCTATGGCCGCATCGTTAATATCGCCTCAATTGCCGGCAAAGAGGGCAACCCGAATGCCTCTCATTACAGCGCCTCCAAGGCGGGCCTGATCGGGCTGACCAAATCGCTGGGCAAGGAACTGGCCGAGCGCAATATTCTGGTCAATGCCATTACTCCTGCTGCGGCAAAGACTGAAATTTTCGATTCAATGTCGCAGGAACACATTGACTATATGTTGTCCCGCATTCCCATGAAGCGATTTCTTGCTGTGGATGAGGCTGCCTCCATGATCTGCTGGCTGGCCTCGGAAGAATGTGCATTCAGTACAGGCGCTGTATTCGACCTGTCCGGCGGACGGGCGACTTATTGACGACACCATAGCGTCACAAACCCGTGCGATTGTGTTCCATACATGGAATGCAAAGCAGAAAAATGATACTTGCGGCCAGAAGCCGCATGGCATCTTAGTAAAAGGAGATTTTAATGACGATGCTGGAAAGTTCGTTGTTTCGGTCAGTGGCAGCGATTACGCGCGCTACGGAAAAGGCGCTAACTTATGTTCTGGGTCTATGCGTACTGGTGATGGTGTTGCTGGTGTTTGGCAACGTTGTCCTCAGATACGGCTTTAACTCGGGCATCACTGTTTCCGAGGAGGTCGCCCGGATGTCCTTCGTGTGGCTGATCTTTCTGGGTACGGTCATCGCGTTCCGCACCAAGCAGCATCTTGGCGTCAATATGCTGCTGGATCGTTTGCCGATCATGCTGCAGAAAATCATTCATATCCTGCGTCAGCTCATCATCATGTGGGTTCTCTGGCTGTTAATGCAAGGCGGTTGGGATCAGATGGTGATTGGCGTGAACACGGCATTGCCGGTTACCGGCTGGTCGCAGGCCCTGTTCAGCGGCATGGTATGGTTCAGTGCGGTAGCCATGTTCGTGCTGGCCATCGGCGATATTGCGATTGCAATCATGACGCCGGCAGAGCGTAGCTATCAATATCGTTTCAGAACGGCGGTCGACCATGTCGATGATGCCGGTTAACGCGAGTAACAGGAAACCAACATGACCGTAACCATATTTCTTTCCGTGTTACTCGGCTTTATGGCATTTGGCATGCCAATCGCCTTTGCGCTGCTGCTCTCGGCCATAGGCCTGATGTTTTATCTGGACTTCTTTGATGTGCAGATTCTGGCCCAGAATATGCTGGCCGGCGCCGACAACTTTTCCTTAATGGCTGTCCCCCTTTTCATGCTGGCCGGCGAAGCCATGAATGCCGGCGGCATGTCGCGCCGCATGGTGGCTCTCGCCAGCTCTTTGGTGGGCCACGTCCATGGCGGATTGGGCTATGTCGCGATTATGGCAAGCGTGTTGCTGGCAGCCTTGTCGGGTTCGGCTGTTGCCGATTCGGCGGCGCTGGCTGCAATGCTGGTGCCCATGTTGCGCAATCGTGGCTATGATTTGAAACAGTCCTGCGGCCTGATCGCCGCCGGCGGCATTATTGCACCCATCATTCCACCGTCCATTTCATTCATTATTTTTGGCGTGGCTGCCAATATTTCGGTTACCAAGCTGTTCATGGCCGGCATTGTGCCCGGGCTGCTCATGGGCTTGACCCTGGTCATGGTATGGACGTTCGTCGCGCGTCGCTCCACCAGCTTTAAGCCCTTTCCAAAAGAACCCTGGTCTGTCAGGGCCAAGGCCTTGCGTGAATCGGGCTGGGCGCTGGTGCTGCCAGTCATCATTATCGGCGGCCTGCGCTTCGGCATTTTCACGCCGACCGAAGCCGCAGCAGTGGCAGCCATTTATGCGCTGTTTGTGGGCATGGTTGTCTATCGCGAAATCAAGCCCCGAGATCTGATGAAGCTGCTGGTCAATGCGGCTACCACGACCAGTGTGGTCATGTTCCTGGTGGCAGCCGCATTGGTCACATCGTACATGATTACGCTGGCCGATTTGCCCAAGGAACTCATTGCTTTGCTGGGCCCGCTGGTGGACTCGCCCACGTTGCTGATGCTCGTTCTTGTGGTGCTGCTTGTGCTGGTTGGCACAGCCATGGATCTGACACCGACCATCCTGATTCTGGCGCCGGTGTTGATGCCGGTCATCAAGGAAGCCGGTATCGATCCAACCTATTTCGGAGTGATCTTCATCATGGTCGGTTGTACCGGCTTGTTGACGCCGCCAGTAGGAACCGTGCTGAATGTGGTCTGCGGCGTCGCCCGCATTCGCATGGAAGATATCATCAAGGGCGTGTGGCCATACGTGACGGCCTACACTCTGCTGATTTTGCTGCTTGTGCTTTTCCCGCAGATTGTCACGGTACCAATGAACTGGTTCTATTAGATCTGTAACTATACCTATATCCTGGAGATGAAAATGAAGACATTGAAAAAGACCGTAGTGGGCCTGACAGCAGTAGCGCTGCTGGGCATGGGCTCGGCGGCCGTATGGGCCAAGGACATCAAGCCACGCATTATCCGCTTTGGCTACGGCCTGGCCGATGACAGCCCGACCGGCAAGGCGTCGGCGCACTTTGCTGAAGTGGTCAGCAAGCTGAGCGATGGCAAAATGAAGGTCAAGACTTTCGGCAATGGCGCCCTGGGTCCTGATGAACAGTTGATCAATTCACTGATCAGCGGTTCCGGCGAAATTACGTTTGTATCTACTGCGCCGATTGCCAGCCTGATTCCCGAGTTCGGGGTATTTGACCTGCCGTTCCTGTTCGACAATGAAAAAGTAGCAGACACCGTACTGGACGGCCCTGAAGGCAAGAAATTGCTGGACAAGCTGCCGTCCAAGGGGCTGATCGGCCTGAACTATTGGGAAAACGGCTTTCGCAATATCACCAATTCCCGTCGCGAAATTTCCAAACTGGAAGACATTAACGGCGTTAAGTTGCGCGTGATGCAGAATCAGGTCGCCCTGAGCGTGTTCAAGGGTCTGGGCGCCAATGCGATCCCTATGCCATTTACGGAACTGTTTACTGCGCTGGAAACCAAAACAGTAGATGGCCAGGAGAATCCGCTGTCTACGATTCAGACCAGCAAATTCTACGAGGTTCAGCCCTACCTGACACTGTCAAACCACGTATATACACCGTTTGTATTCCTGGCATCCAAAAAATGGTTTGACCAGCTTTCCCAGGATGAAAAGGACGTCATTGTGCAGGCCGCCAAAGACAGCCAGGCATTTCAGCGCAAAGCCAGCCGCCAGGGCAATGAGGATGCACTCAAATATCTGAAAGAGCATGACGTCAAAGTGGCCGAATTTTCTACCGAGGAAAAAGAGAAAATTCGTGAAAAAGTGGCCCCGATTGTGGAAAGCCTGAAAGCCAAGATTGGCACAGAAACAGTAGAAGGTGTACTGGAAGCGGCCAAAAAGGCTTCCGGCGCCTGAGTATTATTACAATTGAAATAGAAGGAACCCGTTATGTCTAAGTCAGAAAAAACGCCTTTGCGCAGCCGCCGGTGGTTTGACAATCCGGCCAATCCAGGCATGACTGCCCTGTATATCGAACGCTATATGAATTACGGTATCACCAGGGAAGAACTGCAGTCGGGCAAGCCCATTATCGGCATTGCCCAAACGGGTTCCGATCTATCTCCGTGCAACCGCCATCACCTGGAGCTGGCTACGCGGGTGCGTGATGGCATTCGTGATATGGGCGGAATTCCGCTGGAATTTCCGGTCCATCCCATACAGGAAACTGGCAAGCGGCCGACCGCGGCCCTTGACCGCAACCTGGCCTATCTGGGGCTGGTTGAAATCCTGCATGGCTATCCGCTCGATGGCGTGGTGCTAACTACAGGCTGCGACAAAACCACACCGGCGTGCCTGATGGCAGCCGCCACCGTTAATATACCTGCCATTGTGCTCTCGGGCGGCCCCATGCTCGACGGCTGGTGGAAAGGCAAGCTGGCCGGCTCCGGCACCGTTGTCTGGGATGCGCGCAAGCGCCTGTCTGCTGGCGAGATCGGCTATGACGAATTCATGAATAACGTGGCCTCGTCCGCCCCCTCGGTGGGTCACTGCAATACCATGGGCACCGCACTGTCCATGAACTCCCTGGCTGAAGCGCTGGGCATGTCTCTGCCAGGCTGCGCTGCCATTCCAGGGCCGCACCGCGAGCGGGGCTGGATGGCCTATGAAACAGGCCGTCGCATCGTCGATATGGTTCGGGAAAATCTGCGCCCCTCCGATATCATGACCCGCGCCGCCTTTGAAAACGCGGTGGTCGCAGCCGCTGCGCTGGGCGGCTCATCCAACTGCCCGATTCACATGGTGGCCATCGCCCGCCATATGGGCGTCGATCACACGCTGGCAGACTGGCAGCGTCTGGGTCCGGACATTCCATTGTTGGTAGACTGTCAGCCTGCGGGGCGTTTCCTTGGGGAAGCGTTCCACCGTGCCGGGGGCGTACCGGCAGTGATGAAAGAGCTGCTGGATGCAGGCAAAATTGATGGTGCTGCCATGACCGTGACCGGCAAAACGCTGGCCGATAATCTGGCAGCAGTGCCAACTCCGGATCGCGAAGTCATTCGCGCCTACGACACACCGTTGCGAGAAGCTGCAGGCTACGTTGTCCTTACCGGCAATCTGTTTGACAACGCGGTGATCAAGACCAGCGTGATCGATGATAAATTCAGGGCTCGTTTCCTGTCTGACCCGGCGCGCCCCAATGTGATGGAGCTAAAGGCGGTGGTTTTTGAAGGGCCTGAGGATTATCACGATCGTATTGAAGATCCGGCACTGGGGATTGACGACAAATCCATTCTTGTTATTCGCAACAGCGGCCCGGTAGGCTACCCTGGCGGCGCAGAAGTGGTCAATATGCAGCCACCGGCTTACCTGCTCAATAAGGGAATCGATACGCTGCCTACCATGGGCGATGGCCGTCAGAGTGGTACCTCGGCCAGCCCATCCATTCTGAACGTCTCGCCCGAATCGGCGGTCGGCGGGGGCCTCGCCTTGCTGCGCACCGGTGATATCGTTCGGGTTGATCTGAACACCTGTCGCGTAGATGTCCTGCTGCCTGAAGAGGAACTACAGGCTCGGCGCGCGGCATGGGTCAAACCGGAGCTGCTGAACATGACGCCGTGGGAAGAAATTTACCGTGGTATGGTGGGCCAGCAGGGCGATGGTGCATGTCTGGAAGCGGCTACCGCCTATGTGGATATTATTCAGACACGGGGCGAATCGCGCGATAATCATTAATATCATTGATCGTGGCTATTTTGTTTGCCGTTTCGTCTGCTATATTGGCAGCGAAATGGCGAGCAAACGGCACACAAATTGCAACCCCATTGCAGCGGGCTGCAGCAATGTCACAGCGCCCAGGTCTCGTGCCAACGCGGGCCGCAGTGCGCGGTAGCGCCGCTACAGGCAGGCATAAATCGTGTCTGTCACTTTTTCATCCATTATTGACGCCTTGCATGTGTCATTCAACGTAGTCAACAGCAGGGCAGCGAGCATACTATGACAGTTCTGGACAAGAAAGCCATTCGTACTCTTCCTGAAGCGGCCATTACCGCTTTTCAACAGCGCTTCGGCGAGCGCTTCATTACCTCCATGGCCGTGCGTGAGCACCACGGTACCGATGAGTCTCCGTACCCAGTGTGTCCACCCGAAGCAGTTATCTTTCCGCGCGATACCGATGAAGTGGTCGATGCTGTCAAGATCTGCAATCAATACAAAGTACCGGTCATACCTTTTGGCATCGGCTCGTCGCTGGAAGGGCACGTGTTGCCCATCGAGGGCGGGGTTACGCTGGACTTTACCGAGATGAACAAGGTGCTGGCCATCAACGCCGAAGATTTTACCGTGACTGTGCAGCCGGGCGTGATCCGCACGCAGCTCAATGACGAGATCCGGCACACGGGTCTGTTCTTTCCCATCGATCCTGGAGCCCATGCATCCATCGGGGGCATGACCAGCACGCGCGCTTCGGGCACCAATGCCGTGCGCTACGGCACCATGCGCGAAAATGTGGTCTCCATGAAAGTGGTGACGGCAACCGGTAAGGTGATTCGCACCAGCAGCCGGGCACGTAAGTCTTCATCGGGCTACGATCTGACCCGCCTGTTCGTTGGCAGCGAAGGCACTCTGGGCATTATTGTCGAAGTCACCGTACGCGTCTATCCGCAGCCCGAGGCGGTGACCGCCGCCATTTGCAATTTCCCTGCGCTGGAGTCTGCGGTGCAGTCGGTCATCGAAATCATGCAGTCGGGCGTGGCGATTGCGCGGGTCGAGTTTATGGATACGCGGGCGGTCAAGGCAGTCAATGCTTATAGCAAGCTTACACTCAAGGAAACACCGCTGTTGCTGTTTGAATTCCATGGCAGCGAAACCGGCGTGCGCGAGCAGGCCGAGATCGTGCAGGAAATAGCCAAGGATAACGGCGGCATGGACTTTGAATGGGCAGAAAAGCCCGAAGATCGTAAACGCTTGTGGACGGCCCGCCATAATTCACACTATTCGGGCCTGCAATTGCGGCCTGGCTCGCGTTCGGTCGCGACCGACGTTTGTGTGCCAATTTCCCGCTTGGCCGAGTGCGTCAGCGAAACTGCGCAGGAGCTCGAAGGCATGCCCTTTCCGTATACCATCGTCGGGCATGTGGGTGATGGCAACTTCCATGTGCAAATGCTGATCGATCCTGACAGCCGAGAAGAATGGGATATGTCCGAAGGCATCAATCGCCGGCTGGTATCGCGCGCCATCCGCATGGACGGCACCTGCTCGGGTGAACACGGCGTGGGCATTCATAAAATGGAGTTCCTCAAAGAAGAGCATGGAGAGGATGCATTGCAATTGATGCGGCTGATCAAGCATGCTTATGATCCGAATAATATTTTCAATCCGGGTAAGCTGGTTTCCTGGGATGCGTAAATCACAATTGAACTGATGGCGCGGGTGGTTGCTAAGCAGTTGCTGCCTGTGCCTGCCTCAAAAACAATTCCGTGACGCGCCTTCTTTTTGAAGCGAGCCTGCGCCGGGTGAGATTAATTACAAAGGAAATACTGTCGTGGATACACTTGCTATTCTCAAACGCGGCCCGGTCATGCCGGTCATGGTCATTCAGTCGGTTGATGAGGCCCTGCAGGTCACCCGCGCACTGCTGGATGGGGGCATTAATACATTTGAAATCACGCTACGCACGCCCGCCGCACTCGATGGTGTGCGCGAACTGGTTAAGGCATTCCCGCAAGCATTGATCGGCGTGGGTACGGTACGAAATGCAGGCCAGCTGGAAACGGCGCTGCAGGCAGGGGCAAGTTTTGCGGTGTCGCCCGGCCTGCCCGCGGCTCTGCTGCCGGCGCTGGCCGCCAACCAGGTGCCGTTTTTGCCTGGGGTCGCCACGCCCACCGAGGCCATGAATGCTTTTGATGCCGGCTTTGCGGCCCAAAAGCTTTTTCCGGCAGAAGCCGTAGGCGGGGTGCCCTTGCTCAAGTCGCTGCACAGCCCCTTGCCTGATATTGTTTTTTGTCCTACTGGCGGGATTCATGCGGCAAATGCAGCAACTTATCTGGCGCTGCCCAACGTCGCCTGCGTAGGTGGTTCCTGGCTGGCGCCCGCAGATCTGGTGCAGGCAGGCGATTGGCAAGCAATCACGGCGCTGGCCGCCGCGGCGCTGGCCGCCGCTGCGCTGGCACAGTCGCGTCGGGCCTGACAGGCTTACCCTATCGCAGCCAGCCCGCCGATGTGCAGCTCATCGGCGGCGCATCCAGTCTTTTTCATCGACGCTCCTGATTTTTCCGGCATCAGCCTGGTTAGCCTATTAGCCGCCTGTTTTGCCGCTGCATGCTGTCACATTCCCAACAAATCCCACGTGTGCGCCGACAAATTGCCGGTGCGTTTCGCGTTCTGCGGCAGTGTCCGCCCTTCCTGAATTATCATTAGGTTGAAACAGGTCGTGTGGCGAACATCTCGCAGCACAGCCACGGATTACACACAACAATATGGACGAGGCAGCATGAGCACAATTTCACTTTCTTCCCTGATCACCCTGGCGCAGGACACCCTGGCCGCCGCCGGCGCTAATCCGGTTATGGCCGAGACAACCGCCAAAGCATTGGTGTTTGCAGATGCGCACGGTATTGCCACGCATGGTGTATCGCGCGTGCCCAGTTACGCGCTACACCTGTCTTCAGGCCGTGCCGACGGAGGGGCAGAGCCGGAAATTGTGCAGGAAAAAGCATCGGCGCTGCTGGTGGATGCGCGTACCGGGCTGGCCTTTCCTGCCTGCGAGCTGGCCATTACCACGGCGATAGAAAAGGCCAAACAGACCGGTATTTGCATTGCCGGGGTGACTAATAGCCATCATTTCGGCATGGCGGCCTATCATCTGGAGCCGGTGGCCCATGCAGGGCTGATCGGGCTGGCTTTCAGCAACTCGCCATCGGCCATCACGGCGTGGGGCGGTAAGCGACCGTTGTTTGGCACCAACCCCATCGCAGCGGCTTTTCCGCGCGAGCAGGCCGAGCCGGTAGTGATTGACTTGTCTTTGTCGCAGGTAGCCCGGGGTAAAGTCATTCTGGCCGCGCGCGATGATAAGCCCATTCCCGATGGCTGGGCGCTCGATAGCGAAGGCCGGCCCACCAATGATGCCAAGGCGGCCCTCAAAGGCAGTATGCAGGCCGCTGGTGGGGTCAAGGGGTCAATGCTGGCCCTGATGGTTGAAGTGCTTTGCGTGGCGCTTACCGGGGCTAATTTTGGCTATGAGGCCGATCCGCTTTATGATGACACTGGCAACGAACCCAGGCTGGGCCAGGTATTCATTCTGATCGATCCGCAGGCTCTGGCCGGACAGCAGACCTATTTCAATCGTCTTGAAGACCTGATTGCCGCTATGCTGGAAGATGACGGGGTCCGCCTGCCTGGTGCGCGCCGCCATGATCTGGCCAATACGGCTCGGGAAGAGGGCATCACGGTGCCAGACAGCCTGTTGGCGCAAATGGGATATCAGTGATGTTGAAATTTGCTGCAAATCTGTCCATGCTGTACTCAGAGGTGCCGTTTCTGGATCGCTATGCGCTGGCGGCGCAGGATGGCTTCAAGGGGGTTGAATGTCTGTTCCCTTATGACGAAGAGGCTGATGCGATTAGCCGCCGACTGCAGGACCACGACTTGCAGCAAGTGCTTATCAATGCGCCGCCGGGCGTTGCGGCCGCCGGCGAAAAAGGGCTGGCCTGCCTGCCGGGCCGTCAGACCGAATGCCTGGATGGCGTGAAAAAAGCCATTGATTACGCATTGATTCTGGGCGTGCCGCGCATCCATGTCATGGCCGGGATCGTACCCGACCAGGCCGCCCAAGCCGCTGCGCAAGACCAGTATCTGGATACCCTGTCCAAAGCGGCCACGCTGCTGCAGGGCGCCGGTCTGGACTTGATGATCGAACCGATCAATCCGATCGATATGCCCGGTTATTTTCTGTCGCGCCAGGCGCAGGCACGCGATGTGCTGGCTCAGGTCAACATGGATAACCTGCGTATCCAGATGGATCTTTATCATTGCCAGCGCACCGAAGGCGATGTCACTCGTCATATTGGCGAAGCGCTGGACACCGGGCTGGTCGGCCATATGCAGATTGCCGGCGCACCGGACCGGCATGAGCCCGATACGGGAGAATTGAATTATTCGTATGTATTCAGGCAGCTTGAGGCGGCCGGCTACGATGGCTGGATCGGCTGCGAATATCGACCGGCGCGCGGCACTCGTGACGGACTCGGCTGGCTGCAGCGCTATTGGGCTGCTGGTGCAGCGACAGCACAGAGCGCATGAAGCTGATATATACATTGCATATAAAGGACACGGAATGAGTAAAACGAAACTGATTACCCTGCGTGCCGACCAGGCCGAATTGATCGTCGCGCCTCACATCGGGGGTGCCATTTGCGGCTACCGGCATCGCATTGATAACGTCATATGCCCCTGGTTGCGCGATGCTTCCCGGCAAGCGATTGACGAAGGTCTGGTCTCGGAGATGTCCAGCTTTCCGCTGCTGCCTTGGTTCGGACGGCTGCGCAACGGCACCTTTGAGTTCGAAGGCCAGCGCGTGACCTACCCTTCAGCCAAGCCTGACTCACCGCACAGCATCCATGGCATTGTGCGTAACAAGCCCTGGACCGTGGAATCACAGCAGGAAAATGAACTGGTCATACGTTATACGCATGCGCCGGATGCCTGGCCGTACGCGTTTGTTGCCGAGCAGCGTTTCGTACTGGAGCCGCTACGACTGAAGGTGCACCTAACGGTGACCAATACCGGTCACCGTGTCATGCCGGTGGGTATGGGACATCATCCTTATTTCGTGCGTCATTCCAATACGACACTGACCGCTGGCGTGGGGCAGGCGTGGATCAGCGATGAGGAGGTCATGCCGCTGAATCTGGCCATGCACCCGGATACCGATGCGCTCAAACAGGGTATTGCAATCGACCGGCATGTTTTCGATCATCCCTTCACTGCCTGGGATCATGTGGCCGACATCCACTGGCCCGACGAACGCCGGACCTTACGCATGACGGCAACCCAGCCTCTGGATTTCCTGGTGGTCTACAGCCCACCGGGCAAAGACTGGTTCTGCGCCGAGCCGGTCAGCAATACGTCCGATGCGTTCAATCTGAACGCGACTTACGGCCCGACACAGGTGGGCGGGCAGCCGCTGGAGCCCGGGCAATCGCTCAACTCGGTGATGACATTCGATGTTGCCTTCAGTGAGTAGTGTCTGTCAGGATATCGCAGGCCTGCAAAAATGCCGGCTGCGGTGATTCGCATCATAGATGCCATCGCCGGCAGGCGCCGCTGACATATTCATCATAATGTCACTATTGCAATTACATCTGACATAGCGGCAGGGCGTGTTGCAATACGCCCGCATCAGCAGAAAAAAAGCCTGTGAGAATCAGGCTCACATGCGCAAATCCGGTGGCTAATGCCACCGGCCTTAAGAATCCATGCGATTTAGTTGATGCTGATGTTTTCTGCTTTCAGGATAGGCCCCCATTTGGCCACTTCAGCCTGTAGCCATTTGTGCAGCGACTCGGGGGTCTGACGCTCTTCGCTTACGATTTGCGCGCCCAGTTGCTCCATCCGTTGTACAAACGCCGGTGCTTTCAGGGCCACCTTCAGGGACTCGTTCAATTTGTCTACGGCTTGCTTGGGCGTGCCCTTAGGCGCGTACAGGCCATGCCACACTTTAACGTCAAATCCCTTGAGTCCCTGCTCAGCCAATGTCGGCGCATCGGGTAGCTGCTTGATCCGCTCGGGTGTTGTCACGCCGTAGAACTTCAGATCCTTTGCCTTGATATGCGGCAGGGTTTGCGTGGTCTGGTCGCACAGCACATCAACCTGCTTGCCCATCAACGCCGTCATGGCGGGGCCGGTGCCCTGGAAGGGAACGGTGGTAAATTTCACGCCCATGGCCTGTTGCAGCAGCGAACCACAAAGCTGGGAGACCGCGCCCGGGCCTGCATTGGCCAGATTGATCTTGTCGCCGTTGGCTTTGGCATAGTCGACAAATTCCTTGAAATTGTTTGGCGGCAGATCAGCGCGGGCCATCAGCGTCATCGGCACATCGACCACTTCGCCAATATATTCAAAGCTCTTGAGCGGATCATAGCGCAATTTGCTGTACATGGCGGGGGCCGTTGCCATGCCGGTGTGGTGCAGGAAAATCGTGTGGCCATCAGGCTTGGCGGCAGCAACATAGCCCGCAGCCAGTGTGCCGCCGGCGCCGGTCCTGTTTTCCACCACCACGGTTTGCTTGAGCACCTTGCCCATCTCGTTGGCAAGAGACCGGGCGACAACATCGGTCGGGCCGCCGGCGGCAAAAGGCACGATCAATGAAATAGGTCGTTGCGGATAATCGGCAGCAGCGGCCAGGCCGGGGGTAACCAGCAGGGCCAGCGTGGCAGCAAGGCTCAGGGGTGTCATTCTCATATGAGTGTCTCCGTATGGGGGCGTGGGTGGGCGCACAATGGGGCACGCGAAATCAGTCAGCGGGGTAGTATGTCGAAAAATGCCATGAAGGCCTATCGTTAAATCCGAAAGGCAGACTTTTTCATTTTGATAACCCCCCCTTCTTGATTACCCCTTCGGCACGTGCCGTAAGCGGGGGCGCCAATCAATTGACCGTTTCTCGCGGATGTCCCGTGTAGAGGCGGGGGTTGGCCGGGAACAAACAGTTACATGCACTCGGAGGGGCCAGAGCCGTGTTGCTCCGCTCGGTGCAGCAAAAAACATTTGCCTATTGGATTGTCCTGCTTTACACTTAATGCAACCATATGGTTGCACATAAACAGGAGGAGCACATGTCTTCTAATCAGATTGAAAAAAGCATCACGCTCGCTGCGCCCGTATCCCGGGTGTGGCGTGCCCTGACCGATGCGCAGGAATTCGGGCAGTGGTTCGGGGTTGTGCTGGAAGGGCCCTTTGTCGAGGCCGAGACAGTCCGGGGAAAATTCATCGGTCCATTGGATGAGGCGGTAATACAGCAGTATCAACGTCAGGCTGGCCTGCATCCAACGTCGGTCAACCTGCCTCAAGAGAGCTCGACATTCTGCACCGTGCAGACGATTGAGCCGGAGCAATACTTCAGCTTTCGCTGGATTCCTTTCGGTATTGATGCCGAAGCGGATCCCCATAACGAACCCACCACCCTGGTCGAGTTCCGCCTGGAGCCCGTTGCGAGCGGCACGCAGCTCACGATTACCGAATCAGGGTTTGACAATGTACCGGCCCATCGTCGTGCCCGTGCCTTCCTGATGAACACGGGCGGCTGGGAGGCCCAGATGCGGAATGTGAAGCAGTATGTCGAACGTGATTGATCAGAACGCTGCTGATGATCAGTGCATTGCAGATGTGTTTTTTGCGCTAGGCGATGGCACTCGGCTTGCGCTGGTGCAGCGGCTGGTTGACGAGGGCGCGCAATCGGCGACGCGCCTTTGCGTGAACGCGGGCGTCACGCGACAGGCTATCATCAAGCATTTACAAGTGCTCGAAGGCGCCGGACTGGTGCAGCACCAAAGGCACGGACGCGAAGTACTTTATGCGCTGGAGCTACAACGGCTGCAAGAAGCGCAAGCCTTTTTACACGGCATCTCGGCGGGCTGGGATCGCGCGCTCGAACGTCTGCGGCATATGGTAGAGCCCCATAAGTAAAAGAACCGACGTGTGATGCATATCCGGGTACGCCACGCGCATATGCCCACGCACGTTATCTGCGGGTCTGGCTATGTATGCCGAAAAAAAATATGACAATTGAAATAATTTGCGGCTATCGAGTGCCATCGTCTTACAGGAAACCGCCTGCCGGGCCAGAAAACGGCCTTGATTTGTGGAATAAGTCGGCCTGGCAGTGGCTCAGCACATTCGACACTTTTTTGATTCGCCGCAACAACAATTGTCGCCTGGGCGACAGACTATGTTTCTAAAATGAGCTTTTTTTCTCCAATCGTCTCTGAATTTGCCGTGTAGTGTCATCAATTATTGCCGCTGACGATTCACCTATGGTTAGCACTAATAGCAAATTGACGTGTTCGTAAGCATACTGTCTGCTACATACGGCAGCGGGTGAACTACCTGCTTTCTTGCGGGTTTCACAAGACAAGAATATGACAGATCTAATATTAGAGACAAAGAAACTAACCAAGGAATTTCTTGGTTTTGTTGCGGTAAATGCTGTTGATCTGCGGGTGGAAAGAGGGTCCATCCATGCGTTGATCGGCCCTAACGGCGCGGGCAAAACAACGTGCTTTAACCTGCTGACAAAATTTATCACGCCAACATCGGGCGAGATCTTTTTCAATGGCCGGAATATTACTTCTGCAAAACCTGCACAGATCGCACGCAAGGGAATCATCCGTTCCTTCCAGATTTCCGCCGTATTTCCGAACATGACGGTACTTGAGAATGTACGCATCGGGTTGCAGCGTGAGCAAGGCACCTCATTTCATTTCTGGAAAAGCGATACCTCGCTGAACCAGCTTAATGACCGGGCCCGCGCACTTCTGGCAGAGGTTGATCTGCTGGATTTCCAGGATCATATTACTTCCAGTCTGCCCTATGGCCGCAAGCGCGCACTGGAAATTGCCACGACGCTGGCGATGGAACCCGAGTTGATGCTGCTGGATGAACCCACGCAGGGAATGGGACACGAAGACGTGGACCGCGTCACGCAATTGATCAAGAAAGTCAGTGTCGGGCGCACCATTCTAATGGTCGAACACAACATGAATGTCATCGCTTCTATTGCCGATCGTATTACCGTGCTGGCGCGTGGAACCGTGCTGACCGAAGGCGATTACGCAACCGTTTCAACCAATCCTGCCGTGATGGAAGCCTATATGGGCACTGCCGATGCCGCTTTACAAGGAGCGCATGCATGAGCGCCCTTGCACTTGAAATAAAAGATCTGCACGCGTGGTATGGCGAGTCGCATATTCTGCATGGCGTAAATATGACCGTGCCCAAGGGCAGTGTCGTGACCCTGCTGGGGCGTAATGGCGCCGGCCGCACCACGACCATGCGCGCGATGCTGGGTCTGACCGGCAGCCGCAAGGGGTCGGTGCGGATTCACGGCGAAGAGGCCATCAGTCTGCCGACCCACCGGATTGCTCATCTGGGCGTTGGCTATTGCCCTGAAGAGCGCGGTATTTTTGCCAGCTTAAGCTGTGAAGAAAACCTGCTGCTGCCGCCGCCGCTGAAAAACGACAAGGCCGCGGCCAATGCCATGTCGCTGGATGAAATCTACGCCATGTTCCCGAATCTGAAGGAACGTCGCAATTCACCCGGCACCCGCCTGTCGGGCGGCGAGCAGCAGATGCTGGCAGTGGCGCGCATCCTGCGCACTGGCGCCGACATCCTGTTGCTGGACGAAATTTCCGAAGGGCTGGCGCCGGTCATTGTGCAGGCGCTGGCTCGCATGATTACCACGCTCAAGCAAAAGGGGCTGACGATCATCATGGTCGAACAGAATTTCCACTTCGCCGCGCCCTTGGCAGACCATTTCTATGTCATGGAACACGGTGAGATCGTAGAAGCTTTTCCGGCTGCACAACTGTCTGCAAAACAAGATACGTTGAACGAGCTGCTTGGCGTTTAACGTTTCAATTAACAACAATTAATCATATCTATTGGAGAGTAACGATGAGACTCACAAAAACGCTTTGTGCGCTTGCACTGGCTTCGCTGGGCACCCAGGCCATGGCTGCGGGCATTTCCGATGATGTTATCCGTATCGGCTTCATTACCGATATGTCAGGCGTCTATTCTGATATTGACGGCAAAGCCGGTGTGGAAGCCATCAAAATGGCCATTGAAGATGCTGGCGGTGCGATCGATGGCAAGAAAATCGAACTGCTCAGTGCCGACCACCAGAACAAGGCCGACGTGGCTTCGGCCCGCGTGCGGCAATGGATCGACCAGAATAAGGTGGACATGATTATCGGTGGGACCAATTCGGCTACCGCACTTGCGTCTGCCGCTGTGGCTGCCAACAAGAAAATCCCTTATATTGCGATCGGCCCCGGTAGTACCGCGCTGACCAATGCCAACTGCACGCCTTACACCATCCACTACGCCTATAACACCAAGGCGCTGGCCAACGTAACCGGTGGCGCCGTGGTCAAACAGGGCGGTACCAAATGGTTCTTCCTGACCGCCGATTATGCATTCGGTCACGCGCTTGAAGCCGATACCACCACGGTAGTCAAGGCGAACAAGGGTGAAGTCGTGGGTTCGGTCAAGGTGCCGCTTGGCACAACGGACTTTTCGTCCTACATGCTGCAGGCGCAGTCTTCTGGTGCACAGATCATGGGTCTGGCCAATGCCGGTGGCGACTTCATCAACTCCATGAAAGCCGGCAGCGAATTCGGTGTTTTCCCCGCGATCAAGCCGGCCGGACTGCTTGTGTTCATCAACGACGTGCACTCGCTGGGCCTGAAAACCACGCAAGGCCTGTACCTGACGTCCTCCTGGTATTGGGATCAGGACGATGAGTCGCGCGCCTGGTCAAAAAAATTCGAGGATAAAGTCAAACGTAAGCCTTCATTCCTTCAGGCCGGTGACTATGCTGCGGTGGGCACTTATCTGAAAGCCGTGGCTGAAACCAAGACCGATAACGGTGATGAAATCATCAAATGGTTCAAATCCAATAAAATCAACAACATGTTCATGAAAAACGGCGTGACCCGCAAGGACGGCCTGGTGGTACATGACATGTATCTGATGCAGGTGAAAACACCGGAAGAATCCAAAGGACCTTGGGATTACTACAAGGTTGTGGAAAAAGTCCCCGGCGAAGTCGCCTACGGAGCGGAAAGCGAATCAACCTGCAAGCTCTGATTCTGCAGGCCTGTTCTGACAGACGCGCCAATCGCGGCGCCTGTCAGATTCATGAATGTTATTTAAACTGACGCAGTCGTTGAAATATGATTACCATTTTTGGCATACCCCTTGCTGCTTTTCTGGGCCAGATTCTTCTGGGCCTGGTCAATGGCTCTTTTTATGCAGTGCTATCGCTTGGCCTGGCCGTGATCTTCGGCCTGCTCAACGTGATCAACTTCGCCCACGGCGCACTGTATATGCTCGGAGCATTCGTGGCGTGGATGGGCCTGCAGTTTCTGGGCCTCAATTACTGGGTCATGCTGATTGTCGCCCCGCTCGTTGTGGGCCTGCTCGGCATTATTATTGAACGGCTGCTGCTGCGTCATCTGTACAAGCTGGATCATTTATACGGCCTGCTGCTTACGTTTGGCCTGACCTTGCTCATCGAAGGTATTTTCCGCAGCATGTACGGCGTATCCGGACAACCCTATCCCACGCCTGAATCATTGCGCGGTGCGGTTAATCTGGGTTTCATGGTATTGCCTATCTATCGCGGCTGGGTGGTGCTGGCCTCGATCATCGCCTGCCTGGTGACCTGGTACGTGATTGAGCGCACTCGCCTGGGCGCGTTGCTGCGCGCCGGCACCGAAAATTCCAAGCTGGTGGAAGCGTTCGGTATCAATGTGCCGCTTATGGTGACGCTCACCTATGGCTTTGGCGTGGCCCTGGCCGGATTTGCCGGCGTGCTTGCCGCACCGGTGCTGCAGGTGTCCCCGCTGATGGGGTCGAATCTTATTATTGTCGTGTTCGCTGTTGTGGTGATTGGCGGCATGGGGTCTATCATGGGCTCTATTGTCACCGGTCTCGGACTGGGCGTTATCGAAGGACTGACCAAAGTATTCTGGCCGGAAGCGTCCAGCACGGTCGTCTTCATTATTATGGCAATTGTCTTGTTATTGCGTCCTGCCGGACTCTTCGGGAAAGTGAAATGAACCGCCAACTGCTTGCCTTGCTGGTTTTTGCCCTGGCACTGGCCTTTCTGCCTGCTTTGGGTGTCTATCCGATTTTCGTCATGAAAATCCTGTGTTATGCGCTGTTTGCCTGCGCATTCAATCTGCTGCTGGGCTACGTAGGCCTGCTGTCTTTTGGGCATGCCGCCTTCTTTGGCGGCGCCGCCTACGCTGCCGGGCACGCCATCAAGGTCTGGGGCCTGACGCCGGAGCTGGGTATTCTTTTTGGCGTCATCATTGCCGCCGTGTTGGGATTGATTGTGGGCTGGCTGGCCATCCGGCGCAGCGGCATCTATTTCACCATGATTACGCTTGCCATGTCGCAGATGGTGTTCTTCTATTTTCTGCAGGCGCCCTTTACCGGCGGCGAAGACGGCCTGCAAGGCGTGCCACGCGGCAAGCTGTTTGGCTTGATAGACCTGAGCAACGATCTGAATCTGTACTATATGGTGGTCGTCATTTTCCTGATCGGCTACTTCATTTGCTGGCGCACCGTGAAATCCCCCTTCGGTCAGGTGCTGCACGCGATCAAGGAAAACGAACCACGTGCCGTTTCACTGGGGTATGACGTCGAAAAGTTCAAACTGCTGGCTTTCGTGTTGTCTGCGGGCCTGGCCGGACTGGCCGGCGCCACCAAGACCCTGGTGTTCGTTTCTGCAACGCTGTCAGATGCCATGTGGCAGATGTCGGGCACAGTCGTTCTGATGACCCTGATCGGCGGCGTGGGTACCTTTACCGGGCCCGTGATAGGTGCGCTGATTGTGGTATTTATTGAGAACAAAATCGGCGATATCGGACGCATGCTGGCCAGCTCCACCGGCATTCAGTGGTTTCAGACGCTGGGTGAGTCGGTCACCATTGTCATGGGACTGATTTTCATTCTGTGCGTTATGGCGTTCCGCAAGGGTATTGTGGGTGAGCTGCTGGCCCTGCTGCCGGCAAATCGCAAGAAGCACTAGCCACCCCACGCGACGCCACCGCAAATGCCTGCAGGCCGTGCCAAATCGCTTCAGCGGGCTGTTTTATTTGCTGCAGGTAATTTGCGAACAGTCATCCCGGCCGGTACTTGCTGGTTGACCGCCTGAGTGATTGGTTAGTGCGTGCATAAAACGGCGGCCGGTCGTGCCATACCGACTCATCCCGGCGTATTGTTATGTGCCATAAGGAGCTGGCCGCTCGTTTCCATGCTGTGCTTACAGAATGGAAACGCTCAGGGAGCGGGTGAGGCGGGATTGGCGCAATAAAATTGCCAGGTTGTGCATGAGAGGTGCACAGGACCAAACAAGGCAATATAGAAAGATCGGATATCAGACAAATGGAAGAGACAGGCTTGGCTCGCCTTGGTCAATGATTTCACATACGTGCAAAAATGAAGGCGTTTAACGCGCAAGTTCGGGCAATTGCCGAAAGCCTGCTTGTAACGGTTGTAGTATCACGTATGTCGTACGCCGAATGCCTGCGCAAACAGGGAGCACCAAGGCATTACATTACTGCACGGTTACATTGCATCAATGTCTCCGCAATTACCCTAGGTTCAAATATTAGGGCTTGCTTCCAGTGCATGTTCCTTAATACTATCTTGTTTTAATTGAAGCCAAGTGCGCGCAATCCGCCACGTGTTTGAATTAATTACGCCAGGATTTCATCTGTAATGATGCCATCTCCGAGAATTCTATAACTAAGGAATGTCAATGAAAAAGCGTACCCTTTTTTCAGTTGTTGCATCCGCCCTTTGCCTGAGTGCCGTAGCCGTAGGCTCTGCACAGGCTGCGGATTATCCAAGTAAACCTATCCGCGTCATTGTGCCGTTTGCACCAGGCGGCTCTACCGATATCGTTGCTCGTGTTGTTACGACAAAAATGAGCGATATCCTGGGCAAACCCATGGTCATCGAAAACAAAGGTGGCGCAGGCGGTGCACTGGGCGCAACTGAAGCGGCCCGCGCCAAACCAGATGGCTATACGCTGTCCATTGCCACAGTCTCCACCATGGCGGTCAATCCTGCGTGCAAACCCACCGGACTGGGCTACGATGCACTCAAAGATTTCGCACCCGTAGTCAATTTCGCCAATGTACCCAACATCCTGGAAGTCAACCCCAAGTTTCCTTCCAAAGACTTCAAGGCTTTCCTTGAAGAAGTCAAAGCCAATCCTGGCAAATTTTCCTATGGCTCTTCAGGCACCTGCGGCGTATTGCACCTGTTCGGAGAAGCCTTCAAGCAAACCACCCAAACTGATATCGTGCACGTGCCTTACCGTGGCTCGGGCCCTGCCGTAACCGACGCTGTCGGCGGACAGATACAAATCCTGTTCGACAACCTGCCTTCATCATTACCCCAGATTCAAGGTGGCAACCTGCGGCCTATGGCAATCGCCTGGAAAGAGCGCTTGCCTGCCCTCAAAGATGTACCCACTTTCGCTGAGCTTGGTTACGAAAACCTGAATCAGCCTGTCTGGTATGGCCTTCTGGCTCCTGCCGGCACACCCAAGGAAGTGATCGATAAACTCAACAGTGTGGCTGTAGAAGCACTGAAAGATCCCAAAGTTGTTGAAGCGCTTGAGAAACAAGGCGCATTTGCTTCCGGTAATTCACCTGAAGAATTCGGCAAGGAAATCCAGCAACAATTCGATTGGGCCAAGGACGTCGTCAAGAAAGGCAATATCAAGCTCGACTGACGCATCAGGCTGACCGTCAAGTGCAGTTGGGACTGGGCATCCCGGCTGCATCGTGACCGCAGCATTTCCTTGCGCAAAGTAAATTAAAAAACGAAGGTTTAGTATATGCACATCAAAAATCAACAGGATTTCTGGGCAGGAATCATGTTCATCGTGATCGGAGTGGGCTTTGCCCTGTTCTCCGAATCCTATGACATGGGTACTCCGGCTCGCATGGGTCCGGGTTATTTTCCATTTTGGCTGGGCGTCTGCCTGGCTCTTCTTGGCGCAATCGTCTTTATGACCTCGCTGCGAGGCGAAGCTAAAGAAGACTCCGACATCGGTCATTTCGACTGGGACATCCTTTTTCTGATCATCGGTTCGATTTCCATTTTCGCGCTCATGCTGGACCATCTGGGACTGTACATTTCGGTTCCGTTGCTGATCATCTTCAGCAGCCTGGCAAGTCATGAGTTCAGCATCAAGATCGCGATTTTCAATGCCATTTTCCTCACGCTGTTCACCTGGCTGGCGTTCATCAAGGGACTTGGTCTGATTTTCCCCTTGCTGCCAGTCCCTTTCGGCGAATGGTCGCTGCTTGCGCAGATCTTCGTCCCTCTGTCACTCATTATCGCTGTTGTGACGCTGGCACGTCGTCTCAAAGGAAAATAACATTATGGAACTATTTGAACACCTGGCGCTGGGGTTTTCGGTGGCGTTTACGCCTGAAAACCTGCTTTATGCGCTGCTCGGTTGTATTCTTGGAACATTGATCGGTGTATTGCCCGGTATCGGCCCCGTCCCTACCATTGCGATGCTGCTGCCGCTTACCTACGTTCTGCCCCCTGTTGCCGGTTTGATTATGCTCGCCGGTATTTACTATGGCTCCCAGTATGGGGGGTCAACCACGGCTATTCTGGTGGCGCTTCCGGGGGAAACCTCGGCGGTGGTCACAGTACTCGATGGTCACCAGATGGCCAAGAACGGGCGAGCGGGGGCGGCGCTGTCGATCGCTGCGCTGGGCTCTTTCTTTGCAGGTTGCTTTGCAACGGTCCTGCTGGCCGCGTTCGCTCCACCACTGGCTGAAGTCGCCTTCAAATTCGGACCCGCCGAGTATTTCTCGCTAATGGTGCTGGGTCTGATCGGCGCCGTGGTTCTGGCCTCAGGCTCACTGCCTAAAGCCATCTGCATGATTCTGCTGGGTCTGCTGCTGGGCATGGTTGGTACCGATGTGAACTCCGGCGTTGCCCGCTTTGACTTCGGTATTCCCGAACTGCAGGATGGGATCGACTTTGCCGTGGTTGCCATGGGTGTTTTCGGTCTGGCCGAAATCATGAACAATCTGGCGCAAAAGGAAAATCGCGTCAACATTACCGACAAGATCGGCAGTCTGTATCCAAATAAACAGGAATTCAAGGAAGCGGCACCGGCAGTTCTTCGTGGCACGCTGCTGGGTTCATCGTTGGGTATTCTGCCGGGGGGCGGTGCGGTATTGTCGTCCTTTGCCTCCTATACCATGGAGAAAAAGCTTTCCAAAAATCCGGAACGCTTCGGCAAGGGGCACCCTGCCGGTCTGGCCGGTCCTGAATCTGCCAACAACGCGGCAGCACAAACTTCGTTCATCCCGCTGCTCACACTGGGTATTCCGGGTAACGCGGTGACGGCGCTGATGGTGGGTGCGATGACCATCCACAACATTCAGCCTGGCCCGCAGGTCATGAGCAGCAACCCCGATTTGTTCTGGGGTCTGATCGTGTCCATGTGGATCGGTAACATGATGCTGGTGATCCTGAACCTGCCGCTGGTCGGCCTGTGGGTCAAACTGCTCAAAGTGCCTTATCGCATGCTGTTCCCGGCCATTGTGCTGTTCTGCTCGATAGGTGTGTACTCGTTGAACTACAACGTGTTCGATATCTATGTGATGGCTATCTTCGGCATCATCGGCTACTTCTGGAGCAAACTCAAATGCGAGGGCGCACCGCTGTTGCTGGGACTGGTACTGGGCCCGATGATGGAAGAAAACTTCCGTCGTGCCCTGCTGCTGTCACGAGGTGATTTCACGACCTTTGTCACACGGCCGCTGTCCATGTCACTGCTTATTGCAGCAGCCATTCTTGTGGTAATTGTGGCCATCCCGTCGATCCGCAAGAAACGTGAGGAAACCTTCGTTGAAGAAGAGTAACCTCGCGTTCTGAAAGAATAATCCCCGCCCGGGTCCGTAGTTAAAAACAACAGGATCCGATCAGGCGGGGATTTTTTTGTCTGTCAGGATTGAGCTATGGCCGGGACAATAACGCCAATTTCCTGAAACATTAAAGCGCCAAAGATAATAAAGCGTGCCACCGTCAGGTGAGCACGCTTTATTGTTTCTTGACGGATCGCAGCTGCATTATTATCTGCAATGCAGCGTTGTCCGTATTATCAGACGATGCATTACAGTTGTCATTGTCGTTACTGCCTGCTGGATACACAACAAGCGTCAATCAGATGATAGCCGTTTTTACGGATGCCAGTTCAGAAAACCTGTATCAACAATTACAGTGACCAGCCGCCATCAATAATCTGTGTAGTGCCGGTAGTGTAAATGGATTCATCAGACGCCAGATACAAGGCAAGATAAGCGATTTCTTCAGGACGGCCGACGCGCCCGATAGGCTGGCGCGATACAAAATTGGCACGCATCTCATCTTCAGATGTGCCGTATTTTTTGGCCTGGCCGGCAATCCGGTCCTTGAGCGACGGAGATTCCACGGTGCCCGGGCAGATTGCATTGCAACGAATACCCTGGCCGACGTAGTCGGCTGCTACCGCCTTGGTCAGCCCGATCACCGCCGCCTTGGTGGTACCGTAGACAAAGCGGTTAGGCACGCCTTTGACACTTGATGCGGCAGAGGCCATATTGATGATGGATCCCTGTTTTTTCTCCAGCATGCCGGGCAGGAAGGTGCGAATCATGTGATACATGGAGGTCACATTCAGATCAAAGGAAAAGTTCCAGTCCTTGGGTTCGCATCCCAGAATATTGCCATCATGCACATACCCGGCGCAATTGAACAGGGCATCCACGGCGCCGATTTCCTTGTGCAGCGCTGCAATCTGCTCGGGCTTGGTGACGTCCAGCTTGCGCGTTTCGCAACCCTTGAGTTCGGCCAGCAGTGCCTCGTTGATATCGGTGGCATACACTTTGGCGCCTTCGCTGACGAACAGTTCCGCTGTCGCCCTGCCGATGCCCTGGCCTGCTGCTGTGATAAGTACGGTTTTTCCTGCCAGACGCTGTCCCATGGGGGATCCTCCTTGCGTTTTCATTAATAAAAGTTGTTTTGATATATAAACGAAGTTATCTTACCGGAATAGTTGGAGCGCTTCAATCTTCGTCGTCTTTCTGTCACTGAGGATTTACCCCAATGCCCGGTCGGCCCTTGGCAAAACCTCGTATACTCTGGCATCACTTTTATTAGTAAAACATTATTTTTATGACTGGAAAGACGTCCGCCACCAACCCATCGCGTTATTCGGCGCCCGCGCTGGAAAAAGGAATGGCCATTCTTGAAGTGCTGAGCGAGAGCACCCACGGCTGCACCATGAATGAGCTGAGTGCCAGGCTTGGACGCTCGGTCAGTGAAATTTTCCGCATGGTGATTGTGCTGGAAAAGCTCGGCTATATTGCCGCCGATGCAAGCGATCGTTACGCGCTGACATTGCGACTGTTTCATCTGGCCCACCGGCATTATCCGGTTCGCCAGTTAACCGAATGCGCTCTGCCGCTGCTGCAGGAGCTGGCGGTACGCTGCCAGCAGTCCTGTCATCTGAGCATTTACCGCCAGGACCGACTGGTGATCATCGCCCAGGTGGACAGCCCGGCCAGGTGGTCGCTCAGTCTTAAACTGGGAACTGAAATGGGGTTGGGCGATACCTCTTCAGGACAGGTGCTGCTGGCTTTTTGCGATGACGAGGAACGCGCGCGCATGCTGCAGAATCATGTTCCGACAGACGGCGAACTCATCCTGCCCGAGGAGCAATTACGCCGGCAACTGGCCAAGGTCAGGAAAACGGGATACTCGGTCATGAAAAGCCGGCAAATCCAGGGGGTGACCAATGTGGCAGCGCCTGTGCGCAATGAGCACGGGCAGGTTATTGCTGCCATCAATGTGCCGCATATTGCGCGTATCGATGCCCTGCATACGCCCTCGGCAGACGCCATCCGTCCGATGCTGCTGGATACCGCAGAACGCATCTCGCGCCGGCTGGGGCATGAATAACGCGAACAGGGGGGTGTGGGCGCGGATTGTATGTGTCGGTAAGTAAAGAAAGGGACTCTGGCGCCAGCCATGTTCGCTGCGGCAGAGTCCCTGATGCACCGGCCGGTTACTGCGCCAGTTTGTAGGCCATGACGTAGTCACCCAGTTTGGTGCCGACCGAACCGTGGCCGCCGGCAACCAGTACGACCATCTGCTCATTTTTACTGTTCAGATAGGTCATGGGGGTTGCCTGGCCACCAGCCGGCAGCCGGGCGTTCCACAATATCTTGCCAGTCGTCAGGTCATAGGCCCGCAGATAATCATCCACGGCAGCGCCCATGAAGACCACGCCGGAGCCGGTGATCATCGGGCCGCCAATGCCCGGTACGCCCATGGTTATGGGCAGTGGCAGTGGTGACAGGTCGCGAATGGTACCGTTTTTGTGTTGCCATGCCGTTTGGCCGGTGCGCAAGTCTACCCCGGCCACATAGCCCCAGGGTGGTTGCTGGCAAGGTACGCCCAGCGGCGACAGGAACGGATGCATATTGACTGCATACGGCGCGCCTTCATTGCTGTTGACGCCTTGTTCACCTACGTTCATCTGCACATCTTTACCCAGTTCTTCCTTGGGCACAAGCTGTGACACGAACGCCAGGTGCAGCGGCATGCCGAACATGACCTGGCGTTTTGGATCGACCGCGATCCCGCCCCAGTTAAAGGCGCCGAAGTTACCCGGATACACAATCGTTCCCTGCAGTGAGGGCGGCGTATATTGGCCCTCGTAGCGCAGGGACTTGAACTGGATGCGGCACCATAGCTGATCAAACGGCGTACCACCCCACATTTTGCCTTCGGTCAGGGGATCGGGCTTGAAGTTCAATGCCGACTCCGGTTGTGTTGGCGCGCTATGCTCGCCTTCAATTGTGCCTTGTGGCGCCTTGACTTCGCGTACCGGCAACACGGCCTCGCCGGTACGACGGTCCAGAACGAAAATATCACCCTGTTTGGTGGGCACAACCATGGATGGCACCACACCTGCGGCGGTGTTGATGTCCATCAGGCTGGGCTGGGCAGGCAAGTCCATGTCCCACAGGTCGTGGTGGATGAACTGGTGAACCCATTTGGCCTGGCCGTTATTCAGATCCAGTGCGACCACCGATGTGGCATACTTTTCTTCATGCTCGTTGCGGTACTGGCCCAGTTGATCGGGCGTGCGGTTACCCATGGGGAAATATACCAGGCCCAGTTTTGCATCGACACTGCCGACAGACCAGCTGTTGGGCGAGCTCACCGTGTATTTCTGATCCGGATTGTTCGGATCAAATGGTGCCGTATCGTCGGGGTTGCCCGAGTCCCAGTTCCACAACAGCTTGCCGGTGCGAGCGTCATAGGCCCGGATTACGCCGGAGGGCGAGTTGATATCATAGTTATCATTGACTGCGCCTGCCACCACGATTTTGCCATCGGCAACCACCGGTGGGGAAGTGGAATAATAATACCCGTGCTGTTTGAACGGCATATTGTGGGTCAGATCAAGTTCACCGTTATCGGCAAAGTCCTTGCAGACTTCGCCTGTTTGCGGATCCAGCGCGATCAGCTTGGCTGTGGCTGTTGGCAGAAACAGGCGGGTGCTGCAAGCGGCGCCGGCCTCGGCTGTTGTCGCAGGCGCAGCGGGTGCGGGAGTTGTGCCTGTCGCGGCAGCCTGGCCATTGTCGCCTGTTGCCGTTGTGGTCTCGCCAGCTGTCGGCGCTGCAGCGCCCGTTGCGGCGCCATCACCGGCCCAGTAGGACAGGCCGCGGCAGGTCTGGTGCTGCCGCTGGCCATCGGCCACCACATCGGCCTTGTATTCCCATTTTTTCTCGCCGGTATCGGCGTCCAGTGCAATCGCCCAGTTATGCGGTGTGCATAGATAAAGCGTATTGCCTATCTTGATCGGCGTTGCCTGGTAGGTGAACTCATTGGTATCGCCTTCGAGCTTGACGTCGCCGGTCTGATAGGACCAGGCCAGTTTCAGCTTGCTCACATTGTCCGGTGTAATCTGGTCCAGCGGCGAGTAGCGCTGACCGTAGCCCGTACGGCCATAGGCGTGCCAATCGTTATCGCCGGTATGGGCGTTGTTGCCCATGTCCGGCTCAGCACTTACTACGGCATCAGGCAGTTGCCCGTCGATTTCATGGGTTGGGTTGGCGATACTGCCCAGCGTGCCAATCGCAATCACGACTGTGATAACGGCGAGTACGGCCTTGGAATTGGTCGTCTCGTTGGCGGCCATGCGGCGATCAGATTCAAGTCGGCTGCGCTGCGGGCGCGCCACGCCGGGCAACAGCAGGATCAGGCCCAGAATCAGGAAAAAACCCAGGCGCGCAGCCAGTGGCCACCAGTCATAGCCGGATTCGAAAAACGCCCATACGGCCGTGCCGATCAGAAAGGCTGCATATAGCACTAGAGCGAAAGGGCGGCGCTTGAACAGGAGAAATGCCGTAATCAGCAGGACGATACCTGCAGACACATAGTAGATGCTGCCACCAAGTGACAACAGCCAGCCGCCTCCGGCGGCCAGGGCCAGACCGGATAGTAGCGTGAGTAATGCCGCGATGGCGTTCATGATCTGCTCCGTTTGTTGATAATACATTTGTCATAGACACTTTGTTGGCTTACAACATGTCCTGAAAACAAAGCAGCACGCGTGGCCAGCACTGTGTCAGATCTGATTTTGTCATTCTAGCACCGCTGCATGTCAAATAACCGGGTCATGAACACGGACATTCGTTCCCATATGTTAATTGGCGTGGGCCACAACGGCCGGCCATAAAAAACCGGCGTCCCTTGCGGGAACGCCGGTCATATACCAACAGCAAATGCATGACATCATTTTGACCTGGCCGCAAGGACCGGGTCAGACGTCATCACACCTGGGTAATAAATTTGGTTACCAGGTAACCGTCAAAGGTTTCGGTACCGCCTTCACTGCCGATGCCGCTATCCTTGACGCCACCGAACGGTGTTTCGGGCAGGGCCACGCCGAAGTGGTTGATGTTGACCATACCCGCTTCGATTTCATTGGATGCCTTGGTGGCGGTCTGCAATGATGTGGTGAACACATATGAAGAAAGGCCGAAAGGCAGGCTGTTGGCACGCTTGATTACTTCGTCCGTATCGGAAAAACGCACCACCGGCGCGATCGGGCCAAACGGCTCTTCGGTCATCAGGCGCGACTCGTCACTGATATTGGTAACCACGGTCGGTGGGAAAAAATATCCCTGGCCACCCAGCGGATCGCCGCCCAATTCAATGGTGGCGCCCCCCTTGCGGGCATCTTCGACGAAAGAGGAAATGGCGCCGACACGACGCTCGTGGGCCAGCGGTCCCATTTCCGTGTCCTTCGCAGTACCATCACCTACCTTGACGCCTTTAAGTGTTTCGACGAATACCGAAAGGAACTGGTCATAGGCCTTTTCCTGCACGTAGAAGCGAGTTGGGGAAATGCAAACCTGGCCGGCGTTGCGAATTTTGAATTTGGCCAGCATTTTGGCCGCTTTTGGAATATCCGCGTCGTTAAATACCAGCACTGGAGAGTGCCCGCCCAGTTCCATGGTGATGCGTTTCATGTGGGCGCCGGCCAGCGCGGCCAATTGCTTGCCCACGGGAACGGAGCCGGTGAAGGACACTTTGCGCACGATCGGCGAGCGGATCAGATAGTCAGATACCTTTGGTGGATCACCCCAGACAATGTTCAGAATGCCCTTGGGCAGACCCGCGTCATGGAAAATGCGGGCAATGGCCATCACAGCACTGGGTGCGTCTTCAGGACCTTTCAGGATGATGGTGCAACCTGCGCCGATGGCCGCGGAAATCTTGCGGATGGCCTGGTTGAACGGAAAGTTCCATGGCGTGAAGGCGGCGCATACGCCAATGGGTTCGCGCACCACAAGCTGGCGTACTGCCGGGTTGCGTGGCGGCACGATGCGGCCATAAATGCGGCGGCATTCTTCGGCATGCCAGTCGCAGTGGTCGGCGCAGCTGATAATTTCACCTACCGCTTCGGCCAGTGGCTTGCCCTGGTCTCGTGTCAGATTCAGGCCGATATCCTGGGCCCGTTCACGCGCCAGTTCGGCTGCCTTGCGCAAAATGGCCGAACGGTCCATGGGAGAGCTGTGCTTCCAGGTCTGGAAGGCGCGCTCGGCTGCCTTGAGGGCGCGATCCAGGTCTGCTTCGCTGGCATGCGGCAATTGCGCCAGCACCTCGCCGTTAGCGGGGTTGACGACATCCTGCGTGGCTCGACCGTCTCCTGAAAGAAACTCACCATCAATGTAAAGACTGAGTGCTTCATACTGGCTCATTACTTATCCTTTCTGTGTCTATGGTATTTATATAAAAATGCGCTGCACCATCGCAAGCGATAGTACTGCATAGGGTTGGTTTTTTATAGTCTTGTGCCTATCCCGATAATAAACGGACTGGCGCAATTTTGCATGCGCAGCACGCGGTAATGAAATATTTTTCATTTGTTCAGCCACAGAGCCGATAGCAGGCGGACCCAAAATAGTTGCCTCCTGCGCTTGCCCAGACCCGATGCCAGATCGGGCAAGACAGTTGCAGTTCATGGTCCCAGGGTTCATAATCGCCCCATCCAATCTCCTTCTGCTTCCCGGGTGTATGGCCTGTCCTGTATGCCTGTGCTGTATCGTAACAATGAGAATATTACTTGTAGAAGACGAACCATCCCTGGCCAAATGGCTTGCCAAAAGTCTGGCACGCTATGCGGGCTTTATTGTCGAATGGGCCGACGACGGGCTGCTGGCGGTACGACGCCTGGAGCTTGAGGAGTACGATGCGGTGATTCTGGACCTTGGGCTGCCGGGGCTGGACGGCGCCGGTGTGCTGGCGCGCATGCGGGCCCGCGACGACCGCACACCCGTCTTGGTATTGACTGCGCGCGATTCCCTGAATCAGCGCATTGAGCTGCTGCATCAGGGTGCCGATGATTTTCTGGCCAAGCCATTTGAAATGGGCGAGCTCGAAGCGCGCCTGACGGCGCTGATCCGGCGCAGCCGTGGCAAAAGCCGCCCGCGTCTGCAATTGGGCAATCTGTCGCTGGATGCCGGCCTGCAGCAGTTTTATCTGGCCGACCAGCAGCTGGCCCTGTCGCCCCGGGAAACCGCCGTGTTGCGTGTGCTGATGCAGCGTAGTGGCGAACCGGTGAGCAAACAATCCATTCTGGACCGCGTGGTGGCCGACGATAAAGAGGTCAATCTGGAAGCCATTGAAGTGATTGTGCATCGGTTGCGCAAGAAACTGGCCGATAGCGGCGCGCAAATCGTGACGGTGCGTGGCGTGGGTTACAGCCTGGAAGCGTTGGCGGCACAGGCATGAAGCTGTTTTCGCGCAGCCTCAAATCAATTTTGCTCTGGCTGCTGGTGCCGGCGCTTTTGCTCACCATGCTGACTGCGCTCGGATTGTCCAGCAAGGACCTGCGCAAGCAAATTACGGTGGCCTATGATCGCTCCCTGGTCGGCGCGCTCAATTCACTAAATCACAACATCTCTACCCAAAGCGGCGGACTGTCGCTGGAGCAGCCTTACACCCTGCTGGAATTTTACGAACTGACGGCCAATGCTGACGTGTTCTTCAAGATTGCCGCCGACGACGGCCTGTCGGTCATCGGCAATGCCGATCTGCCGATGCCCGAGGTGGCCCTGGAATCGGGCAAAGCCTATTTTTTTGATACCGATTACCTGGGCGAACCGGTACGCTCGGTGGTCATGGCGCGCGAAGCTGTGCCGCCCCTGTATGGGGATAAAAGCGTACGCATTATCATCCAGGTAGCCGAAGGCATTGGCGACAGGGAATCCTTTATCAATCGCATGTTATGGCGCTCGGTGGGGCGCGATCTGCTGCTCATCGCAGTAGTGATGATTATTGTGATCGTAGGCATCGTTTTCGCCGTACGGCCGCTGGAGCGCTTGCGCTATGAGATGCGTTCGCGCACCATCAATGATTTGCGGCCGGTGAGCACAGAAGGGATGCCCAAAGAGGTCAAGCCGCTGGTTAACGCAATCAATCAGCACATGCAGCGTTATACAGAGCAGGCCGACCGGCAGCGCCAGTTTCTGGATGACGCTTCGCACCAACTGAAAACCCCGTTGGCCGTCCTTAAAACACAGCTGGATTATGCCTTGCGTGAATCAGACCCGCAGGAAGTGCGCGAGGTGCTGCTGTCCATGAATGAAGGGGTGGATCGGGCCATTCGCATGACCAGCCAGATGCTGGCGCTGGCGCGCGTGCGCGATTCGCTGGACACCCAGGTATGGCAGGACAGCGCCCCGGTTGATCTGGGCGAGCTGGTCAATGAGCTGGTTCGGGATTTGTGGCCGATCATACGCGAGCGCCGCATTGATCTGGAAGTTATCCCGCCAGCGACCCCGCTGTACGTGCGCGGCGTAGCCTGGCTGTTGCAGGAAGCGCTGCGCAACGTGCTGGATAACGCCATTCGCTATTGTCCGCGGCAGGGGGCTGTCGTCGTTTCGCTGATGCGCCAGGACGATACGACGGCCCAGGTCGTGATCGAAGATAGCGGTCCGGGGATGTCCGAAGAGGACAGGCAAAAAGCCGGCACCCGCTTCCGGCGGGGCAAGGCGGGCAAGCATTTGCCCGGAGCCGGCCTGGGACTGGCCATTGTCAGCACTATCCTGCAAATGCATCAGGCCAGCATGGTGCTGGAGTCGGGTGAGCGGCTCAAGGGCTTGCGTGTTCGCCTAGTGTTTACCCTTAATTTGAGGCCTTAAACGGCATTGCCGCTGCATTTGAAAGGCAATCGAAAGGTTCCATCTGTAATGTACGCAAAGTTCCGTGGTCCTGTGCGTTGTGGCGGTTGCCGGATGTGCAGGGCAGGCTTTTGTCAAGGTTGGGTGCGCGCAGGTGCGCCAGTGCAACCGGCAAAACCGGACGGCAACGGCTGGTCAGGCTGCAGGCCCGGCCAATTCCTACCATTTAATTATAAAGATGAGACTAACCATGCGTTCTTCTTTCCTGTCCCGAGCCTTCGGTGCTTCTGTTCTTGCTGCTCAGCTTGCAATGGCGCCCGCCGCGTTTGCCGACGAGCCCCGTCGTCCTGAATGTATTGCACCGGCGCAGCCGGGTGGTGGTTTTGACCTGACCTGCCGTCTGGCGCAGGAAGGGCTCAAACAAACTGGTGCCCTCAAAGCCCCGATGCGTATTGTATATATGCCCGGTGGTATCGGCGCTGTTGCCTACAATAACGTGGTTGCGCAAAAACCGTCTGAAGGCGGCAATATCGTGGCGTTTTCCGGCGGCTCATTGCTCAATCTGGCGCAGGGAAAATTTGGCAAGTACAACGAAAACGATGTCCGCTGGCTGGCTGCCGTAGGCACTGACTATGGCGTGGCTGTCGTGCGGGATGACTCTCCCTATAAAGACCTGAAATCGCTGATGCAGGCGTTCAAGGATGATCCAACCAAGGTTGTGCTGGGCGCTGGCGGCACCGTCGGCAGCCAGGATTGGATGAAAGCGGCGCTGACTGCCAAGGCAGCGGGCGTGGATTACAAGAAAATGCGCTTTGTTGCCTTTGAAGGGGGTGGCGAATCCCTTACTGCACTGCGCGGTGGACATATTCAGGCCTATATGGGCGATGCGGCAGAAGCCTTCACCATGCTTGAAGGTGGTGCGCCCATCAGAGTGCTGGCCGTATTCAACGATAAGCGTCTGGAAGGCAAATTCAAGGACGTTCCCACCGCCAAGGAACAAGGCTTTGATATTCAGTGGCCGATTATCCGCGGTTATTATGTTGGTCCCAAAGTGTCCGACGCAGACTACACCTTCTGGCTGGATGCTTTCAAGAAGATGACAGCAGATCCCGGCTTTGCCAAACTGCGTGAACAACAGGGGCTGTTCCCCTTTGACAAAACCGGTCCTGAGCTGGATGCCTATGTCAAGGAACGCGTTGCTGCGTACCGCGAACTGGCCGATTCCTTTGGCCTGATGAAAAAATAACAGTGCCACCTGACCGCTGCCGCCAGCTCTGGCCGGCAGCGGCCGGCGCTGCTGTACCGCGCCAATTTCTGTCTGGAACTACCACCATGAATGATCGCATATTGGGGATTGTATCCCTGGGGCTTGCCATATTTCTGACCATCTTCGGCTGGAACCTGCATGCTCCTGTTTCCTATGAGCCCGTGGGTCCGCGCGCCTTTCCCTTGCTGATTGCGCTGGTCATTGGCCTGTGTGGCCTGTGGCTTATCTACAAAAATGAATTTACCGCCGAGGCCAATCCGCCCGGCGCCAACGGCCGCATTTTCCTGATGGTGCTGGTTGCCATGGGTTACGCATTCCTGTTTCAGTGGCTCGGCTTCATTATCGCGACTGCGCTGATGACTGTGCTGGTGGGGCGCCTGTTCGGCGGCACCTGGATCAAGTGCCTGATCGGCGGCGTTGTCATGGGTGTATTGTTTTTCCTCCTGTTCGATCGCGCGCTTGATGTCGTGTTGCCGACAGGTATTCTGGAGGGCCTGCTATGAGCGGCTTACTCGATCATTTATCTATTGGTTTCGGTGTTGCACTCACCTGGAGTAATCTGCTAATTGCTGCGGTTGGTGCTTTTCTGGGTACACTGGTGGGTGTGCTGCCCGGCCTTGGACCCATCAACGGCGTGGCCATGCTGATTCCGCTGGCATTCGCCATGAACTTCCCACCGGAATCTGCCCTGATTCTGCTGGCAGCGGTTTATGTTGGCGCCGAATACGGCGGACGCATTACCTCTATTTTGCTGAATGTGCCGGGTGAAGCCAGTGCGATCATGACCACGCTTGACGGCTATCCGCTGGCGCGCCAGGGTCTGGCAAACGTGGCATTGTCGTTGTCCGCCTGGTCTGCCTTTTGCGGTGCCATGGTGTCGGTGGTCGGCATTATGCTGCTGGCGCCGTTGCTGGCGCGCTGGGCCCTGGCTTTTGGCCCGCCCGAGTATTTTGTCCTGATGGTGTTCTCGTTCTGCTGCCTGACCAGCCTGCTGGGTAAAAAACCGGTCAAGGGAACGCTTGCCGCCATGCTGGGTCTGGCCATTTCCGTGGTTGGTGTGGATGCCAACTCCGGGGTCTATCGCTATACGTTTGACTCGGTACATCTGGCCGATGGTATCGAGTTCGTGGTTGTCGTGATTGCATTGTTTGCGGTGGCCGAATTGCTTGAAATGCTTGAGAAGGTCATGGGCGGTCAGCACGTGGAAGTCGATTCCAGTGGCCGTAAAATGTTCAATCTGAAAGAGCTGGCCTTTACCTGGTGGAGTGTCGTGCGCAGCGCCTTTGTCGGCTTTTTCGTAGGCGTGTTGCCTGGCGCTGGCGCCAGTGTGGCCGCCGCTGTGGCCTATTCACAGGAAAAGCGTATTATCGAGGGCAAGGATCCCAATGCCAAGTTCGGCAAGGGTGATATGCGCGGCCTGGTTGCTCCGGAAGCGGCCGCGACCGGCTCAGCCATTGGTTCCTTTGTGCCCATGCTGACCCTGGGGGTGCCTGGTTCGGGCACGACTGCAGTAATGATGGGTGCGCTTACGCTCTATAACATTACGCCGGGGCCGGTGCTGTTCGACTCCAAGCCTGAGCTGGTGTGGGGGTTGATCGCCTCGCTGTTCATTGCCAACGTTATGCTGTTTGTCATGAACGTACCGATGGTGCGGGTGTTCTCCAAGGTGCTTGCTGTACCAGGCTGGCTGCTGGTTCCGGGCATTTTGTGCATCAGTTTTATCGGGGTGTATGCGATTAACGCGGGCAGTTTTGACCTGATGATGGTTGTGATAGTCGGCATGATCGGCTACTGGCTGCGCAAGATGGAAATTCCCATGGCGCCGCTGGTGCTTGGGGTGGTGCTGGGCGATATGATGGAGCAAAACCTGCGCCGTGCCCTGTCTATTACCAATGGCGACGCCACAATCCTGGTCCAGAGCAATATTTCAATTGGTTTGTGGATCGCATCGGCGGCGGTGGTGCTGCTGCCTGTACTGTTGCGCAAGTTCAGCCGCAAAGGCAAAAAGCTGCTGGCGCAGGCTGCAGACGACGGTGAATAAGTTGCACTGATTGTTATTGGCTGCAGTATATAAAGGGGCGCCCTGCGGGGCGCCCCTTTTTGTGTCCCGCAAACCAAACTTCATAATCGCAGGTTATTTCATGCGTCATAGAGGTTAGGCTCCCCGTATACCGCGGACTAATCACATTTGTGCGTAGCGCAGGGTGGTTTCCAGCGCCTGCTGCAGCAGCGGGGTGACTCTGGCTGCCTTGGCCTCATCGTAGGCAAAGGGCCGGGACTCCTGCATATAGGCAATCTGGGTCAGTTCCAGCTGCACTGCGTGAATGCGCTCGGTCGGGTTGCCGTACTGTCGGGTGGTATAGCCGCCCTTGAAACGGCCATTAGCCGCAGCGGTAAACTGCCCGTCCTGTTCAATCTGTTGCGCCAGCAGCGCGCACAATTGCGGATGGGCGCTTTGGTCATTGGCAGTGCCGAAATTGAAGTCTGTCAGTTTGCCGGGGAAAAACCGGCTGATCTCGGAACGGATGGAGTGCGCTTCCCACAGAACGGCAAATCCGTGTTCCTGCTTGATACGCTGCAGTTCTGTTTGCAGCGCCGCGTGATAAGGCTCCCAGAACAACTGTCGACGTCGGACCTTTTCCTGGTCTGACGGTTCGCGCCCGGCCAGATAAAGCGGTTCTTTGTCAAAAGTGTCCACGGGACACAAGCCGGTGGTGTCCTGACCTGGATACAGATTTTCGTCATCGGGCGGGCGGTTCAGATCAATAATATAGCGTGAATAGACGGGTGTCAGAAAAGAGGCGCCGCCGTCCCTGGCAAAGCTGTACAGGCGATCCAAATGCCAGTCGGTATCGTCCACGAACCCGGCCACTTGCGTAAAGTTCGTGGCAATCTGCGGATCCAGCCGGGTCCCCATGTGGGGAATGGAAATGAGCAGGGGAATAGCGCCTTGCTGCAGGGAAAAAATGGGGTCCGGCATGGTTACTCCGTTTTGTCGTTCACCGCTGTTTCAGAAACCGACGGCCTGGCCATCGCGGCGGGAGTCGGACGCTGCGTAATAGCCATGCGCTGCTTTATAAATGAGCTGTGCAGAGCCAAACTCAAGGCTGTCGGCGGGTGCTACCTCTACTCGATGTCCACGCGCCTTCAGGCTCTGGACTACGGCCTCAGGCGTATGGGCTTCCAGATACACAACAGGACCATTTTCTACACGAAAGCGCGGTGCATCGCTCATGGCTTGCGGGTTTTGTGCAAATGCGCCCAGGCGCGCAACCATTTGCGCATGACCCTGCGCCTGCATGCTGCCGCCCATCACGCCGAATGACATCAGTGGCTCACCGTTGCGGGTAATAAAGCCCGGGATAATGGTGTGCATGGGTTTTTTCTTCGGGCCGACGCAGTTGGCGTGGCCTTCACGAACGTTGAAGCCGCAGCCGCGGTTATGCAAAGCAATGCCGGTGCCCGGGACAACCACGCCGGAGCCAAAACCGTGATAATTGGACTGGATGAACGACACCATCGTGCCGTCCTGATCAGCGGCGGTCAGATAAACCGTACCGCCACTGGCAGGCATGCCGGCAGCTGGCGTGGACGCCTTTTCCATATTGATCAGGCGAGCACGCTCCTTCAGATAGGCGGGCGACAATAGCTCTGCTGCAGTCATTGTCATATGGGCAGGATCGGCAATATGTTCATGCAGATCGGCAAATGCCAGTTTCATGGCCTCAACGCCCACATGATAAAAATCGGGGCTGTCTACGCCCATGGATTCAAGGTCGAACTGGTCCAGGATGCCCACACCCATCAGCGCGGCAATGCCCTGGCCGTTAGGCGGAATTTCGTGCAGCGTCAGATCGCGGAAATTGGCGCTGATGGGTTCTACCCATTCTGCTGCCGCGCTGTCCAGGTCGGCGGCGGTCAGATAGCCGCCGGTCTGCTCGGCAAAAGCAATAATTTTTTCGGCGAGGGCACCGCGGTAGAAGCTTTCGCCGCGGGTCTGGGCGATGTCCTTCAGGGTCGCAGCCTGTTCAGGAAACGTCCATAACTGGCCGGCCGTGGGAAACCGGCCCTCAGGCATAAATGCCTGGGCAAAACCGGGCTGGTCCTTGCAGGTCTCGCCCTGTGCAGCCCAGATGCGTGCAATGGTCGGTGAAACCATAAAGCCCTGTTCCGCATAGCGGATGGCCGGTTCAAAGAGCGCTTCAAAGGGCAGTTTGCCGAATCGTTCCGATAGAGCGCGCCAGCCGGCCACCTGCGTAGGTACGGTGACGGTGCCCCACCCCTTGCCGGGCATCGTCGGCTGGTCCTTGAACAGGTCATACGTCCATTTTTCAGGAGAGCGGCCACACGCGCTCAGTCCGTACAGTTTGCCTTCATGCCAGATCTGCACGAACAGATCGCCGCCAATACCGTTCATGACCGGTTCCACCACGGTCAGGGCAATTGCGGTAGCCAGCGCACTGTCAACCGCATTGCCGCCACGGTAAAGCATGGACAACCCGGCCTGCGCGGCCAGCGGTTGCGACGTGCTGACAACGTTGCGAGCAAAAACGGGCATTTTCTGTGAACGGTAGGGGAACGACCAGTTTAAATCGGACATGGGAAATATTTCACTTCTGTTAATTAGAGGGAAGCAGCGCTCAAAAGAGATGCCATTTGTGTTATTTCATAATGAACATGATAATCATAGCTTATTATCAAAGCACATCCGCCAAGAAGAAACAGGGGCCTCGCATTTGCGTGAACAGTCTGGTCACGCTGGTGCATCTGCTGCAAGCGGTCGGACACTGGCCTGTGCCTGGTCTGCGACAGTTCCTTTGGTGATTTCCCGGACAACAGCCGACGCGCTCGCCAAGCGGACAGATAGCATGGATAATAACTATGAACCAGACGCAACCGATATTGGAGACACAATGAGCAATTCAATTTCACAGCAGGGCAGTGACGACATCGCCTTTCACATGCATCCCTATACCAACGCGATCACGCATGCGTCACAGGGACCATTGGTGATCACCCGCGGCGATGGCATTTATGTTGAAGACGAAAATGGCAAGAAATACATCGAAGCCATGGCCGGGCTGTGGAGCGTTGCTGTCGGTTTCAGTGAACAGCGATTGGTGGATGCAGCCATGCGCCAGATGCAGACGCTGCCGTTCTATCATTTGTTTACCCACAAAACGCATGAAGCCGCTGTCCGTTTTGCCAAAACCCTGATTGACCTGGCGCCGGTACCCATGAGCAAGGTGTTCTTTACCAATTCCGGTTCAGAAGCCAATGACACAGTCATGAAACTGCTGTGGTATCGGTCCAATGCGCTGGGTCTGCCGAACAAGAAAAAACTCATCGCCCGCCAAAAGGGCTATCACGGGGTCACCATCGCTTCGGCCAGCCTGACCGGCTTGCCAGGCAATCATAAAGGCTTTGACCTGCCCATTGAGCGCGTATTACATACGACATGCCCGCACTATTGGCGCGAAGGCAAAGATGGCGAAACCGAAGAGCAATTTGCGACCCGCATGGCAGCCGATCTGGAGGCGCTGATCCAGAAAGAAGGCCCCGATACTATCGCCGCATTCTTCGCCGAACCGGTCATGGGAGCGGGCGGGGTGATTGTGCCGCCGAAAACCTATTGGGAAAAAATCCAGGCCGTGCTGAATAAATATGACGTGTTGCTGGTGGCCGACGAAGTCATTTGCGGGTTCGGACGCACCGGCAAAATGTTTGCCAGTGAAACCTATGACATCAAACCCGATGTGATGGTGCTGTCCAAGCAGATTTCCTCTTCCTACCAGCCGCTGTCAGCCATATTGCTCAACAGCCGCATGTTTGACCCGATTGCAGACGAAAGCAACAAGCTGGGCGTACTGGGCCATGGCTTTACTGCCGGCGGTCATCCGGTGGCGGTTGCTGTGGGTCAGGAAAACGTGAATATCATTCGCGAAAGAAATCTTGTACAAAATGCAGCTGTGACAGGTGCACATTTGCAGCAACGGCTTGCCGGGTTAAGTGATCATCCGCTGGTGGGCGAGGTGCGCGGGGTGGGGCTGATCGCAGGCCTTGAGCTTGTGACGGATAAAGCGGCCAAAACGGCACTGGCCAGCCCCGGACAACTGGGCACTGCCGTAGGCCGCAAGCTGCAGGAACTGGGCGTGATTACACGCAATATCGGCGATACCCTGGCATTTTGCCCGCCGCTGATCATTAACGCCGAGCAGGTAGATACCCTGGTCGACGCGGTCACGCAGGCGCTGGATGCAACCCATCAGTCGCTCAGATCCTGAACCTGATCCACCCGGGCTGCAAACCTGACGGGGTGCAGCCAGGCAAACACATTTGCAATATTTTAGATGTGTTTGCTATGTGCAACACAATGATATGCGCCGGTTGGTGGCGGGGTCGTCCTAGGCGGAACCTGTCGCTGCATGAGTGATACTGGGAGAAGCAAGGCTTATGTCTGCAGCAACTGCGAATAACAACAATCCTCTGGTGCGTTTCAAGAACGTGCGCAAGAGTTATGATGGCAAAAACCAGGTTGTCAGGCACCTGAACCTGGATATCCGGCAAGGCGAATTTCTGACGCTGCTGGGCCCTTCCGGATCGGGCAAAACCACCACGCTCATGATGCTGGCTGGTTTTGAGACACCCACCTCCGGCACCATTGAGCTGGCTGGCGAGCAAATAGATAACCTGCCGCCGCACAAACGTAATATCGGTATGGTCTTTCAGAATTACGCGCTTTTTCCACATATGACGGTTCAGGAAAATGTTGCCTTTCCTCTGAAGGTGCGCAAATTCGATGCCCACGCCCAGCAACAGAAAGTTAAAACGGCGCTGGCCATGGTGCAACTTGACGGGATGGAAAAGCGTTATCCCGCGCAATTGTCGGGCGGGCAGCAGCAGCGCGTGGCGCTGGCCCGGGCGCTGGTTTTTGAGCCGGAGCTGGTGCTGATGGACGAACCGCTGGGGGCGCTGGACAAACAGTTGCGCGAACATATGCAACTGGAAATAAAACGGCTGCATGGCGAACTGGGAGTCACGGTGGTGTATGTGACGCACGATCAGGACGAAGCCTTGACCATGTCGGATCGCGTCGCCGTATTCCATGATGGCATGGTTCAGCAAATCGGATCTCCCCAGGATATATATGAAACGCCCGATACCGCATTTGTCGCCGGGTTCATCGGCGAGAACAATCGCACCCATGGCACCATTACGCAGGCCGGCGTGCGTCAGGCCACCGTCAACCTCGATAGCGGCATGCAAATCCAGGGTACGCAACAATTGGGGATGAAGGTCGGCGATCGTGTGTCGGTTTCCATTCGTCCCGAAAGAATCGCGCTCAATCCGGCGGAGCACTCCACGGACGTGCGCTGTCAGGGCAGGGTACAGGAAGTCATCTATCTGGGAGATCACGTTCGTGTTCGACTGGTCATCAACGGCGATCCTGATTTTGTGGTGAAACAGCCGGTGTCGCAGGTGCGGCAAAAAATAACGGTAGGCGAGACAGTTGATCTTGGCTGGAATCACGAATTTGTGCGGCTTCTGGATCCCATCGAGAAGCCGGCAGCGGTATAACAACCATTGATATGGAGAGAGACAAATGAAAAAGACAACAATTAAAGCTGCAGTGTTGCGCACGGCAGCCATGGCCTGTCTGGGGTTGGGCGTGGGCAGCGTATATGCGGCCGGCAGCCTGACACTGGTCTCCTTTGGCGGGGATAACAAAACCGCGCAGGAAAAAGCCTATTACGGTCCGTATGAAAAGGCAACGAGCACCAAAATAACGGCTGCTGAATACAATGGCGAGCAGGCCAAGATCAAGGCCATGGTAGACACCAACAGCGTTAGCTGGGATGCGGTGGAGGTGGAGAGTCCCGAACTGGTGCGCGGTTGCGAAGAAGGTTTATTCGAACCCATCGACTGGGGTGTGATCGGCGACAAGGCCGACTTTATCGAGGCGGCGACCGACAAGGATTGCGGCGTGGGCATGTTTGTGTGGTCTGTGGCGCTTTCCTACAATGGCGACAAATTCAAAGACAACGCCCCCAAAAGCTGGGCCGACTTCTGGGACGTGAAAAAATATCCCGGCAAGCGGGGCTTGCGCAAGGGTGCCAAGTACACACTTGAAATTGCCCTGATGGCCGATGGCGTAGCGCCCAGGGAGGTGTATAAAGTACTGGCCACGCCGGAAGGGGTGGATCGTGCCTTTGCCAAGCTCGATCAGCTCAAGCCCAATATTCAGTGGTGGGAGTCCGGTGCGCAGCCTGCGCAGTATCTGGTGTCCGGCGATGTGGTCATGACCTCAGCTTATAACGGCAGGATCTCCCAGGCTGCCCGTGAAGGAAAAAATCTGAAAGTGGTCTGGGATGGCAGCGTCTACGATCTGGACTATTGGGCGATTCCCAAAGGTAGCGCCAACAAGGCAGAGACAATGAAATTTATCGCCTTTGCCAGCAAGCCTGAAACCCAGAAAGTGTATGCTGAAAATATCGCTTATGGTGCAGTCAATAAAAAGGCCATCGATCTGATCGACAAGAAATTCCTGGCCGATATGCCGACGGCGCCGGACAACGAAAAGAACGCCATTGCCCTGGATGTGAACTTCTGGATCGATAACGGTGTTTCTCTGGAGCAGCGTTATAACGCCTGGGTTGCCAAATAATGGCCGGGCCACGCAAGGCGCTCTGGCTGGTTATGCCGCTGCTGCTGTTTCTGCTGCTAACCTTTGTAGCGCCGATCGCTTCGTTTCTGGGCAAAAGCGTGGCCAACCCCGAGGTGGTTACGATCCTGCCGGCCACCGTCAAAGCACTTAACAAGTGGGAGCCGGGTACGCCGGTGGATGAAGATATGTACCGTGCCCTGGCCGATGATCTGGCCCGGGCGCGGGCCGAACAGGCTATGGGGCCGCTGATGCAGCGGCTCAATTTCGAGCGGGCGGGCTTTCGTACGCTGATTGCCAAAACAGCACGCCGGCTGCCCTTTAAGATAGACCCGCCCAGTTTTCAGAAAGCATTCGAAGAGATAGACCCGCGCTGGTCGGATCAGGAATACTGGGGCATATTGAAAAACAATGCCCGCGCGCAAACGCCCTACTATCTGCTGACCGCCCTGGATCTGAGGCAGGCCCCCGATGGCAGCATCGCTGCGGCACCACCGGACCAGGGCATTTTCAAGGCTATTTATTTGCGCACGTTCTGGATGGCCGCAGTGGTTACCCTGGTGGCGCTGGTGCTGGCTTATCCGCTGGCCTATTTGCTGGCGCGGTTGCCGGCGCGCACCAGCAATTTGTTGATGATTCTGGTGTTGCTGCCGTTCTGGACCTCATTGCTGGTGCGTACAGCGGCCTGGATTGTGCTATTGCAAAATGGCGGTCTGATCAATCGCCTGTTGATACAGATAGGGCTGATTGATGCGCCGATGCAATTGGTATTTAACCGCTTGGGCGTTTATATTGCCATGGTGCACATTATGCTGCCGTTCATGATTCTGCCTTTATATAGTGTGATGAAAGGCATTTCGCCCACCTATATGCGTGCGGCGGTGTCACTGGGCTGCCATCCCCTGCGCAGCTTCTGGGCGGTGTACTTCCCTCAGACCCTGCCCGGCATTGGTGCCGGCTGCCTGCTGGTCTTCATCACGGCGATTGGCTATTACATTACGCCAGCATTGCTGGGCGGTCCCAAGGACCAGATGATCAGCTACTTTATCGCCTTCTATACCAATGGCACCATCAACTGGGGCCTGGCCGGGGCATTGGCGGCCATGCTGCTGCTGGCGACATTGATACTGTACGCGGTCTATAGCCGGCTGAGCGGCTCCACCCGCCTGGGAGTAGCGTAAATGGCGCAGGAACATACCATTCGCACACCATCCGAGCGCATCTGGCGCGTGCTCCACTGGCTGCTGGCAATCCTGGTGTTGCTGTTTCTGATTGTGCCGGTGCTGGTTATTGTCCCACTGTCCTTTAACGACAGTTCTTTTCTGGTGTACCCGCTCAGTGGTTTTTCCCTGCGCTGGTATGAGAATTTTTTCCAGTCGTCAGAATGGATGCTGGGCCTGAAAAATACGCTGATCGTTGCGCCGCTGGCGACGGTCATTGCCACGGTATTGGGAACGGCGGCTGCGCTGGCACTGTATCGGGCACGTTTTCCGGGTAAAGGGCTATTGCTGGCGCTACTGATTTCTCCCATAGTTGTGCCGGTTGTTATCCTGGGGGTGGCTGCCTATCTGTTTTTTGCGCCCATGGGCCTGGCCAATAATCTGGGCCTGTTGGTGGTCATGCATGCGGTGCTGGGCACGCCCTTTGTGCTTATCACGGTGATGGCCACGCTGGAGGGTTACGATACCAACCTGGGAAGGGCGGCGGCCAGCCTGGGCGCGCCGCCTTTGTATGTGTTTCGTCGGGTCACCCTGCCGCTGATCGCGCCGGGCGTGATCTCGGGGGCGCTGTTCGCCTTCGGCACCTCGTTTGATGAGGTGGTCATGACGCTGTTCATTGCGGGGCCCGACCAGTACACTTTGCCGCGCGTCATGTTCAGCGGAATCCGCGAGAATCTGAATCCGACCATCGCTGCTGCCGCGACATTGCTGATTCTGTTCTCGGTCATTATGTTGTTGACGCTGGAATGGCTGCGGCGGCGCGCCGAACGGCTGCGTATGGCGATGCCACAGGCGTGAGTAATTTGTCTGGCGGCTGCTGCTTCGGTGCGCGAGGGTGAAGTGTCGAAATAAGATACATGATAATATCTTAAAGAATGCTAACAAACTGCGGATCCGACTACTAACGGTGCTGCGCAAATATGACCATCGCGAAATCTGTAAAAACACGGCGGCGTGGCGCCAGGCTTGAGCAAGCCATTATCGAAGTGGCCTGGGACAAGCTGGTCGAGCATGGGTACACGTTGCTAACCATGGAAATGGTTGCCAGCGCAGCCCATACCAGCCGCTCGGTGCTCGCACGGCGCTGGAGCAGTAAAGCCGCCTTGGTGTTGGCTGCCATTGAATACCAGCTTTCCAGGCAGCCGCCGCAAGTGTCCGACCAGGGCGATGTACGGGCAGAACTGCTGGAGTATCTGCAGCGTCTTGGCAACTTTGCGCCCATCTTCATTACTATCAATGCTTTGCTGTCAAATGAAATGTTCCGCAAGGCGTTTGCCACGCCGGAAGAGGTCAGGCGTGCGCTGACCGCGGGTAGGACAGATAATCTGAGCGTGATACTGGATCGTGCGGTGGCGCGCAACGAAATCGACCCTGACAAGCTGATCCCGCCCGTCCAGACCCTTGTGCGGGATCTGTTGCGTCATCATGTCATGATGCACCGGGTCGCGCCGTCCGAACAATTGTGCATCGCCTGGGTCGATGCAATTTTTCTTCCGCTGGTGCGACGCGCCTGAGCCCAAGGCCATTGCTCGGTCTGGCGGGGTCGTTAGAACCGATAGGCAAGGCCAAGGGCGCCCAAGGCCTGGGATTTGCGCCGGACCAGCGGGCTGTCGGCTGCATCCCCCATGAGGCGGCTGACACCGGCAGCGCCGGTAATGCTCCATGTTTTTGTCAGCTCATAACTGAAGCCGACCCGCAGGGACACGTCCTTGAACCCAGCTGACGGTCGGTATTCCGACAAACCGGAGCGAGCTGCCTGCTGCGTGTTAATGCCGAAGTAGCTCTTCATGTACTTGGCATTGGCCCAGTTGACCGACACGCTGGGAATGACTGTAAACCGTTCCGATACTGAATACGGATAAGAGACGCGTGCGTTTGCAATGAGTCCGCGCTCGCTTTTGCTTATCGCTTGGGTGGCCGACACCGTGAAGATCGCGCCCCACGCATTGGTAGATACAAAAACACGTGCCCCAAGTGCATCGGACAGTTTGCCGATGCCCTCTGGCACGTCGCTTTCGCTATATCCCTCCATCAGGTTCACGCCGGCTCCGATGGTCAGTTGCGGCGATTGCCAGATATTCAAGCCCAGGCCATCGCCCGAGCGGGCAAAAAAACGCCCGTACTGGGCGTCCACTACGGGAAAGGGCCGCAGCCGGTATCCATCAGCGCCTTCATAGCGCGGGGCTATGGCTGCGCCCAGGCCGAGTTTCAAATGATCGTCGTCGGCGGCTTGCGCGGCCGCGGCCGTCAGGCTCAATAAAGCCAACAGGATCCGGGACGGTATGCTAACGGGTGAGTTGGCTTGTGCTCTAACAGGGGGTGAAACGGCACGTTTCATGCTGGCTCCAGAGGGGTTGAAACTTGGGTTTAAGGTTCGTGAAAGAATCTTAAATACAATCTCCAGGCTTGTCAAAGTACGTCTATGTATCTTATTTTTGCCTGTCTCACCTGCGCGATAGCATGTTCGACAGGCCCGGACAAGGAGCCTGCTATATAGATAGCGAATGCGTGGCGGGCAGAACAATGGCCTTGATCTGCAGATGGCCAATGAATGACCGGGTGGGAGCGGCCGATGCGCAGGTGACGGCTTATGAGTGGTAGGCTGCAAGCGGCATTACACAGGAGGCAATACACAGGAGGCTTTCACCCGTGCCAGCCAGCCGGGCGAAGCACCACCGATGCGGCGCAGGCTATCCTTAGCGTTGTGCCCCATTAAACCTGTCACATTCGTTTCTGTCGCGCCAGCCCAGCCTTTTTTCGAAAAAGTTGTTGTTTTTCAAGTAGTAATTGGTCTTTTTAAGGTGTTTTGCACTTGCATCCGATACCCAGATAGGATATATTAGAGGACTTCGTTCGTTTACGGGCGGAGAAACTATTTAAACAGATTTCAACCCAGGGTGGCGCACAAACTGATGGGCGCGGCCTGACGGGACCAAAACTGGTTATATGAATAGCATCTGGTGCTTGCTGGCCTGCCTGACGTGCTGATTTACCTTGGTGTTTATACGGGTAGATCGAAAACGAAGTGGGTCGAAATACCAGAAATGGCAAACGGGCTGTCGGGAAACCGGCAGTGTATGTAACTAAGTTGGAACAGGAATAATCATGATCCAAATGCAAAGCACGCTAGACGTGGCTGATAACACCGGTGCGCGCCGTATTATGTGCATCAAGGTGTTGGGCGGCTCAAAGCGCCGTTACGCAGCCATCGGTGACATCATTAAAGTGACTGTCAAGGATGCAGCTCCGCGCGGACGCGTCAAAAAAGGCGAAATCTATAACGCGGTCGTTGTACGTACCGCCAAGGGCGTTCGTCGTAAAGACGGTTCGCTGATTCGTTTTGGTGGAAACGCAGCTGTACTGCTGAACGCCAAACTTGAACCTATCGGTACACGTATTTTCGGGCCTGTTACGCGTGAACTGCGTACCGAGCGCTTCATGAAAATCGTGTCACTGGCACCTGAAGTGCTGTAAGGGGCAGATAGATGGAAAACATTCGTAAAGGTGACGAGGTTATCGTCCTTACCGGTCGTGATAAAAAGCGCCGCGGTGTCGTACTGGCCCGTGTTGACGCTAATTACGTCCTGGTTGAAGGCGTGAACGTTGTCAAAAAACACACTAAACCTAATCCGATGAGCAACAATCCCGGCGGCATCATTGACAAAACAATGCCTATTCACGTTTCCAACGTGGCATTGTTCAATCCTGCAACCGGCAAGGGCGATCGCGTAGGCGTCAAAGAAGTCGATGGACGTAATGTCCGTATTTTCCGTTCTAACGGCGAAGTCGTTGGCGCGAAAGCGAAAGGGGCGTAATCATGGCTCGTTTGCAAGACTTATACAACAGCAAGATCGCTGGCGAAATGAAGAAACAGTTCGGTTACCAGAGTGACATGGAAGTGCCTCGCATTACCAAAATCACACTGAACATGGGCGTTTCTGAAGCCGTTGCTGACAAGAAAGTGATCGAACACGCTGTTTCAGACCTGACAAAAATTGCTGGTCAGAAACCTGTGATTACTAAAACCAAAAAGGCGATTGCCGGTTTTAAAATCCGTGAAAACTATCCTATCGGCTGCATGGTGACATTGCGCGGTCAGCGTATGTACGAGTTTCTGGATCGTCTGGTTACGATCGCATTGCCTCGTGTACGCGACTTCCGTGGTATCTCCGGTCGCGCGTTCGATGGTCGTGGTAACTACAACGTCGGGGTGAAAGAGCAAATCATTTTCCCTGAAATTGAATACGACAAAATCGACGCACTGCGTGGCCTGAATATCAGTATCACAACGACAGCTA
>JAFAEO010000012.1 GCA_023423975.1 Pseudomonadota bacterium
TGCTATATTCTCGTTTCTCCAGTTCACGCACTCGTGGTGAAATAGGTAGACACAAGAGACTTAAAATCTCTCGGGCATTGCGCCCGTGCCGGTTCGATTCCGGCCGAGTGCACCAGAGATGGGTCTCGCATCAACAGGAAGCTTGGCAGAGCGGTTGAATGCACCGGTCTTGAAAACCGGCGAAGGGTTAAACCTTCCGTGAGTTCGAATCTCACAGCTTCCGCCAAAATTCATATGCCCAAGCTGGGCATAGTAAAAACACCCCGTTAATTCATTGAATTGCGGGGTTTTTTATTGGCTTGCGCCTGAGCAGGCGTTGTTTTCCTGGTCGGCCAATCATAAATGCAAGCTGCTGGCTGACTGTAGTGGAGTTTGGCGCCGTGTCGATTTTTCCGTTGCGGGCCGGGTACTGTGCGATGCCGTTGCTAATGACTTAGAATAATACGTTAATAACCAGAAATAATAACCAGCGTTGTCAGTCGGGTCATTTTGGTGATGCGTGGCATTTCGCAGTAAGGTATGGATCTGGTCCCGATATCAAATTGCACAACCCAATACGATTGACATGAAATCCAGCAACGCCACCAATGATGACTCGTCTTTAATTCTTCCTGAAAACGTCCAGCGAGGAAATATCTGGCGTTTGTCCACTGCGCAGGCGCTGGCGGGCGCCAACTCAGTCGTGGTTTATGCTACCGGGTCTATTGTGGGCGAGAATCTGGCTCCAACGCCAATGCTGGCGACGCTGCCTATCTCCATTTTTGTGGTGGGCATGGCTGCCTGTATCCTGCCGGTGGGCAAAATTGCCCAGCGCCATGGGCGGCGAGCCGCGTTTTTGGTGGGAACTGGCGCTGGTGTGCTGACTGGCCTGCTGGCGATGGTTGCGGTGATCCAGGCCTGGTTCTGGCTGTTTTGTCTGGCCGCTTTTTTTGGCGGTAGCTATGCGGCGGTCGTATTGACGTTTCGTTTTGCTGCGGCTGACGGGGTGGAAAAGGCCAGGCGCGCGCGGGCCCTGTCTCTTGTCATGGCCGGTGGGGTCGTGGCTGGCGTCATCGGTCCGCAGTTGGTGACCTGGACCATGGATATGTGGGTCCCTCATAAATTTGCCGCGACTTTCCTGGTGCAGTCGGTCGTGGCCGCGTTGTCGGCGGTGCTGCTGCTGGGCGTGCGTCTGCCTGCGCCTACGGTAACCGAACAGACCGGCGGGCGGCCGCTATCTGTCATTGCGTCGCAACCGCGATTCATCGCGGCGGCGATCAGTGGTGCAGTCGCCTATATGTTGATGAATTTTCTGATGACCTCGGCGCCGCTGGCCATGCATATCAGTGGCCATTCGCAGGAGTCAGCCAATCTGGGCCTGCAGTGGCACGTGATCGCGATGTATGCGCCCAGTTTTTTTACCGGTAACCTTATTTCCCGCTTCGGGGCCGGTCGTGTGGCAGCGGTAGGCTTATTGCTGACCGGCCTGTCTGCAGTTGTGGGGTTGGGCGGGATTGATGTGGCCCACTTCTGGGGTTCGCTGATCCTGCTTGGGGTGGGCTGGAATTTCGGCTTTCTGGGTGCTTCTGCGCTGGTGCTTGAGTGTCACCGGCCCGAAGAGAAAACCCGCGTGCAGTCGCTCAATGATTTCATTGTATTTGGTCTGATGGCTGCGGGGTCTTTTTCGTCTGGCGGGCTGCTCAGCGCTTATGGGTGGGATACGGTGTTGTGGGTGTCCTTTATCCCGCTGGTGCTGGCGGTCGTCACGCTGGTGCTGGCCAGGCGAAAAACGGCGCCCGTTCTCTCGGCTCGGGAAGAGAGCCGGTAGCGAGTTGGCGCGTGCGGTTAGTGCTGCGCCAGGCAAGAGGTTGTCAATGTTATCCAGTAACGGGAGTGCATTGATCAATTCGGTGTCGCTGCCCTGGTATGCTAAACTTGCCCGCAACTCAAATGTGATTTTTTCCAAAATTACAGGGATCCCTGTGATATCGCTTTTTACTATTCTTCCAATAATCAGACCCATGTAATTGGCCTTCAAATAGCAGATCTCTTCTGCTCGCGTTACTGTATAGCTGAGGCAGCATTGCAACATGCTGCTTTTTGCTGTCGTCTTTTTCCGTATTCAATACCCCGTTCCCGCCGCTATGCACAAAGCCTCATCGCCCACAGGCGATGGCAGCCAACGTGTCCAGGCATTTGCGTGTGGGTAGTCCATGATTGATGGGCATTAAGGGCAACCGATTAAATGTTTAAAATTATGTTTACAAAAAATACTATCAGGCAGGACTGGTTTTCCAATATCCGAGGAGATTTGCTGGCAGGGCTTGTGGTTGCACTTGCACTGATTCCAGAGGCTATTGCGTTTTCAATCATTGCAGGTGTAGATCCTAAAGTGGGTCTTTATGCTTCGTTCTGTATTGCTGTGGTCATCGCTTTTGCCGGTGGCCGGCCTGGCATGATCTCAGCTGCAACTGGCGCCATGGCGCTGCTGATGGTGACCCTGGTCAAGGAGCATGGGCTGCAATACTTAATGGCGGCGACCTTGCTGACTGGCGTGCTACAGATTCTGGCGGGCATGCTGCGCCTGGGGGCGTTGATGCGCTTCGTTTCCAGCTCTGTCGTAACCGGTTTTGTCAATGCGCTGGCCATACTGATATTCATGGCTCAGTTGCCCGAACTGATGAACGTGACGTGGGTAGTTTATGCCATGGTTGCTGCGGGTCTGCTGATTATTTACCTGTTTCCATATATCACCAGAACGATACCGTCGCCGCTGGTGTGCATACTGGTGCTCACTGCTGTGTCAATGGTGCTGGGACTGGATATCAGAACGGTGGGTCACATGGGTGAACTGCCCGATAGTCTCCCCGTCTTTCTGCTGCCGGATGTGCCGCTCAATTGGGAGACGCTGACGATTATTCTGCCTTACTCTGCGCCCATGGCCGTCGTGGGGCTGTTGGAGTCGTTGATGACGGCAGCGATTGTAGATGGCCTGACCGATACGCCCAGCGATAAAAACCGGGAGTGCGTGGGACAGGGCGTGGCAAATATCGCCTCTGGTTTTCTTGGGGGGATGGCCGGTTGCGCAATGATTGGGCAATCGGTGATCAACGTCAAGTCCGGCGGCCGCGGACGCTTGTCCACTCTGACTGCGGGCAGCGTATTGTTAATTCTTATTGTGTTTCTGGGGCCGTGGGTCAAGCAGATTCCAATGGCGGCGTTGGTGGCCGTGATGATCATGGTGTCGATTGGTACATTCAGGTGGTCTTCGTTACGTGATTTGACCCGCCACCCCAAAAGCTCGAGCATTGTGATGATCGCCACGGTCGTGGTGGTGGTAGCCACGCATGATCTGGCCAAAGGCGTGCTGGTGGGCGTACTGCTAAGCGGGATATTCTTTGCTCACAAGGTGGGGCAGGTGCTCAGGGTGACTTCAGTCAAAGCCGGTAGCGAGGCAGCCAGAACCTATCATGTGACAGGGCAGATTTTCTTTGCCTCGGCACAGGCGTTTATTTCGAAATTTGACTTCAGGGAAGTGGTTGATGAGGTTACCATTGACTTGCGCTCCGCGAGGTTCTGGGATATTACAGCCATTGCTGCGCTGGATACGGTCATCATGAAGTTCCGGCGTGAGGGTACGGCAGTCAACATCGAAGGACTGGACCAGGCCAGCACCACACTGGTGGATCGCTTTGCCGTTCACGACAAGTCGCAGGGGGCAGGCAAGCTGGCGAACCATTAAAAAGGGAGACACGAATGAAAAAGATTATTGCGTGCATTGATGGTGCCAGGCATACACTTGCCGTGTGTGATTATGCAATTTGGGTATCGCAGCTTTTGAATATTCCCGTTGATTTTCTGCACGTCCTGGACAGGCATCCGGAAAGGGCTTCGATCGTTGATTTGAGCGGAAGCATCGGTTTTGACGCCCATGATATGCTGCTGAGCCAATTGAGCGAGCTTGATGAACAGCGCAGCAAGCTGGCCCAGTTGCATGGGAAAAATATTCTGGAGGTCGTCAGAAAGCGTGCGGTGGCCGCAGGCTTGACTGCGGTGGAAGCGCGCCAGCGACACGGTACATTGACATCGAGCTTGCTGGATCTGCAGGGCGAGGCCAGGATGATTATCCTGGGTCAGCACGAGCAGGCCAAGGGAGCGCACCGCAGTTATTTTGATCACAATGTAGAGAAGATCGTCAGATCTGTTGATCTGCCGGTGCTGGTAGTTTCGGAGTCATTTCGCGAGCCCGGGCGTTTTCTGGTTGCCTTCGATGGGAGTAATACTGCGCGCAAAATGGTGGAGCGCCTGGCCGGTAGTGCGCTGTTGGCGGATCTGCAATGCCATGTGTTATATGTTGGTGAGGATTCGCAGCAGGCCAGAGAGCATATGGACTGGGTGCGGTCAGCGCTAACCGCGATGCAGTTTGAGCCGATATTGACCGTGTTGGGCGGCGAGCCTGAGACGGTGATTGTGGATTATATATTGTCCAATAATATCGATTTGCTCGCCATGGGCGCCTATGGACATTCGCGGATTCGCGAGCTTATTGTTGGAAGTCTGACGACCACGTTGCTGAGAACCAGTCCGGTACCTGTACTGATCATGCGATAGGGGTAGTAAGCTTGTCGTGACTGGACCACGCTATCTCGAGCGCGAGGCTGTAGCAGACGAGCGAGCCGGCCCCCTGATGCTTGCCTGCGAGAAGGGGCCGGGTTGGCGCCAGCCGATGCGCGGGGATAGATAGGCAGGGATAGATAGGCAGGGATAGCCGGGTAGGTGGGGGTTGATAGGGCGTCTCATTACGCGCCTGTTGCTAGCGCACGCACCTACTGGCGACGGCCATCAATGTCGCATGGGGCAGATATGGTTGTTCGCTCTGGCTGGGTGTTTTATTGCGCGCTCATGTCTTTTTTTCGAATCCCTTCCGACAGACAATAGCCTTTTTTCCTCACGGTATGGATCAGATTCGGGAAAAAATTCAGGTCGATTCTGCGGCGCAAGCGTGCGATGTGCACGTCAACGGCATTGGAGTTCAAGCACGACGGTTGCTTGTCCAGAACAGCATTCAATGCTGATTTGGGGATGATGGTGCCTGGGTTGGCGGCCAGATACAGCAGGATGCGAAACTGGGTAACAGAGAGCGCGATTTCCACGCCGGAACGTCTTACCTGGCTGCGATGCAGGTCAATTTCCAGATCGGCAACAATTAATTTGCTGCGTCCATCAAATGCGGTTGAGTTCTCCGGTGTTGTTTTCATAGATTTGGGTATTCGGGCCGGCAAGCGCATTTGCGCGTGTGGCAACGATCCGGCGCTGGCCCCTTTTGGGCTGTCTGCTGCGACGTAGTCCGCAGTTGCCAAGGGTGCCGCAAATTATAAACGCAACCGGGGTCAGTGCGCGCCAGCGAAAAGGCAGCACATGCGCTGGCCCGGTTGCAATCAAGACAATGTGCTGGCGATCCAACAAGTGTTATGTCCTGTTAATGCATTACCAAAGCGTTGCACCAACTAAGGTGCCGTATGGCAGCATAGAGCTACTGACACGGACAGTAACGGTTGCGGGACCAGCCAGGCGAGCGTCGATACAGGCATGTTAAAAAACTAAGATTATCACGATATTCAGTTGTGTGTAAGTATGCGTGATGAGCAATATGGGGCGCCGCATATGGACTGGGGCTGCTGCGGGACGCGGATAGGGCGGGCATAAAGCATCCCCTGGCCATGCAAGGGCTCGTTTATTTCCCTAATTGACCTTGTCGTGAGGGCACGCATTAGTTTCGACGTTAAAATCTCGTGATGATTGATAGCCAGGCATGGCATTCGTGCGCATGACCTCCATTATTTTTTGCAGGAGAAGACAGATGAAGGCAGTTGAAATTTCCACCCCGGGCGGACCTGAAGTATTAAAGTTGGTGGAGCGTGAAAAGCCCGTATTAAAGCAGGGCGATGTCCTGATTCGTGTGACTGCTGCCGGAATTAACCGACCTGACGTATTTCAGCGCAAAGGCGCCTACCCTCCGCCGCCCGGCGCTTCCGATCTGCCGGGATTGGAAGTGGCCGGTGAGATCGTCGAAGGCGACCTCACAGGTACTTCTCTGAAAATTGGCGATCGCGTATGTGCGCTGACTCCTGGGGGCGGATACGCCGAGTATTGCGTCGCGCCGGCGGGCAATTGTCTGCCTATTCCTGAAGGTTTCAGTGATGTGGAAGCGGCAGCATTGCCTGAGACATTCTTTACCGTCTGGACCAATGTGTTTGACCGTGGCGCGTTATCCGGCGACGAGACATTGCTGGTTCATGGTGGCGCCAGTGGTATCGGAACCACAGCCATACAAATTGCCCGGGCACTGGGGCACAAGGTTTTTGTAACAGTTGGAAGCGATGAGCGTGCGGCTGCCGTCGAGGCGCTGGGGGCCAGCAAGGCGATCAATTACAAGACCCAGGATTTTGTTGAGGAAGTCAAGAAGCTGACGGATGGCAAGGGCGTGGATGTGGTGCTGGATATGGTTTCTGGCGAATACATCAATCGCAATATCCAATGCCTGGCCGATGATGGGAGGATTGTCATTATTGCTCAGTTGGGTGGCAGCAAGGCAACGATCGATACGGCGCAAGTGATGCGACGTCGGCTGACTATTACCGGCTCAACCCTGCGTCCGCGCAGTGTCGCGTTCAAAACGCAGATCGCCCAGGCGCTGCAGCAAAAGGTATGGCCTTTGCTGGATGCCGGCCAAATCAAGCCCGTCATTCATGCCACATTTGCCCTGGCTCAGGCCAGCGATGCCCATGCCATGATGGAAAAAGGCGAGAACATCGGGAAAATTGTCCTGACGGTTTAAGTTTCCTTTTAGAAATGAAAAGGTTATAATCTCTGGTTTTGTTAAAATCCCTTTTTACCGAGGAAAATATGAGTGTGCGTCGGCGTCTGGTCATCGGAAACTGGAAAATGAATGGCAGCAAGGCTGAAAACCAGCAGCTGCTTTCGGATCTGGTCAAATTGCAGAATGCCGCAGCGGCCAATGAGGCTGCGGCAGAGCTGGCCGTATGCGCGCCTTTTCCTTACCTGCAGCAAGTGGCAGATATCCTGAAAGATAGTGCCATCAGTTGGGGCGGCCAGGACGTCAGTGAGCATGCCAAGGGAGCGTATACCGGTGAGGTGTCGGTTGCTATGCTTGCGGAGTTCGGTTGCGCCTGGGCAATTGTGGGTCATTCCGAGCGTCGGGCTTACCACGGTGAAAGCAGTGATGTCGTTGCGCGCAAGGCTGCCGCTGCAATTGCCGGCGGTATTACGCCTGTCGTATGCGTTGGTGAAACGCAGGCCGAGCGCGAGGCGGGCAAGACGCTGCAGGTAATTAGCAGCCAGCTTGAGCCGGTGCTCGCGCTGGGTGCGGATGCGGTCACAAAAATGGTTCTGGCGTATGAGCCGGTATGGGCTATCGGTACGGGTCTTACTGCCTCGCCAGAGCAGGCGCAGGAAGTACATGCGCACATCCGCAGCTTATTGGTTCAAGCGGGTGCACCCGAGCAGCGCGTCTTGTATGGCGGCAGCGTCAAGGCTGCAAATGCAGCAAGCCTGTTTGCCAAGGAAGATATTGATGGCGCGCTGGTAGGCGGCGCCTCGCTGGTCGCAACAGATTTTCAGGGAATTGCCAACGCCTAGCAGCGTGGTCATATTCCTTATACGGAATTTTTTTGGAGTAATACTTAAATGCCATCGTTTATATACCCTTTACTGGCCGTTGTGCAGGTCCTGTCTGCATTGACGGTTATCGGCCTGGTGCTGTTGCAGCAAGGCAAGGGTGCTGATATGGGTTCCTCTTTTGGTGGCGGGTCTGCCGGAAGTTTGTTTGGTGCCACCGGTGCGGCAAACTTTTTTTCGCGCGCGACTAAGTGGGTGTCTATTCTGTTTTTCGCCTGCACGCTGGGTCTTGCCTATATTGGCAATCATGCGGGTCGTGCTGCCGGTCCTGCGACGGGTGGTGGTGTTATGCAGGGCTATGAGGCTCCGGCACCGGCTTCTACCACGCCAGCACCTGCTGCTCAGCCACAGGCAGATCTGCCTGTAGCCCCGGCACCTGCCGAAACGCCTGCGGCGCCTTCAGCGGCACCTGCTACACCGGCAACGCCTGAACCATCCGGCGCAACACCGGCAGCACCTGCTGCTGAACCTGCGCCAGCTGCTGAAAATACAACACCCGCTGCGCCAGAA
>JAFAEO010000047.1 GCA_023423975.1 Pseudomonadota bacterium
CACCTGAACACTGATCAGTCCGCCCTTTGCCAGCAACTCGACAGACCGATCTGCCTTGGGTCCATCATCGAGCAGATACAGGATGACGTTGGTATCGAAAAAGTCAGCGCTCATTTGCGGCGTCGCGGCTCAGTCGCTGAGATGCAGGGAGTCGCCCCCGGAAACGGCGCAGATCTTCCAGCACATCGTCTGCCGAGGGGCGACGGCGGATGGCCAGGCCATCATCAGCGCGTTTCAGCTCGATCTCGTCGCCGGCCTTCAGACCAAGCTCGCGCACCAGGTCAGCAGGCAGCCTGACAGCCAGCGAATTTCCCCATTTGGCGACATGCATCAGCCGGTCCTCATCAATGGATATACTGTTCAGAAATGTATATCCAGTTCAGAGCAGATTCAAGTGTGGTCGGTGATGATGCTGATTGCGACAAGTACGCCCTTGGGACTGAACTTGAAACGAAACAGGTGGCGCCGAGGCGACATGATCCAAGTGGACGGTGACATCCGCTATCGCAGCCCGATCGGATCATCCGAGAAGCAGACTGGGAAATGACAGTTGAGCCCAAAGCAACGAGTGGCACCGCCCTGTGATCCAGACGCGCACCCGTCTCCCCATTATAGGTTGCTGCGACATTGTTGCAGAAGTCGTTTTCAGGACATAATGCCGCTTTTCCCGGCTGAGTTCATGCCACGCGTTCGATCTGGGCGGTGCCGAGGGCATTGAAGCGGTTCATCAGGGCCACGCGGATGTGGATCTTGGCTGTCTGACGGTCGGGGTCCCTCGAGGCGATCCGCTCGCCGAAGGATTTCAGGTTCCTCATCCGGGCCTCGACCCGGCTGCGGACATGGTCGCCGGACCATCTTTTCCAAATCGTCCGGCCGAGACGCCGGGTTGCCCTCAGGATGTCGTTGCGGGCCAGGGCAGCGGGGCAATCTTCTTTCCAGAGGCGGCCATTTCTGCGGATGGGAATGATCCCTGTGCCACCGCGCGCGAGGATCGCCGAATGGCAACGGCGGGTGCCTTCGGCGCCATCACCGGTAACGGTGCCGATTTCCTCGTCTTCCGGGATCTGGTCCAGAAGATCAGGGAGAACGGGGCTGTCGCCCTCACGGCTGGAGGTGAATTCCACCGCCCGGACGTTGCCGGTCGCCGTGTCCATCGCCAGATGGACCTTGCGGTACTGGCGCCGGCGGTGGGTGCCATGCTTCCTCGCCAGCCACTCTCCGTCACCCAGGAACTTGATCCCGGTGCTATCCACCCGCAGGTTCAGAGCGCCCGGAGCCCGGCGCGACGAAAGCTGGACCGTGATTGTCTTCTGGCGGCGGCTGAGCGTGGAGAAGTCCGGGACCGGCCAGTCCAGACCAGCCATCTCAAGGATGCTGGCGACCAGTCCGGTCGTTTGCCGAAGCGGCAGGCCGAAGGGCACCTTGATCATCAGGCAGAACTGGATGGTGGCGTCGGAGAAGACCGGCGGACGTCCGGGCTTGCCTGCCTTCGGCGCAGGCCAGTCCATGTCCCGGTCCAGCCAGACGAGCAGAGATCCGCGCCGCTTCAGCGCGTCGTTATAGGATTGCCAGTTGGTCGTACCGTAGCGGGCAGGTTCGGGCTTGCTCATGGCAGGCTCTTAACCCACCAGATTCACGCCGTGAATCCCGGATGATGATCAGTTCTGCAACAACGCCACCTCATGGACGGAATCCGGCTTTCGCTCATCGTGGCGAACAGTCTGCGCTGCCGCTGGGATTGATGGACTCACGTTCCACGATCTGCGCGGCACGGCTGTAACACGGCTTGCTGTCGCCAGTTGCACGACACCTGAGATTGCGACTCTGACGGGCCACAGTCTCAAACAGGTCGAGGCCATTCTGGATTCCCATTATCTGAGCCGCGATTCGGCACTGGGATTGTCGGCTATTCGGAAACGTGAAGCATATGAGGGAGCAACAAAGACTCCCAACTGTTCTATGGTGCTAGGCACCTTAACCGGGAAAACGCTTCAAGATCAATGGTAGCGGAGGAGGGACTTGAACCCCCGACACGCGGATTATGATTCCGCTGCTCTAACCAACTGAGCTACTCCGCCACGGGTGAGGGGCGATGTAAGGGCTGCGGGCAGGGGCGTCAAGCGGTTTTCTGAACCTTTTCCGAACAAGAATGTAGGTGACGGCGAAACAGGCTACTCATGCGGCGTTCGGCGGCGTGGGGCCAGCCGTGCCAGGGGCCTGAATCATGGGCATGCCCCTGGCTGGAAAAGGTCCGCAGGTGGCGCGCAGCAGGTCAGCCGCGGGCGCGGACGACCTGCAGCAGTGGCATTACCTCGCCCATGTCGGGGCCGTGCGCCTGGCCGGTCAGCGCCTTGCGCAGCGGCATGAACAGACCCTTGCCCTTGCGGCCGGTCGCCTCTTTGACCTTCGTGGTGAACTCGGCCCAGCTGGCGTCGGTATAGGGCGGCGGGGGCAGCAGCGTCATTGCCTCGGCGATGAAATCGGCGTCCTCGGGGTCGATCTGCGGCTCGGCCCCTTCGCTGAAGATCGTCCACCAGCCCGCCAGATCGTCCAGCCGGGTGATGTTCTGCGAGGCCACGCGCCAGAAGCGTTCGGCCAGATCGTTCGGCACGCCAAGGGCTGCGATGCGGTCCTGCACGGCGTCGAAGGGCAGCGCCTGGTTGCGTTCGCGGGTCAGCGGCCACAGATCCTCGGCGTCGAAGCGGGTGGGCGAGGCGCCGAATTGCGACAGATCGAACCCCTCGGCCAGATCGTCGAGGCTGGTCTTGAGCTCGACCGGCTGGCTGGAGCCCAGACGCGCCATCATCGACAGCAGCGCCTCGGGGGCGACGCCTGCCTCGCGCAGGTCGCGGATCGACAGCGCGCCAAGCCGCTTGGACAGTTCCTCGCCCTTCGCACCGGTCAGCAGGCTGTGATGGGCGAAAGCCGGCGGCGTGCCGCCAAGCGCGCGGATGATCTGGATCTGGGTCGCGGTATTGGTCACATGGTCGGCACCCCGAACGATATGGGTCACGCCCATATCGGTATCATCAACCGATGAAGCAAAGGTATACAGCACCTGCCCATCGGCACGGATCAGCACCGGATCGCTGACCGAAGCCGCGTCGATCGAGATGTCGCCCAGAATCCCGTCCATCCATTCGATCCGTTCCAGATCCAGCCGGAACCGCCAGTAACCCTCGCGCCCCTCGGCCCGCAGCTTGTCCTTTTCCGCATCCGACAGGTTCAGCCCGGCGCGGTCATAGACCGGCGGACGCCCCATGTTCAGCTGCTTCTTGCGTTTCAGGTCCAGCTCGGTCGGGGTCTCGAACACCTCATAGAGGCGCCCGGCAGCACGCAGTCCGTCGGCGGCTTGCGCGTAACGGTCCAGCCGCAGCGACTGACGCTCTTCGCGGTCCCAGTGCAAGCCCAGCCAGTCCAGATCACGCTTGATGCCATCGACATATTCCTGCTTCGAACGCTCTCGGTCGGTATCGTCGAGGCGCAGGATGAAGGTGCCGCCCGCCTTGCGTGCGATCAGATAGTTGAACAATGCCGTGCGCAGGTTGCCGACATGGATGTGGCCGGTGGGTGACGGAGCAAAGCGGGTGATGGTCATCGGAGGTCTCCTGTTGGGGTTGCTCTTTCATATGCGGCGATTTTTGTCCATATCAGGCTGCATATGCAGGAGATGCGGATGAAAGATTTGAACGCGCTGACCGCCCCCGACGCCGCCGAGCTGGAAAACATGGCGCGCGCCGCCCTGCAGGCCCTGCCCGCCGAATTCGCCCCTCTGGCCGCCGATGTGGCGATCCGGGTGGCTGAATTCGCCCCCGAAGAGATTCTGGACGAATTGCAGATCGACGATCCGTTCGAGCTGACCGGGCTTTACGACGGCATCCCGGTGACGGAAAAATCGGTGATGGACCAGCCTGGCGGCCCGGATATCGTCTGGCTGTATCGCCGTCCGCTGCTGGATGAATGGGTGGCGCGGGGCGATGTGGCGCT
>JAFAEO010000077.1 GCA_023423975.1 Pseudomonadota bacterium
GTGTTCTGTGATTTGCTTTATCGCTTCGAGTTTGAATTCTTCCGTAAATCGGACCTTGCTCATAATAATCTCCATCTGTGAGTATTATGAGGCTTAAAAGTGTCTAGTAAACCCTGGCCGATTCACCAATACCGCCGGCGCCAACCATCCCCACCACAGTGGCCGAGCGCACATTCGACTCAAATCGATACAGTGCATACGACACCCACAAGGGCATGACCTGGGGAATCACCCCGAATATCACCTCCTGCAAAGCGCTGGCGCCGGTGGCACGCACTCCTTCGACGGGACCCGGATCAATCGCTTCAACAGCTTCTGCAAACAACTTGGCCAATACTCCCGTGGTGCCAAGAAACAGCGCCAGGGTGCCGGCAAATGGTCCCAGACCCACGGCCACCACGAACAACATGGCAAAGACCATTTCATTGATGGAGCGCAGGGCATCCATCAGGCGCCGTACCGGCTGGCAAACCCACCAGGGCACCAGATTGGATGAAGACAATATGCCAAGTGGAATACCAAAAATAATCGCCAGAACGGTACCCCAGACGGCGATCTGGATGGTAACCAGCATCTCGCGCGCATACATGCGCCATTCAGAAAAATCAGGCGGAAAAAAATCCGCGGCAAACGTAGCCATATTGCCCGAATCGGTCCACAGCAGGACCGGATTCATTTCGGCACCTTGCCAGGCCCAGGCTAAAAACAGCAGGAACAGCCCCCATCCCAGCATTTTTGCCCATGTCATGCGCGGCGGCTGCGCTGGCAGTGCGCCGGACATCGGGCTGGGGCTTGTCGTCATTACAGACATATTCATTTCCAGTTTGTGGCAACCTGCAAATGCAATGCAGGCCGCCATCATGATCAACTCAAATTACGAGTTTTTACCTTCGATTTCTTTCATGCGAGCAGAGATCTTGCTCAGCTGTTCATCCAGGCCGGCGATCTGTTTCTTGCGATCCTGCTCGTCCAGTTTGCTGTCACCAGCAATTTGTGACCGTTTTTTGAACAGTTCCAGTTGGCGGATCGGCAGCAATTGATCATTGTTTGAAGGCTTGAACTTGCCCCAGGCGATTGCGTTAAGCACTTTGAGTTCTTCCGGCTTGTCGCCATAACTGTCAAAGAATGTCTTGAGTTTGGCCTTCACGTCCTCAGGCAGGTTTTTGCGCCATACGATAGGATCGGCCGGAATCAGCGGAGATTTCCAGATAACCTTGAGCATGGCTGCTTTATCCGGGCTGGTCCGGTTCAAACGCTCCATGCCTTCAGTATTGAAGGTCGCGACATCAACCTGTTTGTTTGCCACAGACAGTGCATTCACTTCATGGCTGCCGTTGACCGAGCGTTTGAAAATCTTGTTGGCATCAACATTGTTTTCAGCAAACACATAATAGCCGGGCACCAGGTAACCGGACGTGGAGTTCGGATCGCCGTTGCTGAAGTTCAGCGTCTTGGCGTTTTCCAGCATGTCCTTGACTGAATTGATTTTGCTGTCTTTATGAGCGATCAGCAGGCTCCAGTAGCCAGGTTTGCCGTCTTTATCCACCGTCTGGTAGATCACTTCGCCGTTGGCGCGATCCACGGCTTCCATGGCCGATTTGTTGCCGTACCAGGCAATATCGACTTTATCGAAGCGCATGCCCTGGATGATGCCGGCATAGTCAGGAGCAAAGAAAGCCTTTACTTTGTAGCCGGTTTGCTTGGACAGATCGGCCAGGAACGGTTCCCAAACAGTTTTCAGGTTCTGGGAAGATTCCGTAGAGATAATGCCGAAATTGAGTTCCTTGGATTCCTGGGCCTGAACCGCGGCAGCACTCATACCCAGCGCGAACAGGGAAATGCCAAGGCGGCGAATGGACGATTTGAACATGAAAATTCCTAATGAAATAATGTTTAAGCTGCTGCCAGAACCAGGCGTGCCGGGTCTCTGGCGGGTGTTTTTTGTGCCTCCTGTTCTCCGAACAGAAGCGCTGTACCTATTTCCGAGCCGTACAGGTCGCTCAGAAATTCGTTGCTCAGCCCGTTGATGGGGCCGTCGAAATACTTTTTACCGCCTTTGAGTGCTACCGCATGGCGACAATATTTCACTGCGTAGTCCACCTGATGCAGCGTTACAATGACCGTTTTGCCATCATGTTTGTTGATATCTGCCAATGTTTCCATAACCCGGCGAGCCGATTCCGGATCCAGTGACGCGATGGGTTCGTCTGCCAGAATGATTTCTGCCTTCTGGCACAGGGCGCGGGCAATGGCCACGCGCTGTTGCTGGCCGCCCGACAGAGTCGACGCACGACGATAGGCATACTCAAGCAGCCCTACCCGCTCCAGCGCCCGCAACGCGTTGTTCACTTCTTCCTTGTTGAACAGACCGAGCGCGCCGCGTACTCGCGACATGCGCCCCAGGCTACCCAGCAGGACGTTCTTGAGCACAGACAAGCGCCCGACGAGATTGAATTGCTGAAAGATATAGCCGATGTCAGAACGCAGGCGGCGAACATTGCGATTCAAGATGCCGTCTTTCTGCATTTGCTGGCCCAGCATCTGAATATCGCCACCAACCTGGCGATCACCAATGGCCAGGCCGGCCAGATGGCGCAACAACGTGGATTTTCCGGAACCGGATGCGCCGATCAGCGCCACCATTGCGCCAGGAGCCACGTCCAGTTCCAGATCGTGCAGCACCTGTCTGGTGCCGAATGTCTTGTTCAAATTCTGAACCCGAATTGCCTGAGTCATCGTATTCCTCTATTTATTTGCAACTGCCGGGTCAATGCACCGGAAAACGGGCGGCCACAGGCAGCAGATGTCAGCAGCCGACCTGCCATAGCGGCCATTGCTGTTCAAGTGCTGTCATATTAAGGAAGATGTGTGACAGTCCGGTTAATGCTGTCTTACACGGCAGTGACAGTTTTGCCATTTTTGGAGCGATTTACTAGACAAGCAGTAAATAGCAAGAAGAAATAATTCTTATAATTAATCAATGATTTGGCAATTTTCCAACACTATTTTGTCCGGATAACATAGACAAGTTAAAACAACCTGAAAAATGTAACAGCACCGGCGGTCTGACGTGCATGATTGCACTTGTGATCAACGACGGGCACGCCGCCACAGTGCAATGCTAACGGCAGCGCCCTCGCCGGCCTAGCCTCGCTTTCTTCTTGCACCTGTAAAGAACCAAGCAAGGCAAGGCGTAGCCAATGCGCCGGTTCATGAGTTGGCACGCAATCTGTCTTGCCCGGACCAGGAAAAAAATGCCTTTAGCGTTGCGCCTTAGGCCCTGGAGACAGCATGAGCATCACAAATGCAATCGCTAAAGCCGCCGCGGCCAGCATAAAGAGCAGCAGATACTGGCCGTTGGAATGTGCAAACACAAATGACATAGCGTAGGCAGCGGCCGCCTGCATCAGCGCAAAAGCGGTTGTTGCCCTGCTCCAGGCAATTTTCTGCTGCGTCGGAGAATGCGGCAGCATCTCGCGCAAACGTCCCAGAACCAGCGGCACGATGCCCGGCGTGAATGCGCCCACCGCAAAGCTGGAAATACCAAGCAGGATGGGCGCCGTGCTCAGGATCGGCAAAATGACCATAAGCAGTTGCAGCAGCAACGCGCCACGCAAGGTCAATCCATAGCCAATGCGATCGGCTACAGCACCCGTGCACAGGGGTCCTGCTACGGCTCCCAGACCGTAAATCACCCAGAAAAATGACCCGGTATTGACGCCCCAGCCAAGCCCACGCGCAACATAATCGACCAGAAACACCATGTGCGCCACCAGACCGACCGCGTTCAGGCCGTAGACTAGATACAGCACATACAAGCCACGACTGCCGGTTTCAGCGGATATGGGGTGCGACAGCGTCGCCTGCATACCCATCGGGTCGTCAGGCCCGCCCGCGCGGTGATTCGGGTTCGGCGCAGCATCGGCGGGAACCGGTGCGACGACTGATGTAGATGTCGATGTAGACGCCGCTGCTGATGTTGTCGATATCGGTGTTTCTGGTGCGGATGCTGTAGATGTTGTGGATGCTGGTGGAACTGTTGTTGCTGGCGGCGTCGGAGGCCAGCTGGTCCAGGCCAGAAGCGTCAATAATAAAGACAGCCCTCCCAGTCCCAGCCATGTCTGTGTCAGGCCCAGTTGCAGCAGCATTGGCACCAGCGTGCCCGATGCGGCCACGCCCAATCCCACCCCGGTAAATATCACCCCACTGGCAAGCCCGCGACGCGAAGGCAGCACAAAGGGCAGGATAGACGTGGCGGCGAGCACCATTAATGCGCCCCCAGAGACGCCCGACACAAAACGCCACAGGAAAAACCAGATAAACGATACCGGCAACGCACAGGCAAAAAAAGCAAGTGTCGCCAGGACCATCATGAGCCGCAGGGCAGCACGCGTCCCGGTCTGCCTGGCGATACCCACACCCAGGAGTGCACCGGCCAGATACCCGGCCAGATTGGCCGCACCCAGATAGGCTGCCGTGGACGCAGAAAACCATTGAGCGTTGATAATAGCCGGCAGCAATGGCGTATAGGCAAAGCGCGCCAGCCCGATACCCACGAGGCTGGCACAAAGCCCTGCCATCAACATCCGCCATTCCGGCAACTGCGCAGGGGTATTAGCGATTGACTGTACGGTGCGCATCTTCAAAGCTTCGTTCCGTCATTCCGCTGCGCTGCCTAGCAATGCGCAGAAATTGGCCAGGTCGACATTGCCGCCGCTGATAATAATGCCCACGCGCTTGTCACGCACCAACTCTTTTGCACTGCAGGCGCCGGCAAGCGACAGACATCCCGTGGGTTCGACCAGCATTTTCATGCGCTCGGCATAAAAGCGCATCGTGCGAATCAGCTCCTGATCGGTAACGGTCAGAATATCAGTGACTTCGCGTTGAATGATGGGAAAGGTGTAGTCACCCAGAAACTGCGTCTGCGCGCCATCGGCAATGGTTTTTGGCAAGTCGATGCGCACGATCTGGCCGGCGCGCAGGGAAAGCTGCCCATCATTGCCTGCTTGCGGTTCCACGCCATAGATCTGACAATCGGGGGCAAGCGCCCGCGCCGCCAGGGCCGAGCCCGACAACAATCCGCCGCCGCCCAGGCAGACAAAAAGCAGATCCAGCGGCCCGGTTTCTTGCATCAGTTCCATGGCGGCCGTCCCCTGGCCGGCGATCACATCAGGGTGGTCATAGGGTGGGATAAGTGTATAACCATGCTGCTGCGCCAAGCTGGAGGCAATGGCCGCCCGGTCCTCGGTGTAACGATCATATTGCACGACCTGCGCGCCATAGCCGCGTGTGGCTGCCAGCTTGGCAGCCGGCGCATCCAGCGGCATCACGATGGTGGCTTTGACATTGAGCACGGAAGCGGCCAGCGCTACGCCCTGGGCGTGGTTGCCTGAAGAAAAGGCAATAACCCCTGCGCGCTGCTGTGCTTCGCTCAATGCCGCGATCGCATTGAATGCGCCACGGAACTTGAAGGCGCCAATGCGCTGCAGGTTTTCACATTTGAAATACAGACTGGCGTCCAGCTGCGCGTCAATGGTCCTGGAACGCAGCACCGGCGTAAGGTGCGCATAACCTTTGATGCGTTCGGCTGCGGCGACAACATCGGTGTAAGTGGGCAGTGTCTGCATAATGCTCCTGTGTCAGAAATGGCCCTGCCGCGCAAAACGTCATGACCTTGCCGGTTTATCTCAACCCGCCTATTCTACCCGCGTTTGAGCCGTTACAATGGACGCCACCATCAGGCCAGATCGAGAAGCTTCCATGTCCATGCAAAACAACTCAGTTGCCATTATCGGCGCCGGCATTGTCGGTTTGTGTACAGCCCATGCCCTCCGAAAGGCGGGCTGGCAGGTGACCGTTTTTGACGCGCAGGACCCGGGCTCGCAATGCTCTTTCGGCAATGCCGGTGCGCTGTCCGAAGGCTCGGTCGCCCCCTTGGCCATGCCCGGCGTCATCAGGCAGGCGGCCTCCATGCTGCTGGACAGCACCAGTGCGCTGCACGTTCCGCTGGGCTACTTGTTGCCGGCCATGCCCTGGTTTGCTCGCTTTATCGCTGCATCACGACCAGAACGCGTGCGACAAATTGCGGCGGCCCTTCATGATCTGCTGACCGGATCGGTGCGTCATCACACGGAACTGGCTCGCGATATCGGCTGCGCCCATTTGATAAAAACCACAGGCCAGCTACACCTGTACCCGAACGCCGACAGCCGTGATAAAGACAAGGCGTCCTGGCAGCTCAAGGACGACTTCGGGCTGGCCATGCAGTCGGTGGGCCGCGCCGCCATTGCTGAACTGGAACCGGCAGTGAGCGACACCTATCGCTGCGGCTGGTTTCTACCGAACGAAGGCTGGGTTAGCGACCCGTTCCAGTATTCACAGGCTCTGGCCAGGGCGAACACAGACCAGGGCGTTACATTTGTCAGCGCCAGTATCAGTAGCCTGCGTCGCAGCAATGACAAATGGCATTTATTCAGTGGCGAACAATCATGGCAGGCCGATCATGTTGTCGTATGTGCAGGAATGGGCTCGCGCGATCTGCTGGCGACAGTGAATCTGTCGGTGCCGCTGGAAAGCCAGCGCGGCTACCATTTGCAGGCGCCGCATCCGGGTGTGACGCTATCGCGCATTGTGGTGCTGGCCGATCGCAAGATCTTCATGAACCCGATGCAAGGCCAATTGCGCATCGCCGGTACGGTTGAATTCGGCGGCACCGGCAAGCCGATGAACCAGCAGCGCGCACTGCTGCTCAAGGATCACGCGCTGGCCGGTCTGGACAACCTGGATACCAGCGGCTTTACCACCTGGCTGGGCCATCGGCCCTGCCTGCCCGATTCTTTGCCGGTCATCGGCCCTGTCACAGATTTGCCGGGCCTGTGGACCGGATTCGGACATGGCCATCTTGGGCTGACCGGCTCTGTCAACACCGGCAAGCTGCTGGCGCGTGCCATGGCTGGCCAGGCAAGCGCCAATGAACTGGCGCCGTTCTCCCTGAGTCGTTTTCGCTAAAACGGTGGGGCACGCGACATTTGCAGGAACAGTCCCAATTGCGTTGATGCGCCAGTCAGACCACTGCACATCAGGCAACAGGCAGCGCTAATTAAAAACGCTTGCGGCCCAACAAATCGAAGTAGGACCCTACGATCAGCTGTGAACTGCTGATCCCCAATTGCTGCATCAATAATTCGGCTTGCTGCATGCCACTGGCGGTGGACTCGCCGTCCTCAAGTACAACCTCAAGCTCCATGAACTGGCCCAGTCCTTCTACGTGATCAAGGTGAACGCGCGTTCTGCCTACCATGTATAGCGTACGTCGCTTGATTACCCGACCGATCACACCATAGGCTAGTGATAACACTTCTCTGAGCGATTCAGGCGTCGCAGTTTCTGACAACACATAGAATGATTCTTTCGGCCCTGCCTCATCCGGGCGCCGATAAAAAATAAGCTGTCCTGTCCCGTCTGCAAATTGCCTGAGCTTGAGCCGACCTTCATCACACTTGAAAAACGTGTCGTCCTGGAATAGGTCGCAAGGTGATTCAGTTGCCAACGTGGCCGCCTGCTGCGCCAGATCACTGACACTCGCAATACGCGCCTTGATTTCGATATTTCTCGCCATTTTGCCATCTCGTACATGCATGTTTGCTGCGCCAGTACAACCCGGCTTCCGTAATGGCGCATGGGTCGGCCATTATAGCCCCACCCATGATGATTCGAGATGGCTCCCCGTCGGTCACTGTCGCGCACATTGATCATTGAAATCCCCATTGCGACAGTCATCTGCACTGGCAGTCAACCTTATTGGACGTCACCCGTTTTGGTGATCACCCTATTGATTCATCTTGATATTTTCCGCCTTGATCAGATCTCCCCATTTTTTGGTATCCTGATCGATCAGTGATGCAAATTGTGCTGGTTCCAGATCATCGGTGTCCAGGCCTGAGGTTTGCACGTATTGCGTGACCGCCGGTGTTTTCATGACCGCACGATAAGCCAGGTTCAGTTCCTTGATTTTCTCATCAGGCGTTCCGGCCGGTGCAAAAACACCGTACCAGTTGGTCGCATGAACATTTTTGATGCCCAGTTCGTCAAATGTGGGCACCTGCGGCAGCGCTGCTGATCGCTTGGCCGATGCCACGCCGATAGGCACCAGGCTGCCCTGCTTGATGTGCTGCACCAGGCCGGACACATCGCCAAAGAAGCCATCAACCTGTCCGCCTATGGTCGCGGTAATTGCCGGTGCGGCGCCGCCAAACGGCACAATCAGCGTATTGGCTTTGGTGGCAATGCGAAACTGGGCAATCGCCATATGAGGCATGCTGCCCACCCCGGAGGTGGACAGCGATATTCCGTCGGGATTACTTTTGGCCTTTTCCAGCAATTCCTTCACACTTGTAATACCGCTTTTCTTGGACACGACCAGCACTTCGGGTGTGGAAACAAGCAACGCTACCGGACGCAGGTCCTTTGCCGGGTCGTAGATCAGCTTTTTATAAAGCGCCGGATTGATGGCAATCGCACCGGTAGAACTTAGAAACAGCGTATTGCCATCCGGTTTTGCGCGGGTAACTGTACTGGCGGCAATGGCACCATTACCACCCGGTTTATTTTCCACCACCACCGTCTTCTTAAGCTGGCCCTCCAGCTCTTTTCCGGTCACCCTGGCCAGCGTATCGCCGGGGCCACCGGCAGGAAAGGCCACCACGACACTCACGGGAGATGCGGCCACAGCATGCTGGCTGACAGCAAGGCCCAGAACAGCAGCGGCAACTGGCATCACGTATTTAATATATTTTTTTCCGAATCCGGACATGTCTTCCTCCTTATGCCGTCAGGCACCCGCAATCCCTTGCGTATTGACGAACAGTGAATAAATGGACGTACACGACGCCATGAACAGGCGGTTCCGATGCAAACCGCCAAAACAAAGATTGGCGCACCGCTCGGGCAAAGCAATGCGCCCCAGCAGTTCGCCTTGCGGGCTAAACACCCTGACCCCATCAAGGTCGGCAGTCCCCATTCCCCAGCCACACCATAAATTGCCATGGACATCCACCCGAAAGCCGTCCGGTGTCCCTTCACCTGCATCAAAAAGCACACGCTGCCCAAGCAAACCGGTGCCGTCGGCATTCAGATCAAAGGCCAGCAGGTTACGCGGTTGGGCACGTGATTCGACTATGTACAATTGTGATTCGTCGGGGGAGAATGCCAGACCGTTAGGGCCGTTGACGGCATCAGTCACCAGTGCCACGTTTCCGTCAACCGGGTCAATGCGATAGACCGCAGCTGGCAGTTGCTGCTCTGCCTGTTCACCCTGATAGTAGCCAACGATGCCAAACGGCGGATCGGTAAACCAGACCGAACCGTCTGACTTGACCACCACGTCATTGGGAGAATTCAGGCGCTTACCCTGATAGCTATCGGCCAGCACGGTCATGCGGCCATCCGGTTCCGTGCGCGTTACCCGGCGCGACAGATGCTCGCAGGTGATCAGACGTCCCTGACGGTCGCGTGTATTACCATTGGCATAATTTGACGGACTGCGAAAAACCTGGCTCTGACCGGTGGAGGCGTCCCATCGCATGATGCGGTTGTTCGGGACGTCGCTCCATAGCAAACAGTTCCAGTCGCCAAACCACACCGGCCCTTCGGCCCAGCGACTGCCGCCTGCGAGCCGCTCGAGCGCCGCCAATGGCAGCGTCAGCGCGTGAAAGCGGGGGTCCAGCGCAATCACGGCAGGATCCGGATAGCGGACGGGGGGCTCAGTCGCAGCGTGCACTCATGCCTCCGTCCACGATAATTTCAGTGCCCGTGATAAAGCGCGCTTCATCGGACGCCAGAAAAAGCGCGGCATTGGCCGTATCAATGCCATCGCCCATGAATGGCAGCGGAATACGCGCCTGGCGCTGTGCCAGCAGCGTGCTTACATCGCCGCCCGCGCGCTGTCCTGCCAGACGCGTTTCTACCATGGGTGTGTGCATCTGACCCGGAACCACGGTATTGCACCGTATATTGCGCTTGGCATATTCCACAGCCACGACGCGGGACAATTGGATAATACCTGCCTTGGCGCTGGCATATCCAACCTGCGCCGAACCGGTCCAGCGGATGCCGGATGTGGAAGAAATATTGACAATGGCCCCGGCACCCTGTTGTTCCATAAAGGGCAATACATACTTGCAGCCCAGAAAAACACTTTTCAGATTGAAATCAAGCTGGCTGTCCCATGTTTGCTCATCCAGGGCAACCGGGCCACCCTTTTTTGAACCACCGACATTGTTGACAAGAATATCGACACGCCCGAAGGCCTCCTGACAGGCACGCACCATCTGCTCTACCGCATCCGCCGAAGTGACATCTGCAGTCCATGTACGAATTGTGCCGTTTACTTCATTGACCTTGGCTACGGTTTCATTTAACGCATCGGGGTTCATGTCCACGGCAAAAACCTGCGCGCCCTCGCTGGCAAACCGCCAGGCAATCGCCCGACCATTGCCCCAACCCGGCCCGACACTGCCGGCTCCTGTCACAATCGCTACTTTGTTCTCCAGACGTCTCATCGCCCGCTGCCCCCATTATTGTCTAATCACAGTCATGATGCGCGAGGGCCTGCGAATCATCAAGACCCGCCTTGCGACTTCTGATATTGAAAAAACGTATATCATTGCTACATGGATCTCAAACAGCTTCAGTATTTCATCGTGATTGCAGAACAGCACAGCTTTTCCCGCGCTGCGGACATGCTTGATGTGTCGCAACCCTCGCTAAGCCGGCAGATCCAATTGCTGGAGGCCGAGCTTGGACAGCATTTGCTGGTTCGCACGGGCCGTGGGGTAGAACTGACTGAAGCTGGCGCCCGTCTGCTGGGTCATGCCAGGACGCTGCACCGGATGGCCACGCAGGCAAAGCAGGACCTGATGAATTTCCGGTCCGCTGCGCCGGGCCGGGTGCGGCTGGGTATTCCGCCGCGCATCGCCCGGCGTCTGGCGCCAAGTATCATGCAACAGTTCCGGGCGCTGTTTCCGGATTCGTCTATTACGCTGGCCGAAGGACTAAGTGCCCAATTGCGGGACTGGTTGCTCAAAGACAAGGTTGATCTGGCGCTGCTGTACGAACCGGCACCTTCGTCTCTAATGCAGGTCGAGTCGCTTTATCGTGAAAATCTGGTGCTTGCCCATGCGCATGCCAGTGGAATGCGGCTGCCGGGACAAGTACAGGTGGCTGATCTTGGACAATATCCCCTGGTGCTGCCCAGTGCGCCCAACACGATCCGTACTCTTGTTGAACAAACCTGCCGGGATCGCAACGTGCAATTGAATGTGGTAGCCGAAGTAGATGTCGTACAGACAATCGTCGAAACCCTGAGTTATTCGCACGAACCTGTGTTCACGATCATTCCCCGTTCTGCCCTGGGCGACATTCCCGGGCAGGCCAATCTGAGCTGCGCGCCTATTGTCGAGCCTGCTATTCGCAATAACCTCACCCTTGCCATTGCCACCGTGGCTGCAGAATCACGGCTGGTGCTTGCCGTTGCCGATATCATTCGTGGCATTGATATGCCTGGCAAGATGAACTGAGACCAGCCCCACCAATCCCACATGAAGTACCACGCAACGTGGTACATAAGCGTCATCAATGCAGACTCACACCTGATCCGGACATATTGCGCTTGTCAAATAGAACCATTTTCAGGTAGTTGATTGCTTGAGGCATAGAATGGTTACATGGAGCCATTAACGCTTGGCATGAACTAATGCCCTGAATGTCCTTTACCCAACTTACCCGGGTGTTCCTTGACGCGACGTTCCGCATTGCCATTGATCGCCAGATTGCGTGCCAAAGCTGAAATGAACGTGGTGTCCTGAGCGACGCCTCATGAGCGGGACGCAATGACAGATGTCATCACCATGCGCTCATGCCTTCCTCGCCTGCGCAGATTGTCGGGCCGCTTGTGCTGCTCTGCTATTCCGTATTTTTGGCAGTTGTGATCGCCGGTCTGCCCCCCCCTGGTAACAACCGGTGGCAGCCGATATCACAAAAGCAATATAGCCAAAGCGCTTCTTGGGCGCTTTATCCGCGCATCGTCACAAACTCTTCTGCAGCCGTAGGATGGATGCCGATCGTGGCGTCAAAGTCTGCCTTGGTCGCGCCCATGCGCACGGCTACGGCAAATCCCTGCACGATTTCTCCGGCGTCATCGCCAGCCATATGCAAACCCACTACACGATCGGATTTTTTGTCAACGATCAGTTTCATCATCATTCTGGCAGTGCTGCCGCTAAGCGTATGCTTTAGGGGGCGAAATTCCGAACGATAGATGGTGACCTCGCCGTACATTTCGCGCGCTTCGTGCTCACTATAGCCCACCGTTCCCACGTTGGGATGGGTGAAAATGGCAGTCGGAATAAATTCATAACTCATGCGGCGCACACCCTTGCCAAACAGATGATCCACCAGCACCATGGCTTCGCCCAGTGCCACCGGCGTGAGTTGAATCCTGTCGGTCACATCGCCCAAAGCATAAATGGAAGGGGCCGATGTCCGGTAGTTTTCGTCAATCTGAATAGCGCCATTGTGATTGACCTGCACGCCGGCAGACTCAAGATTGAGTTTTTGCACATTGGGTGCGCGTCCTGTCGCATACAGCACCTGATCGGCCTGCAGCGTCGTGCCGTCATTCAATTTCACTGAAAGAACGTCACCCTCTTTGTCGATGCCGTCCACTTTGGTTTCAAAGTGAAAATGCACGCCGGCTTTTTCCATTTCCTTTGCAGTGAACGCGCAGATTTCTTCATCAAAGCCGCGCAGGATACGATCGCGGCGGATCACGATATGCACCTGGGCGCCCAGTCCATTGAAGATCGATGCAAATTCACATGCAATATATCCCGCACCCACCACGACCAGCCGCTGCGGAAACTGCGGGACATCGAAAATTTCATTTGAGGTAATCACATGCTCGCGCCCGGGGAAATCGGGCACGACAGGCCAGCCGCCAGTCGCAATCAAAATATGCTTTGCTGTATAGGTCTTGCCATCGTCCATGCGAACGGTATTGGGCCCGGCCAGCTCGGCCCAGCCAGTCAGGAGGGTCGCGCCGGCGTTGGTAATCAGCGAGTGATAAATGCCGTTAAGACGGGAGATCTCCGTGGCCCGGTTGGTTTTCAGGACCGACCAGTCCAGTGTCGCCTCGCCGACATTCCAGCCAAAACCGCGTGCCTCTTCAAAAGCTTCATGATAATGCGCAGCATAACTGTAAAGTTTCTTGGGAATGCAGCCGACATTGACACATGTTCCGCCCAGATCGGATCCTTCTGCCACCGCCACCCGGGCGCCGGCCTGTGCTGCCATGCGCGAAGCGCGTACTCCGCCGCTGCCGCCGCCGATTACAAAAAAATCATAGTCGAAACTTTCCATGCTGACTCCAAATTCAAAATACGCAATATTGTCGGGCTGCCATGCCAACTGCTGCCGCAAATCAGGCCAGGCCCCTGTCTGCGGCGTTACTGCGGCTGCCTGGCGCAAATGCCAGCGGCAGGCGCATCGCTTTGGCCCCGCCTGATTGTAACCCTAGCGTCCCGGCAAGAGATGCAAAACCCCTGCGCACGAGTGCGTTGTCGGCAGCCCTGGTCGTATAATCATCCCTTACGGAGAGTTATATTCATGTCATTGCCTCACACATCCTCGTTTTCCTCTTCCCTGAATGCTGCCCCACCAGTCTGGCCCGTGCTCGGTGTCCTGGGGGGCATGGGACCGCTAGCCGGCGCCACATTTGCTGCCAGACTTGTGCAACTGACCCCGGTGACGGCCGACCAGGCGCATATCCCGGTGCTGCTGCGCAATGACCCGCGGATCCCTGACCGCAGCGCGGCCCAGTTGGCGGGCGGACCCAGCCCGCTGCCGGCCATGCGTGAGGGCATGCTGGACTTGCAGCGCTGGGGCGCGCAATGCATTGCCATCCCGTGCAATACGGCGCATTTGTGGTTTGAGCAATTGCGCGACAGCGTCCAGGTGCCGGTTCTGCACATTGTCGAATCGGTCATTCAGGATCTGCAACGCAATGGCATCTGTGATGGCCCGGTGGGCATCATGGGCACCCCGGCGACGATGCAATTGGGGCTGTACCAGGAGGCACTGCGCGCGGCCGGATATGAGCCTTTTACCGGCAACGACAACAGCATTCGTGATTGGTCCGTGCAGGCCATCGCCGCTGTCAAATCCAACCAGAACGAGCAGGCCTTTGCCCCTGCGGCGGCGGCCGTCAATCGCCTTGCTCAAATGGGCGCACGGGCCGTCATTCTGGGTTGTACGGAATTGCCGCTAGCCATCCCGCCATCGCGCCGAGATGCGTTTGATCTCGTGATATCGGACTCGATCGACGCCCTGGCGCGTGCCGTTCTGGAGCGTTTTTCGCATCATGAGCACGCCAGCGACGAAGCAGGACATCCCGCAGCGGCGGCTGCAAAACCGGAGTAGCCATGCCTGTACCAACCACTGCCATTGATCATCTTGTCGTGACCGCAAGCGACCTGGATGCAGGTGCGGCCTATGTCCGCGACTGCCTGGGCGTCGCCCCGCTGCCTGGCGGAGAACATGCAAAAATGGGCACCCACAATCGGCTGTTGCGCTGTGGCACAAACTGCTATCTTGAAGTGATTGCCGTCAATCCAGCCGCGCCGGCGCCCGCGCAGCCACGATGGTTCGGATTGGATGCTTTAGAGGCGCAGAGCGCCGCATCGCTGTCGGCCTGGGTCGTGCGTACAACAAGTATTGATACCCATGCGGCAGCTAGCACGCAGCCTTTGGGCCCGGTCACCGCCATGCAGCGCGCAGACCTGAACTGGCTGATTACCATTCCCGAAAGCGGTGTGTCGCCCCTGGACGGAATGGCCCCGGCCCTGATCGAATGGCAGACCGCCGAGCTACCGGTATTATCCATGCCGGATATGGGCCTGTCGCTGGAAGCACTACATATCTATCATCCGGAACCGAAGGCGATGCAGGCACTGCTCGCGAGTCTGCAACTGGATGCCCCGGTCTCGGTATTTCCGGCGGCACCGGACAGCAAACCGGCCTTGCGGGCGATCATCCGCACACCTGCGGGCATCCGCGCACTGGGCTGATCAGCCCTGGCACCAAGACGCCCCGGGTACTAGCGCAACGCAGCCGACATGGTGGAAAACACATTCAATATGCGGATAACATGCTCGATACTTTCTGCCTTGAATGATAGAGTAACTCCATCTATACGGTCTGTGCCGGGCAGTACGCAGAACGTATCGGCCAATGCAGGCGAATTGGTTTGCAGCCTGCATTCATATGGCGCGCCGATCACAAACGGGGTCAACGCCTGCGCCATGGCGGTCTTAACTGCGCTGCGCATGCTCTCGCGTATGCGCGCGCAGGCGGCCTGCGGCGTCAGCGTAGCGGCGCTGGCATGGCCCATGGCCTGTTTGGTTTCCACCCATACGGCGCCATCGAAAAAACCTTTGTTTTCTTCGATGAAATACTGGTCGCCGCTGCCGAAGATCACCGGCACACCGGCCTGACCGGCCAGCGCGCCATACAATCCCGGTTCGCCCAGCTCCATGCCGTTGACTATCACCCGGGCAAAGGCAAAGCTGTTGATGGTATGAGCCAGTACGCCGCGGCCCTGAGCCATTGAGTGATGCCCGACCAGGGCGACAGCGTTGACGCCGAATTCCAGACCGGTCATCATGCTGTAGACCCGTGGCTTGCCGCTGATCAAAGTAGCGCGCGCATCAATTTCAGACGCAATCATATTGCGAAAGCCACCATGCGAGTCGTTCACATAAACGGCGGTGGCGCCGCCATCGAACGCGCCGACAATAGCTGCGTTGGCTTCGGCTGTCATCCACTGTCGTGCCCGTTCGTACTCGACGTTGCCGGCACGCACTTGCTGCGCATCTACCACACCGGCGACGCCTTCAATGTCTGTTGATATCAGTACTTTCATTGATCACACCTTGTTATTTTTTGCCAACTATTATTGCAAATGTAATATTAATAGCATTCAAGACTGCCCTTGCGCGGCCGCAAGGAAGTTGCTTAGTCAAGCAGCCAGTCTGTGACCGGCGATCGCGTGTTGCCATCACGCCCGGTTACTGCAGTAGCGCACCACAGCGCGTTGATAATGGCCTGTTCTGTAGCCTCGGCGGCCGCATCAAACAACGACTCCAGCTGCAGCTCATGCAAGGGCGCCACCGATATCTGCGCAGCCTGTACCTGCTGGCCGATGCGCATGCCCGTTGAAAATGCAACGGCAATATCACCGCTGCCATGGCCAAAGTTCGAACCGGTGCGCGCCAGCCCGGCAGCTGCGCGCATGCTCAGCCGACGCAGTTGCCGGGCGTCCAGCGGCGCATCGGTTGCCAGCACCATGATGATGGATCCCTTGTCGGGTGCATTTTCCGCGATATCCGGGGGCATTGACGCTGCCGTGTGCCCACCGGCCATGCGTCTTTTGATGTCCTGGCCCAGCATCCGGCCATTGACCCGCAAGTGACGCAGTTTGCCAAAATTGGCCAGCACCAGCGCGCCCACCACATAGTCGGGCGCACTGCCTGCCAGCTCCCTTTCCTGCCGGGCAATGCGCGATGCCGAGCCAATGCCGCCTTTCAAGCCAAAGCAGCTCATCCCGCGCCCGGCGCCTACCGCGCCCTGCTCCGGTTGCGCAGTCGCATTGGCGCAGGCGGCAAAGTAGTCCGCTTCGGTCACGGCCATGGCCTGAATATCGTTCAGATACCCGTCATTGCACTCGAGCACCAGCGGGTTAACGGTCGGCCAATCGCGACCGATTTGCGCATTGGCCGCAATCGCCTGCCTGATTTGCGCCTGCGCCACCAGCGGTACGGAAAAGGTATTGGTCAGCGCCAGGGGCGTTTCTATTACCCCCAGCTCTTGCAACTGCACCAGTCCCATGCTTTTGCCAAAACCATTGACCACCGACACACCGGCCGCTACCTTGTTCAGAAACAGGTCGTCCGCATGCGGATAAACAACCGTGACGCCGGTCTGGATCGCCCCCCGCGCAAGGGTGACATGCCCCACTTTGACGCCGGCGACATCGGTAATACAGTTATGCGGTCCTGCAGGCAGGATGCCCACTGGCGGCGCAGAGCACAGCGCCGCTTCAGTTGAAGAATCAGTCATATACACTCATCTGTCAGTGCCACCTATCGATAACACAACGGGATTATTGCCGGTCAATCTTCGGGTCCAGTGCATCCCGCAGCCCATCGCCCAGCAAGTTGAACGCCAGCACGGTCAGGAAGATGGCCAGTGACGGGAAAATCGCCACGTGTGGGGCCAGCACCATGTCCGAGCGCGCTTCGTTGAGCATAGCACCCCATTCCGGCGTCGGCGGCTGCGCTCCCAGACCGATAAACGACAGCGAGGCCGCCGTAATGATCGAGGTGCCGATACGCATGGTGCCATAGACGAGAATGGGTGAAATCGTGCCGGGAAGAATATGTTTGAAAATAATGGTGAAGTCAGAAGCGCCGATACTGCGCACGGCTTCGATGTACGTCATGTTTTTCAGGGACAGCGTATTGCCGCGCACCAGCCGTGCAAATGCCGGAATGCTGAATACCGCAACGGCGATGACCACGTTTACCATGCTGGGACCCAGCACCGCAATCACGCCGATGGCCAGCAAAATACCGGGAAACGCCAGCAATACGTCTGAAATACGCATCACAATGCGCTCCCACCAGCCTTCGTAATATCCGGCAAGCAGACCCAGCACCGTGCCCACAATGGCGCCCAGCGCAACCGAGATAAAACCGGCCGCCAGGGAAATACGCGTACCCATCACAATGCGGCTGAAAATATCCCGACCCAGCGAATCCACACCCAACCAGTGCAGCACTGATGGCGGCTGGTTGATGCGGTCGTAATCGAAATAATTCTCTGGGTCGAAGGGGACGATCCAGGGCGCCAGAATGGCAATAAATACAAGTGCAATAATAAAGAGCGCCGCGACGACAGCCAGATGCTGCTTGCGAAACTTGCGGATAAATTCCGTCATCGGGGTGCGTATGCGTTCCCGTTGTGGCGGCAGCGATTCTATCGGAGAAGAAGTTACTTGCGTCATATCTGTCCCGTTATTTGTAACGGATAGTCGGATTGATCACGCCGTACAGCACGTCAACAATCAGATTGATCAAAATGAATTCAAAGGAAAACAGCAGAACCAGTCCCTGAATAATCGGATAGTCCCGTGCCGCGACGGCATCCACCAGCAGCGTACCCATCCCGGGCCAGCCAAAAACGGTTTCCACCACGATCGAGCCGCCAAGCAGAAAGCCAAACTGCAGGCCCATCATCGTAATCACTGGAATTAAGGCATTGCGCAAGGTATGTTTGACGATGACTACTTTTTCAGACAAGCCTTTGGCGCGGGCGGTGCGCACGAAATCTTCCTGAATGACCTCCACGAACGAGGCGCGCGTAAAGCGTGCCATGATGGCGGCGACTGCGGCACCCAGCGTAATGGACGGCAAAATATAGTGTTGCCAGCTGGTCGCGCCTACGGAAGGCAACCACCCCAGGTTGACGGCAAAAATCTGGATCAGGACCATACCCAGCGCAAAGGGCGGAAAGGAAATACCGGAAACCGCCAGCGTCATGAACAGGCGATCCGGCCAGCGGTTGCGCCACACAGCCGAGACCACGCCGATCACCAGGCCGAAAATCACCGACCAGATCATGCTGGTAATGGTCAGCAGCAGGGTTGGCGTAAAGCGGGCCGCGATCTCGGTCAGCACCGGCCGCTTGGTGCGCAGCGAGGTGCCCAGGTCGCCCTGGCTCAGGTTGATCAGGTAATGGCCGAACTGCTGCGGCAGCGGCAAATCCAGGCCCAGTTGCTTGCGTATATTCTGAACCGTCTCGGCATCCGCCTCGGGCCCTGCGGCAAGCCTGGCCGGATCCCCGGGCAGCATATGTACAAACAGGAAAACCACCACGCAGACCAGAATCAGCGTCGGTATCATCCCGAAAATCCGTTTAACCAGATAGGAAAGCATTTTTGAATCCATTGGGCCGCGACACCCTGGGGCGCCGCGGATATTTCAATTGCAATAGAACTGCGAAGCAGGACTGAATTAGTCCTTCAGGCTGACATCCCTGAAGTAATAGGAAGCATCAGGCATCACATGAAAACCATCAAGCTTTTTGCTGCGCGCTGCCACGGTATCGGCCGTATTCAGGAATATCCAGGGCGCATCCTTATAGATCTGTTCCTGGGCATCTTTGTAGAACTTGGTCTTCGCGGCTTTATCGGTGGTTTTCAAAGCATCGGCCAGATCTTTGTCGACCTGGGCGTTTTTATAATAGGAGAAATTGCCGAAGGTAGGTGGCCATGAATCGCCCGCCAGCAAGGGGCTCAATGCCCAGTTGGCCTCACCGGTAGAGGCAGACCATCCGATGTAATACATCCGCACCTTGGCGTCCTCTGGTTTTTGCACTGTCTCAACCCGTTGGACCCGCTGGCCGGCTTCCAGGGCCTCGACCGATACTTTTACACCAACCTGGCGCAATTGCTGCTGAATGAACTGGATAGCCTTGACCGATGTGCCGTCGTTATACGCGCTCCACAGCGTGGTTTCAAACCCCTGCGGGTAGCCAGCCTCTGCCAGCAGTTCGCGGGCTTTTTTCGGATCATAGGGCCAGGGTTTCATTTTTTGCGAAAACTCGACCTTGCCGGGAACCACGCCCTCGGCAACGCGCGCATAGCCATTGAATACAACCTTGTTCAGGGCTTCTTTATTGATCGCGTAATTCATGGCTTCGCGCACTTTCGGATTATCGAAAGGCTTTTCCAGATTATTCATGGCGATATAACGCGCAATAATGGACGGCTCGGCCAGCAAATCAAGCTTGTCATTTTTCTTCAGGATGGCCGCCTGCTCGTAGGGAATCGGATAGGTAAACTGGGCCTCGCCGGTCTGCATCACTGCTGAACGCGTATTGTTATCGGTCACCACACGGAAATTGATAGAGTCGACTTTGGCCACATGTTCCTTGTCCCAATAGCCGTCGAATTTTTTCATTTTCACATTCTGGCCGGGGTTCCATTCAACAAACTCGTACTGTCCTGTGCCGGTGGGATGCAGATTGATATCCTTGCCATATTTTTTCAGGGCGGTCGGAGAAATCATCATGGCCGAGGGATGCGTCAGATTATTGATGAACGCAGAGAACGGCTCTTTGAGCGTAATCTTTACCGTGGCCGGGTCAATCACGTCGATTTTTGCAATGCCCTTGAACTGGTTGTAGCGACCCAGCGCATTGTCACGGTTCAGTACGCGTTCGAAGTTGATTTTGACCGCTTCTGCATTGAAGTCGGTGCCGTCATGGAACTTTACACCCTGGCGCAGCTTGAATGTATAGGTGAGCCCGTCTTCGCTGACTTCGTAACCGGTAGCCAGCAACGGATGGATTTTGAAATCCAGATCGAACATGAACAGGCCTTCGTACCAGCCCTTGCCTACGGCCTGCGACTGTGTCGAATTGGTGTTATAGGGATCGAGCGAATCAAAACCATAAGGAACCGCGACGGTGACATCTTTGGCCGCCAGTGCGGTATGAGAAAAGGCCAGGCACGCCATTATGGCCGGGGCCAGCAATGCTTTGCGAAGATAAATAGGCTTCATGAAAATCTCCCTGCGAAGGATAAATGGTTAAACGCCGTTTGACTAAACGAAATAAAAATCAGTAAATACCTACCGGGTGGCGGGCAACAAAATGATCCGCCCCCACCTGCTCCAGCGGCAATACCACCGGCTCATCGCCGACAGCACGCACCGGGCTGGGGATCTCACCTGCCATCAGGGTGGCAAGCTTGTGGCGCCGGGCGGGATCGGCAATGGGCACGGCAGCCATGAGTTTTTGTGTATAAGGATGCCGGGGGTTTTCGAATATTTCACGACGCGACCCCAATTCAACCACCTGCCCCAGGTACATCACCGCCACGCGATGGCTGATGCGTTCCACCACCGCCATGTCATGTGAAATAAACAGATATGAAATACCAAATTCTTTTTGCAAATCCATCAGCAGGTTGACGATCTGCGCCTGGATCGAGACATCCAGTGCCGATACCGATTCGTCGGCAATCACTACTTTGGGATTGAGCGCCAATGCACGTGCAATACAAATACGCTGGCGCTGGCCTCCGGAAAATTCATGCGGATAACGCTGTGCCATCGCCGGCGGCAGGCCGACTTTTTCGAGCAGCCATTCGACACGGGCCAATGCCTCGCGTCCGCTGGCCACGCGATGGATCAGCAGCGGCTCCATAATGGAATAGCCCACGGTCTGCCGCGGGTCCAGCGACGCATACGGATCCTGGAAAATAAACTGGATATCACGCCGAACTGCCTGCATATCCTGTGTATTGAGCTTGCTGATATCGCGCCCCTGGAACAGGATCTGTCCCGAGTGCGCTTCGATCAAGCGCAACAGGGAGCGACCGGTCGTGGATTTGCCGCAGCCGGATTCTCCAACAAGGGCCAGTGTTTCTGCCGGGTACAGGTCGAAGCTGACTTTTTCAACTGCATGCACGCGCTTGGCGACGCGATTAAATATGCCGCTGGTCACATCGAACCGTGTCACCAGATCCTTAACCTGCAAAATCGGGCCGGACTGGCGATCAGGCGCCAGCACCACCGGTTCGTGCGGGGTAACGGCTTCATCGGCGCCCGCCTGTTGCAGCGACAGCAAATCAAAGTGGGCCGGCAATGAGGTGCCATTCATGGATCCCAGTCGCGGCACGGCCGACAGCAAGGCCTTGGTATAGGCATGTTGTGGATTGTGGAAAATAGCCTGAGCGCTGTTCTGTTCAACTTTGTTGCCCTTGAACATGACAAGCACGCGATCGGCCACTTCGGCCACCACGCCCATATCGTGCGTAATGAAAATCACGCCCATGTTCATTTCTTTCTGCAGTTCGCGGATCAGTTGCAGAATCTGCGCCTGAATGGTCACATCCAGGGCCGTCGTGGGTTCATCGGCAATCAGCAGGGCCGGCTTACAGGCCAGCGCCATGGCAATCATGACACGCTGACGCATACCACCGGATAACTGATGCGGAAACCGTCCCAATACGGCACGCGCTTCGGGAATGCGCACCTGGTCGAGCATGCGCAAGGCTTCTGCCATGGCTTGCTGCTGGCTAAGCCCCTGATGCAGGCGGATAGATTCGGCAATCTGGTCGCCGACCGAAAACACCGGGTTCAGCGACGTCATGGGTTCTTGAAAAATCATGGCCATATCGGCCCCGCGAATGCTGCGCAGTTGCGCGCCAGGCAGCCGGGCCAGATCCACGACCTGTCCCTGACGCCGGCGAAACAGCATTTGCCCGTTGACGATGCGGCCGCCGCCATGTTCGACCAGGCGCATCAGCGAGAGCGAGGTTACCGATTTGCCCGAGCCCGATTCGCCCACGATGGCCAGTGTTTCACCCTGGCCCACCGTAAAGGACAAATCCTGCACGGCCTGCACGGTTCTTTCTGATCCGACAAAATTGACGCTCAGATTGCGCACATCCAGGACGTTGCCCGTTGCGAGTTCTCCGGTGCCATTCGCGGGCGCCTTCTCGGCGTTTGCATTAATCACATTTGTATTCACTTACTGTTTTCTCCATACCGCTCACGGTGCCGCTCAGGCATCGGACTCACGATAAATACCGACAACCGGATCCTGACCGATGCGCAGGTAACCCCGATACATACCTTCGGAATTGAATGGCAGCGCCACATTGCCCTGCGCATCGATGGCAATCAGGCCACCCACACCACCGATAGCCGGCAGCTTGTCGAACACCACGTTATCGGCCGCCTGCGTCAGCGTGCGGCCTGCATATTGCATTTGTGCAGCCACGTCATACGCGGCAACACTGCGAATGAACATTTCGCCGGTGCCGGTGCTGGACACCGCGCAACTGTGATTACTGGCATAGCACCCTGCGCCGATAATAGGCGAGTCGCCAACCCTGCCAGGCTGCTTGTTGGTCATGCCGCCGGTAGATGTGGCTGCCGCCAGATTGCCGGCCTGATCCAGCGCCACCGCGCCGACGGTACCCAGTTTCCGGTCTTCATCCAGTGGCGCCACCGCGTGAGCCGGTTGTGTCTGCGCCACAGCATCGTGATCCAGTACAAAACTGGCGGCGCCGGTTGCGCGGACCCGCTCAAGTTGCTCACGGCGCAGGTCGGTGCTGAAGTAATCGGGTTCGACCATCTCGAGCCCGGCGGCAGCGGCCAGCGCCTCGGCAGGTTTACCGCAGAAGAACACGTGTTCGCTGGTTTCCATGACAGCCCTTGCCGCCAGTACCGGATTGCGTACAGTTGAGACTGATGCGACCGAACCGCAGCCCAGCGTGGCCCCGTCCATGATGGCAGCATCCATTTCATGGGTCGCAGCACTGGTAAATACAGAGCCATGGCCGGCATTGAATAAGGGACAATCCTCAAGCAGGCGCACGGCCAGCGTCACGGCATCCAGTGCCGAGCCGCCCTTGTCCAGCAAGGCGCCGCTTTGCGCCAGAATGTCGTGCAATGCAGTCTCGTAGGCCGCTTGCTGTTGCGGCGTAATGGTTTCGCGAGACAGGGCGCCAGCCCCGCCATGAATGGCGATAATGGCAGTTGTCATGCCGAAGTTTCTCCGTGAATGAGCCAGGGGGTGATGGTTTCTGCCACTTCGGTGGCAATTGCAACTGAAAAGGGTGAGCGATAGTCCAGGGCAGCCATAAGGGCGTCGATCAGCGCCAGCGCCACCGGATCGCTATTGGTGCCATATACGCTGTCGCTGGAGGTGTACAGAATGCAGTCGCAGGCCGGAACGATCGGCGATGTCGCCTTGTCGGTCAGCCCCAACACCCTGGCGCCGCGGCCATGCGCTTTCTGCACGATCCTGACCGTGTCGGCCAGATACCGGGGGAAAGTGAGGGCAATCACCAGGTCGTTTTCGTCGACCAGCGCCAGCCTGCGAGCCGCATAGGTCACCCCGCCAGGGCCGGCAAGGCTGACCACCATATCGTTGTGCGAAAACAGGCGTCGCTCCAGCAGTCCCGCCAGATAACCGCTAGTGCCCAGACCCAGTACGAAAATACGGCGGGCGGCCAGAATCATCTCCACTGCCCTGTCACAGGTCTCTGCGCTCAGGTTCAGGCGGGTTTTCTCCAGATTGCGCTGCCCCTCCACCAGAACATTGGCCATGATTTCCTGATTGGTAGCCGGATAGGACTGTTCTTTTTTCAGGCGATTGACCGATTCCAGCACGCCTTCGAAGCCCTTGATAATATTTTGCCGAAACTGGGCATATCCCGGATAGCCAAGCGCCCGCGCAAAACGGTTGGCGCTGGCGCTGGACACACCCGCAGCCTGGGCAAACTCGTCGATCGACATGATGGCGACCTTAAACGGATGTTCGAGCACATACGTGCCAAGCAGCCGCTGGGGTTTGGTCAGCTCTGGCAGCCGTTTGGCCAGCGCCCGTGTAAAATCGGTTTCAATCATGATGACAGAGGGTAAGGAGAGTCCGGATGGGAAAAACAGTACCTATGACAATGTAAGTAAACTTACTATTTTCATCTTTTATGAAAATATAATTACATTTTATGCTGCTTTATACCATTTTTTTCGGCTATGTTGCAGCAACAAGTCACTTGGACCGCAGCGTATCCCCGGACATCCCGGTTCATAAACCGGTTTTCTACAGACAAATATCCGTGATCATGTCGTCATCAGGGTCATATACCGCTCACCGCTGACCGGTATGGTAAAAACAAGACGTGGCGCTGACAAAGTTTCCCAGCGCCCGTGCCACTCCCTGACAATTTCTAAAGTGTGAAGACGCCATGACCGATTCGATCCTGTTCAGTCCTTTCAACCTGGGCAGCCTGCAGCTTAAAAACCGTATTATTGTTCCCCCCATGTGTCAATACTCAGCCATAGACGGCTGCATGCAACCCTGGCATCTGATGCATCTGGGCTCGCTGGCCGTATCGGGCGCGGCTCTGGTGTTTATCGAAGCCACAGGCGTCGAGCAAGCGGGCCGCATCTCGCCGACAGACGTTGGACTGTGGGACGACGTCACCCAGGATGCGATCGCGCGTACCCTGCGCGATATCCGCAGCTTTTCCGATACCCCCTTTGCAATTCAACTGGCGCACGCCGGGCGCAAGGCGTCATGTCGCCAGCCCTGGTTTGGCGGTGGCCAGTTGCCCCTGGAAGATGGCGGTTGGCAAACCTATGCCCCGTCGCCCGTGCCTTTTGATCCCAAGGATCGTGCCCCCCAGGAACTGGACCAGGCGGGATTGACGCGCATTATCGAAGCCTTCGTACAGGCGGCCCGTCGCAGCGTAGACCTGGGTATTGACGCCATTGAGTTGCATGGTGCCCATGGCTATCTGCTGCATGAGTTTCTGTCGCCCCTGTCAAACCAGCGCCAGGACAATTATGGCGGCTCCCTGGAGAACCGCATGCGCTTTGCGCTGGAGGTGTTTCAGGCGGTCTACGAAGAAGTGGCCGGCAAGGTGCCGGTGGGTGTGCGCATTTCAGCCAGCGACTGGGTCGATGGCGGCTGGGACGTGCAGCAGAGCATTCATCTGAGCCAGGCGCTCAAAGAGCGTGGCGCGGCATTCATTCATGTCTCTTCAGGCGGCCTGTCGCAGGCTCAACAAATCAAAAACGAGCCTGGCTATCAGTTGCCCTTTGCGCAGGCAATCAAACACGCCGTGGATGTGCCGGTCATTGGCGTTGGCCTGATTACCGACCCGCAAATGGCCGAATCGGTGGTGGCTTCGGGTCAGGCAGATCTGGTTGGCGTTGCCCGCGGTATGCTGTATGACGCGCGCTGGCCATGGCATGCTGCAGCCGAGCTGGGCGCACAGATTGACGCCTCGCCCCAATTTTGGCGCAGCCAACCATCAAGATTAAAAACACTCTTCACAAACAACATAAGCTAATCCTATTAACTTGTTGTTTTTATGATTGATTTTTTATTTTTTTCTTAGAAATACCAATAAAGTGCTTTTCCCGGCGCGGTGAAATTGCGATACTGGAATCCAAAGGATTTTTTCGCGTCGGGTAAGCTATGCTACGTTTCCAGATTTCTATCGCAGTGCTAATAACAGGCTGTCTGCTGGCAGGCTGCGCCAGCCGCGGCCCGGTGGCCGAGGTGCCCGCTTCCTTCTCAACGCCGTCACTTGACGCATCCTATCGCGATCCCGTGCTCGAGCGGGCGCTGACCCTGACCGGCACCCCCTACCGCTACGGCGGCATGACGCCGGACGGTATGGACTGTAGCGGGTTTGTGCGTTACGTGTTCCAGGAGTCTGCAGACTTCCGCTTTCCGCATAACACCGCGATGATTGCCAAATTGACCAAGCCAATTTCCCGATCAGAGCTCAAGAAAGGCGACTTCGTCTTCTTCAATACCTACAAGCCCTATTCGCATATGGGTATCTACATTGGTAATAACGAATTTGTCCACGCCCCGTCCAGCCGCAACAATGGTAAGGTCCGGGTAGATTCGCTGGACAGCCGCTATTTCGCCGAACGTTTTCTGGACGCGCGTACGGCATTTCAATGATAGACATTCCAATCACCGACAGACTATGGGCAACCACACGAGCAGCCACTCCTTATGACACGGGAACGCTTATCAGCATACGCACACAATAACAAAGAGACAGACCGCTAATGAATGGCGATTTGCCTCTATTCGATCTGCTCCTTTTAGCTGCTTTTTATCGGCACGTTTAGCAGGGCGTGCGACCAACGTTACGCCGTGAGCTCCTCTTCATGCAGCCATGCTGCGTGTTTGGGCGCACGCCGGGTCTTGCTCCATTCTTCCAGCATCTCCCACTTGACCTCATCCAGTTTGCGGTTCATTTCCGGCGTGGCCGTGGGCGCGGCCAGTTCGACACGATGTCCGTTGGGGTCCCGGAAATAAATGGACTTGAACAGCACATGATTAGTGATACCGACAACATCAATGCCCTTTGCCTGCAGTTTTTCCTTGGTTTGCTCCAGCACCTGCACACTCGGTACTTCGAACGCGATATGCTGGACCCAGTCTGGCGTATTGACGTCAAAGCCCATTTCTGGTGAATTAGGCAGTTCAAAGAACGCCAGTATATTGCCGTGGCCGGCGTCAATGAAAACATGCATGTAGGGATCATTGGCCTTGGTAGACGGCACGCGATCCTCGGCAATGGCCAGCACGAAATCCATCCCCAGATTTTCCTTGTACCAGAGAACGGTTTCCTTTGCGTCTTTGCAGCGATAGGCTACGTGATGTATTTTCTGAATGTCCATGTCTACCCTCTTTGTCTGATATGCTGAATGAAATATTGCGCTTGAGCACCGGATTGCAAAACCACAGTCGCCACAAGCGCCTGCGCGACGCTTTGCAGTGCGAACCGAACATGGGTCGTGCGCCCTATGCACAGGCCCCGATGCGCAAGTTCCAATGCAACGTTTATGATGCAAAATCTGTGTTTCGCAGGTCATTAATAATAGTAACCTACGTTACTATTAAATAGTATTTGCTTTTCCGCGTCAACTAATAACTTAATCAACCCTTTATTTTTTAGATGATTTAACCTTGTTCTATTTTTTATCCAGCCAAGTCAGACTATAAAAATAAAGTATCATACGTTACCAAATGAATATTAAACGAGCTTTCCATGATTGATTTGAATGCTTTTTTGCCGTACCAGTTTTCGCAGTTGGCCGACGTGGTCAGCCATTCGGTCGCCACGGTCTACGAAAGCAGGCTGGGGATCTCACGCGACGACTGGCGCGTGCTGGTTGCCGTCAATCAGGCACGGCGTATGCGCGCGACCGATATCGCACAACACACCACGCTGGATAAAATGCAAGTAAGCCGGGCGATTGCCCGACTGGAGAAAAAGGGATTCTTGTCCCGCACCGCCGATACTGACGATAAGCGACAGCAGATCCTGGCGGTGACGCCTGTCGGCCAGACGGCCTATCGGGAAGTGTCACCCTTGATGATGGCGCGCAACGATTACCTGTTGCAGGACCTGACACCCGCCGAGCGCGAGACGCTGCAGCGCTATCTGGACCAGATACTGAACCGGGCCCAGCAATTGGTGGCGCGCGGATAGCTTCAATGAATATACATGCGCCATGCACCGATAACCGGCTTATGGCCGCAACAACAACGCACCGCGCAAACCGGTTTTAGCGCGTGTCCTGCTTAACCCCTGATGGGCTGTGCAATGCGTGTTCGCCCTGCTCGTAGACCACGTTGGAGCGACCCACAATCAGCGGGTCGATCTTGCCGATGTGCTTGGAGTCCTTGTTGGTGTAATTGAACTGCTGCAGGACATAGCGCATGGCGTTAAGCCGCGCGCGTTTCTTGCAGTTGGACTTGACCACGATCCAGGGTGCGTCGCTGGTGTCGGTATGAAAAAACATCGCCTCCTTGGCGCGGGTATAGTCATCCCATTTGTCCAGAGAGGCCATATCGATAGGAGACAGTTTCCACTGCTTGAGCGGGTGGTGACGGCGTTCCTTGAACCGGCGCTTCTGTTCATCCTGGCTGACCGAGAACCAGAACTTGATGACACTGATGCCGCTGCGAACCAGATTGCGCTCGAACTCCGGCGCCTGGCGCATGAACTCCATGTATTGGGCATCGGTACAGAAGCCCATAACCCGCTCAACCCCGGCCCGGTTATACCAGGACCGGTCAAACATGACAATTTCACCGCTGGTGGGCAGATGCTCCACATAGCGCTGAAAGTACCATTGGCCCAGCTCGCGTTCCGTTGGCTTCTGCAATGCGACCACACGGGCGTTCCGCGGATTCAGATGTTCCATGAAGCGCTTAATGGTACCGCCCTTGCCCGCCGCATCGCGACCTTCAAAAACAATCACAACACGCTGGCCGGTTTCCTTGACCCAGGACTGTAGCTTGAGCAGCTCAACCTGCAAGTCATATTTCTGAAACTCGTAATTGCGGCGCGACATGAGATATTTATAGGGATATCCGCCATCCTGCCAATTATCCTGGAGCTTGTAGTCCGGATCGGTTTCCGGGTGCCTGAGGTTGTCGACACGAAGCTTTTCCTCACGCAGCAGTTTGAGCAGCTCACGACGGTCATCGGCCGCCATGCCCTCGAGCAGGAGGTTGGCCCGCTGATTGCGTGCGGCCTTGTCAGTACCGACAAGATCGGCCGTAAAGGCAGCGGCTTCTGCATTGATGTGTGCCCGCTGGCTATCCGTGACCGTATTGTCGCGGGTTTGCTCCGGCGTCTCGCCCGACTGGATATCGCCAGCCTTCATTTCTCGTGCGATACGATCATTCTGAGTGCGCTGACCATTGGATTTACTGCCCTGACGGCTCGTTTGATCTGTAGATTTACGGGTAGCCATTTCACATCCTTGTACTGACAAAAGCGCATTGTAAGATTGCGCCTTCAATCAATCATTAACATTAATTCAGAGGAAAGACATTATCATATGCATATGACAACAATACTGTCGACAGAGAGGCTGTATGATTTTTAATACTTTGACCATTGCCGGTGTAGACCCTTCCGGCGGTGCCGGCATTCTTGCCGACGTCAAGACCATGAGCGCCCTGGGTACTTATGCCTGCGCCGTGGTGGCGGCCCTGACCGCCCAGAATACCAAGGGAGTGAGCGGCGTGCAGCCTGTCGCACCCGAGTTCGTTCGCCAGCAAATTGATACGCTGTTTGACGATGTCCATATCGATTCGGTAAAAATCGGCATGCTGGGGCAGGAGCCGGTAACCCGCATGGTGGCCGAGCGCCTAGCCTACTGGATGCCTGACCATATTGTACTGGATCCGGTCATGGTGGCCAAAAGCGGAGATGTGCTGCTGGACAAGCCGGCCATTGCCACACTGCGTGAAGCACTGATACCGCTGTCAACTGTCATCACGCCAAATCTGCCCGAAGCAGGAGTGCTGCTGGGCGAACGCGAAGCCGATTCCTTAAAGCAAATGTATCGGGTTGCCGAGCGCCTGCGTAAACTCATGGATCATCACCGCACCGTTTGGGTCATGCTCAAGGGCGGCCATTTGCCGGGCAATGACACCGTCGATCTGCTGACCGATGGAGACCGCATGATCGAATTGCCTGGTAAGCGTGTTGATACTGCTAATACGCATGGCACGGGATGCACGCTGTCTGCGGCCCTGTGTGCGCTGATACCCGGCACCGGCGATGTGCCGCAGGCAGCGCGGCTGGCCAAGACCTACATTGAGACCGCCATTGCCCGGTCCGGCGAACTGAATGTTGGTCACGGACACGGACCCGTTCATCATTTTCATGCCTTATGGTCATGAAACCGGAAGCCCTTCGCAGTTGCGGGTAAAATGAACAAGAAATTCCAATCTCAGGACCACGTTTGATACTCTTCCTATGAATGCTCTGACTTCCCTCGCCGAACAAAGCCGTTTCAACATGATCGAACAGCAGATCCGTCCTTGGCACGTACTGGACAAGGATGTACTGGACGCACTGTCTGCGATTCCGCGCTCACGGTTTGTCCCTGTCCGCTATCAGAATATGGCCTATTCCGATATCGAAATTCCGCTGGAAGTTGAAGGTATCAACAGCTGTGAAACCATGCTGGCGCCAAAAATCGAGGCCCGGCTGGCCCAGGAATTACGTCTGACGCCAACCGACGGCGTGCTGGAAATCGGCACTGGCTCGGGTTACCAGGCAGCGATTGTCAGCCGCCTGTGCAGCACGGTCGTCAGCGTCGAGATTGATCGCCATATTGCGGCTTTTGGCAAGGCCAATCTGGAGCGTGAACAGATCGGCAACGTGAAAGTGGAAATTGGCGACGGGCGCGCTGGCTGGGGTACCGGCGAGTACAGCGCCATCCTGCTGACCGGTTCCATCCCCAACATTCCCGATTCATTAAAATACCAACTGACTATTGGTGGCCGGCTGGTCGCCATTGTGGGACAGGCGCCGGTCATGACGGCATTGCGCATTACCCGCGTCAGCGCCGCCGCCTTCGAAACCGAGTCGCTGTTTGACACGTATGCCAAGCCATTGCGCGGCACCACTGTATCTCATTTCAAATTCTGATTTAGCTAAAACCCACATCGGCCCTTGCCGATTGGAATTCAAAAGCAAAGGCCGTTACCGCAGACTGACCAATGCAGTCGCCGGAACGGCCTTTGTGCAGCGCAAGCGGATCATTAACGCGGACCATTACGGGGCGGGGGTAGCTCCGCGAATGGTATTGACCAGGGCTGTGGTAGAGCGCTGAAAACGAAAAGGAATGGCAACCGCACGTCCGCCCCAGCTTTGCACCAGCCCCGTTTCCCTGAGCGTAGCCATATCGTAATCGCCTCCTTTGACGATCACATCCGGCCGCAATTGTGCGATCAGCTCGTAAGGAGTGTCTTCTTCGAATACGGTCGCTGCAGAAACGCTGGCCAGCGCGGCCAGCATCGCCTGGCGATCCTGCTGCCCATTGAGGGGGCGATCAGGCGCCTTGCCCAGCCGCCGCACCGAATCGTCGGTGTTGACGGCAACCACCAGGCTGGCGCCAAGCTGCGCAGCTTCATCCAGGTAGCTGACATGTCCACGATGCAGGATATCGAATACGCCATTGGTAAACACCAGTGGTCGGGGCAAGGTGCCATTGCGAACCGCATCAATACACTGCTGGCGGGTCAGAATCTTGTTTTCGAAACGTATGCTCATTACTGCCACTCCAGCAACGTGGCCACCAGCCACAGTATCAGCCCTGCCTGCAGCGTGAGAATCAGCGTCATGACAATAAAGATACGTTCGCTGCGACGATGGCTTTTCCCCAGCTGGGACAATTCCTTGCGAATGGTCGGCAAACTGTCCTGGCGCGCCAGTTGGGTATGCACCAGCCTTGGAATTTCCGGCAACAGATGCGACCACTGCGAAGCTTCCTTGCGCACCTGGGCGATAAAAGCGCGCGGGCCGATGCGATCCCACATCCAGCGCTCCAGAAACGGCTTGGCCGTTTGCCACAAGTCCAGATCGGGATCAAGCTGACGGCCCATCCCTTCCACGTTCAGCAGGGTTTTCTGCAGAAGAACCAGTTGCGGCTGGATTTCCACGTTGAAGCGACGCGAGGTCTGGAACAGGCGCAGCAGCACCTGGCCCAGGGAAATTTCGGACAATTTGCGATCAAAGTAAGGCTCACACACCGAACGCACGGCAGCTTCCAGCTCTTCTTCGCGAGTATTGGCCGGCACCCAGCCCGATTCGATATGCAGTTGCGCGACACGACGATAATCCCGGCGGAAAAACGCCAGAAAATTCTGCGACAGGTAATTCTTGTCGAACTCGGAAAGCGATCCGACAATGCCAAAATCAAGCGCGATATAGCGCCCCAGCGTTTCGGGCTGCAGCGAGACAAATATATTGCCCGGATGCATATCGGCATGAAAAAAACCGTCTTCAAACACCTGGGTAAAGAAAATTTCCACTCCGTTGCGGGCCAGTTTCTTGATATCGACACCGGCCGCTTCCAGCTTGTCGATCTGGCTGACCGGCACGCCATGCATGCGCTCCATCGTCATGACCGTCTTGCTGGTAAACTCCCAGATCACTTCGGGCACCATCAGCAAATTGGCGCGCTTCGGATTGGATTCGAAATTGCGACGCAACTGGCTGCAGTTGGCCGCCTCAACCTGCAAATCAAGTTCATCATGCAGGTACTTGTCGAACTCGCTGACCACTTCCCGGGGTCGCAGGCGGCGCCCATCTGGCAACAGGCGTTCGACAAAACCGGCAAACAGATTCATGAGCGAGAGGTCCCGCTCTATGACCGCCAGCATGCCGGGACGCAGCACCTTGACCGCCACTTCACGACCATCATGCAGCACGGCAAAATGCACCTGCGCAACCGAGGCCGACGCCACCGGTTCGGTTTCAAACAGCGCGAACAGCTCGGACGGGTGCTTGCCAAACGCCTTCTGAATGCTTTCCATCGCCTGTTCGGAAGGAAACGGCGGTACACGGTCCTGCAACGCCGACAGCTCATCGGCAATATCCAGCGGGATAAGATCACGCCGGGTGGACAGGACCTGGCCGAACTTGATGAAGATCGGTCCCAGCGATTCGAGCGCAAGCCGCAAGCGCTCGCCGCGCGGTTGATCAAAACTGCGGCCCAGCCGCACCACTTTGAGCAGGGAACTTGCAATGGGATGCTTGAGCCCGCTGAGCACCAGTTCATCCAGGCCATAACGCAGGCAAACCAACAATATGCGCAACAGGCGCAGGGTAGACATAATCATCGTCCGCTCCTGCGTTGCCGCGCATCAAGCGCCCTGAGCCGGGCGTCAAGCTGATCCAGTTGTACGGTAGCAGCGCGCAGACTCTGTTCCCAGGATTGCAGCGCCGGTTTGCCCAGCACCATGCCAGCCTCTTCAGACACATATTCACTCACGTTTTCCGACAAGCGGCCGGCAACAGTTGTGGTGGTCGCAATGGCACGATGCAGCAGCAAATGAATTTGTTTTGACAGCAGGCCGCCGGTAAACCGGGCCAGTTCGTGTTCGGAATCCCAGCGCAGGTCTCGAGCCAGGTCTGAGACTAATTGCGCCAGGCCGGCATCGCCTTCCAGATGCAGCAGCGAGGCCAGCTGTGCAGGATCGTGCCGGTTGCGCAGTGCCCCTGGCACATCGCCCAGCCGGCTCTCGGGAATGGACAGGGTGACATCGGCCACCACTGCGGGATCGGCGCGCGCCACGCTACCATCGTGCCCAAGGGTAAATCGAAGTACAAGACGGCTGATGCGGATGCATACGGTTTTGCCGGCATGCGCGGCAATACGCGTCTTGGCCCAGGGTTCGCGATCCAGCAGCAGGTTCAGGGCGCGCACAATAGGAATATTTGGATCGGGTAAGGCGGAGAGCAACATAAAAATCCGGTAGGCCACGGCAAGATTCTGAATCCGATAGTGTACTCTTTTCATGCAGAATCCGACCCATTTTACGCTTGCGAGCGCTGTCGCGCCTGGATCATAGCGGCACCGCTGGTCAAATCCTGAGCCGCCGCGAGCGTTCAGCTATGGCAATCAGGCACTTCCTGATCCAGATAGACATCAAAGGCCACATCGGTCGCCCACTTTTTGCTGAATGCCGCCCATTGCCCTGCCCTGTCCCATTGTTGCATCCGGGCCTGCAACCATTGCGCTTCATGCGCTTTATCGGCCGGCACCAGCCAGGTCAGTGTGCGGGGGGCATCGGCCAGCTCAAGCGTGGCGGAAAATTTCTTCCATTCCGGATACCGCATCAGGGGTTGCCAGACCGTTTGATCTATCAGCCCCAGATCACATTTGCCTTCGCGTACCGCAACCAGCGCATCCGAAGGCACGGCAAAAGACAGCAACGTTGCTCCCGCCCGTGTTGCTTGCTCAGCCGCATGCTCTGCGGTACGGGCGATGCACACGGTGCGCCCGGCCAAATCGGCCCGCGAGCGGATTTGCGTATCGCTACGGATAACCGCCTTGGGGTACGTACGATAACTGGTAGGAACCGGCGTCACACCGGGCCAGTTTGCTGCATCTGCCGGCAGGCTGTAAAGCGCCAAATCGACGCTGCCTTCTGCCAACGCCTTTGCCGCCTGGTCAGGCGCAAGCTGAACCAGTTGCACCGGCAGATTCAGGGCAGCGGCAAGCGCCTTGACGGCGGGGGCATCAAGCCGGTCTTCGGTCCTGACCTTGGCGCCCGGCGCAGCAGCAGGCGTGACGTGAATCACCGCCACGCGCAGCGAGCCCCGGGATGCCGCCTGGGGAAACAGGTCTGTTGCGCCGCTAGCGATAGAAGCGGTGGTAGCAGTGGAAGGGGTAGTGGCAGCGGCAGGCATCAATGCCCCGGCACAGGCTAACAATAGCATTGCTCGCAGGACAGATCGAATGGGCAGCAGGGTCATGATGCATCTTCCCGTCCCGCTTAGGCAGCGGGACTTGCAGGATAGGGTATTGCGTGACTCAAACGTATTGGTAACGCAGCAGGCGGTGCTTGATACGCTCCAGGATCAACTGATCGATAAGCGCCGCAAGAATGGCGATGACCAGAATATTGGCCATGACACCTGTCATATCGCCGGTGTCGCCGGAAAAACTCAGCGAACGGCCAAGGCCCTTGCCGAAGTCAACCAGCATTTCCACAGAGATCAGCGCGCGCCATGCGTTACCAAAGGCCAATTGCGCGCCGGTAATCAGCTCGGGCATGACCGCAGGCAGGTAAACGCGCCTTACCAGGCCCCAGCGACTGGCTCCCATGACGCGAGCCGCAGAAATATGCACCTTGTGTACCGATTCGGTGGCGTTCATGACGCTGAGCGCTGCCGGGAAAAAGGCAGCCAGCGCCACCACAACAATCATGGGCTTATTGCCAAAACCCCAGACAATCAGAAACAGCGGCACCCAGGCAATGCTGGGCAGCGACTGCAGGATCACAATCACATTGCGCAGCACTTCGCGAAAGAAATTCAGACTGGCCGCCAGCAGACCGAAGGCGATGCCACAAATCAGCGCGATGCCGTAGCCCGTGCCAAGACGCGCCAGGGACCCGGCCAGACCGCTATAGAACTCACCGCTACGAATGCTTTCGGACAGGCGCTCGAGCACCGGCAGAATACCGGGCATGAGAAAATCTGGCAGTGTCAATGCGACCAGTTGCCAGACCAGAAGAATGAAGGCGATGGCCAGCACCACCGCCAGCGGCTTTTTGTAGCCGCCGATCCGGGTGTTGTTGCTCACAGTTTACGTGCCTTCTGCCATTCAAGATCCAGCACTGTATTTACGTCAAATGGCTTGCCATCCTTGGTCTTCAGGGAACCATTGCTCTCCATGATGCGAGCCAGCTCTGTCATCCGCTCAATATCCTTGTCTGTCACCGTAGGCGTAAATTCCTGGGTCTTGATCGCGTCTTCGATCACGATCTCGCGCGCCAGCTCTCCCTGCTTAAGGGTCTTGAGGGTAGGTTCAGCGATAAAGTAACTGGCGATCAGCTTCGATGCCTGGGCCGGTTGTTTTTCAAGCAATTCGATTGCCTGCTGCTGGGCATCGAGTGCCTTCCATATATCGTCCTTGCGGGCTTGCAGCACTTTGCCGGAAGTAATCACGACCATGCACGGAAAGGGCCAGCTTTGACCAACTTCATAAATCTGTTTGACCGGCGCGACCAGTTGCGCAATCCGGTCATACGGTTCGAAAAGAAACGCAGCATTTACGCGATTGCCCACCAGCGACTGGACAGCGACCGCGGGGCTCACGCCCATGACGCTGACATCACCCTCGACCAGGCCAGCCTGCTTGAACACCACGCCGCGCAAAACGGTATCGGCGGTGCTGCCCTGGCTTTGCGAAGCCAGTGTTTTACCTTTCAGGTCGGCCACAGTATTAATACCAGCATCATCACGCACGACCAGCGAGTGGTAGCCGCGCTGCGCGCCGGCCACTACTTTCAGGTCTGCGCCACGGGAGGCCCAGGAAATGGCATTAGTAAAGCCCAGCACGCCCACATCAACCTGGCCGCCAACAATCGCCTTGATCAGATCGGTACCAGATTTGAACTCCATCAGATCGGTGTCCAGACCCTGTTTTTTATAGAATTCACCTTCGTGAGCAACGATGGCCTGCGCATCATCCATCACCCGCAGATAGCCTACCTTGAGCTTGTCGGCCGCCATGGCCGCACCGGACAGCAACAACGAAGCCACCAGGGGCAAGGCGGTCCATTTACGAATATTCATCTCTGACTCTCTCTAAAAATTTGAATGGTTTTTTTATTGACTCACATACTGCCTGCAAGCGGATTTTTTGCCGCCAGTCTGCATCTGCCGGTCTGGCCTGTTATCGACTCTGTTTAACGATACCGGCCGTGACACAGAGCCGGTTAAGCGCAGCAAGAAGATCGCATCAGGCCTGCGTCGTGCTCAGGCGGCCATTTCAACCGGCTTTGCTGCCGGCTTGGCTTCATGCGTGACCGCAATACCCAGCAGGCTGAGAATTTCTCGTTTTTCTGCGGCCAGATCCGACAGATCGTGCGAACGTTCCCGATGTGTCAGATTGAATTCCTTAAGGACCGTGGCAGGCCTTGCGCTGAACACCATCACGCGGTCGGCCAGAAACAGGGCTTCATCCACATCGTGTGTTACCAGCAGCACGGTCGGCCTGGCCTGTTCAACCAGATCAAGCAACACATCCTGAAGGCTGAGCCGGGTCAGCGCATCCAGCGCGCCAAATGGCTCATCCAGCAACAGCACTTCCGGTTCGGCAATGAAAGCGCGGGCCAGCGCGGCACGCTGGCGCATGCCGCCAGAAACCTGATGCGGATAATAATGTTCAAAACCGTCCAGACCCACGCGTTGCAGCCACGTGGTGGCGCGTTCGTACGCCTGCTTGCGGGCCACTTGCTGGAACTCCAGTGCCATGGCAACGTTCTGTTTGAGCGTCAGCCACGGATACAGCGCATGCTCCTGAAATACCAGGGTGCGGCTCGGATCCGGCTTGGTCACAGGCTGCGAATCGGTATCAATATGGCCCGACGTGGTGCTCTCCAGGCCGGCAGCCATGTGCAACAGCGTGGATTTGCCTGAACCGGAAGGCCCTACCAGGGCAACGATCTCGCCCGAGCGAAAGTCGGCGCTGAAATTCTCAACAACCGAAAGCGAACCGAACTGCTTATAAACATTGTTGAAGCTAAGATTCACGGTATTTTCCCTATACGATCTGACACTATAACCAAATCTTCTTAAGAGAAAAAATAATTAGTATTTATTTTTATATAGCTATTAGTTATTAATAATAAGCGGCAGTCATAAAGGCTCGCCAGCCACAAAACAGCAAGGCGTGATCACGAAACATGATCACGCCTTGTGTGCCGGCTAACTTTGCCGACGTCGTTCTACTCTACAGTCAGGAAGCGTTTTCCACCGGAATCTGCTGAATACCTGCCAGCAGCCAACCGGAATTGTTTTCCTTATACAGGTTCCACACTTCCTCGAATCGGAAAGCGGCTTCCTGAGCGTCTTCACGCAACATGCCGGAAAAACGTACCGAAGCAAGATGGCCGTCCTGAACCTGCTCGATACCAAGCAACTCTGCATTGAGCAGCACCACTTCAGTCTGGCTTTGTCCTGCGCGGCTGGTAATTTGCGGAGACAATTCTGCCACCAGATCTTCGGTCAGATAGTTCTTCAGATCTTCGATATCGCCCTTGTCCCACAAGCCCTGAATGGTCACGAACTGCTTCTTGGCGGTTTGCAGAAAGGTTGGGGTATCGAAATCGCCCGGGACAAACCAGCTCTTGTCTGCCGGTTCGGCCGCTGCCTGCGCATTGCCGGAAAAGTCTGTGGCAGACAGGCCGCTGCTCTGCTGCATGCCGCCACTGGTGCTGTCCTGCCCGGTGTACTGATGCCGTGAACCCGGCGCTGGCGCGCCAGACTGACGCTGCATAGGCGAGGCGCCCTGGAAGGCAGGACGAGCCTGACCACCGCGCAAGCGACGCACAATAAACATGACGCCAAAAATAACGAGGCCAATAAGCAATGCGCTGGACAGAAACTCAAGCATGGCGCCGCCCAGGCCCAGGCTTGACAGCAACGCCGCAATACCCAGACCAGCGGCTATACCGGCGATCGGGCCCAGAAAACGGGAAAAGCCACTACGCTGCGCTGCAGCGCCAGCATTGGCAGCAGCGCCGGCTGGCGCCGCTGAAGTGCGATTGACGGCATTGGGAGCCTGTGCCGCTGGAGCCCGGTTCGTTGTAATGTTGGAAGACTGGCGTCCGAAACTGCTGCCCCCTCCCATACGGCGGGCTTCAGCGTCATGGGTCACGGCCAGCATGCTTACAGATGACACGACAATCATCGCAGCGGCGAGAAATTTAGACCACTTTTTGAACATTGATTATTGCTCCGGTGGGATTAACCCACAATGAATAAATTAGCAAACAATTCAATCTTACAAAAACCTGAATATTAATGCAAGCTACTTTGTAATGACCTGAAAAATGAAGGATCGATTTGCCCGATGGGCACGCCTGTGCGGGGGGACAACTGCCCCCGCGGGAACAGGCAGACTCAAGGTCAGAACAGCTTGACGCCTTCGTGCAACGCCACCACACCGGCAGTCAGATTGAAATAGCTGACCCGCGGTAAACCGGCGTCGCGCATCATTTGCGCCAGCGTTTCCTGATCGGGGTGCATGCGGATGGATTCGGCCAGATAGCGGTAACTGTCTTCGTCATCCGCCACTTTTTTGCCAAGCCAGGGAAGAATATTGAACGAATACCAGTCATAGGCAGGCGCCAGCGGCGCCGCGATGCGCGAAAACTCCAGCACCAGCAATTTGCCACCGGGCTTGAGCACCCGTTGCATTTGTTGCAGAGCCTGGTCCTTGTGCGTCATATTGCGCAGGCCAAAGGCTACAGTGACCACATCAAAAAATTCGTCGGGAAACGGCAGGTGCTCGGCATCGCATACCACGGTTGGCAGCAACACCCCCTTATCGATGAGGCGATCCCGCCCCACCTGTAACATAGAAGAGTTGATATCGGTATGCCAGACCTGGCCGGTGGGCCCGACCTTACCTGCGAAAGCCAGGGCCAGGTCACCCGTGCCACCGGCAATATCGAGTACCCGCATGCCAGGCAGCACGCCTGCTCGTCCGATTGTGAAACTTTTCCAGAGACGATGCATGCCGCCGGACATCAGGTCATTCATGACATCGTAACGTTGCGCCACCGAATGAAAAACTTGCGCCACTTTTCCGGCCTTTTCCTGTTCATCGACAGTGCGGAAGCCGAAATGCGTGGTACCGGATTGCCCGGCTGGCGTTGGACGTTCTGAATTCATATGCAATCTTTATGAAAAGTAGGCAGGATTGTCACAAACATGACACAATCAGGCAATACCATTGGAGCCTAGTATTTCCGGTTAATGTCAATCGTGTGACTTTTTAATTTTACTTCATTATGGCCAGCACAATTCTCGTCGTCGAAGACGAACCCGCAATTCAAGAGCTCATCTCCGTCAACCTGTCCTTTGCCGGCCACAAAGTGCTGCGTGCGCTGGATGCCGAACAGGCAAAGGTACTGATTAATGCGGAATTGCCCGATCTGATTCTGCTGGACTGGATGCTGCCCGGCTCCACCGGCCTGAATCTGGCGCGCAACCTGCGCAGCAGCGAGCGCACCCGCGACATCCCCATTATCATGCTCACCGCCAAAAGCTCCGAAGCCGATAAAGTAGAAGGGCTCGAAAGCGGCGCCGACGACTACATTACCAAGCCCTTTTCTCCTAAAGAGCTGATGGCGCGCATCAAGGCAGTGCTGCGTCGCCGTGCCCCGCAACTGACCGACGATGAAATCGAGATCTCCGGGCTCAAGCTGGATCCGGTGTCACACCGCATCACAGGCAATGGATCAAACCTGCCGCTGGGTCCGACCGAATTTCGTCTGCTGCACTTTTTCATGACACACCCGGAGCGGGTATTCACCCGCGGTCAGTTGCTCGATCAGGTCTGGGGAGATCATGTATTTCTGGAAGAGCGCACTGTCGACGTACATATCCGTCGGCTGCGCAAGGCGCTTGAGCCAAGCAACCATCATAATCTGGTTGAAACTGTACGTGGAAGCGGGTATCGTTTTACCTCTAAACTGCCGGCCTGATTGCCCAACCGGCCCGGCATAGCGGGCCTGGTTTTCATTATTGATGCTGGCCACTTTGCAGGCGCACCGTGTTTTTCTTCAAGGTTGGGCGGCCAGCGCACGCCATTGTTCAGGATATAATCAATCATGCCCCGCCCCTCACTCCTGTTCGCCTATCTTGCTGCCGTTGCCCTTGCGCTGGGCATCCAGTGGCTCGTCGGCGGGTTCAGCGGCGTTCTATTGCTGGCCGCGTGCGGCATCATTTATCTTGTCGGACATCAACGGCATCACAGGCTCACGCTCAAGTGGGTGAGCCACCCCACCAACGCCCCACCGCCAGACCTGGGCAGCTATGACGAAATTGTCACCCCGATTTATAAATACGTACGCACCCGCCAAAACGAATACACCGCACTGCGCGAACTGACCAATAACGTACTTTCGGCTGCGCAGGCGCTACCGGCTGCAGCAGTCACGCTGGACAAGTCCTTTCAGATCGAATGGTGCAACGCCCAATCCCAGCGACTGCTGGACCTGGTCTACGAAAAAGACAAGGGCTACAACATCTTCAATATCATTCGCCTGCCTGAGTTTTTCGATTATGCCCAAAGTCGTCAATGGACTCGCCCTTTGCGCAGTCGCAGGGAAATCGGCGGACAGGTGTGCTCCCTGCAATTTCAGCTGACCCAGCACGCCAATGAAGGATACCTGCTGTTGTGCCAGGACATTACCCAGCTGGAAAAACTGCAAACCACGCAACGGGACTTTGTCGCCAACGTTTCGCATGAAATCCGCACCCCCCTGACCGTATTGATCGGCTTTCTCGAAACCATGCGCGACCTGCCAAATGAAGCGCTCACCAAAGAACAGCGCAAGCAATACGAAGAATTAATGCACGAGCAGGCGCAACGGATGCTGGCCATCGTAGCCGATCTGCTGACCCTGTCCACCCTGGAGTCGACCGAGATCGTTGAAGGCTCCAACGTACAACTGGCCCCCATTATCGACAAGGCAGCCGTGCAGGCCCAGTCCATCTCGCGCGAGTCACACGCCTTCGAATTCGACGTGGACCCCACGCTGGCGGTCGTCGGACAGATGAACGAACTGGCGTCTGCTGTCACCAACCTGCTGACCAATGCCGTACGCTACACGCCGGAAGGCGGAAAAATTACCATCCGCTGGGCCCGCAACGAACATGGCGAAGCCATTTTCAGCGTGACCGACACGGGCCTGGGTATTGAAAAGAAAGACATTCCGCGCATTACCGAGCGCTTTTACCGGGTAGACAAAAGCCGTTCGCGCGCATCGGGCGGAACCGGCCTGGGCCTGGCCATTACCAAGCACATTGTCATCCGGCACAATGCCAAGCTGGTTGTAGACAGCGAAATCAACAAGGGCAGCACCTTCAAGATTGTTTTTCCGGAAAATCTCGTAGTCCATACCTCTGTGAGCACAGACGCCCAGATCGTCGAAGATGCCGGGGCATAACTTGCCCGCGCCACGGCCAGATGCCTCGCGGGCATGCACAGCGGCATGTCCAAATCACCGAAGCTGAACTCTAAACAGACGATCAGTTGCTTTAGTTATTTTAAAGACTTATGATTTTAAAGACTTATTGCGCGTGAAAAAATTACCTGCCACCACGCGCTAGGCGAACATCCGCCTTAATTTGCGGATAACAAAATCAATAAACCTTCGTTGCAATTGAGTCATATGAAAAGTCTGCGTGGATATCACATACAGACGATCACCAAATCCTTTTATTTGGCAATCCGGCAGCAGCCGGACCAAAGATGCATCATCCAGTTCTTTTTTTATCGAATAAACCGGCAGCAAGCCAATGCCCTGGCCGCCGATCACGTTATCCCTGAGAAACGGCAACGATTCGGACTGAACCCGTAAAGTGAGTGGAATATGAACCGTAGTGTTTTCACTTGTGATAACAGTAAGTTTGGGGCTGGCCACGGTGTAGGTGGGCGTAATAAAGGGTAAGGCGGCCAGTTGCCGAGGCAGCGTGATCGGCTCTACCGTTTCAAGAAAACCAGGCGCAGCACATATACACCAGGGCACGACGCCTATTTCACGGGCAACATAGTCCTGGGGAATATTGTCAATCGTTGTTATCTGCAAGGCAACGTCAATTTCGGACGACAGGAAATTTTTGATCCTGTTGCTGAAAATAATTGTGAATGAAGTATTCGGATTTTCTTTGATGAAATCAATCATGACGCTGTTGAAGTAGTCCTGACCCAGGCTGGTGGGCACACATAGGCGTATGTGCCCCTGCATTTCATTTTTCAGGCCCGATAACTGGCGCTCGGCAGTGTCCAGTTGCTCAAAAATTCCCCTGCAATGGTCAAACAGGCATTGGCCCGATCCTGTCAGGTCAATATCGCGTGTGGAGCGCCGTATCAGTTGCGTGCCAATGCTGTTTTCCAGCGCCTTGAGTTTCTGGCTGACCCCCGAGCGGCTGATACGCAATTTTCTACCGGCGGCAGACAGCGAGCCTGTGCGCACAATTTCATGAAAAACGTATAAAAGATTCAAATCGTATTCATAAGGTTTCATATGAAATACGCTCCTGCCTTGTGTGTGCCATCATTGATCATCTATTTGTATTGTAGGTGTTTTCCTTTATATTGTTCATAATTAATAAACAATCTGTTGAGAGCAACCGCGTTGTATCTGCCGGGCAGATTCGGTAAGCTTTTTCTGATAACGAGAGGACACAAGACAATGATCAAGGCAAATCTGATTTTCAATGATGCCGTGGTGAGCAATGAAGCGTTAAATCGGCAAACAGACTTGCTGATGAGCACATTCGAACAAGCGGGCATGACAGACACAGATGTGATTGCCATTTACCTGCCCAATTGCCCTTCGCTCATCGAAGCCATTGCCGCTTCGATGGTATACGGCAATAATTATTGTCCAATCAATTACCGGCTGACGCCGGTCGAAGTCAGCTATTTGTTGCGCGACAGTGAAGCCAAAGTGATTGTGACCAGCAACGAAGGCTATGAAAAGATCAAGGCAGTTGTGCCCAATGAAATGAGCGTCATTCTTGCAGATCAAGAACGTGGCCAAATCACCCGCGCGCACACCTACTACAAACTGGATCAACCCGAAGCTGGTGCTGGCACGGCTGCAGCATCGCCACGCTCCAGCTATCTTGGCACCCATATGCCGTATACATCGGGCACCACAGGCAAGCCAAAAGGGATCGTACGGGCAAAAAAACAGCTGATCGACATATCCACCAAACCCGGCCTTATCGCCGGCGCGCTGGGCATTGAAGACACGGGTGTGGCTTTAATGCCTGCACCACTGCATCACAGTGCAACCAACAGTTATGTCCAGCAGGCGCTGCTATACGCCGGCACGCTTATCCTGATGGACCGGTTCGATGCCGAAAAAGTCCTGCAGTTAATTGAAAAACACAGCGTAACGACTGCCTATCTTGTACCCACGATGTACAAAAGAATGCTAGATTTGCCACAAGCGACCAAAGAAAAATACGATTTGTCCAGCCTGCAATTTGTTGCTTCTACCGGTTCGGCCTGCCCTGCCCCACTCAAACGCCAGATGATCGAATGGGTAGGACCGGTCATCCATGAAAGCTACGCCTCCAGCGAAATGGGCCTGGTCACGCTGATGACTGCTGCCGAATCAATGAAAAAACCGGGCAGTGCAGGCAAGCCACTGGGCAACGCTCAAATCAGAATCCGCTCAAACGGTACGTGGGTGAAAGCGGGCCAAAGCGGACTGATATACGCGCGACAACCGGCCTATGCCGACTTCACTTACAAAAATAATCATGATGCGCGCCAGTCAATGGAATGTGACGGTTTGCTGACCGTCGGCGACATTGGCTATCTGGACGATGAAGGCTATTTGTATGTGACCGACAGACAATCGGATATGGTTATTTCTGGCGGCGCCAATATATATCCAGCCGAAATAGAACAACTCATTCATCAACGACAGGACATTGAAGACACCGCTGTGTTCGGCATCCCGGACGACGAGTTTGGAGAAAGTCTGATCTGCCTGCTGCAAATGAAGGCCGGGCGCACATTGGATAAAGAGGCATTTATCCGGTTTCTCAGGACGCATCTGGCGGGCTACAAAATTCCCAAGAAAATCGGCTTGATTGACAAGCTGCCCCGCGAAGAGACCGGCAAGCTGTTCAAAAAGAAATTACAGCAGTCGCTGGACGAAACACCGGTCACTTACCTTTAAACCATTTTTATAACAATCAATTAAACAGAGAGACAATACAATGAAACGAATTACGGGATGCCTGGTGCTTGCGGCACTAACCCTGAATACGGCCGCCCTGGCCGCCGACTACCCGACCAAGCCTGTTACGCTGGTTGTTCCGTATACCGCCGGCGGCCCGACAGACCAGATGGCCAGATCGCTGGCCCAGGGGCTTGCCGAGCAATTGAAGACACCGGTGGTGGTCGATAACAAGCCAGGTGCGCATACATCGATTGGCACCGGCTACGTTGCCAATGCGGCTGCCGACGGCTATACGCTGTTGATGGCAAGCAACGGCAGCATGATACTGAACCCGTTACTGTACAAAAAAACGCCGTACAAACTGACAGACTTCAAGGTCTTTGCCATTGCAACCGAAGCGCCCCTGGTCGTTGTCGTCAACCCAAAGCTCAAGGTACACAATATTCAGGAACTGATCAGCTATTCCAAAACGGTGCCCAAGGGACTGAACTATTCGTCCGTGGGCCAGGGCAGCCCGCTACATCTGGCGACCGAGATCTTGAATGAAGAAGCAAAAATGAATATGACGCACGTGCCCTACAACGGCACGGCGCAGGCGCTCACGGCCGTGGCCGCCGGCGATGTAGATTTGATGAGCGATGTTGTGAGCACGTCGCTGCCACTGATATCGGCAAATAAAGTCCGACCCATCGCTGTCACGACATCGGAGCGGCTAAAGGTGCTTGCAGATGTGCCTACCGTTGCTGAATCAGGTTTTCCGGGCTTTCATGTTGCCACCTGGTTCGGGCTGGCCGTGCACAAGGACGTGCCTGCAGCGGTCACCGAAAAGCTGCATAAGGCTGCGTACCAGGTGATTACTTCCGAGGGCTTTCGCAAGCGCTTCGAAGCCCTGGGCCTGATCGTACAAAACAACCAGAATCAACAGCAGGTTGATCAGTTTGTCCAGGCGGATCTGGCCAGTTGGAAACGGATTGTTGACCTGAAACAGCTTTCGCTGGATTGATGGGCCCGCTGCAACATCATCGCAGTGCCCGAGACCGGAATCTGACGGGCGCGGGCGCCATTTTCCGCCACTATTGACTGAGACTGTGCGCACATGCATGTGCGCTGCGACAATGAGGGCGATCGGACTCAGGTTTTACCCCTAGCCCTCGTCGCGTCTTTCCGATTGCTGATAAACTGTACTGCACACCCGTTCGCAGGTCCCGTTTTTCCGACAGCATTTGCACAACGCATGAGTTCACATCCGGTCAATTCCACTGCCCCCTGGACCTTTACCTCTGAAGGCGATCATTGCCTGATCGTCCGTTTCGGCGATCGCATTGATCCGGCCATCAACGCCCGCGCGCGCCAGGCCGCGGAACTCATTCACGCTGCCGGTCTGCCTTATATCAGCGACCTGGTTCCCACCTTCACCACCCTGGGGGTGTATCTGCATCCCTTTTATGCCGAGCCACCTGCACACAAAGCGCTGATCGATACCTTGACCGCCGTGCTGGCACCGCTGGCTCAGCCTCAAGACGCTGCCGGCGCCGTAACCGAAGCGACCCGACAGATCCGTATCCCGGTTTGCTACGACCCGGAACTGGGCATCGATCTGGCGCAGATTGCCAGGCATTGCAAACTCACGGTTGAGCAGGTGATTCAATTGCACACGGCAGCGCCGGTTCGCGTGTTCATGCTCGGTTTTGCCCCTGGCATGGGTTATATGGGGTTGTCCGACAGCCGTCTTGCCATCGGCCGGCGCAGTACGCCGCGCAACCGCCTGCCTGCCGGCTCGGTCGCCATCGCCAATCGCCAGACCGTCATCTACCCCAATGAATCGCCGGGCGGCTGGAATATTGTCGGCGCGACACCATTGCGCCTGTTTGACCCAAGCACGCCGCCCTATGCGCTTTATGCGCCGGGCGACCAAGTGCAGTTCGAAGCTATCGACCGCGAACAGTATGAACAGATCAAAGCGCAACAATATGCCGCGCGTTAAGGTGAGAACATGAGTCTGCAGGTGCTCAAACCCGGCCCTCTATCCCTGTTTCAGGATGCCGGACGGCATGGCTATCAGGCCTACGGTGCACCAGTCTGCGGTGTCATGGACCAAGTTGCATACAGGCTGGCCAATGCCCTGGTAGGCAATCGCGAGCCCCTGCCCGTGCTGGAAATGACGCTTTCCGGTCCGCAAATTCGATTCCAGCAGGATGCCTGTATCGCCGTGTGTGGCGCCCCTTTTTCCCTGCGATGTGACCAAAGACCGCTGGCGATCAACCGCCCGCACCTGATTCGCGCCGGACAGGTGCTGGACATCGGTGCGGCTCCCATGCCCGATGGTCGGCCACAGGGACATGCGCGCGCCAGCCTGGCCATTGCCGGTGGGGTACAACTGACCACCAGCATGGAGAGCGCCAGCACAGACATCAAAAGCCGCATGGGCGGCATCCAGGGACGCGCACTGGCCAAAGCAGACTCGCTTGCTCTTAACCGCAAGATCAATGCCACGGCAGTTGACGCACTTGACCACTTTCTGGATGACTTCCGGATATATCTGCCGGCAGGACTCGGGCTGGCAGCACGACAACATATTCGGATTACCCGGGGGACGCACTGGACCTTGTTTGACACCCGGCAGCAAGACCTGTTTCTGAATTCGCCCTATACCATTACCGCGAACTCGGATCGCATGGGCTACCGCCTTGACGGTCCATCCCTGGAACCCGAGCCCGGCTTGCAGATTCTCTCTGAGCCCACTGCTTTTGGCACCATTCAGGTTCCGCCCGACGGCTTGCCGATTATTCTGATGGCCGATCGGCAGACAACAGGCGGGTATCCCAAGATTGCCAATGTCGCCAGCGTAGACCTGCCCGTGCTGGCGCGCTGTTTACCCGGCGAGCGCCTTGAGCTGACACTGATCAGCCTGGACCAGGCGCACCAGATCTTCCGGCAGCGCGAAGCGTTGTTTGCCCACCTGCTGCATGCGCTGGAACCGCTCACCACACGCATTGCCGCTGCGTTCTTGGATTGAGACGGCGGGACCGGTGGCGGCATTATTGGGTGGGCGCAGTTTAGCGCCAGCCCTTTACGGTATAGAATGCCAGTATGACTGTCGCGATTTCACGTGCCTGCGGCAGAGGGAAGAATCCTATGAAAAAAATTGATCTCAATTGTGATATGGGTGAAAGCTTCGGTGCCTGGACCATGGGTGACGATGGCGCTATCATGCCTTATGTCACCTCGGCCAATATTGCCTGCGGCTTTCATGCGGGCGATGCGCATACCATGCGACGCACCATGCAGCTGGCGCTGCAGCAGGGCGTCAAGCCGGGCGCCCACCCTGGCCTGGACGACATCCGCGGCTTCGGGCGTCGCCCCTTTGCACTCACGCCCATTGAGGCCTATGACCTGGTTGTCGTGCAGATCGGCGCGCTTGCAGCCGTCGCCCGCGCGCAGGGCGGCAGGCTTTATCATGTGAAAGCACATGGCGCCCTGTATAACATATCGGCCAATCATGCCGAGCTGGCGGCAGCCATTGCCCAGGCCGTACTGGACGTCGACCCGCAACTAACGCTGTTTGCACTGGCCGGCAGCAGACAGGTAGAAATCGCTCGCGGCCTGGGGCTGAACGTCATGCAGGAAGTCTTTGCCGATCGCTCCTATCAGGACGATGGCACTCTGACGCCGCGCAGTCAGCCCGGCGCCCTGATCGAAGACGTTGAGACTTGCGTGGCTCAGGCGCTGACGATGGTGCGTGAGGGCTATGTGATCGCCCAGTCAGGAAAAAAGGTAGAGATAGTGGCAGACACACTGTGCCTGCATGGTGATGGCGCGCATGCACTGGAGTTCGCACGCCAGATTCACGCTGTTTTTGCAAAAGAAGGACTGCTGATGGCCCATTGAGGCAACGGCTGTGGTACGCAACAACATAGTCACCAATGCGCCATTCTCGCCGGTCACGCGATAGCCCATTTTGTCACCGGCCGATAAATGATTGTAATTTACTCGGTCACCAACAGATCAACGCTCCGCATTGCCCTCAAGCCCGAGGCCACACCGCGGCCCGGGCGATGCCGCTACTTACCAGAGCCACAATACGGCGGAGGTCATCAGCAGATAGCGCAGGAACTTGCCGATGGTCATAAAGATAATACACGGCAACAAGGGCAGGCGCATCCAGCCGGCGACACCGCAAAGGGGATCGCCCACCACGGGCAGCCAGGAGAACAACAACGCGGCGGGACCAAAGCGGTCAAAATAATAGGTCATCTTGCCGTGCCATCGCCCCCCTTCTTTGCCCGGAGCGGCAGGCGCCGGCGCCTCATCGCCTTCGGAAAGGTATTTTTCTTCGGCCGCCACCGCCAGGCCGGTCTCATCGACCACCTCACCGGCGGCCAGCGCCTGCTTGTGCTGGAACTTTTCATAGGCGACCTTTGCCGCCTTGCCCATATAGTAGGTGATCACCCCGCCAATGGTATTGCCCACGGTGGCGACCACCATGGCAGGCCAGAACATATCGGGCGCAATTTTCAGATAGGCGATGACCACCGGTTCCGAGCCCAAAGGCAGCAGCGTAGCAGAGACCAGCGCAACCACGAAAATGCCGGGTAAACCGACAGTAGGAAGGGATAACACAGTCAGCATTTCCCTGACCCACAGCATTACTTCATGTTCCATAACTTCCCTATTGGACCGACATTTTGAAAACGATGGTTCCGGCTTTAATCCCAAAATCAGATCCGCTATGTTAACCTTAAGCGCTTGCCTGTATTCTCTTTTCTTTCAAAAATAACATGTCAACCGACTACCTCAAACGCATACTCACATCCCGTGTTTACGATGTCGCAATCGAAACAGCTCTTGAACCGGCCACACTGCTGTCCCAACGGATTCAGAATACAGTGCTGCTCAAGCGTGAGGACACCCAGCCGGTTTTCAGCTTCAAAATACGCGGGGCCTATAACAAAATGGCCAACTTGCCCCCCGAAGCGCTCAAACGCGGGGTCATTGCCGCCTCTGCCGGCAACCATGCCCAGGGCGTGGCCATGTCGGCCAAGCGACTGGGCTGCCGTGCCGTGATTGTCATGCCTACCTCCACGCCCGCGGTCAAAGTGGATGCGGTCAAGCGCCTGGGTGGCGAAGCGGTGCTGCACGGCGACTCTTACAGCGACGCTTATGAATTTGCCTGCACCCTTGAGAAAAAGGAAAAGCTCACGTTCGTGCACCCGTTTGACGATCCCGATGTGATTGCCGGCCAAGGCACCGTTGCCATGGAAATCCTGCATCAGCATCCCGGCAAGCTGGACGCGGTTTTTGTGCCTATCGGCGGCGGTGGGCTGCTCGCGGGCATTGCCTCCTACATCAAGCAACTGCGTCCGGATATCGCTGTCATTGGCGTACAGACAGAAGACTCTGATGCCATGGCACGCAGTTTTCGCGCCGGACGCCGCGTCAATCTGAGCGACGTGGGTTTGTTTTCCGATGGCACCGCAGTCAAGCAGGTCGGTAGCGAAACCTTCCGCCTGATTCATAAATGTGTAGACGATATCATCACCGTCAATACCGACGAGTTATGCGCGGCCATCAAGGATGTGTTCCAGGATACGCGCAACGTGGTAGAACCGGCTGGCGCGCTTGGCCTGGCGGGCGCCAAACGCTATGCTGCTGAACACGGCTGGAAAAACAAAACGGTGATTGCCATCGCCTCGGGCGCCAACATGAACTTTGACCGGCTGCGCTTTGTTGCAGAACGGGCCGATATGGGCGAAGCCCGCGAAGCCATCTTTGCGGTTACCATGCCCGAAGAGCGCGGCAGCTTCCGCCAATTATGCACGCTGCTGGGTAACCGCAGTGTGACTGAATTTAACTATCGCATTTCCGACGCGCAAAAGGCGCATGTCTTTGTCGGGATTCAGATCAGCTCGCATGCTGAAGCCGAAAAGCTGGCCAACACCCTGCGCCGCAAAAAATTTGAAACCCTGGATTTGACTCATGATGATCTGGCCAAATCACATTTGCGATACATGGTCGGCGGCCATTCGCCGCTGGCGGATAATGAAGAATTGTACCGTTTTGAGTTTCCGGAACGCCCGGGGGCGCTGATGCGTTTCCTGGATACCATGAATCCCGAATGGAATATCAGCCTGTTTCATTACCGCAACCAGGGCTCGGATTACGGCCGGGTGCTGATCGGCATACAGGTTCCACCTGCCGACAAAAAGGCGTTCAAGCAGTTCCTCTCGCAAATTGGCTATCCTTACGAGAACGAAAGCAAAAACCCGGCATACAAGCTGTTCCTGTAAAAACAAGTCAGGTAGCGATCAACTTACTTAAGTAGCACATCGAAGCAACATAGCCAGAGTATTCATCGGGCAGGCCAGGAAAACCGGGCCGTGCCCCCTGATGCTCCCCCGCCCGGCCCGTGTTGTATCAAACCGGCACCGTTGCTGGCATCGTCACTCGGTATCATCGTCGCTCAATGCCGGCAGCCCGCGTCATCCTTGCATATGACTTGGTCTCGCAAAAGCGTGCTGTCCGACTGTTTTCCTTGCGTGTTTCCTGCCATCTCTCTATAAGTGCTTCAAGTTACTGACGTTGTGACTGGTGCTTTTTTCTTGACTGCCCTGACTCCGGATTCCGGCTGACAAACTGTGGAGCCAAACTTACAGCAAAACATGACCTGGTCTCAGGTGTCCTTAGAACTCACAGACGGTAAAAACGGATGCGCCATTTTCGCGCAGCAGTTTCGACCCACCCAGTTCGGGCAAGTCAATAATGGCGGCCGCTTCCACAACATTGGCACCCAGGCGCTGCAACAGTTTGGCTGCCGCCAGCATGGTGCCGCCGGTAGCAATCAGGTCATCCACCAGCAGCACACGCTGGCCTGGACGAACTGCGTCGGTATGCATTTCGACACTGGCATTGCCGTATTCCAAAGAGTATTCTTCGGCCAGTGTCTGAAAAGGCAGCTTGCCTTTCTTGCGTACCGGCACAAATCCCAGCTTGAGTTCATAAGCCAGCACACTGCCCACGATAAAGCCGCGCGCATCAACGCCGGCGATCAGATCCAGCCGTTCACGCATGTACCGGTAAACAAAAATATCCAGCAAAACCCGAAAGGTGCGCGGATCTTGTAACACAGGTGTGATATCACGAAATGTAATGCCCGGCTTCGGCCAGTCAGGCACGCTGCGGATGGCGTTGAACACCATTTGATGCGGGTCAATCATGGTCATGATGTCAGAAACTCCTGTGACGGTGAAAATCAAACAACGACACTATAGCCGATTCACGAACCCCAATACCGGCGATTCGCCTTGCGTCCTTAATCGACGGCCGACACCTTGATGGCCGATGAAACGCGCAGTGCTTTTTCACGGGCCAGGTCAGTCGTCTCCGCTGCGGCCAGCGCCACCCCCATGCGTCGACGTACGAAGGACTGCGGCTTGCCAAAAAGCCGAACGTCGGTATCAGGCTCTGCCAGCGCTTCGGCGACGTGGCTGAAGCTGACAGCATCGGCATCCACGCCGCCATAGATCACACTGCTGGCCCCAGTGGCGCGCAACGCCGTGTTGACCGGCAGCCCGAGCAGCGCCCGCGCATGCAGTTCGAATTCATTCTGTGTCTGGGTAATCATGGTCACCATCCCGGTATCGTGCGGCCGCGGGCTGACCTCGGAGAACCAGACTTGATCGCCGGCCACAAACAGTTCCACACCAAAGACGCCCTGCCCCTGCAAGGCGCCGGTTACCGCCAGCGAGATCTCTTTGGCCCGCTGCAGCGCTGCAGGCGACATGGCCTGCGGCTGCCAGCTTTCCACATAGTCCCCGGCTTCCTGGCGGTGACCAATAGGTTCACAAAAATGCGTTACTATTTCACCGCTTTTGGGATCACGTGCCCGCACCGTCAATAAGGTGATTTCATAATCGAAACGGATAAACCCCTCGACAATGATTCTGCCCTTGCCTACGCGCCCGCCTTCCTGGGAATACTGCCAGGCGTGCTGCACATCATCGGCGTTGCGAATGAGTGACTGACCTTTGCCCGAAGAGGACATAACCGGCTTGACCACGCAGGGATAGCCGATTTGCTCATCGATGGCCTGCTGCAGCGCCTGCTGCGTATCGACAAAGCGATAGGGCGACGTGGGCAAGCCAAGTGTTTCAGCAGCCAGCCGGCGTATGCCTTCGCGATCCATGGTCAGCCTTGCGGCCAGTGCCGTCGGCGTAACCCGCACCTGCCCCTGCGCTTCCAGCTCAACCAGCAGGTCAGTGGCAATGGCCTCAATTTCAGGCACGATCACATGGGGTTGTTCTGCGTCGATAATGCGGCGCAAGGCTTCCCGGTCTGTCATATTAACCACATGAGCGCGATGGGCCACCTGGTGCGCCGGCGCATTTTCATAGCGGTCCACGGCAATCACTTCCACACCCAGGCGCTGCAGGGCGATCACAACCTCTTTGCCCAACTCGCCCGAACCGAGCAGCATCACGCGAGTGGCCGCGCGGGAAAAAGGGGTACTCAACACGGGAGAAGGAGAATTGACGGTCATGATGGCATTGATGATCAAGAAGATTATACGGTTGCCATAAAACTGGCAACGGCAAGGGATACCCTGTTATTTCTGAAAACACTTTACATTCTGCACACACGTTAAAGCATGCTGATGAGACATTCATCGGACAAAAAAACACCAGGCGGGCACAAAAGGCAAGCTGCAGACGCGATGATCGGGGCAAAAGACGTTTACCTCGACCCAGCTTCGCTGCAACGCAATCACGAGGTCGATAACGGGCAATAACAGGCAAACAGGGTACGAACAGCGTCGATTATAAAACGCCTGCATGACAAAAACAGCGCCGCGCCTGCGGCGGGCGATTTCCCCTGTCGCCGCTGCCCGTACCAGGCAATCTGCGCAGAGGGCGACCGGCTACGGCTGCATCGCTGGCCGACCGCCGCTTCCGGTGCAACCGGCTGCAATGTGCATTTTGACAGAAGCCTGAAATTTATCCATCTTGCACTCGCGTTGCGATTAAAATTGCCGGATGGCCAACGAAATTGCATTTACTTCTGCTGATGCCCTCGCTTCCGCGCATCGTACGCTGCAAACCGAGATTGCCGAGTTGCAGCATCTTGACGCACGCCTGGATGAGCGCTTTGCCCAGGCGGTAGCCCTGCTGCTTGCCAACACGGGACGCGTCGCTGTTACCGGCATCGGCAAATCGGGACATATCGCCCGGAAAATATCCGCCACCTTCGCCTCTACCGGCTCGCCCAGCTATTTTGTGCACGCCGCCGAAGCCGCGCACGGCGATCTGGGCATGATTACCGGTGACGATATTATTATTGCCGTATCCTATTCCGGTTCATCACCCGAATTGGCCACCATTTTGCCGATCGCACGTCGGCTAGGTTCGAAAATCATTGGCATTTGCGGTAACCGCTACTCCGAACTGGCCAGCCTGTCGGATGTGTTCCTGGATGTTGGGGTCACGCGCGAAGCCTGCCCCCTCAATCTGGCCCCCACCTCCAGCACCACCGTCACGCTTGCATTGGGCGATGCGCTGGCTATTGCCTGTCTGGAAGCGCGCGGCTTTGGCACATCCGATTTTGCCCGCTCGCATCCCGGCGGCGCGCTGGGCCGTCGCCTACTCACGCACGTGCGCGATGTCATGCGCCAGGGCGAGGAACTACCTATTGTCGGCCCGGACACCCCCATGCAAAAAGTACTTGAAGAAATGACAGGCAAGCGCATGGGCATGACAGTGATTGCCGACCAGACTCGCAAGCCCCTGGGGATTTTCACCGATGGCGACCTGCGCCGCCTGATCATGCAAAAAGGGGATATCCGGCCGATCACGGCAGGACAGGTTATGACTCCCCATCCACGTACAATCGGCCCCGATGCGCTGGCTGCAGAAGCGGCTGCCGTCATGGAGCAACAAAAACTCTCGACCATGCTGGTGGTCAATCAGGAACAAACGCTGGTCGGCGCCCTGCATATGCACGACCTGATGGATGCAAAAGTAATCTGACGTATGAAACCAATCACCCCTCCCCATCCGGCCGAAGCGCTGGTCCTCTCCAAAATCAGCCAACCCGTGCGCGAACTGGCTGCGCAAGTCAGGCTTATCGCCTTTGATGTGGACGGCATCCTGACCGACGGCAGCCTGTGGTACGGCGAGCATGGCGAACTTATGAAGCGCTTTTGCGCGCTGGATGGGCACGGCATGAAAATGCTGCACCAGGCTGGCGTGCGCGTGGTCCTGATTACCGGCCGCGAAGGAGAAATCCTGACGCGCCGCGCCGCCGATCTGGGGCTGTCGGATGTTTTTCAGAATGTACGCGACAAGGTTGCCGTGCTGAGCCAACTGGCCACCGACATGGGGCTGGGCTTTGAAAACGTGGCGTTCATGGGCGACGATGTCATCGACCTGCCTGCCATGCAAAAATGCGGCTTTGCCATCAGCGTACCCAACGCACCGCTGTATGTGCAGCAGACCGCCCATTGGACCACCACCTTGCCTGGCGGCAGCGGCGCCGTACGCGAGTGTACCGATTTGATCCTGGCAGCACAGGGCACCCTCTCGGGCTTTTTCACGCCGGGCCGCATTACCGGCAACGTCATCCAGTAATGCGATGAAAGAACGTTTCCCCGCTCTTATTGCGCTATTCATGCTCATTACACTGGTTATCTCAACCTGGTGGGCAGCCGATTATGCGCAGCGGGCCATTGATGTAGACCCGCCGGCACGCAAAACGCAGGAACCCGATTCGTGGTCGGAAAAATTCGTGATGCTCAGCTCCGATGCCAACGGTGTGCCCGTCAACCGGCTCGAAGGCTCGCAGATGCAGCACTTCCCTTATAACGACAGTTATCTGATCACCAACGCCACCGCAACCGGTCAGCGTCCGGACTCGCCCCGTACCGTGGGCACTGCGGATACAGCCACGGTACTTGATAACGGCAACAAGATTATCATGCAGGGCAACGCCCATCTGCACCGTTTTCCGCACGGCGAAGACAAAGCGCTGGACGTCACCAGCGAGCAATTGATCATCTATCCCAATGAAGATATCATAACGACTGACAAACCGGCGCTCGTCATCAACGGCAATTCCCGTATGAACGGCAACGGAATGATGTATAACAACAAAACCAGAAAACTCGACGTGTATTCCTCTTCCGACGTCTCCATCTCAGGGCAGGACAGTCAGCGACGTCGCACCATCATCCCCAACAAGCAAGGAAACTCCCCGCAATGAATGCGTCATCTTTCAGAATCACGACACACGCACTGTGCCTTGGCCTTTGTGCCCTGCTGGCCGGCACCACGGCGCTGGCCCAGACGCCTGCCGGCTCCCAAAGCCCGGCAAACAAAGAAGAGCCAGACACCCAGGTCTTGTCTGATACCCTGAGCTATGATGACGCAAACAAAACCAGCGTCTTCACCGGCAACGTCATTCTCACGCGTGGCCTGATGAAACTGACCGCCGACAAGCTCAGCCTGCGCGAAGATGCGCAGGGCTTCCAGCATGGCGTAGCCACGGTCAACCAATCGCGCTTTGTCTTCATCCGCCAGGAACGGCCCGAAAACTATGAAGTGGTAGAAGCGCGCGGGGATCGCGGCGAGTACGATGGCAAGCTGAACACGGTCAAGATGATTGGCCACGCCACGGTGACCCGGTTTGTTTGCGGCAAGCCGTTCGATACGGTCAATGGTGAAGTCGTCACTTTCAACAACCAGAACAATACCTACTCTGCAGCCGGAGGTCCGACCTCAGCGACCCAGCCTGGTCGGGTGCGCTCCATTGCACAACCACGGGCCAAAACAGACCAGGCCGTGGCCGAATGCCGCAAGCTGTATAACAACAAGCCAATGCCCAGCACCATCCAGGCACCCGCCCAGGATGGCGGTTCGGCCGCAACCGGCGCCGCCGGCAAAGCAACCCAGAATTAATGCATGAATACCTCATCCAGCTCTAGCCTGCAGACCAACACCATTGACAGTCTGGGGCAGCTCAAAGCCATTGGCCTGCAAAAAATATACAATGGCCGCAGCGTTGTCCAGGACGTCTCCATTTCCGTGTCCAGCGGCGAAGTCGTCGGCCTGCTCGGTCCCAATGGCGCCGGAAAAACCACCAGTTTTTACATGATAGTGGGGTTGGTGCCGGCCGATTTCGGGCGGATTGAAATTGACGGGCGCGACATTACCGCCCTGCCCATCCACAAGCGCGCTCACCTGGGCCTGTCCTATCTACCCCAGGATGCCTCGGTCTTCCGGCGTCTGAGCGTCGAACACAACATTCAGGCCGTGCTGGAACTGCAGAATGACCCTGACACCGGCAAGACGCTGACGCGCAAGCGGGTCCAGGAACAACTGGAACTGCTGCTCGAAGAGCTGCAAATTACACACATTCGCAAGAACGCTGCCATCTCCCTTTCAGGTGGTGAACGGCGTCGGGTTGAAATTGCCCGGGCGCTGGCGACCAATCCCCGCTTCATTCTGCTGGACGAACCGTTCGCAGGCGTTGACCCGATCGCAGTCATCGAAATCCAGCGCATCGTGCGCTTTCTCAAAAGCCGCAATATCGGAGTCCTCATTACCGATCACAACGTGCGCGAAACCCTGGGTATTTGCGATCGCGCCTACATTATCAGCGCCGGCAAGGTGCTCACTGACGGTGAACCCGACTCCATTATTACCAACCCGGAAGTGCGCAAAGTCTACCTGGGCGAACACTTTAAAATGTAACTGTCTGCATGCCCCTGCCGCGCCCTGCCACAGGGGCGCAGGCAAGCAGACCACCCCTTGCAGGGGGGCTTGTATAAGTCCAAATAAGGTTTAAACTATCCCCAAGGACTGAAAAAAACAGCTTTTCATCAACTTGTCAAAAAAGGAGTGACGCCTCTCTCATCTTTTGTACTGACGCCCTGCCCTGTTGCAGCGTCTGCCTATTCAACTTTCAAAAGGAGCACACTATGAATCTTAATATCAGTGGCCATCATGTGGAAATCACCCCTGCCATTAAAGAATACGTAGTGACCAAGTTCGCCAAAGTCCTCAGGCACTT
>JAFAEO010000080.1 GCA_023423975.1 Pseudomonadota bacterium
GCGACCAGACCATACCGGATACGGGGGAAAAGGCGAGTTTGGTTCATGACTTGGCGACGTTCCTGTATTTGGACTCGTAAAAGCGTTATGATAATAGTTCTGGGCAATCAATAGGATTGTTTAGCCAGGTAATCTCAAAAATTAGTCGGAAGCGTGTTTTCCGCGATATCTTATCCACCTCCCATTTATCAGCGAGCGAGCCTTGAACGAATTACACGATCCCAGTGAACTCAAAAGCATGGGTCTTAAAGCCACTTTCCCACGGCTCAAGATCCTGGACATCTTCCGTAAGGCAGAAATTCGTCACTTGAGTGCCGAGGATGTCTATCGTCTGCTTATTTCCGAAAACGTCGATATCGGTCTTGCCACTGTCTACCGGGTGCTCACCCAGTTCGAGCAGGCCGGCATTCTGTCCAGAAGCCAGTTTGACAATGGCAAGGCAGTCTACGAATTGGATGATGGCGATCACCACGACCACCTGGTATGTTCTGTTTGCGGAAAAGTTGTTGAGTTTTCCGATCCGGAAATCGAACGACGCCAGTCAAAAGTAGCCAAAGACAATAACTTTGTGCTGGAAAGCCATGCCATGGTTCTTTATGGCATTTGTGGTGATTGCGAATCCAAGCATCGTCGCTAGACAGGCGGCATGGGGCCGGTAAAACGCAGGCCCGTTGGTTCGACCCATCGTACTTCAGGCGGCTTGGCCGCTCAGTAGGGTGTTGTCAAAAAAGGCAGAGTGCACTCTGCCTTTTTTTATGGTCCGGCGGGTTTGTTTATTACCCAGTGGGTGTGCAACGCTCAGTCGCCGTGAGTCAACATTTCTCGTGCATGCTGGCGCGTGGTTTCAGTTATCTTGACGCCGCCGAGCATGCGGGCAACCTCTTCCGTACGTGCCCGCTCATCCAGCAACTCAATGCGCGATACGGTTTCTTTTTTTCCCTGTTTTTTCTGCACTTCGAAATGGTGATGCGCGCAAGCGGCCACCTGCGGCAGATGCGTCACGCAAAGAACCTGATGGTGCCGTCCCAGATCGCGCAGCAGTTTGCCGACCACTTCGGCAACCGCGCCGCCAATGCCGGTATCGACTTCGTCGTAAATTAGGGTAGGTACCTGATGGGCGCGATTGGCCATGACTGACAGGGCCAGCGATATCCGGGCCAGCTCACCGCCAGAGGCCACTTTGGCCAATGGGCGCGGCTCACTGCCTGTGTGGGCTGCCACGTTGAACTGCACATTGTCCATGCCCGAGGCGCCGGGGTCGGCCGCTTGTATCGTTATTTCAAATGTACTACCTTTCATGGCAAGGGTTTGCAGTGCTTTGCTGACTTCCTTGGACAAGGTGCCTGCCGTGGCCTGGCGAGCCTTGGTCAGTTTTTCGGCGGCCTCGCGATACGCCACTTCGTGCCTGGCGACCTGCTGCTCCAGTCCTGCCAGGTCTGATTCGCTGTTCAGGGCTTCCAGTGCCTGGGTCAGTTCTTGCAGGCGATCGTACAGCATCTCGGGTTCGAGTCGGAATTTGCGCGCGGTAGCGAACATGGCGCCCATGCGCGCTTCGGTTTCGGCCAGGCGATCCGGGTCCAGCTCGGCCTTGTCCAGGTAACTGGCCAGGTCGGACGACGCTTCGGTGGCGGCAATTCGGGCTGACTCTATGGCATCGTGTACGCCCTGCAGACGCTCGTCATTGCGCAATAAGGGCTCGATGCGGTGCAGTGCAGCGTTCAGCATTTCCAGTGCGCAAGTCTGCTCGCCATCGAGCAGGTTGAGTGCGCCGGCGGCGCCTTCAAGCAGCGCAGAAGCATTGGCCAGCCGATTGTAGTCTGCGTTGACGGTGGCCCATTCATCCTTGCCCGGGTTGATCTGGCTGATTTCATTCAATTGCCATTCCAGCCGTTCCCTTTCGGCTTCTGCATCACGCTGGCTGTTACGGGCACGTTCGAGTTTTTGCTGAGCCTGCTGCCAATCGGTCCAGTAGGCGCGAACCTGGCTGGCCAGCGCTTCGTGCTGGCCGTGCGCATCAAGCAGGATGCGCTGTTCATGACGTTGCAGCAACTTCTGGTGGGCGTGCTGGCCGTGGATATCCAGCAAATGCGAGCCTATAGCCTTGAGCTGGCTGAGCGGACCGGGCACGCCGTTGATAAATGCCCGGGATTTGCCGGCCCGGTCTATAACCCGGCGCAGCACCAACTCGTTGTCTTCCGGTTCCAGCTCCTGTTCTGCCAGCAGCGCGCGCAGCGAGTCAGGCACATCGAAGATGGCACTGATGTCGGCCTTGTCGGCCCCCTCGCGGATGGCGCCGCTGTCGCCGCGGGCGCCCAGCGTGAGCGCCAGGGCGTCGATCAGGATGGACTTGCCTGCACCGGTTTCCCCGGTAAAGACCGAGAAACCGGCGTCAAAGTGCAGTTCGGTCTGTTCAACAATGACAAAATCACGGATATGCAGGGAACGGAGCATGAATACGTACTTCTGTGATGAGTGGGATTGCTGGGGTGTGTAAGTCAGGAGCCCTGTCGCGAGTAGCTAAGCGGTTTCCGGCATGATATTCCAATGCAGCTTCTGGCGCAGGGTAGAGAAAAAACTGTAGCCTTTGGGGTGCAGGAAGCGAATCTGATGATCTGCCTTGGTTACCACGATTTTGTCGCCCAACTGCAGATCGGACCAGGTTTGCATGTCAAAGTGTACGCTGGCGCCGGTTTCTACCCGACCTACTTCAGTTAGGGTTAGGGTAAGTGTGCCGGTGTCGGGCACCGCAATGGGTCGGTTCGACAGTGTCTGGGGTGCCACCGGGACCAGCAGAAACGCGTTGACCGCCGGATGCAGGATCGGGCCGCTGGCGCTGAGCGAATACGCAGTAGAGCCGGTCGGGGTGGCAACGATCAGGCCGTCGGCGCGCTGTCGATACATGAGCGTTTCGTTGTATTCCACGCAGATTTCAATCATGCCGCCGCGACTTGCCCGGTTCAGCACCACATCATTTAGGGCCAGGGCACAGGTCAGCGTTTGATCGTCTCGCACGACAGAAGCCTGCAGCAGCGTGCGGTGCTCAATATCGTACTGCCCGTCAAGAACCGATTCGATGGCCTCCAGGGCGTTTTGCACCGGAATATCGGTGATAAATCCCAGTCGCCCGTGGTTGATGCCCAGCAGCGGGACATCGTACTGAGCCAGCTTGCGGCCGACGCCCAGCATGGTGCCGTCGCCGCCCATGACAATGACCAGGTCAGCCTGGCTGCCGATTTCGGCGGTCGTTGCCGTGGGATACTCGGTTACTCCGGTGTTCTCGGACGTTTCCTTTTCAATTAGAACCTGTCGGCCGGCTGCATGCAGCACACCTGCCAGCGCCCGCAGCGGGGCATCAAGACCGGAGTCATGATATCTGCCGACCAGCGCTATGGTTGAAAAATGCATAATGAAACCATATACAATAAACGAAACGACAATGAAAAGTAACAGAAGTACCGGAAATGAAACCTACGGCAACCGTCATAATACGTTATTCTACATTGACTGCAGGTTTAACAATTAACGTGCCCGTAAAATATCCTCTGGTACAAACCATAACAGACCCACCATGGATGATCGCGCAAACGCACTCTTGAAAGCTCTGATTGAGCGGTATATTGATGATGGACAGCCAGTAGGCTCCAGAACGCTGTCCAAGCTGTTCGAGCTCTCGCCGGCTACCATTCGCAATGTGATGGCAGACCTGGAAGACCTGGGCCTGATTCACAGCCCGCATACCTCGGCCGGCCGCATCCCCACGCCCCGTGGATACCGCCTGTTTGTGGACAATCTGCTGGTGATCAAGCCCTACGAACTGGAGCAGCCGTCCGAACTGCATGATATTTTTTCCAACACGGCACCCAGCAAGGCGCTCAGCGTAGCCGCGTCGCTGGTGTCCAACCTGACCCAGTTCGCCGGCGTGGTGCTCACGCCCAAGCGCTCGCAGGTATTTCGCCAGATTGAATTTATCCGGCTGTCGCAACGGCGTATTCTGCTCATTATTGTGACGCCCGACGGCGACGTGCAGAACCGGATTTTGTCCCCCGTACACGACTATACTGAAGCGCAGCTTATCGAAGCCGCGAATTATTTCAATCATAATTTTGCCGGCAAATCCTTTGAGCAGGTGCGCGAGCAGCTCGGGACTGAACTAAACCGGCTCAAAGAGGAGATTTCCTCGCTGATGCAGGCTGCGGTAGACGCTGGCAATGACGATGATCAGGAATCGTCCGTGGTCATTTCCGGCGAGCGCCGGTTGCTGGAAATCAAGGATTTTGCCACCGATATGGATCGCCTGCGCAAGATGTTCTCGCTGTTCGAGCAGAAAACCGATCTGATGCAACTGCTTGATGTTACCGATCGATCGCAGGGTGTGAAGATCTATATCGGCGGCGATTCGCGCCTGGTGCCCATGGAAGATGTCTCTGTCATCACAGCGCCTTATGGCGTTGACGGGAAAATCGTGGGTACGCTGGGCGTGATCGGCCCAAGCCGCATGTCCTATAATCGTGTTATTCCCATTGTGGATCTGACCGCCAGACTATTGTCCAACGCGCTCAGTCATCAGTAAAGCGTTGCCGGTCCGCCGGTACAGGTAGCGTGCGGCGGCCCATTGTGGCGGTTGCAGGCGCTGCAGCCCATGGCGGATGCGCAATCCGGGTACAATCCTATCTCGATATTGCATTTGTAAAAGTCGCCATGTGTGGCGTTTTTTTTGAGTTGCCGCGTCGTTCGTGTCTGGCGGACAGTCTGATGGGCGGCACCGTATCCGCAACCTACAGGAAAGCATGAATACAGGAGTAGTACTGATCAACCTGGGCACCCCGGCCAGTCCTGATGCGGGCGCAATCAGGGCCTATTTGTCGGAGTTTCTGTCCGATCCGCGCGTGGTTGAAATCCCGCCGGCCCTCTGGAAACCGATACTCAATCTTGCGGTTCTGCCGCTGCGGCCGTCCAAGCTGGTACCAAAATACCGCCAGATCTGGATGGAGGACGGTTCTCCGCTGCTTGTGTATGGCAAGCGCCTGGCGCAGGGTGTGCAGGCACAGCTGGATCGCGAACTGACACCCGCCACCGTGGTGCTGGCCATGCGCTATGGTCAACCGTCGATGCAACAGGCCTTTACACAGTTGCGCGAAGCAGGGTGCGAACGCATTCTGATCGTGCCGCTTTATCCGCAATTTGCGGCCAGCACAACCGCCACTATTTTCGAGCGCACGCTGGCGCTGTACGCAGACACGCGTGATTTGCCGGAGTTGCGTTTCGTCAAGCGGTTTCATCAATTGCCCGGCTATCTTGATACGTTGGCGCAAAATGTGCGCGACTATTGGCGTGAGCATGGCAAACCTCAGCAACTGCTGCTCAGTTTTCATGGTTTGCCCAAGCGCTCGGTGGAGCTGGGCGATCCTTATCTGCGTGATTGTACGGCCACGGCCGAGGCGTTGCAGCTGAGGCTGGCCGCAGAAGGGGTGCCGATCGATATCGCCTTTCAAAGCCGGTTCGGCAAGGCCGAATGGCTCGGCCCGTCGACGCTGTCGGTGCTGCAGGCCTATCCGGGAGACAATATCCGTCATGTGGACGTGCTGTGTCCTGGTTTCGTGGCCGATTGTCTGGAAACGCTTGAGGAAATCCAAATTGAGTGTGCGCATGCTTTCAGTCAGGCCGGAGGCGAGCAATTTCGCTATATTCCCTGTCTGAATGATCATCCTGCATGGATCAATGCCATGGCGGGCCTGATCCGGCAGCATATTGCCGGCTGGCCGGACGTGGGTGGGGCGTGACCGAACCTTTTATCTATTTGTTTTTTTAGAGAGTCATCATGGCCGTCACCATTCGTGGTCTATATGTATATCCCATCAAGTCCTGCGCCGGCATTGCGCTTGATCGTGCACAGATCAGCGCGGCAGGGGTTCAATGGGACCGACAGTTTATTCTGGTTGACGCTGCCGGCGCGATGATGACCCAGCGCACGGTGCCGCGCATGGTGCTGATTCAGCCGGCACTTGATCTTGCGCTGAAACAGTTGCGCCTGGAGGCGCCCGGCGCTTCGACGCTGACGGTCTCGCTGCTACCCCCGCGGGCGGACGACAAGGCGATTGCCGTCAGGGTATGGGGCGGCCAGCCGCAAGGCACACCCGTCAGCGCTCAGGCAGACCAGTGGTTCAGCAAGGTGCTGGGCCAGCCCTGCCGCCTGCTGCGCCTGCATCCCGAGTCGCAACGACGCGTTTTGCCCGATTTTCCCGACAGCTGGCAGCAGCGACACCGCGACTGGAAGCCGCTAAACGCCCAGGACCAAACCTTCGGGTTTGCCGACGGCTTTCCGTTTTTGTTTGCCAGCACCGCTTCACTGGATGCGCTCAATGCCACCCTGGCCGGCAAGCAGCAGGCATCCGTGGATATGATCCGTTTTCGACCCAATATCGTGCTGGGTGGTTTGCCCGAATACGAAGAGGATTACGTTTTCGGGCTGACCGCAGGAAAGCTCAATTTTGCCTTTGTCAAACCGTGCACCCGCTGCACGATCCCGAATGTTGATCCGGCATCGGCTGCCGTCGCCGATGAGCCTGGCATCACTTTAATGCAAACTCGCAGTGCCGATTTGGGCGTGTTGTTTGGCGTAAATGCCGTATTGACGGACAACATCAGCGATGTGCTGCATATCGGCCAGCAAGTGCAGCCGGAATACGATTTCTGAGTTTATGCAAGGGCAAGTGCGCGGGTTTTGCGGTTGCCGTCTGCATTAATCCCAGGTTTTGCCGCGCTCGCCCGTTGAGCCTGCCGCAGCGACGCCGCCATCGGTCTTTGTTATGTAACAGCCCGATTACGGGCAGGCATGGCGCAGGCACGGACCTCGCCAATACGGCCACAGTTGTACCCTTGAATTTATCTTCGCCGCCCCCAAGTGGGGGGTAACTATATTGATTTGAAGCAGGAGTAGAAATGACACAGGAATTTGATCCGAACAAGAACCAGGCCCCCAGGGCTGACAACGAAGAAACCACTCAGGCTGAGGTTGCCGACACTGAACAGCCTGACCAGGACGCGGTAAATACGCCGACAGACGATCTGGAAGCCAAATATACCGAACTCGAAGCCAAGGTCAGCCAGTATCACGACCAGTTGCTGCGTGCTCATGCCGAAATGGAAAATGTGCGCCGCCGCGCCCAGGATGATGTCTCCAAGGCGCGTAAATTCGGCACAGAGTCTTTTGCAGAAAGTCTGGTTCCCGTTCGTGACAGCCTTGAGGCTGCATTGGCGCTGGAGGACCAGTCGTTTGAATCACTCAGGGAAGGGCTTGAGACCACCCTGCGTCAACTGACAGCGGCCTTTGAGCGCAATAATCTTAAGGAAGTGGCTCCCGCCGCAGGGGACAAGTTTGACCCGCATGTGCATCAGGCCATTTCTACTGTTCCTGCCGACGTGCCAGCCGGCACGGTCGCCAGCACCTTGCAAAAAGGCTATACCATTGCCGATCGGGTCCTGCGTCCTGCACTGGTCACCGTCTCGGCGGGTCAGGGGTAAATATAAGGCGCCGCCAGACTCGGGTCTGTCGGCCATTTTTCTGTCCGAATGGCTGTTTGTGATCAAAAAACGTGCCAGAAATGCAAAAAAATCACAAAAATCCGGTTTTTTTCTCTTGAAATCGCAAACTGCCAGCCCCACGTACTAGACAACGAAAGATCCTGTGCCGCGAACATGTGTAAGCAGGATCCATTATTTTGAATTATTTGATAATAGGGTAGACTCAAATGGGAAAAATCATTGGTATTGACTTGGGTACCACCAACAGCTGTGTAGCAGTATTGGATGGCGATAAGGTCAAAATTCTGGAAAACGCAGAAGGCACACGCACGACCCCATCCATTATTGCCTACATGGAAGACGGTGAAACGCTGGTTGGCGCCCCTGCCAAACGTCAGGCAGTGACCAATCCGACAAATACACTTTACGCAGTCAAGCGTCTGATCGGCCGCAAATTCGAAGAAAAAGCCGTGCAAAAAGACATTGACCTGATGCCTTACACGATTGTCAAGGCTGACAACGGTGACGCATGGGTTGAAGCGCGCGGCAAGAAAATGGCGCCTCCACAGGTGTCCGCTGAAGTGCTGCGCAAAATGAAAAAGACCGCCGAAGACTATCTGGGCGAAGAAGTGACTGAAGCCGTTATCACGGTGCCAGCCTACTTCAACGACAGCCAGCGCCAGGCAACCAAAGATGCAGGCCGCATTGCCGGTCTGGAAGTCAAACGGATCATCAACGAGCCAACTGCGGCTGCGCTGGCTTTTGGCCTGGACAAGACCGAAAAAGGCGACCGCAAGATTGCGGTGTATGACCTGGGTGGCGGTACCTTTGACGTATCCATTATCGAAATTGCCGACGTTGATGGCGAGAAACAGTTCGAAGTGCTGTCTACCAATGGTGACACCTTCCTGGGCGGTGAAGACTTTGACCAGCGTATTATCGACTACATCATTGCCGAGTTTAAAAAGGAACAGGGCGTTGATCTGAGCAAAGATGTGCTGGCGCTGCAACGCCTGAAAGAAGCGGCTGAAAAGGCCAAAATCGAGCTGTCTTCCGCGACGCAGACTGAAGTTAACCTGCCTTACATCACGGCTGATGCATCTGGTCCGAAACACCTGACCCTGAAGATTACCCGCGCCAAACTGGAAGCGCTGGTTGAGGATCTGATTGAACGCACCATTGCGCCTTGCCGTACAGCGGTCACTGACGCTGGTGTCAAAGTGTCAGATATCGATGACGTGATCCTGGTCGGTGGTATGACCCGCATGCCAAAAGTGCAGGAAAAAGTCAAAGAGTTCTTCGGCAAGGACCCACGTAAAGACGTGAACCCTGACGAAGCCGTGGCCGCTGGTGCTGCTATTCAGGGCTCGGTGCTGTCGGGTGATCGTAAAGACGTGCTGCTGCTGGACGTGACACCATTGTCCCTGGGTATTGAAACCCTGGGTGGCGTCATGACCAAAATGATCCAGAAAAACACCACGATCCCAACGCGCTTTACGCAGACATTCTCTACAGCAGAGGATAATCAGCCTGCCGTGACCATCAAGGTGTTCCAGGGTGAGCGTGAAGTGGCTGCCGGTAACAAGGGGCTGGGCGAGTTCAATCTGGAAGGTATTCCACCCGCTGCACGCGGTCTGCCGCAAATTGAGGTGACGTTTGACATCGATGCCAACGGTATTTTGCACGTTTCAGCAAAAGACAAAGGCACCGGCAAGGAAAACAAAATCACGATCAAGGCAAACTCCGGTCTGACCGAAGACGAGATTCAACGCATGGTCAAGGACGCAGAAGCACACGCTGACGAAGATCATCGTGTCGCCGAGCTGGCCCAGACCCGCAATCAGGCCGATGCGCTGGTTCACTCAACCCGCAAGTCGCTGACTGAATATGGCGATAAGCTGGAAGCGGCCGACAAGGACGCGATCGAAGCGGCACTCAAAGAGCTCGAAGAAGTGCTCAAAGAGGGCGATAAGGCTGCGATCGATGCCAAGGTTGAAGTGCTGACAACCGCATCCCAGAAACTGGGCGAGAAAATGTATGCGGACATGCAGGCCCAGGCGCAAGCCCAGGGTGAGCCTGGTGCTGAGCAGGCCCAGCCAGCAGACGACAACGTTGTTGACGCTGACTTCAAAGAAGTGAAACGCGACGACAAATAATGCAGGTTGTCTGATTAGAAAAACCCGGCCGGTCTGAAAAATGACAGGGCCGGGTATTGTTTTTTATATATTTAAGAAGAAATCAAAGGCGTATAACGATGGCAAAACGTGATTACTACGAAGCCCTGGGTCTGGCCAAAAACGCTTCGGACGAGGACATCAAGAAGGCGTATCGCAAACTCGCCATGAAGTATCACCCGGATCGCAACCCGGACAGTCACGAGGCAGAAGAAAAATTCAAGGAAGCCAAGGAAGCCTACGAAATCCTGTCTGATCCGCAGAAACGCGATGCCTATGACCGCTATGGTCATGCAGGCGTGGATCCCAATGCAGGCATGGGCGGCGCCGGTGGTGCCGGCTTTGGCGATGTTTTTGGTGACATCTTCGGCGACATCTTTGGCGGTGGCGGTGGCGGCGGCGGACGGCGTGGCGGTGGCCCGCAAGTATTTCGCGGCGCCGATCTGCGTTATCGGCTGGATATTACCCTTGAGCAGGCTGCCAAGGGGATGGAAACCGAGATTCGCGTACCTAGCTGGGAAAATTGTGATGTCTGTCACGGCTCCGGCGCCAAACCCGGCACCGAACCTACGACCTGCCACACCTGCCATGGCGCGGGCGCAGTGCGTATGCAGCAGGGCTTTTTCAGCGTCCAGCAAACCTGCCCGACCTGCCACGGTACTGGCAAGGAAATCAAGGATCCGTGCACGGCGTGTGACGGTGTAGGCCGCAAGCGCAAGAACAAAACCCTGCAGGTCAAAATTCCAGCCGGGATCGATGACGGGATGCGTATTCGCTCGGGTGGTAACGGTGAGCCGGGCGTCAATGGTGGCCCTGCGGGCGACCTGTATGTCGAAATTTCGATCAAGGAACACAGTATTTTCAAACGTGATGGCGACGATCTGCACTGCGAAGTGCCGCTGCCGTTTGTGACTGCAACCCTGGGTGGCGATCTGGAAGTGCCCACATTGGGCGGCAAAGGCGAAATTACGGTTCCTGAAGGCACGCAGACCGGCAAGGTTTTCCGTTTGCGCGGCAAAGGCATCAAAGGTGTTCGGGCGTCCTATCCGGGTGACCTGTACTGCCACGTCGTTGTCGAAACTCCGATTCGGTTGAGCGACGAACAGAAGGCGCTGTTGCGGCAGTTCGAGACCTCGCTTAACGATGGAGGCGACCGCCATTCCCCAAAGAATAAATCCTGGACCGACAGAGTGAAAGATTTTTTCAGCTGATCACTGAACATGCCTGTCCAGGCTGCGGTTCCTATTTAGAATGCACGTATCACTACGTGCATTTTTTTTGCATAAGTTTGTGTTCGCTACGTTCAATATCGGGGAGTATGTCATATGTCATCAACAAGCAGTCTTCGTTTTGCGCTTGCCGCCAATCGCCTGCACCATGCAACGCCTGATGCGGGGCTGTTTACCTGGCTCAAGGCATCATCCGAGACGATTCGCGAACTGGATATAGAATTGCATACCGTCGGTCGGACGTATGACGCCATCCAGCGTGAAGGCTTTCTGTCTGGTTACCGGAAAAACATTCGCTATCCATACGGACGGGAAGGGGGGCTGATGAAGCTTGTGTCACGCGTCACTGTTCACGAAGCAACGCCTATAACGCTCGATGGCGCGATTTATCTTATTGATCCGGTGGACCCCTCGTCGATTTTCCCCGAGGCGCTCGCGCTCAAGCGGCAGTGCATTACCCATGGCAAGCCTTTTATTTCAACTGTGGCCGGCGCCATCGAATGGATGGAGGTCGAGCGTGTACTGGCAGGGCTGGAACCCCTGTCTGACTGTCTGTCGTCCGATGTGATTCGCGGGCAGACCCTGGCGCTGATTTCCCACGATGCGCTCAAAGCTGAAATGGTCGCCTATGCCTCGCAGTATTTCGAAATACTGTCGATGTTCGAGCGCCGTGTTGCCACCGGCACGACCGGCGGCCTGCTTAATGAACTGGCCTGGTCCAAGGGCTGGCCGGCTGACAAACCCTGGGTGGAGCGTTATCTGAGCGGCCCATTGGGGGGGGATGCTCAGATTGCCGATCTGGTGCTGGACAGAAAATGCCAGCGGGTGATCTTTTTTGAAGACCCGCATGTGGCCAGACAGCATGAAGCAGATATTCAGTTGCTGGAACGGGCAGTACGCGTGGCCACCCACGACGCGACCTGCGCAACCGCAAGACAAGTGGCTCGCAAATGGGCCGATGCCGTACAGCGTGCCAACGCTGTATAAGCGGGCGCGCCCGGGCTCTTATAGACGCATACACTGAGTGCTTGCCATGGCGAGCTGTGGCAGAGCGTAAATGGGGCAGGGTAACGGGAAGGGAATCAACGGGCAGGTGATAACAATATCCGTCAGAGTCATCTGACCGGCCTCATGGTAGCAGCGAGCGATCTGCCTTTGTCTGGCGCTCTCGCTGTACCAAAATCGGTTGCGGGCAAATTTCGATATATAATCGATTATATATCGACTCAGGCCAGCAACCACGAAACTATCAGGCGCCGGGACCGATACCTCCTCAATGTCCATTTTGTGCAGGAAATCATGAAACAAAAAAATATTCACATGTACCGCCAGGTGCAGGCACTGGCCGCCGGTCTTGTCTTTTCGTTCGCATCCCTTGCGGCAGGCGCCGACACGCTGACAGTGTCGGCCGCTTCCAGCCTGACCAATGTCTTTAAGGAAGTGGCAGCGGCATACAGCAAAGCCCATCCAGATACCCAAATTCAGTATAACTTTGCCGCCTCGGGAGCACTGCTGCAGCAGATCCGTCAGGGTGCGCCGGTAGATGTATTCGCTTCTGCGGATCAGAAAAGCATGGATGATGCAGCCCAAGGCGGCCTGCTTGATGAGGCAACGCGGAAAAATTTCGTACGCAATGAAGTAGTGCTAATTGTTCCTGCTGCTTCCAATGGTGCCGTCAGAGACCTGCAGAGCCTGGAGGCGCCGGCAGTCAATAGAATCGCTGTGGGCAACGTTGCCAGTGTACCGGTCGGACGTTATACCCGCGAAGGCCTGGAAAAAAGCGGTCAGTGGGACACGCTCGCACCCAAATTCATTTTCGCCGAAAATGTACGCCAGGTGCTGGACTATGTTTCCCGTGGCGAAGTGCAGGCAGGATTTGTTTATGCTACTGATGCCGCCGTACGCAGCGACAAGGTCAACGTGGTGCAGGCTTTGTCGATCAATACGGTAGTCAGCTATCCTGTCGCGGTCATCAAATCTTCGGCTCACGCGGCGCAAGCCCGTTCGTTCGTACAGTTTCTTGCTTCTGAGCAGGCACAGGCAATCTTTGCCAACGCCGGCTTCAAAAAGCCCTGACGGCAATCAGTGATGGAACCGGTCTGGATCCCCTTGCTGATTTCCCTGAAGGTTGCCGGTGCTGCAATCCTGATCAATCTTGTCCTGGGTATTGGAACGGGCTGGTTGCTGGCGCGCCGCGCCTTTCCTGGCCGGGACCTGCTCGATACCATTTTGACACTGCCCATGGTATTGCCGCCAACCATTCTTGGTTACTATCTGATTGTGCTTCTGGGGCGTTATGGCTGGCTGGGGCGCTATCTGGATCAATGGTTTGGCATACAGCTGATCTTTACCTGGCAGGGCGCCGTTGTGGCTGCGGTCGTGGTCTCGTTTCCGCTGGTATTTAAGCCGGCGCGCGCCGCCTTCGAGAGCGTTGATAGCAATTATGAAGATGCTGCCCGGGTGTTGGGACTGAACGAGATGGCGCTGTTTTTGCGCGTCACCTTGCCCTTGGCCTGGCGCGGCATTCTTGCCGGTTTGCTTTTGGCGTTTGCACGTGCGTTGGGCGAGTTCGGCGCTACACTCATGATTGCCGGCAATATACCCGGGAAAACCCAGACACTTTCCATTGCTGTGTATGAAGCCGTGCAGGCCGGGGCCGATGCACAGGCCAATTTCATTGTGGTCATCATATCAATTGTATGTATCATCATTCTATTTTCCGCAAGGTATCTGGCGCCGCGCCGTTTGGAGCAGCAATGAAAACCGCAATGAGACAGACCGCATTGGCGCCTGATAATAGCCAGCGGGGTGCAGATGCTGTTATGAATGAACCCAATACGCCGTTTCAGCTGGATGTGTCCATTCGCCGTCAACTGTCGTCTGCGCGGCATGGTTTCACGCTGGATGTCGAATTTTCTGCGCGTACCCGGCGCATTGTGATTCAGGGCCCGTCCGGTGCCGGCAAAAGCATGACATTGCGCGCTTTGGCTGGGTTGATGGCACCGGACAGCGGTCGGATTGTGCTGAACCAGGACGTCTTGTTCGATTCTGCTGCCGGCATTGCCAAAACACCCCGGGAACGGCACATATCCTACCTTTTTCAGGACTATGCATTGTTTCCTCATTTGACGGTGCGGCAAAACGTCGCCTTCAGCCTTAGCCGCGGTTTGTTGAACCCGGCACGCAATGCCTGGCAAGAAGAAACGGATTACTGGCTGGATAAAATGCATATGCAAGCCTATGCCGATCGCTATCCGGAACAGCTTTCCGGCGGACAAAAGCAAAGGGTCGCGCTGGCACGGGCGCTGGCCAGCCGTCCGCGCCTGCTGTTGCTTGACGAGCCTTTTGCCGCACTGGACACCAACTTGCGGCAGCACTTGCGTCAGGAGATCAGCCAGTTGCAATCACAATTGCAATTGCCTTTGATTTTGGTCACACATGATCCTGTTGATGTGGCTGTTTTTGGAGATCTGCTGCTGCATGTTCATAACGGCAGTATTCGTGAGCGGGGGACAGCATGATCCGGCGGCGAGCCCCTGCCGGCGTCCCTGAGTCTGCAACCCACTCTTCGGCGAGCACAGACCCGGTCGCTGAAAGCTCACGGCCACGACTGAATGTGCGTACGGCAATTGGCTTTGGTCTTGAACAGCACGACCTTGCCGATGAACGCGATCTGCAATTGCTGGGCCACGTCAAGCAGCTGGGTTCCATTACTGCTGCGGCCAAAGCTGCCGGAGTCACTTATAAAACGGCCTGGGACAGGCTGCGCAATCTGCAGACGCGCCTTGGTCAGGCCGTTGTCATTGCCGCCAAGGGCGGGCGCGGCGGCGGAAGAACACTGCTTAGTGAAAAGGGGCAGGCGCTGCTGCAGTATTATGAACAACTGCGCAGACAACAGGACCACGCCGTTGAGCCTGATGTTGAACTGGATGCTGTCGGTGACGTGGCGATGCGCCCTTTGCCCCTGCGAAAAACCAGTGCGCGCAATCACTTGCAGGGTGTGGTTGCGGCCATTGAGCGCGATGGCATGCGCGACACAATCAGCGTCAGGCTGCACGACTCGCTGCACGTGAACGTGAATATAACGCATGCCAGTACGCAGGCGCTGGGTTTGAAAAAGGGCGTGGCCGTCTATCTGCTCATCAAAGCGCCGGCAATCCGGTTTGCCCGGCAGCACTACGTACAGGAGAATGTATTTTGCGGGCTTATCCGCAGTACCCGGCGCATGCACAATCAACAGGAGCTCGAGGTGCAGATTGCGCCCGACGTTCACCTGATTACCGTTGCCGGGCAGGACCAGGCATCCCCCTTGCGCAAGGGTGATCAGGTCTGGATTTATATCGATCCCGATACGGTGATTCTGGGCGTTGATTGAAAAGGGCGCGCACGGCGCCGGTATGTTTGTTCGCCCGCAAAGAACAAACTGGCCAAGTGCTCGTCAGCTCAAGAACCTCAGATCGTGATCATGTCAGACAGTGAAAATATCAGGCCGCGTTGATGGTACCGAAAAAACTATTTCGACAATTGCCGCATGGCCGCTTCGATACCCGTCATGGTCACCGGATACATATGGTTCTGCATGATATTGCGAATGACATCAATCGATTGCCGATACTGCCAGTACGCCTGTGGCTCGGGGTTGAGCCAGATGGCCTTGGGCCAGGCGTCCAGAATGCGGGCCAGCCACACGGCACCAGCTTCTTTGTTGTAGTGTTCCACCGAACCACCGGGGTGGACGATCTCGTATGGACTCATGGTGGCGTCGCCCACGAAAATAACACGCCAGTTGGCATTGTAGGTGCGCAGCAACTCCCAGGTGTCGGTATACACACGGCGCCCGCCTGTGTCATAGCGCCAGAAACGCTCATAGGGGCAGTTGTGAAAATACCAGACTTCCAGGTTGCGAAACTCCGTGCGCGAGGCTGAAAACAATTCCTCGACGCGCGCAATGTGATCATCCATGCTGCCACCAACATCCAGAAGCATCAGCACATTGACTGCATTATGTCGCTCCGGCACCATTTTGACATCAAGAAAACCGGCGTTGCGCGCCGTGCTGCGAATGGTGTCGTCCAGATCCAGTTCTTCTGCAGCGCCTTCCCGGGCAAAGCGGCGCAGGCGTCGCAGGGCAACCTTGAAATTGCGCGTACCCAGTTCCTGTTGGTCGTCATATTCCTTAAAGCGGCGTTCTTCCCACACCTTGACGGCGGTCCGGTTCCCTGCAGACGGACCGCCAACACGGATGCCTTCCGGGTGATAGCCGCTATTGCCAAACGGTGATGTACCGCCGGTACCTACCCACTTGCTGCCCCCGGCATGGCGTTCTTTCTGCTCATTCAGACGTTCTTTGAACATCTCCATGAGCTTGTCCCAGCCGTGCTTTTCAAGCGCCGCCTTTTCTTCGGGCGTGAGGTTTTTCTGCATCTGGCTGATCAGCCAGTCCAGCGGGATGTCGGGACCGGCGGGCAGGGTGGCGGGCAGTTTTTTGACAAACAGGGCAAAGGCCTGGTCAAAGCGGTCAAAAAGCGTTTCGTCCTTGACCAGCGTCAGACGCGCAAGATGATAGAAGTCATCCAGCGAGGGCGGCATGACGCGCTCGCGCAGGACTTCAAGCAGGGTCAGGTATTCCTTGACCGAGACCGGAATCTTGTGATTTTTCAGGTGATAGAAAAAATCGATAAACATAGTATGCTTGTCACCACGAAGCCAGCACTTGATTTAGCGCCGTGTCTGACGGGCCAGACCCGACAGGCGTTCCAGCAGGCTGATATCCTGCTCGTTCTTGAGCAGCGCGCCGGCCATCACGGGAACCGAAGTCGCCGCGTGGGCATCAATACGCGCTGCGTCTATGTCTTCCGCCAGCAACAGAGCCAGCCAGTCCAGAAATTCGGAGGTGGACGGCTTTTTCTTCAGGCCTGGGGCATCGCGCAGCATGAAGAAGTGATCCATCGCGGCGCGCAGAATATCGGTTTTGACTTCCGGGTAATGCACCTTGACAATTTCGCGCAGCGTATCGCGGTCGGGGAACTGGATGTAATGGAAAAAGCAACGGCGCAAGAAGGCGTCGGGCAGTTCCTTTTCATTGTTGGAGGTGATAATGACCAGCGGCCGATGTTTGGCGCGAATGGTCTGGCCGGTTTCATACACATGAAACTCCATCTGGTCCAGTTCGCGCAGCAGGTCGTTGGGAAACTCGATATCAGCCTTGTCAATTTCATCGATCAGTACGACGGTAGGCACATCGGATTCGAAAGCCTGCCACAGCACGCCTTTGCGGATATAGTTGGCAATGTCCCGTACCCGTTCGTCACCCAGCTGGGAGTCGCGCAGACGCGAGACGGCATCGTATTCATATAAGCCCTGATGCGCTTTGGTAGTGGATTTCACATGCCATTGCAGCAGCGGATAGCCCAGGGCCCCGGCCACTTCTTCGGCCAGCATGGTTTTGCCCGTGCCCGGCTCGCCCTTAATTAACAAGGGCCGCTGCAGTGTCAGGGCGGCGTTGACAGCCAGTTTGAGATCGTCGGTGGCAACGTAACGTTCGGTGCCGCCAAAGCGGCTTGAATTCGGTGGAGATTGACTAGGTTTCATTTCAATTCTGCAACAAAATAGGGATGATTTGAGCATCTGATCCTCAATACTAACCTAATCTAGATCAATTATGTCGTACAATCTGAAGCTTTAAAGCTGATCCGACCCGCTGGCAGTCTTGCGGTACGTTCAATCTCGACATTCGCTAACAAAAGAGCAAAATATGAAGTTATCCGCTTTCAAGCGCTCAGTTGCTGCGCTCGCCATTGTGGTTCCCTGTGCCTTCTTTAGTCAGGCATTTGCCCAGCAGGCCGCTGCTCCCAAAGGGGACATCGAAGCTGCCAAAGGTAAAATCTCCATGTGTATTGGCTGTCACGGCATTCCTGAATACCGTGCCAGCTTTCCCGAAGTCTATCGGGTTCCCATGATTTCGGGCCAGAATGCGGACTACATTGTTGCTGCATTGAAAGAATACAAATCCGGTGCCCGGACTTTCCCTTCCATGGTCGCTATCGCAAAAAGCCTGTCTGATCAGGATATGCTGGATATTGCCGCCTATTTCTCTCAAGTAAAATAATCCGGGAACTGATATGAAACGCGTCTCTATTTTATTGTCAGGTGCCGTATGCGCACTCGTGGGTATGGCATCTGTCCAGGCGGCAGATCTGGCTGCCGGCAAGGCCGCATTTGAGAAGAACGGTTGTGTAGCCTGTCACGGCGCCGCCGGCGACAAAACCATCGCGCCGATGTACCCCATTCTGGCAGGCCAGCATGATGACTACCTGGTTCACGCACTAACTGCGTACCAACGTGGCGTCAGCAATGCGCCTGATTCGGCCAATATTCGCAAAAATCCGATCATGGGCAACGAAATCAAGAAACTGGGTTCAGCCGATATCGTCAATATCGCGGCATGGCTGTCTGCGCAGAAAGGTCCGCTGACACACAACCGCAAATAAACTGACCTGCGGTCATTACGATCGGAATATTGCAGTTGTAGATTATTGCTGTTGTCATATAGGTGCCGTCATACATATGCATGCACGAGTGCCAGACAAAAAAAACCGGAATGTATGTTCCGGTTTTTTTTCGTCCTGGCGTGGGCAGCAGGTTCACAGGCCGATAGGCCTGACGCCTTGACCGCATCTCCGATCTTCCTTCGCACAAAGTGTTCAATGCACTAACCCAGTGCACTGCACTTGTGCATGAAAGCAGCCTGTCTGGTTGTTGTCTGCGACAGGCGCAAGAAGGGTATCAGAAGAGGTGGTCTATCGGCTCCACATCGGCAACGTTAATGCCTGGTTGAATGCTGGCGCAGCAGTTCCAGGTAATGGTCGGTGTCCAGTGGTTTGCCCAGGCGTTGTGATTCCCAGATAACCTGACCCAGGCACTCCATGATTTCGTGCATGGCGTGATGCTCATCGCTGCGGGCAGCCAATTGCTCATAGATGCCGCGAATGCCTGGCGGATGATCTATGGAGACCTGTTCATTGATGGCCAGGTGCATGGACAAATGCAAAAACGGATTGACCTGTCCCTTTTCCACCGAAAATTCCTGCTGAGTGGCATCCGGGTTCTCCAGGGCAGCGTGGTACTCCGGGTGTTGCAAAATCCAGGTCAGCGCCATGGACTCCATGGGTGTAAGAATTTTATTTTGACGATGCTTGGCCCAGGTTTCCGTAAAAAACTGGCGAACCTGGTCGCGGGATGGATTGAACATAAAAAAATAGGGAATAAAATAACGGGATAAGCTTAAAGCCCGAACAGGTTGATCGTGTGAAATATGAGGGCCAGATGTCGTGGCCCAATGCCGGCGCCGGAAATTGAGCCCCTGCACAAAAATCGAGCAGTACCTATGGCGATTCGTGCCGATCCGTTGCAGGCTTGTTGCGGCGCATCCGTCATGGAACCGTTTGGTGACATTATCCAGTGGCCATCCGGTCATATCGACCATCATAACATGCGCACTTGATCTGCTGGCTGCATTAACGCGCTCAATGGGTGCGATCCCGGCCTTATCATATTTTGTTTGGATAGGGGAGATTCCTGCCGCAAAAAAGCCGTTTTTCAGTTAAACTAATATGTCTTATATAAGACTCGTTTATCCAACGATTGTCTTCATGTTTTTTACTTGTGGGTTACGGAGCCAGCATGTCTTACCAGCACATCAAAGTCCCTTCATCGGGCGAAAAAATTACGGTCAACGCCGACTTTTCACTGAATGTCCCAGACCAGCCGATCATCCCGTTCATCGAAGGCGACGGCACCGGCGCCGATATCACGCCTGTGATGCTCAAGGTTGTGGACGCTGCGGTTGAGAAAGCTTACAGCGGTAAACGCAAAATCCACTGGATGGAAATCTACGCTGGTGAGAAATCTACGAAAGTATATGGTTCCGACGTCTGGCTGCCTGAAGAAACACTGGAAGTGGTTAAGGATTATGTGGTTTCCATCAAGGGCCCGCTGACTACGCCTGTTGGTGGTGGTATCCGTTCATTGAACGTGGCGCTGCGCCAGCAACTGGACCTGTATGTTTGCCTGCGTCCGGTACGCTACTTCAAGGGTGTGCCTTCACCTGTACGTGAGCCGGAAAAAACCGATATGGTTATTTTCCGTGAGAACTCCGAAGACATCTATGCCGGTATCGAATTCGAAGCAGAATCTGACCAGGCCAAGAAACTGATCGCGTTCCTGCAGAACGAACTGGGCGTTAAGAAAATCCGTTTCCCCCAGACTTCCGGTATCGGTGTGAAGCCCGTATCACGCGAAGGCACTGAGCGCCTGGTGCGCAAAGCTATCCAGTACGCGATCGACAATGACAAGCCAAGCGTGACCATTGTTCACAAAGGCAACATCATGAAGTTCACCGAAGGTGGCTTCCGTGACTGGGCCTACGAACTGGCACAGAAAGAATTCGGCGCCGAGCTGATCGATGGCGGCCCATGGAGCAAAATCAAGAATCCACGCACAGGCAAGGAAATCATCATCAAGGATTCCATCGCCGACGCCTTCCTGCAACAAATCCTGTTGCGTCCGGCCGAGTACTCTGTGATTGCCACATTGAACCTTAACGGCGACTACGTGTCCGACGCGCTGGCCGCTCAGGTGGGTGGTATTGGTATTGCTCCTGGTGCCAACCTGTCCGACTCCGTTGCCATGTTTGAAGCAACCCACGGTACAGCGCCCAAATATGCTGGCAAGGATTACGTGAACCCAGGTTCAGAAATTTTGTCTGCAGAAATGATGCTGCGCCACATGGGCTGGACTGAAGCAGCTGATCTGATCATCGCTTCTATGGAAAAATCCATTCTGTCCAAAAAAGTCACTTATGACTTTGCTCGTCTGCTCGAAGGCGCAACGCAAGTGAGCTGCTCCGGCTTTGGTCAGGTTATGATCGAAAATATGTAATATAGGCTGACTGTTTACGTCGGTTCTCAAACCCGCATGGTGTATATCATGCGGGTTTTTTATTTTTTATTTTGTTAAAACACAGATTTTCTCTGTAGATTTTAAATAGGTAGATCGTCAATACGCATAGCCCCTTGGCTTTGCCGGCATTGCTTGCCGTTTTTGCTGCCTCTTTGGGTAGATTATTGCTGCTGTTTCAAGTGGTCAATCATGCGAATGGCAACCGCAGATGTGTGCTGCATATGGTCAACACAGGCCTGCCAGGCTTCGGCCTCATTGTTTTGTTCAATGGCGACGCCGATGCGACGCATTTCCTTGAGCGTATTGCGGATGCGGCCCGGGCTCAGGATCGAGGTTGCCCGCAGTCGCGATATTTTTCCGTGCAGTTCTTCCAGGCTGCTCTTCAGGACACTGTTATAGCAACCGTCAAGCAGGGCGCCGTAAAAATCTTCAATGGATTTGAGCTGGCTTGCCACGTCTTCCCGTTCGATGGCGCTTTCCAATTGCGTTAATGCCTCTTGCAGCGCCGCACGCTGGGCTGCGGTTGCCATATTGATGAAATTGCGGGCTGCCAGTCCTTCCAGTACTGATCGCACCTGATAAATATCTGCAGCCTCCCGAGCGTCCAGCGTGGTCACGCGTACGCCCTGATTGGGCCGGATGTCAATATAGCCTTCCTGGCTCAGCAATTGCAGGGCTTCCCGGACAGACGACCGACTTGCGCCGGTGAAATCACACAATGCCCGTTCGGTGAGGCGGGTTCCCGGTGACCACCGTCCCTGCATGATTTCCTGTTTTATTGCTTTGGCGATTGCAGAACGTTTCGATGTCATAAATAGGTCGTGGTTGCTTGGGCTTATGCGTCAACGCGAAAGTATAACCCATCGCTGAATCTATCAATTTTATTAAATTGTCAGACAATATATATATAAATAACAGACAATATGTGTTATATTTTCAGAAAACTTAATCTGGACAGTAAAGGGAATGCTATGCAGGAAATCTGGCAGGATGCTAAATATCGAGTGCTGGCCAACGCCGAAATTTCGGATGCGCTGGACTTTTTCGGGCTGCCCGGTAGCGCCCATGGGCTCAGTGGCGTAACCGGAACATTTCGCTTTTTTGGTCCCGCCTATACCTTGCGGTTCGCGCCAGTGGACAAGCAAGATCCTGGCACCGTAGGCGATTTTATCGATGACGTACTGCCAGGACAGGTCATTGTGCTGGACAACGGTGGACGCACCGATTGCACGGTGTGGGGCGGCATCCTTAGTCAAATCGCCCGCTCGCGCGGCATTGCTGGCACCGTGATTCACGGTGTCTGCCGGGATGTAGAAGAGGCCGTGGAATGTGGCTATCCAATCTTCAGTCGCGGCACATTTATGCGCACAGGCAAGGACCGGGTGCAGGTGGAAGCGGTCAACCAGAGTGTCTCGCTGGGAGATGTCCGGGTTAACAAGGGGGATCTGGTGTGTGGCGATCGCGACGGTATTGTCGTAGTGCCGGCCAGTCGAATTCAGGAAGTGCTGGATAAAGCGTTGGCGATTCACGATACCGAACAATCCATTGTGGACAGCGTCAAGTCAGGCCTGACACTGAAGCAGGCACGTGAAAAGCTGGGTTACCACCAGCTGCAGCGCAGTCAATAAATTGAATAACCGGAGGATAGACATGCATTACAAATTTAAGACCCAGCATCGGCTCATCGTGGGACTGCGTGCTGCATTCATGGCAGGCGTAGGGCTGGTCGCAGCGGCGCCGGCCCTGGCTGCAGATGAATTGGCGTGCAGCAATATCGTGATTATTTCACCATATCCGCCAGGGGGGACAACCGATATTCTGGCACGCCTTCTGGCGCCAGGTATGCAAAAAGAATTGGGCAAGACAGTCATTGTTGACAACAAGGCCGGCGCCAGCAGCAATATCGGTACGGAGTTTGTCGGTCGCGCCAAACCCGACGGATGTACGTTGTTGCTGGGTAATAACACGGGCGTGGTTATCAATCGTAATTTGTATAAACTAAATCTGGACCCTCTCAAGAGTCTGGCGCCCGTGGGTGAGGTGGCTGCCGTTCCATTGGTACTCTATGTCAATCCAAAGAAAGTGCAGGTCAACACCGCGCAAGAATTGATCCAGGCGTTGCAGAAAAATCCGGATCAATATAGTTTTGCATCAGGTGGCAGCGGCAGTCCGCAGCATCTGGCAGGCGAGATGCTCAAACAAATGAAGTCGGTCAATATGCTGCACGTGCCATACCGTGGACAGGGGCCTGCGCTCAATGACGTGATTGCCGGGCATGTTCCCATCGCCTTTGAAACCACTACGGTGTTGCTGCCGCATGTGAAAGCCGGGTCCGTCAAGGCATTGGCAACGACCAGCGCCGACCGCACGAAAGTGCTGCCGGATGTGCCGACCATGGTCGAGTCGGGTTTCAAGGATTTTGTCATTGAGAACTGGTACGGCGTCTTTGCGCCGGCCGGCACGCCCCCTGCCATCGTGGAGCGGCTCAATAAAGCAGTCAATGTTGCATTGAAGACGCCCCAGATGACAAAATCGCTCGAACAAATGGGTTCTTCCGATGTTGCCAATTCTGCCGGCGCGTTTGCCGACTTCATTGCCAAGGAAGCGCCGGTATGGACCGGCGTTGTTAAAGAGTCCGGTGCAAAAGTAGACTGATCAATATTCAATTTTAGGAGAAAAGATATGGATGCGCTGGCAAAGTTATTTGAAGGGGTTCCCACGTCAATTATCAGTGATTCAATGCGTCGCATTGCAGGAACACGCACGTTGGCCCCTCGCCACAAGCGTGCGCCGTTGCTGGGCGTGGCTTACACGGTCAAAGTGCGATCCGGCGACAATCTTCATATTCATGATGCCTTGCGCAAGGCCCAACCAGGGCAGGTGCTGGTTATAGATGGCGAAGGACACACTGAGCGCGCATTGCTCGGGGAAATCATGATGAGCGTGGCGCAGATGCGTGGCCTTGCCGGTTTTGTGGTGTATGGCGCGATTCGCGACGCTGATGCTTTTATCGAGCATGACTTCCCGTGTTATTCGAAAGCTGTGACGCATCAGGGACCATTAAAGAATGGGCCGGGCGAAACTGCTATTGCAGTTGCAATAGAGGGTTGTGTTGTGCAGCCAGGAGACATCGTCGTCGGTGACGGCGACGGGGTGGTCTTTATTGCGCGTGATCAGGCTCAGGCGGTTGCCGCCGCCTGCCGTCGCAAAATGCAGGCTGAAGCCCAGGTGCTTGCCGGGATCGCCCGGGGTGAGTATGACGATGCGTGGATTGACGCAGCACTGGCCGCGCAACCTGTGTAGCAGGCAGATCCGTTGATGATCCCGTTACTACGATGATTGGGCGAGTGGCATGAGGCCGGTTGCGCCGGGTCTGGTTTACATCAGGCCCGGCGTTTTTAATTGCCGTTTTTAAAAACAGAAGGCAAGGTGCTATTCCGGCTGAATACCCGCTTGCCTGATCACGTCAGCCCAGCGGGCGGCTTCTTTTTCGAAGAATGTCCTGTGACCCTGAGAGGACAGTCTGTCGTCGTTCACAATTGAAATGCCCAATGCTTGCTGACGTTTGATCAGTTCAGGATTTTTCAATGCGACGCGCAGGGCGGCATTGATCTTGTCTACGATTGGCCGGGGCGTACCCTTGGGTGCATAAAGCCCATGCCAGACGCTGAAATTGAACCCCGATAGTCCGGCCTCATCCAGTGTTGGTACGGATGTCAACGCAGGTATACTCATGCGTTTCATGCTGCTCACACCATACACCTTGACCTTTTTGCTTTCGATTTGCGGAATACTGTTGGTTGCCTGTTCGCACATGATATCGATCTGTCCGCCCATCAGATCAGTCATGGCTGGCGCAGTGCCTTTATAGGGAACAAAGGTCATCTTGCTGTTCAGTGCGCTTTGCAACATCAGGCTGCACAGATGGGAAGCCGAGCCAACGCCTGCGTTGGCCAGATTGATGGCGCTGTCTTTTTCTGCAATGTACTTTTTCAATTGCGCAAAATCGTTGGCTGCGAGCGCAGGCTTGCCGATCAGTGTTGATGGCGCCTCATTAATCAGGCCCAGAAATTCCAGGTCTTCTATTTTGTAGCCCGGGTCTTTGTACAGCGAGTGTGCCGTGGCCAGGCCAATGTGATGAACCAGCAGGGTATAGCCGTCATTTTTTGCCCTGGCAACGCGGGCTGTGCCGATCGTGCCGCCTGCGCCAAGGCGGTTTTCGATCACGATGGGTTGGCCCATGGGTTCCCGGAGCGCTTCGGCGACATCGCGCGCAATTTTGTCGGAAGGCCCGCCTGCCGAAAATGGCACCACAATCGTGATGCTTTTTTCCGGATAGTCGGCCAGTGCGGTCGTGGCTGCAGTTGCGGCAAACAGGCCCGCAAGCAAGGTGAAGCCGAATTTAATTCGTGTTGCGTGGTTATGCATGTTGCTGTCTCCTCTCTGTCGTTATGGGGGTGCTGCGTTATGCCGATAGTTGCTGCATGACCTGATACAGATCGGCCTTGCCTTCGAATCCGATGCCCGGCAGATCGGGCATGGTAATGAAGCCGTTGTCCACTTTCACGCTATCGGGAAAGCCGCCGAATGGCTGGAAAAGATCGGGATATGATTCATTGCCGCCCAAACCCAGACCGGCCGCAATATTCAACGACATCTGGTGACCGCCATGCGGGATACAGCGTGTGCGCGACCAGCCGTGTTCATGCAGCATGTCCAGGGTGCGCAGGTACTCGACCAGGCCGTAACTCAGGGCACAATCGAACTGCAGCCAGTCGCGGTCAGCGCGCATGCCGCCATAACGAATCAGGTTTCGCGCATCCTGCATGGAAAACAGGTCTTCACCGGTGGCCATGGGGTTTGGATAATAATTTCGCAGGGCAGCCTGCAGTTCGAAATCCAGCGGGTCGCCGGGCTCCTCATACCAGAACAGATCGTACTGGCTCAGTGCCTTTGCGTAGGCGATGGCGGTGTCCATATCAAACCGGCCATTGGCGTCCACAGCCAGTTTCTGCCCGTCCTGCAGTACGCTCAGGATGGAGTCGATCCTGCGCAGGTCTTCATCCAGGGAAGCGCCGCCGATTTTCTTCTTGACCACGGTATAGCCGCGATCAATATAGCTGCGCATTTCGTCCTTGAGCTTTTCATGATCCTGGCCGGGGTAGTAATAGCCACCTGCCGCGTATACAAAAACCCGGCGATCCGGCTGGCCGTTGCCATAGCGATCGGCCAGCAGCTGGAACAGCGGCTTGCCTTCTATTTTTGCAACGACATCCCAGATTGCCATGTCGATCGTGCCGATAGCCACCGAACGCTCGCCGTGTCCGCCGGGTTTTTCGTTCGAGAACATGGTGGCCCAGATTTTGTGCGGGTCCAGGTTGTTGCCTGAATCATCAATCAGTGTCCCCGGATCCGCCTGCATAATTCTTGGGATAAAGCGTTCGCGCATCAATGTTCCCTGGCCGTAGCGACCATTGGAGTTAAAACCATAGCCGATTACCGGCTTTCCATCACGAATTACATCTGTGATTACCGCTACGAGACTGAGCGTCATCTTGGAAAAATCAATGTAGGCATTACGGATGGGCGAACTGATGGGCAGGGTTTTTTCGCGAATTTCAACGATTTTCATTTGGGTTCCTGAGGTCTGGGTACGTGCTTTCATGTTTGTGCAAGCCTTAAGATTACGAGCAAAATGGCTTTTCATTATTCACCTATAATTAATAATCTATTTACCTGAGGTGAACAGAACGATGATCTCTGACCTGGAATTTATGGTGATACTGGCCCGGCATGGCAATTTGGCGGCAGCGGCGCGGGCGCTGAATGTGACGCCACCGGCGGCAACCAGGCGTCTGGCCCTGCTTGAAAAACGGCTGGGTGTACGGCTTGTGAACCGGACCACGCGAAGCTTCAGCCTGACCAGTGAGGGCGAAACCTATCGCCAGCATGCCACTCGGATACTGGGCGACATTCTGGATATGGAAGACATTATTTCCTCAAGCCGCAGGCCGCGCGGGCTGCTGCGGATTAATGCCACGCTGGGTTTTGGCCGGACCACGGTCGCCCCGTTGGTGTCGGAGTTCGCCAAACGCCATCCGCAAGTCGAAGTGCAAATGGAAGTGACCGACAGACCGGTGGACCTGGTCGAGAACGGATTTGACTTGGCTATTCGTTTTGGCGCCTTGCCGGATAAGCGCCTCAACGCCAGACGGATTCTGTCTAATCAGCGGTTTCTTTGCGCTTCACCGCTATACCTGGAGCGCCACGGCACACCGGCCAGCCTGGCCGATCTGGCTCAGCACCGATGCATCATCCACCGGCAGAATGACGATGCCTATGGTATTTGGCGTTTTACCCATCACGATCACAGTGAGGTGGTGAAAGTCCATGGAATGCTCTCGAGCAATGACGGCGATATCGTGCTTGGTTGGGCGCTGGATGGGCACGGCATCCTGATCCGCTCCGAATGGGACCTGGCCAAATATCTGCAAAGTGGCCGACTCAGGGTCGTCTTGCCGGCCTTTACGCTGCCGGCTGCAGATTTGTATGTTTACTATCCCAGCCAGCGCAATCTGCCTGCACGCACCCGGGCATTCATCGATTTTCTGGTCGCGCATTTTGAGCGGCCGGCCCAAAGTGAGGGGCCGACAGAAAAATCTGCGCCGGCAGTTTGATGGGCAATCTTTGCTAGCCGCATGCATGCGGGAGGAGTGCTTTCAGCGGGGGTCAGGATTTCCATGATTGGGGTTTAATTAGGGTTGTTTATTATTGTATTCCAATGTATTCAATAGTATATTATTATTCAAATTCTATTTCTGGAGACTAAGTAATGACCTCGTTCAAACCCTGTATGCTGGCCGCCGTGCTGGCCGCCGTGCTGGCCGCCAGCCCGCTCGCCGCACTTGCCGCTTATCCGGAACAGCCAATCCGTCTTGTCGTTCCGCATCCCGCCGGCGGTTCCTCGGATATTCTGGCCAGGACGATGGCGGCCGCCATGTCAAAAGATCTGGGGCAGTCTATTGTTGTGGAAAACAAAGGGGGTGGTAACGGTGCGATTGCTGCCCAGTCGGTGGCCAGCGCCAAGCCCGACGGTTATACGCTGCTGCTTGCAACCGCCAGCACGCACGGAATCAACCCTACGCTATACAGGAAACTGAACTACGATGCTGTTAAGGATTTTGCGCCGGTTACGTTGTTTGCGACCGTGCCCAATGTGCTGGTGGTGGGTAATGCGCATAAGCAGATGAACGGTCTCAAAGACTTGATCGAATATATGAAGGCCAATCCAGGAAAGACCAATATGGGATCGGCCGGCAGCGGGACGCCGGGTCATCTGGCTGGCGTCATGCTCAAGGACGCTCAGCTTCTGGATCTGGTGCATGTGCCATTCAAAGGTGGGGCACCTGCAATCAGCGCACTAATCGGCGGACAAACCGATTTCATGTTTACCACCATTCCTGGTGCGATCAGTCATATCAAGGCCGGCTCCATCAAGGGGTTGGCGGTGTCATCGGCCGAGCGTTCCGATGCGCTGCCGGACCTGCCCACGGTTGCCGAGGCTGGTGTGCCTGGATTTGAAGCTGTGTCCTGGCATGGCCTGGTCGCGCCCGCGAATACGCCGCAGCAGGTGATCGATACGCTGTATCAGTCAGCCAGCAAGGCGCTCAATAGCGAAGAAGTCAAAAGCAAGCTGGGCAATGAAGGGGCAAAACCGGCCAAAATGACGCCGGCAGAGTTTGGCTCATTCATTCAGGCGCAGATCGGCAACTGGGGCAAGGCGGTCAAATCATCGGGCGCGCGCGTCGACTGATCACTTGCGATCCAGCAGGAAGCGGCTAAGCCGGACCTTATAGGCTTCACTGATATGTCGGCTTGACACTTCCTGCGCCTTGTCCGGGTCGCGTTGCTCCAGGGCATTGATAATCTGCGCGTGTTCTTCGCGTGCGGTCGATGGGCGGCCGCTTTCGGCCAGCGTGCTTTTGCCCAGCAACAGCATGGCGTTTTGCAGCACATGCAATGTTTTGAGCAGATAGCGGTTGTGCGCGCACTGGTACAGCGTCTGATGAAACAGCCGGTTGTTATAGGACAGGGCGGCAGGATCGTCCAGGGTTTCATCCCGATCAATGATCTGCCTCAGGACTGCGATTTCAACGTCCGTGGCGTGGCGCGCAGCCAGCGCAGCGGCCGTGCTTTCCAGGACCCGGCGCATTTCGTAAAGTTCGCCAACCATGTTCTGGTCCAGCTCGGTAATGATCAAACCACGCTTTGGATCGTTGGTGACCAACCCTTCGGACATCAGCCGGTTCAGCGCTTCCCGGATGGGGGTGCGGCTCAAGCCGATATCGGCGGCCAGTTCCGTCTCGCGCAAACGCGTGCCAGGTGGCAGGCTGCCGTTTTCCAGAGACTGGACAATATAGTTGTATGCCTGATCGCTCAATGTGACGCCACGATCATTTGCCTGTTCCGAGTCGTTCTCGGAGCGGTTGGGTGCAGAAGAGGGTTTGGATTTTGCCATGATGCGATTCCTTGCTTTTGGCACAGCATAACGCAATTGGAAAGTTTTGCGGCTATTTTTACCGTTTCAGACACAGTGATAAATATTTGTGTACAATAGAATACAAGAGTATATTAAGTAAGGATATAGGGCATGAATGACACATTAGCGTGTGATGTTCTTGTGATCGGGGGCGGCAATGCGGCACTGTGCGCCGCGCTGTCGGCTGCTGAGCAGAACGCCTCGGTAATTCTGGTTGAAAGTGCGCCGCGCGCCTGGCGAGGTGGCAACAGCAGCCATACCCGCAATTTTCGCTGTATGCATAACGCGCCCACCGATGTGCTGACGGACAGTTATCCGGAAGACGAGTATTTTCAGGATGTATTCAGGGTAACGGGCGGAGAAACCAATGAGGATATGGCGCGTTATGTGATTCGTGAAACCGAAGGTTGTACGCCATGGATGAAGGCCAATGGCGTACGGTTTCAGCCATCGCTGGGCGGTACGCTGCACCTGGGACGCACCAATGCATTTTTCCTGGGCGGTGGCAAGGCGCTGGTCAATGCCTATTACAAGGCGGCCGAAAAAGCCGGCGTGCAGATTTTGTACGACACCGAGGCAAAAAAACTGAATTTTTCCGACGGCAAGTGCGACAGTGTAGAGCTGGTCAGAAACGGCCAGGCACTAACCATTGTGGGTAAATCCGTGGTTATTGCATCGGGCGGTTTCGAGTCTAACGTGCAATGGCTGGAAGAGGCCTGGGGGCCGGCTGCGCGCAACTTTCTGATCCGCGGCACCCGGTTCAATCAGGGCGTCATGCTGCGCGAGCTGATGCGCAACAAGGCCTGTATTATTGGCGATCCGACTCAGGGTCACGCCGTGGCCATTGATGCACGGGCACCCAAATATGATGGGGGCATCGTCACCCGTGTAGACTGCGTATCGCTGGGCATTGTGCTTAACAAGGAAGGTCGGCGCTTTTATGACGAAGGCGAAGACTTCTGGCCCAAGCGCTACGCCATCTGGGGACGTCTGGTTGCCCAGCAACCCGATCAAATAGCCTATTGCATCATTGATTCGAAGGCCATTGGCCGGTTCATGCCCTCGGTTTTCAAGTCCATTAGTGCCGATTCCATTGAAGCGCTCGCGCAGCGCCTGGGGTTGCCAGTCAAGACGGCCGTGGAAACGGTGGCGGCCTTTAATGCCGCGGTTGAGCCTGGACAATTCAATCATAGTGTGCTGGATGGTTGTCGCACGCATGGGCTGCAGCCGGATAAAACCAACTGGGCGCAAAAAATCGATACCGGTCCGTTTTATGCCTATCCGCTGGCCACCGGAATCACCTTTACCTATATGGGGGTGAAGGTAACGAAAAAGGCCCAGGTCATCATGGACGACGAAACGCTGGCAGACAACGTTTTCGCTGCCGGTGAAATCATGGCGGGAAATATTTTGAGCAAAGGTTACGTGGCCGGGTTTGGGATGGCCATCGGAACCGTATTTGGTCGTATTGCAGGCACGGAGGCAGCAAAGCATGCAGCAGCTTGAACAACTTATCGAAGACGCCCGCAACGCAGTGGGGATCTGTAATTCCTGTCGTTATTGCGAGGGCTTCTGTGCGGTCTTTCCCGCGCTTGAGCAGCGGCTGGATTTTACCCGCGGCGATCTGCATTATCTGGCCAATCTGTGCCACAACTGCAGTGAATGCTATTACGCTTGCCAATACGCGCCGCCGCATGAATTCAATGTGAATCTGCCGGTGCAACTGGCAGCGGTGCGCCAGACAACCTATCAGACGTATGCGTGGCCCGACGTCATTGCCCGCGGTTTTAACAAAAGCGGCTTGCTGGCCAGCCTGGGTTTCCTGCTGGCGCTAGTCGTGCTGCTGGGGCTGGCGGCGCTGATCGGCGGCCCGCCGATGAATGATCTGAATGGGCAGTTCTATGCCATTTTCCCGCATGGTGTGCTGGCCACGGTTTTCGGATTGGCGGCATTGTGGGTCGTTCTCGCCATGGGCATGGGGTTTCGCAATTTTCTAAAGGATGTGGGCGAGACGCCCTCGATGCTGCTGACCTGGGCGCATGTCCGCCAGGGCCTGTCGGACGCGTTAAGCCTGAAGTATCTGCATGGCAATGTGAAGACCGGCTGCACTTACCCGGACGATAATATTTCACCCTGGCGCCGTCGCTTTCATCATCTTACTTTTTATGGATTTATGTTGTGTTTTGCCGCCACAGTGTTTGGCACCATCTTCCACTATGTGTTGGGCTGGCAGGCGCCCTATGCGTTCTTTAGCCTTCCCAAGCTGACCGGTACCATCGGCGGGATTTCGCTGGCCCTGGGTACGGCAGGGCAGTTCTGGCTCAAGCAAAAAGCCGATCCGGATATTCGCAATATCAGTCAAATGGGAATGGACTATGCCTTTATTGCCCAGTTGTTTCTGGCGGCGGTGACTGGCCTGGCTTTGATGGCCTTTCGGGAAACCGCCGCGCTGGCGCCGTTGCTGGTCATTCATCTGGCCGTTATCCTGTCGTTGTTCATTACTATGCCGTTTGGCAAGTTTGTTCATGGCTTATACCGCAGCGGTGCGCTCATCAAATATGCAAAGGAACAGCCGGCTTCCCACTGAAGTTGCCGGGGTTTGATTTACAATTAAGCGTTAATTTTCAGGCAAGTTGAGAATAATCAAACAGAAGGCTGTTCTGCTACTGGCAGGACAGCTAAAATGAAAGACTTGCCGTTCAAATCCCAAATTCAGTTCTATGTCTCATACCATTGCCGCCCTATACAAGTTTGTCGATCTGCCCGACTTCGAATCACTCAAGGAGCCGTTGCAGGCGTTTTGCGAGCGCAATCACGTCAAGGGAACGCTGCTGCTTGCCCGTGAGGGAATAAACGGTACGATTGCCGGTCCCAAGGAAGGCATCGATGCGGTTCTGGCTTACCTTCGCAATGATCCGCGAATGGCGGACCTGGAGCACAAGGAATCCTGGTCCGATGAGCGCGATCCATTTCACCGGATGCGCGTGCGGCTGAAAAAGGAAATCGTGACCATGGGGCAACCCAATGTCAACACCACCAATGCCGGTACCTATGTCCCGCCGGAAAACTGGAACGACCTCATTTCCGATCCCGAAGTGGTGCTGGTAGATACGCGCAACGATTACGAAGTGGATATTGGCACGTTCAAAGGAGCGGTCAATCCCAATACTGTGACGTTCCGCGAATTTCCCAACTGGGTGCAAAGCCAGACGACCGAGGGCGGGCTGCTGGACAAAAACAAAGCACGCAAGGTGGCCATGTTCTGCACCGGCGGGATCCGCTGCGAAAAATCCACGGCCTATATGAAATCCCTGGGGTTTGACGAGGTATACCATCTGCAGGGCGGGATTTTGAAATACCTTGAAACCGTTCCTCCCGAAAAAAGCCTGTGGGAAGGCGAGTGTTTTGTCTTTGACGAGCGCGTCTCTGTTGGTCATGGGCTCAAGCCCGGCCCATATATTCAGTGCCGCGCCTGCCGTCATCCCCTGAGTGAAGAAGAACGCGCCTCTCCCCAGTACATCCGCGGTGAAAGCTGCCCGCATTGCTGGGACGATAAAACTGAAGAACAGCGTGAGCGCTTTCGCGAACGGCAGCGTCAGGTGGATCTGGCTGCAGCACGCCAAGAGGAACATATTGGTGCAGATATGCAAGAGCAAATCCGTCGGCGACGTGCCTTGAAAGCAGCCCGTAAAGAGCAGGCGCGCCAGCGTGCCATGCAAAAACAGTCACAAAAAGGTGCAGAAAACTAGTTCAATATGCTAAAAACTAGTGCATTCCCTAAGTGTCATATATACGAATTACGGGCATAATTTGTTTCATGCAGGTGAGGAGACAAACGCTCTGCATGAGCAGGCTTTACCACTTAGTTGGAATATTCGGTTAAGTGTGTGCACGGTAGCTGTACCCATAACAAAAATAAACGAAAGGCGGAAAATCAATATAAATTGATTCCGCCTTTCTTTTTTTCTGTTCGCACTTTAGTTCATCAGACTGTGCTTTGAACCATCGGGTTGCATTCTGAGCTGTCACGCTGTGCTTTGAATCACCAATTTGGGCTTTTGGTTAATATTTTGCGTCGCCGGCTTGTTACCCTGTTTACGTTAATCGCTTTCCAGTGTCTTTAGCAAAACAATCTGAGCCCCGGCGCCACCCATGTTCTCGGGCGCGGGCGCAAATGCCAGTACAGCGTCCATATTTTTCAGCCAGGCCAGCACCTGCTCCTTCAGAACAGCGGTGCCTTGGGCAGAGCCATAGCCTTTGCCGTGCACAATACAAATACAGCGAACCCGATGCTCCAGACAGGAATGAATGAACCGATCAAAGCGTTCCGCTGCCTGGACCGAATTGGCGCCATGCAGATCCAGCGTTGCCGCAACCGGCCACTGTCCTGATAATAGTTTCTTGATCAAATCAACACTATCGGCCCGCTGCACATAGGCGCCTTCGGCCAGGTCCGCGCGACGCCGGCCTTTATCGGCTGGTGAGGTGCGTTTCTGCTCGCGTGTGCGAACGGGAACGGCGGGTTTATGCGGATCGACCGAAGCTGCGCCCTCAGCCTGACGTCGTTTGGCGCGGAAATACTCGTTATTGCCGTAGTCCAGCGCGTGCCTTGCATAGCGGTTGGCTTGGGGCAGCGGCGTGACAGATCTGACAGTTTGACGAAACAGCGCTATATCTTCCGGCGTAAAAACGGCAGATGCCGCAGGATCTGTTGTTGTTTTGTTCTTTCTGGGCGCGGCCTGCAGTGCCTTGGCGCGACGCGTTTCTTCACGTACCTTGGCTTTTTGCAGCTGACGCAGGTCTTCGAGCTTGCCTTTGATGGGGGTTACCATAACAATTGCGGCCCGCGGCACTGGCGGGCCTGTCCTGTTTTACTCAGGCTGGCTTTCGAGCCAGCGTTGAACATCCAGTGCCGCCATGCAACCGGTGCCGGCGCTGGTAATGGCCTGACGGTAAACATGATCCTGCACATCACCCGCGGCGAATACGCCGGGGACCGAAGTCATCGTGGCCAGGCCGCCGTGGCCGCTTTTGGTCACGATATAGCCATTTTCCAGCTCCAACTGACCCTCAAACAGGGTAGTGTTGGGGTGGTGGCCAATGGCAATGAATACACCGGTCACGGCGAGGTCTTCCAGATGCCCGTCCACATGACGCAGCCTTGCGCCGGTCACGCCGCTCTGGTCACCCAGTACTTCGTCCAGCGTGTTGAACAGTTTCAGCGACATGGTGCCGCCATTGACCTTGTCCATCAGCTTGTCAACCAGGATGGGTTCGGCACGGAATGTGTCGCGACGATGCACCAGCGTCACGTGGCGGCAGATGTTGGACAGATACAGTGCTTCTTCGACAGCGGTATTGCCGCCGCCAACCACAATGACATCCTGGTTACGATAGAAAAAACCATCGCAGGTGGCGCATGCTGATACCCCTTTTCCCATGAAAGCTGTTTCAGACGGCAGCCCCAGGTACTTGGCTGAAGAGCCGGTCGCAATGATCAGGGCGTCGCAGGTAAAAGTGGTGCCGGATTCCGAGACCAGCCGAAACGGGCGCACCGACAGATCGGCTTCTTTGATGTGTTCCTGAACGATATCGGTGTTAAAGCGCGTTGCGTGTTCCAGAAAGCGCTGCATCAGATCGGGACCCTGTACGCCCTGGGCGTCGGCAGGCCAGTTGTCCACGTCAGTCGTGGTCATGAGCTGTCCGCCCTGTTCCATGCCTGTTACCAGCACGGGGTTCAGGTTGGCGCGGGCTGCGTAAACCGCGGCGGTATAGCCAGCCGGACCGGCACCCAGAATCAGCACTTTTGCATGTTTGGTTTTATCAGCCATTGTGTCTTATCCTAAAAATCCAATGGGCAATTATAATGGATCGCTGCGCGGCGCCGTTCAAAACCCCGGAACTGCCACGGTTTTGCAGCGGGCGGCGAAAAGGCCACCTGATAGCAGCTACATCACTGGAAAATACGGATACTACCTGACGTGATATTGCCTCATTGACATTTATTAAGTGGGGGCGAGGCCTGTTAAAACAACAGCTTACGTAGAATTCACAATCAATGAGTATTCCACAGCTAGAATATAAATAACATTTAATATCAATAAGCTATAATGCTTTATTGACCGAATTTATAGTTATGGCACGCACTTCAAATACCGCACCCACTCGTTCCGCCCGCAATACACGCAATACCGGGTCACGATCGTCCGCCAGGAATGCGCGCAACGCACAGAATGCCGAACCCAGTCGGCTGGCCGCCATGTTTACGGAAGCCAAATGGGTTTTGTACGCTGCGTTGGCCGCTGCGCTGTCGGTCATGCTGTTTACCTGGCATCCGAATGACCCCGGCTGGGTTAGCACTTCGTCATCCACCCTGGTCCATAACCGGCTGGGTGCAGTGGGCGCTTATGTCTCCGATATCCTGCTATATCTTTTCGGCTTGTCTGCATGGTGGTTTGTGGCCTTGTGCCTCAAGCGCATGTGGGTAGGCTACAAATTGCTCATGAGTCGTATTGTGGCCAATCCCGATGCGGTGCTGCCGCGCGTGCACTGGGAGCAGGGCGTTGGTTTCGCTTTGCTTTTTGTCGGTTCCATGGGCTTTGAGGCCAGCCAGCTGGCGCACATTGGTGCGCAGTTGCCAGGCGGCGCCGGCGGCGTGCTGGGCCAGTATATTAGCAGCCTGTTTGCAACGGCGGTCGGTGTGCCGGGCGCGGTGCTGATTCTGTTTTTCATGGTGGTGCTGGGCCTGGGCCTGTTTCTGGATTTTTCCTGGCTGTCGCTGGCTGAGAAAATCGGCTCGGGCATACAACGCATGCTTAACACGCTGATTAATCTGAAAACCGCCCGCCAGGACCGCAAGGCTGGTGAAATTGCCCAAGTAGCGCGTCAAGCAGAGGTGGTGACGCAAAAAGAACAGCTGGTGCATGAGACGTCGGTACGTATTGAACCGCAGATTACGGTATTTCCCACTTCCGAGCGCGTGATCAAGGAAAAGCAGCGCACACTGTTTGAGCCGCCCAAGAACGCCAGCGGAGAACTGCCGGCACTGGAGTTGCTTGATCCGCCTGGCGAAAATATTGAATCGGTCTCGCCAGAGACCATCGAATATACGTCGCGGCTGATCGAGAAAAAATTGCGTGACTTTGGCGTGCAGGTGACCGTGGTCGCCGCGCAGGCCGGACCGGTGATTACCCGTTATGAGATTGAGCCGGCCACGGGTGTCAAGGGAAGCCAGATCGTCAACCTGTCCAAGGATCTGGCGCGTGCGCTCAGTCTGGTCAGCATTCGCGTGGTTGAAACCATTGTCGGCAAAAACCTGATGGGCCTGGAGTTGCCCAACCCACGGCGTCAAATGGTACGCCTCTCGGAAATTGTCGGCTCCAAGACCTATCATGACAACGCCTCGTCGCTGACGATGGCGCTGGGCAAGGATATTGCCGGCAATCCGGTGGTTGCCGATCTGGCCAAAATGCCTCATTTGCTGGTGGCCGGAACAACCGGATCGGGCAAGTCGGTCGGTATCAACGCCATGATTATTTCATTGCTTTATAAAGCCGACGCTTCCCAGGTCCGTCTGATTCTGATTGACCCGAAAATGCTGGAAATGAGCATTTACGAAGGCATCCCGCATCTGCTGGCGCCCGTGGTCACCGATATGCGCCAGGCTGCCAATGCACTGAACTGGTGTGTGGGAGAGATGGAAAAACGCTACAAGCTCATGAGTAAAATGGGCGTGCGCAATATCAGCGGCTTCAACAGCAAGATCCGTGAAGCTGCCAAAAAGGGCGAATCCATTCCCAATCCATTCTCTCTCACGCCGGAAGAGCCTGAGCCGTTGAAAACGCTACCCATGATTGTGGTGGTCATTGACGAGCTGGCCGACCTGATGATGGTGGTGGGTAAGAAGATTGAAGAGCTCATTGCCCGTCTGGCGCAAAAGGCGCGGGCTGCCGGTATTCACCTGATTCTGGCGACCCAGCGCCCCAGCGTGGATGTGATTACCGGTCTGATCAAGGCCAACATTCCCACACGTATCGCGTTTCAGGTTTCTTCCAAAATTGACTCGCGCACCATTCTTGACCAGATGGGCGCCGAGGCCTTGCTGGGACAGGGCGATATGCTTTATCAGCCACCCGGCACCGGCTTGCCGAACCGGGTGCACGGGGCGTTTGTTGACGATGACGAAGTGCATCGCGTGGTTGATTATCTCAAAGAGCAGGGTGAGCCCGATTATATTGATGGCCTGCTTGAAGGCGGCGTTGGCGGCGAAACCGGCGACGGCGTAGGCAGTGTGACCGGCTTTACCGATAACGAATCGGATCCCCTGTACGATCAGGCTGTGGCCGTGGTATTGAAAAACCGCCGCGCGTCCATTTCCTCAGTTCAGCGGCACCTGCGCATCGGCTATAACCGCGCCGCGCGCTTGCTGGAGCAGATGGAGCAATCTGGCATTGTCTCTACCATGCAGTCCAACGGCAATCGTGAAATTCTGGTTCCCGCCGGTCAGGAAGAGCCCGACGCTTAAGACGGGTTTGCAAGTCATGAGACCCGCTTGTAATACGCAGTAACCGCGAGTTCCTGCTTACGGCATCCGTCAGGGATGCCGTAAGTATTTGCAGCCACCGTCAAATTACAGCGGTGCAATTGTATTTACGATTTCGTTACATCCTTTCTTGCCCTGTTAATGGTAAAACAGGTCATGTTTCCGGTGGTACTCACAGGGCCTTGCCCACCGCCGGGCCGAACAACAACAGGAGTTCATTCATGAAAAAAACATTACTTGCGGTCTGCCTGGCGATGGTTGCGACGGTCCCTGTCTCAGCACTGGCGCAGGACATCAAGGTGAACCCCGATATGATGAATCCGGATGCCGGCCTGTCAACGACGCTTGAAGGCGTGACATTCGAGAAGATTCCCGAGGTTAAGAACACGCAGCAGACCGACGCCCGGCAACAATTGAAGGATTTTGTGGCACAGGTCAAATCGGCCAGCGGCGAGTTTGCCCAGAAAACATCCGGCGGCAAGGGCAAGGGTCGGGCGGCACAGACCGGTACCTTCTCTTTTGAGCGCCCGGGAAAATTCAACTGGAGCGTGGTCAAGCCCTATGCGCAAAGCGTGATCTCGGATGGCAAAACCGTTTATCAATATGATCCTGACCTGCGACAGGTCACGGAACGCCCGGTAAGCAAAGCGGTCGGCGCCTCGCCTGCAGCTATTCTGTTCGGCTCCGGTACACTGGACGATTCATTCAAGCTGTCTGCGTTGCCCGATAACCAGGGCATGGTGTGGATGCGCGCAACGCCTAAAGTGTCTGATGCCGGCTTGGCGCATGTGGATATCGGCTTTGCCAATAACCTGCCGGCCGAGCTGATTATTCTGGACTCCTTCGGGCAGACTACGTCGATCAAATTGCGCAATTTCAAAAGCAACGCGAAAATTCCCGCCAGTGCCTACCAGTTCAAGGCCCCCCCTGGCGTAGATACCGTTAAAATGTAGGCTGTCAAAGGGCCCGTGCCCTTACCGCAGTCCAGTTCAAGGGGCCGTTGCGACGGCCCTTTTTGCACAATGCTGCGGTTTACCGACGAGCGCAGTGGTTCTGGAAACCCAATATATTTATGAGCGATTTTTCCGATAACGATCTGTTCAATGGCGCCGCCGCGGGTGCGAACGCGCCGCTGGCCGAAAGACTGCGTCCGCGCAATATCGATGAGGTCATCGGGCAGTCGCATTTGCTGGGGCCGGACAAGCCCTTGCGTGTGGCGTTTGAGGCGCGTCGTCCGCATTCCATGATTTTCTGGGGGCCGCCGGGCGTAGGCAAAACCACGCTGGCGCGCCTGATGGCCGACGGCTTTGACGCGCAATTTATTGCCATCTCTGCAGTGCTCGGTGGCGTCAAGGACATTCGCGATGCGGTTGTCAAAGCGCAGGTGGCCCAGGCGCAGGGACGCAAAACCATTCTTTTTGTAGACGAGGTGCATCGCTTTAACAAGGCACAGCAGGATGCATTTTTGCCTTATGTGGAAAGCGGGCTGTTTACGTTCATTGGCGCCACCACTGAAAACCCGTCGTTTGAAGTCAATTCGGCACTGCTATCGCGCGCCCAGGTCTATGTACTCACCTCGCTGTCGGACGAGGAGCTGGGCCAGCTGCTGGTGCGCGCCAAAGAAAGCGGCGCGATTGAGCTGGACTTTGATGAGCAGGCCGTTGCGGTGCTTACCGGCTACGCCGATGGTGACGCCAGGCGGTTCCTGAATTTGCTGGAGCAGACCAGCACGGCTGCAACTGCGGCAAACGTAAAGCAGATCACCCCCGAGTTCATGCAAAACGCGCTCACGCTGAATTTGCGGCGTTTTGACAAGGGCGGCGATAGCTTCTATGACCAGATCTCCGCGTTGCACAAGTCGGTGCGCGGCTCTCATCCCGACGCAGCATTGTACTGGTTCACTCGGATGCTCGATGGCGGCGCCGACCCCAAGTATCTGGCGCGCCGCATTGTGCGTATGGCCTGGGAAGATATCGGCCTGGCCGATCCGCGCGCTATGCAAATGGCCAACGAAGCGGCTGCCACTTATGAGCGCCTGGGCTCGCCGGAAGGTGAGCTGGCGCTGGCGCAGGCGGTCATCTACCTGTCCGTTGCGGCCAAGAGCAATGCAGGCTACAACGCCTATAACCAGGCGCGCGCGTTCGTCAAGCAGGATAAATCGCGCGAAGTGCCGGTGCATCTGCGCAATGCACCCACCAAACTGATGAAAGAATTGGGTTACGGACATGAATATCGTTATGCGCATGACGAGCCCGATGCCTATGCCGCTGGCGAGACCTATCTGCCTGACGGCATGCGCGAGCCGGGCTGGTATCGTCCGGTGCAGCAGGGGCTGGAAACGAAAATCACGGAAAAGCTCAATTACCTGCGCTCGCTTGATCGTGAGGCGCGACAAAATAAAAAGCGCTAAATTAAATAGTGCTAATCGCTTTGTTCGGTTGCGTCGCACATAGTGCCTCCTTGAAATAGCACTTGCGATGTGAAATGCGACCAGGCGCCGCCGCGGCTCATTTATCACGCAGCAGCTGTGCTGCTGCATAGCCGGGGATGCGCACTCCTATGAAGTTTAAGCTGGAATACAGTTACACAATATCTCGCAAGAGGATGTAATAAACGGGCTCTCTGCCTTGTCTAAGGAGTAAGTCAGGCATCACCGGCAACGATTTTCAGCCGGGCCCTGACTACCGCGCATTGACTGGCATTCTGATATATTGAGCCGGATGTGATGCGCTGCAGCTGACGTCATCAATCACAGGAGCAACAGCATGAAAAATACCATCATAGCGGCACTGGCCGGCACAATTACATTGGCGCTGGGTATGCAAGCGGCCATGGCAACAGATTTGAAAACCAATGCCGACAGTAAAATCGACCAGAAGTCTGCACAGCATGTCGGAGCAACAACGGCGCCGACGCCGGGTTGGGAAAAACTGAGCAAAAGCAAAAAATGGAAGTCCGCTGAGTCTGGTGCGAACCAGCACCATGCCAACAGCATGAAAGCGGACAGCAAGGTTGCACCCGAACACCAGGGCAAGAGCGGGATGACGATGCCGCATAGCAAGAGCACGTCCGGATCTGGATCCGACGTGCATAAATCCGACATGTCAGATAAGGGACTCGGCGGGCATGTGAAATCCGGTGCGGTCAAACCAGTGGGGCAGGGCGGCGCTATGCCCATGCAACATCGTTCATCTGGTATGAAAACCGACAGTAACGCGGTGCCGGCAAGCAAAGGTGAGATGCCTAAGCCTGGGATGTAAACCAGGAGACTGCCTGCGAGCACGCGGTTGTTGTCGGGCCGGTTAGCTGATTTTTTCTGTCAAAACAAGGTGCGGGTACGCGTTGTTCAGTCTGCGGCCCCACCAGGCGCGTATAGCTGTATATAATGATTACCCTATACTCCTCCCACACGAAACCAGAAAAAAATCATGTTAGATCCTGTTTTACTGCGAAAAGAGCTTCCCCTTGTCATCGCTGCGCTCAAGCGCCGCAACGTCGATTTTGACCAGGCCCGCTTCAATCAGCTCGAAGCCCGGCGCAAAGATGTGCAAATCCAGACCGAAACCCTGCAGGCACAGCGCAACGCGCTGGCCAAGCAAATCGGCCAGCTCAAGTCGCGTGGGGAAGATGCCAGTGCCGTCATGGCCGAATCGCAGGCGCTGCCCGGTAAACTCAAGGCGCTGGAAGAAGAACTGGCTGGAATTCGCAGCGAGCTGGACGGCTGGCTTATGACGATTCCCAACCTGCCGCACAGCTCTGTGCCCCAGGGTAAGGACAGCGACGACAACGTCGAGGTCCGGCGCTGGCTGGGTACCCAGGCGGGCTATGTGACTGACCACAGCGAACCGCCAGCCAAGGGTTTCGAGACCCAGGATCATGTGACGGTGGGCGAACGCCTTGGCCTGGAATTTGATACGGCAGTCAAGCTCACCGGTGCGCGCTTTTCTTTCATGCGCGGCGGCATGGCGCGCCTGCATCGCGCGCTGGCCCAGTTCATGCTGGACCTGCACACGAACGAGCATGGCTATACCGAATGCTACACACCGTACATTGTTAATAGCTCAACCCTGCTGGGCACCGGCCAGTTGCCCAAGTTCAAGGACGATATGTTCTGGGTGACCAAGGGTGGCGAAGATGAACCGCAGACCGATCAGCAGGGCAAGCCGATAGAAAAGGAAGATCTTTATCTGATCTCCACATCGGAAATTACGCTGACCGCTACGGTCAAGAACGAAATTGTGCCCGGCGCCAGCCTGCCTTTGCGCCTGACGGCGCATACACCGTGTTTTCGCTCTGAAGCCGGCAGCGGCGGTCGTGATACCCGGGGCATGATCCGTCAGCATCAGTTCGACAAAGTGGAAATGGTGCAGATTGTCCATCCGGACACCTCCTATGATGCGCTGGAGCAAATGGTCGGGCATGCCGAAAAAGTGCTGCAGTTGCTGCAACTGCCTTATCGTGTCATGCAATTGTGCACTGGCGATATGGGTTTTGGCGCCGCCAAAACGTACGATCTGGAAGTCTGGATTCCGGCGCAGAATACCTGGCGCGAAATTTCCTCTGTCTCCAATTGCGAAGCCTTCCAGGCTCGACGCCTGCAAGCACGTTTCCGCAACGAACAGGGCAAGACCGAATACCTGCATACGCTTAACGGCTCTGGCCTGGCAGTGGGACGCACACTGGTGGCGCTTATTGAAAACTATCAGCAGGCCGACGGTAGCATCGACATCCCCCAGGTATTGCGTCCCTACATGGGTGGTCTGGCACGCCTGACTCCTGCAGCTTAAGTGATCGTGGTCAAGCCCTGCCGGGCGGCGGTAGCCGGCAGGCAGACCCGATTTACCATGAAGTATTGACGACGTTCCGGGCCTCTGAAGGGAGCGGCGTTTTTTCCTGATTCATCAAACATTCCATTCAAGGTTGTCCGTCATGCTTTTCCTGCTTTCCCCTGCAAAAAAACTCGATTACGACTCTCCTGTTTCTACCAACACCCATACCCAGCCTCTTTTTATCAAACGCTCCGCAGAGCTGATCAAAGTGCTCAAAACCAAGAGCGCCGACGATATCGCGGGACTGATGAAGCTGAGCGCGGCGCTATCCGAGCTGAACGTGCAGCGGTACGCTGAGTGGAAACCGAAGTTTGACCAGAAAAATTCCCGCCAGGCCGTGCTAGCCTTCAATGGCGACGTGTATGAAGGCCTGGCGGCAGAGACGCTGAGCGAATCACAACTGACATGGGCCCAGGAACACGTGGCTATTCTGAGTGGTCTGTATGGCGTGCTGCGGCCGCTGGACCTGATGCAGCCTTATCGGCTGGAAATGGGCACACGCCTGCAGACTGCCCGTGGCAAGAATCTGTATGAGTTCTGGGGGTCGGAGATCGCCCAATACCTGAATGAACGCCTGGCCGATCAGACTTCGCGCATCGTAATCAACCTGGCCTCTGAAGAATACTTCAAGGCAGTTGACGGCAAGGCGCTGGATGCTCGCGTTATCCAGTGTGTTTTCCAGGACTACAAAAACGGTGTCTACAAAATTATCAGTTTCAATGCCAAGCGCGCGCGCGGGCTGATGGCGCGGTTTGCCATCGAGACCAAAGCGAAAACGCCGGCGGCCTTAAAAAAGTTCAATGTCGAAGGCTATGCCTTTGCCGCCGAGCAGTCTTCGGAAGACAAACTGGTCTTCCGGAGAAAACAATGAGCCGTCAGGCTGCGATAAGGATTTTTGTACTGTTTGCACTGGGCTACTTTCTGTCCTATGTGTATCGTGGCCTGAATATCGGCTTTGCGCCGTTTCTGTCGCGCGAAATGGATCTGACGGCCAGCGATCTGGGCCTGCTGACCAGCTTTTACTTTATCGGCTTTGCCCTGGCCCAGTTGCCGGCCGGGCTGGCACTGGACCGCTATGGCGCACGTCGCACCGATGCGATTCTGCTGCTGGTGGCTGCGGCCGGGACGGTACTTTACGGCATGACGCATACCATGCAGGGGCTGATTATCGGTCGTATTATGATCGGCGTGGGCGTCTCGGTCTGCCTTGGCGCGGGCTTTCTGGCAATAGCCCAGAATTTCCCTTCCTCGCGCTGGCCGCTACTCAATGGCCTGATGGTGGCGTTGGGCGGCATGGGCGGCGTGGTGGTTGGTACGCCGCTGGCGGTGCTGCTGACGCAATACACCTGGCGGGAAATCAGCGTCGGCATGGCCGTATTCACCATTGCCGTGGCTGCCGTCATCTGGCTGCTGGTGCCCGAATCGAAGCAGCGGATGGCGCAGCATGAGTCGGTGTCCAAGCAAATCCATGGTGTGCGTATTATCTTGAAGAATGCGGTGTTCTGGCGCGTGGTGCCTTTTCCATGCGCCGTGGGCGGCGCCTTCTATGCAGCCCAGTCGCTGTGGGTCAAACCGTATCTGACCGATGTCTCCGGATTAACCGCGCGTCAGGCCGACAGCCTGGTGTCCATGCTGGGGCTGACCATGGTGGCCGGCACGGTTATCACTGGTCTGGTGGCGCGCCGCATTGAACGTTACGGCCTGGGCTTGCGGGCCTTTTGCGGGCTGGGGATGACGCTGTTCGTACTGGTGCAATTGCTGATCCTGTTCAGGGTGCCCCTCTCGCCGTCGCTGATCTGGGGCGCCTATGGGTTTGTCGCCGCCAGTTGCATTCTTGCCTATGCCTTGCTGGCCGAGGTCTTTCCACGCAAGGTTGTGGGTCGCGTGACGACCGCTTTCAACATGATTTTTTTCATCAGTATTTTTTCCATGCAGGTTGGCGTCGGGTTCGTCCTGGATTTCTGGCCCGCAACGGACGGTCATTATCCTGCCGTGGCGCACCTGACCGGCTGGGGCATCATGATTGCAATCCAGTTGGTGTCGGCGATCCTGTATTTCTGGCCTGGCGCCCTTAAAGTGGATGAGCAGCTGTTCGAATAGACGGCCATAGATTTCGCACATGCACGGAGCCTGGCAGCAGGCCACCATGGGGCCGGTCGCAGCAGTGCGGCAACAAGCTGCGCAGTTAATAACGATAAACGATCGGCGATTGACGATGTGCCATGTGTGAACGCGTTCATGCCGGCCTGCGGGCTGGCTGCCCGATTCTGCCGACAGGGTTTGTCGCGATTACATCAAGCCAATATTGGTCGCCTGCTGGCGGATACGCAGCGCTGCCTGTTGCATCTGTTTGAGCGGAAAAACCAGGCTGCCGTACTGGCCTTCGGTCTCAATTTGCGACGGCGCCTCGGTAATGGCCTGCGCGTCCTTGTCCAGCAAGTCAGAGACGTTGGTGAGGGTCTGCTGCATATTGGGCGGTATTTTGTCCAGGCCGGCCAGTACCGGTGCAATCGCGGCGATCTGACTGGCTACGGCATCGGTCTGCACCAGAATCGTGTTCAGTTCCTTAATATGGATCTGCTTGGATTTAGGTTCGTTCATCATCCGGTAAAAGCTGTCTGCGAACGCGCCAAAGGCGGTGTGCATATTTTTTCGAGACAGTTGTGCCTGCACATAGCGTTCGTTGTCGGCCGTTGATACTTTCTGTTCAGGGTCTGCGTGAACCGACGTGATGTACGCCTGCACGGCCAGAATATAGTCATGCGCGGCCGCTATGGCCTCCTGCGCCAGCGGCATGATGCGCTGCTTTTCCCACCAGGGCAGAATAGAGCCGCAGGCGAAGGCCAATACACACCCGGCCAGGGTATCGAGCGCGCGTTCGCCGATAATCAGCAGGTTGCCCGGGCTCAGGAAGTGAAAGGCGATCAGGATATAGATCGTCATCAACAGCGAGCTAAGCGGATAGTTGGTCAATACGAAAGCATTGCCCAGCACCATCGCCGGAATCATGATTGCAATAAGAATAAACGGGTTGCTGGTCAGATTAAACAGTGCAATGGTGATCAGGCAGCCGGCCAGCGTGCCGACCAGCCGGCCGATCGTGCGCTGGCGCGTGAGCGCGAACCCGGGCCGCATGATAATGAGCACCGTCAGGATGATCCAGTAACTGTGCGAGGTAAATGCGCGCACAATTGCCGAGTGCCCATAGACAAGACTGACGACCGTGGAAATGAGCAGCACCAGGGTAACTACAAATGTGGTGCGCAAGGCGTAACGGAAAATGGACGAATTCAGATTCAGATTGCGCTTGAAGGGGGTCAGGGTAATGGCTTGCGGTGTAATAAAACGGCGCAGCGTGTTATCCCGCTTCAGGCTATTGACCGGCTCAAGGCGTGAGCCGCGCAGGTTATCGGCAATGCGGTCTACAAACCGGCTGGCATTACGCAGGCGGCGCACAATCTGCACCACCAGCAGATAGGTTTCCGGTTCCGTGCGCTGGATGCCATCCTGTTTCAGTTGCAGCAGCTCATATTCCATGGCGCGTAACTCCGCCCTGACGCTGTTGCGATAATCCACCGGCTTGTTGCGCGCCAGGCTATAGGCGGTCCGGTTCAGGGTGCGACTGATCTTGAACAGGGTATCGCGCATGAACAGCAGGATGTCATGATCCTGAAAGCGCGCGCGCAAGGTGGCATAGTCGGTCTGCGATGCCACCATGGTATCGAGCAGGGCAATCATGTCGATAAAGACATTCCACAGCAAAATACGCTGCTGGTCGCTGGCATCGTTGTCGCGGGGCAGATTGCGCAGCACGACATCGCGTGCGCTCTGGTGCTGTTCTGTCATCGCGATCATTTGCGGAATCAGGCGTCGATAGCTGTCGTCCAGATTCTTGTGGGTGTCGTAAAAATCAGCGCGCGTACTCACATAAGATGCCGTGGCATACAGGGCAGCGGCCAGAGTCTGCCTTTCTTCGCGCAGCTTGAACAGGTGACTGATGGAGGTGCTGTACAGGATGTAGAAAACGCCGCCCATGGCCGTATAGCTGGTATGAGTGAGCGCCTCGTCCACCGACATCGGGGTGTGCATGGACAGCATCATCTGCAACAGGCACCCGAATCCGATCAGCCCGCCGCGGCGCCCATAGACTGACAGCATGGAATAGAAGAATACCTGGGCGGATACGACCAGCCAGAGCAGGGCGGGATAGGGGCTGGCCAGCCCGGTGATCAATCCCGAGATCTGCCCCAGTACAATACCGCCCAGCATTTCGTTCAGGCGCGAGCGCTTGGTGCCCCCTACCTGATCAATAATAGCCGGACACAACGCCCCGGTGGCCAGCGCCACGCCTATCATGGGCTCGTTGAAAAAACCGGCCATCACCAGTACCGGCAGCAGTACCCCCGTGGCCTGGCGCGTTCCATGGAAAAGATGGGAACTGTAGAAGAATTTGACGAAATTTTCCGCGCGAATATCCATACACCAAACCAGTGAAAAGACGCAGGCTCCCCGGTGCCGGTCGCAGGCAGGCGACAGGCAGTGCCCACAGAGGCGACACAGCAAAGAGTCCTATTGTACCGTTGCCCGACGATAAATTTGCGCATAATGAATATTCCCGATTGCGTTTGGTGTTGCAATGGGGTACATTTGAGGACTATACCTGCGCACAATCCGTCGCCGGTATCTACGGACACCCTGTTTTAGCTATCCGCTTCAATTGCAGTGCGCCTTAAACTTAACGAACAATAGCGGTTATTCGTGCCAAAAGCGTGAATAAACGTCTCCATTTCGAACTCTCCCGCACCTGGTGTGCGCGCAGACCCAGATTGATGGCCAGGCTGGTACATCAATGTCTGCAGGTGGCGTTCCTCCGTGAGGAACAAAGCGCTGCAGATGTTGACGGATCCCGCTGACGCCGCAGGTCACCGGACCAATCAACGCGGGAATGCTGGTTATGAAAGGAAATAACATGGAACTCAATGGCGCCGATATCGTCGTGCGCTGCCTGGCCGAAGAGGGCGTCGAGCACGTTTTCGGTTATCCTGGTGGCGCGGTGCTCTACATTTACGACGCAATCTATAAACAGAAAGACTTCAAGCATATTCTGGTGCGACACGAGCAGGCTGCCGTGCACGCTGCCGATGCCTATTCACGCTCCTCGAACAAAGTCGGGGTGTGTCTGGTCACCAGCGGCCCGGGCCTGACCAATGCGGTCACCGGTATTGCCACTGCCTACATGGATTCCATCCCGCTGGTCATCATCAGCGGACAGGTACCCACCAAGGCTATTGGCGAAGACGCCTTCCAGGAATGCGATACGGTTGGCATTACCCGACCCTGTGTCAAACACAATTTCCTGGTTCGCGACGTCAAAGACCTGGCCGATACCATGCGCAAGGCATTCTTCATTGCCCGCACCGGTCGTCCCGGCCCGGTTCTGGTCGATATCCCCAAGGATATCTCCATGACCATGTGTAAATACGCGCCACCCAAGTCTGAAATCAAGATGCGCTCCTACTCACCTGTGGTCAAGGGCCACCTGGGGCAGATCAAAAAGGCCGCCCAGTTGCTGGCGGGCGCCGAGCGTCCCATGATTTACGCGGGCGGCGGGGTCATCCTGTCCGATGCATCCGATGAGCTGCGCGAATTGGTGCGGCTCAGCGGCGCACCGGTGACCACCACGTTGATGGCGCTGGGCGCGCAGAACCCGGATTCTGATCAGTATCTGGGCATGCCGGGCATGCATGGCACGTATGAAGCCAATATGTCCATGCAGAACTGCGACGTGCTGATCGCTGTCGGCGCGCGCTTTGACGATCGCGTAATCGGCAATACCAAGCACTTTGCACAAGCCCAGCGCAAAATCGTTCATATCGATATCGATCCATCGTCCATTTCCAAGCGGGTGAAGGTTGATATTCCCATTGTGGGCAATGTTCGGGAAGTGCTGCAGGAAATGAATCCGCTGGTAGCCGATGCGCTGGCCGAACAGAAAAGCAGCCGCTCGCTGCAGGCTTGGTGGAAACAGATCAATGAATGGCGTGGGCGCGATTGCCTGAAATACGATCATGGCAGTGAGCTGATCAAGCCGCAATTTGTCATTGAAACCCTGTGCAAGGTCACCGAAGGCAATGCTTTCGTTACCTCGGACGTGGGCCAGCACCAGATGTGGGCGGCGCAATATTATCGATTCAACCACCCGCGGCGCTGGATCAATTCCGGCGGCCTGGGCACCATGGGTGTCGGCCTGCCATACGCCATGGGTGTGCAGATGGCGCATCCCGATGCGCAAATTGCCGTGGTAACCGGAGAAGCATCAATCCAGATGAACATCCAGGAACTGGCCACCTGCACGCAGTACCATTTCACGCCAAAAGTGCTGTGCCTGAACAACCGTTACCTGGGCATGGTGCGCCAATGGCAGGAAATCGACTATCAATCGCGCTACTCCGAGTCGTATATGGACTCGATCCCCGACTTCGTCAAACTGGTCGAAAGCTATGGCCACATCGGTCTTCAGATCGATAAGCCGGCAGATGTCGAGCCGGCTATCAAGGAAGCTTTCGGCAAGCACAAAGACCGTCTGGTCTTCCTGGACTTCATCACTGACCGGACCGAAAACGTCTGGCCAATGGTCAAGGCAGGCAAGGGCCTGACCGAAATGTTGCTGGGTTCAGAAGACTTGTAAGGGGAAACCATGAAACACATTATCTCCATTCTGCTGGAAAATGAGCCCGGTGCGCTGTCCCGTGTGGTGGGCCTGTTCTCGGCCCGGGGCTACAACATTGAAACGCTTACTGTTGCGCCAACCGAAGACGCGACACTGTCACGCCTGACAATCATGACTGCCGGTTCTGACGACGTTATCGAACAGATCACGAAACACTTGAACCGTCTGGTCGATGTGGTTAAAGTAGTCGATCTGACCGAAGGGGCTCACGTCGAGCGTGAACTCATGCTGGTCAAAGTTCGTGCGGTGGGCAAGGAGCGCGAAGAAATCAAGCGCCTGGCCGACATCTTCAGGGGGCATATTGTGGATGTGACTGATAAGTCCTACACAATTGAACTGACGGGTGTACAGGAAAAGATCCAGGCGTTTCTGTCTGCGCTGGATCGCAGTGCGATCCTGGAAACGGTTCGTACAGGCGTCTCCGGTATCGGGCGCGGCGAACGTATCCTGCGGGTGATGTAATCTGGTGGTAAGCGCAGTAAGCAGACATTCAAACAAATTTAACTAAATTCTTGAGGCTTTAAATGAAAGTTTTTTACGACAAAGATTGTGACCTGTCCCTGATCAAAGGGAAAAATGTTGCCATTATCGGCTACGGTTCCCAAGGCCACGCCCACGCGCTGAACCTGCATGAATCAGGCATCAACGTTACTGTTGGCCTGCGCAAAAATGGCGCATCATGGAACAAGGCTGCCAATGCCGGTTTGAACGTGGCTGAAGTGGCTGATGCCGTCAAAACGGCAGATCTGGTCATGATCCTGTTGCCCGATGAGAACATCGCTCAGGTTTACAAAGAGCACGTCCACGGCAACATCAAAGCCGGCGCAGCATTGGCTTTCGCCCACGGCTTTAACGTTCATTACGGCCAGGTTGTGCCCCGTGACGACATCGACGTCATCATGATTGCGCCTAAAGCGCCCGGTCACACTGTTCGCGGCACCTACTCACAAGGTGGCGGCGTACCTTCCCTGATCGCCGTACACCAGGACAAATCCGGTGCTGCACGTGATGTAGCGTTGTCCTACGCCAGCGCAATTGGTAGCGGCCGCGCCGGTATCATTGAAACCAACTTCCGTGAAGAAACCGAAACCGACCTGTTCGGCGAACAGGCCGTGCTTTGCGGCGGTGCCGTGGAATTGATCAAGGCTGGTTTCGAGACTCTGGTGGAAGCCGGTTATGCGCCTGAAATGGCCTACTTCGAATGCCTGCACGAACTCAAGCTCATTGTTGACCTGATCTACGAAGGTGGTATCGCCAACATGAACTACTCCATCTCCAATAATGCCGAGTATGGCGAGTACGTCACTGGTCCGCGCATTGTGACTGACCAAACCAAACAGGTCATGCGTGAGGTTCTGAAAGACATCCAGACCGGCGAATACGCAAAAAGCTTCATCATTGAAAACGCAGCCGGTGCACCGACACTGACTTCGCGTCGTCGCATCAATGCCGAATCAGACATCGAAGTGGTTGGCGAAAAACTGCGCGCCATGATGCCATGGATCGCCAAAAACAAACTGGTTGATCAAACTAAAAATTAAGAGTAGGCTTTTGCGCCAGAGGCTGGTTTTTCAGTTCTGGCGCAAGGCGACTGCCAAATGGCAGACGCCAGGGCGTACAAAAAACAGGCATGCGTGCGGTTCCGCCATAGACGGGAGCGTGCCATATCCTGGTTCAAAACCTCTGTTTATCAGAGGTTTTCTCATTCTTAAGGTCGGCAAGCTATGAATATCAAAACCCTTATCGCGGCAGGCGTACTGGCCGCCAGCACGTTTGGCGCACCTGCCTTTGCTCAGGATGTGCTCAAAGTGGGCGTCGAAGCCCTGTACCCGCCATTTGAAAGCAAAACACCCGATGGCAAGCTGGTCGGTTTTGACGTCGAGCTCAATGATGCGGTCTGTGCCAAGCTGCAGGCCAAGTGTGAATGGGTCGAGACCAGCTTTGACGGGCTGATCCCCGCGCTCAATGCACGTAAATTCGATTACATCAACTCGGCAATGAATATTACCGAACCACGCCAGAAAGTCATCGACTTTACGGTGCCCATTTATGACGTTCCAAGCCAGTTGATCGCCAAAAAAGGTTCGGGCCTGCAGGCCACGCCGGAAAGCCTGAAAGCCACGATTGTCGGGGTCCTGCAGGGATCGGCGCAGGAAGCCTTCGTCAAGAAGCACTGGGCGCCCAAGGGCGTAAAAATCGTCTCGTACGCCTCACAGGATCAGATTTATCAGGATCTGCAAAGCAATCGCATCCAGGCTGCGGTGCAGAAAACCCCAAGCGCAGTGAGCGCTTTTCTGGAAAAACCCGCTGGCAAGGACTACGAGGTGACGGGCGCACCTCTTGACGATACCTCGGTATTGGGGGTGGGTACCGGCTTCGGTATACGCAAGGGCAATGATGAACTTAAAAAGCGCCTTGACGGCGCGATTGATGCCCTCAAGAAAGATGGTACGATAAGCAAACTTACGCAAAAATATTTCAACGCCGACTGGGTCGCCAAATAAGTCCAGAGCGCAGCAAGCGCAACCGGCCCGGGCGGCCGGTTTTTTTCATTCCGTTTATCAGGGAACGATCATGCAGATCCGTTCGAAGCTGCCCGCCGTGGGCACCACTGTTTTCAGCGTCATCGGTGATCTTGCCGAGCGTCATCAGGCCATCAATCTGGCGCAGGGTGCGCCCAATTTCCCGTGTGCGCCCGAACTGATCGATCATGCCATCGACGCCATGTCCGAAGGGCACAATCAATATTCCCCCATGATTGGCATTGAGCCATTGCGCAATAAAATTGCAGAGAAAATCCAGCTGCTGTATGGCCACAGTTATGACGAACTCAATGAAGTGACGGTCATGGGTAGCGCCAGCGAAGCTCTTTATTGCACCATTGCGGCGCTTATCCATCCGGGTGACGAGGTGATTTATTTCGAACCGTGTTTTGACAGTTATGCGCCGATCGTCAAATTGCAAGGGGCCATGCCGGTAGGAATCAAACTGGTGCCGCCCAGCTACGGTATAGACTGGGATGCAGTGCGCGATGCCGTCAATGACCGCACGCGCATGATTATCATCAATTCACCCCATAATCCCAGCGGCGCCGTGTTCTCGGATGCCGATATCGCCGCACTGCAGGATATCGTGGCAGACACCAATATCATCATTTTGTCCGATGAAGTGTACGAGCACGTGGTATTCGATCAGGACATTCACCGCAGCATGTCCCGTTACGAGGGGTTGCGCGAGCGTGCTGTGGTGGTCACTTCCTTTGGCAAAACGTTTCATGTGACCGGGTGGCGCATCGGTTATTGCGTTGCGCCTGCAGCTATCACGGCTGAAATACGCAAGATTCACCAGTTTCTCATGTATTGCGCCGATACGCCCATGCAGTATGCGCTGGCGGCCATGATGGAAACGCCCAATCATTACCTGAACCTGTCCACCATCTATCAGGAAAAGCGCGATCTGTTGGCTCATGCACTCAAAGATTCGAAATTCGAACTGCTGCCCAGCAAGGGCGGTTTTTTCATGCTGGCCCGTTTCCATCACGTCAGTTATTTATCCGACGTACAACTGGTACGCAGGCTGATCGAAGAGTTCGGCGTGGCAACCATTCCCGTTTCGGCGTTCTATTCCGATGGCACCGATCTGGGCGTTATCCGCCTGTCGTTTTCAAAGGATGATGCCACTTTGGAAGAGGGCGCAAGACGTCTTTGCAAATTATGATATTAATCAGTTATCTCGTTTAAGGAAACACGATGAAAAACTTCAAGAAACTGACCATCAGTACGGTTTTGGCAGCCAGCGGTGTGCTGGGCTTGTCGGCCACTGCTGCGGCCCAGGACAATTGGCCCGCCAAACCCATTACGTTTATCGTTCCCTACGCTGCAGGCGGCTTTGCCGATACCCGCATGCGCTTGTTGGCCGAAGAACTGGGTAAAGAGCTCAAGGCTAACGTTGTGGTAGAGAATAAGGCAGGCGCTGGCGGCGTGATTGGCACAGACTATATCGCTCGCGCCAAGCCTGATGGCTATACGATAGGCAGTGGCAATCTGGCGCCGCTGTCGGTCAACCCCACGTTAATGCCAAAGAACGTGAAATATGACGTGGCCAAAGACCTGGCGCCGGTCATTCTTGTCGAAGAAAGCCCGCTGATCCTGAGTGTCAACAATAAACTGAACGTCAAAACCGTTACAGATCTGATTGCGCTGGCCAAAAAAGAACCCGGCAAACTGACCTTCGGTTCGTCTGGCGTGGGCGGCGCTCACCATCTGTCTGGTGAACTGTTTGCCTCCAACGCACAGGTAGAGCTGACCCATGTTCCATACAAGGGTGGCGCCCCAGCCGCCAGCGACCTGATGGCGGGCCATATCGATATGATGTTTGAAATGGGTTATGCTGCCATGCCGGCCATCCAGTCCAAAAAAGTGCATCCGCTGGCCGTTACCAGCGCCAAGCGCCTGCCTTTGCTGCCCGATGTGCCTACCCTGCAGGAAGCCGGCCTTAAGGGTTTTGAATCCTACAACTGGCAGGGTGTGATTGCGCCTGCAGGCACTCCTGAGCCGATTATCAGCAAACTGAATACGGCGTTCAACAATATCCTGAAAAAGCCCGAAGTACAAAAAGCCTTTGAAAGCACGGGCGGTCAGTCTGCCGGCGGTTCACCTGAAGATTTCGCCAAGTTTATCCAGAGCGAAACAGCCAAATGGGCCGAGGTTATCAAAACCTCGAACGTGACGGTAAACTAAACGGCATTATTTGGTATGCAGCGGACGGGCGCTCGCCTGTCCGGCGCTGCCCGGCTTTAATGTAATACAGGTGCAGGTATCGGTGGCTTTAATGCGTTGCCGGTGTTAACACGGATGTCATCGCAGGCAAGGGCGACATTCGGTCGGGCTCAAAATCCGGTCTACGATCTTCCCCTCGTTCTGTCCAATCCCGGCTCTGATACCCGCTCCAATACCAGCTCCAGCTCCAGCTCCAACTCCAACTCCAACTCCAACTCCAACTCCAATATCCGGCTCCAATATCCGGCTCCAATATCCGGCTCTCCAACTCCAATATCCGGCTCAATGCATACCTGGCTCAATCTTGTCATGTCCGGGGCTTGCTGCTTTATCAGCTGAATTTCAGGCGCTGAATATGCGCACGCAGAATATCAATCAGATGGTTAGTCAGCAACGACGGCGCGGTATGGGTTGGCAATACCAGCTGTACGGGGGTTGCGATCTGCGGGTGAAAGGGCTTGATCAGCAGTTGCCCTTCAAATGTGGTCGCCACATAGGGATTCACAATACCAATGCCGGTACCGGCTGCAACCAGTGCGCATACGGTAATTGACGAAGGTGTCTCGATAATAAAGTCATGAGAAATATGGTGGGAATGCAGAAAGTGCTTGATCTTCTGCGTCAGTTCATCAGAGTCGCTCAAAGAGATGATTTTCTGACTTTTGATGGTCTCAAGATTGATACGATCCGCCTGTTTCAGGCGATGGTCCAACGGCAGCACGCAAACGGCGCAGGTGCTGATCAGCACTTCGCTATCGAGTTCATTGTCCTCAATCCGACCGGTCGTCAGCACCACATCCAGCAGATCCTGTTGCAGAAAATTCGATAATTGGGGCGTGCTGGCCGTCTCCAGGCTGATATGGGTTTTAGGAAATTTCTTAAGCAGCTCCGCAATCACCTGGGGTAGCAAGCCTATACCCAGCGTGGGGGTGCAGCCGATGCGCAACGTGCCGACACCCGACTTGCGCATGGAGTCAACCACGGTTTCTATTCTTTCGAGTCCGTCAAAATACCGCTCAATGGTTTTGTGTAACAGCCGGCCTTCGCTGGTCGGGCGTAATCTGCCGCCGTGCAGTTCAAACAATTTCAGTTGTGTTGACGCTTGCAATTCCTGCAGCCGCCGGCTGATGGACGGCTGGGTGGTATTGAGCATTTGCGCGGCCGCGGTGGTCGTGCCGGTTTGCATGACCGCCCGAAAGGCCATCAATTGCTGAAAATTGAGTGATTTGCTCATTAGGAATATCCCGTACAAAAGGGGTGTGTATCCTCTGAAGTATATCAATATTGAATAGCTATGGTTTAAAAAAGAATTTGAATGTATGCCTCTGTGGTCTTAGTCTGGCGGTTTACGAATGAACTCGTCTCCAGACTTTAGTGAACTATGGACAACACAAAATATATATCCAGTATTGCGCCATGCCGACGCGTCGGTCACGACGGCATGCATCATTTCTTTGGCTACTACAACAAATCGAACTGGGATAAGACGGGCACCCGGCTGCTGGCCAACCGCGTGCCCTTCATGACAGCTCAATTGGGGGCAGACCTGAGCGCCGAGGTGGGTTATTTCGATCTTGCCGACAATGAAAAATACGTCTCGATCGACACGACCACGACCTGGAACTGGCAGATGGGATGTCAGTTGCAATGGCTGGACGGGCGCGACGGCAGTTATTGCATTTACAATACCCGTGCGACTACCGCTATCGGCCCTTATCCCGGATTTCAATCGACCGTCTGTAATGTTGATACCGGAGAAAAAACGCATTTTCCCGTACCCATTACCGTTGCTGCACCCAACAGTCGCTATGCGCTGGGTATCAATTACAGCCGTTTGTTTATTACACACGAAACCATCGGCTACTGGGAACACAACCCGCCGGTTGTCCCCATGGCGCCTGCCGATGACGGCATTTACCATCTGGATCTGGACACGGGCGCATACAGGCTGGTCGTCAGCCTATTGCAGTTGAGCCAGTTTCATTCGGTTCAATCCATGGAGAAAGCCATTCACTGGATCTCTCACGTGGAAATCAATCCGTCTTCCAGTCGTGTGCTGTTCCTGCATCGCTGGACCGAACGCGTAGAAGACGAGACCTGCTTTCTGCATCGACTCATTACCATGGATCCGGACGGGTCCAATCTGCGCCTGCTGGAAGACTCCGATCATCCATTGCCGCAACTGGCTGCAGATTTCGACCCCAATGCGGTGGGTACTTTCGATTATGAAAAATCCGAGTACCAGATATCCCATCCCTTATGGTGCGATGATCAGCGCATCATTGTCTGGAGCCCACACCAGGGGCAGATCCATTACCATCTTTACCGGGATGAGGATGCGGCAACCGTGCAAATCGTGGGCAGGGATATTCTGACCGAGAACGGTCATATGACTTATTCACCAGTCAACAAGCGCTGGCTGCTGAGTGACACTTATCCCGATTCGGATACCAATGAACGCCTGCTGATCCTGTTCGACATGGATAATGGCGTTTGTCATAAACTGGGCAGTTTTTATACGGACCCTGTATTGAAGAAAGTCAACCGATGCGACCTGCATCCGCGCTGGCGCCGTGATGGCCGGCAGGTCTGCATCGATTCAGTACACGAATCCGAGCGGCAGCTATATGTCATTGATGTATCCCATATCGTAGGTTAACTCCATTACAGAACAAGGAACAAATCATGAGCACGTTGGTCAAGCAGGTTAAAACAGTCATCAGCATTGCCGTTGCGGGCATTTTGTCTGGTTCATTTGTGAGCCTTGCAGGCGCGCAGGAGCCATTGGACGGGACACTGAAGAAAATCAAGGACGATGGCGTTGTCGTGGTTGGTTATCGCGAAGCCTCCATTCCGTTTTCCTATTACGATTCGAACCAGAAGCCTGTCGGTTATTCCATGGATTTTACCCAACTGATTCTGGATAGAATCAAAGCAGTGACCGCCAATCCTGATCTTAAAGTACGCATGATTCCGATCACCTCGCAGAATCGTATTTCGTTGCTGCAAAATGGCACGATCGATTTTGAATGCACTACCACGACCAACAATGAATCACGCGGCAAGCAGGTCACCTTTTCGAACAGCATTTTCCAGGTTGGTACCCGATTGCTGGCCAAGAAGGATTCCGGTATCAAGGACTTTGCTGATCTGAAAGACCAGACCGTAGTGGTGGGGGCTGGCACAACGTCGGAGATTCTGTTACGCAAACTGAATGTAGAAAAGAAACTGGGCATGCGCATTATCAGCGCCAAGGATCACAGCGAATCTTTCCTGACACTGTCAACCGGGCGCGCCAAAGCCATGATGATGGATGATGCGCTGCTTGCCGGCGAGCGGGCGAAAATCGCCAACCCGCACGATTACGTGATTACCGGTACACCGCAATCCTATGAGTCCTATGGCTGCATGGTGCGCAAGGACGATGCGGGGATCAAGAAAGTGCTGGATGAGGTGATTGCCAAAGCCGAGACATCGGGTCAGGCGGCGCAGATTTATCACAAGTGGTTTGAAACACCGATTCCTCCCAAGAACATCAACCTGGAATTTGAGATGTCCGAGGGAATGAAAAAACTGTTCGCCCAGCCCAGTGATAAACCTGCATCCTGAAGCAGACGGACTTTTTTTGTGCAATGAATCACGCGGCATGACCGCGTTCTACAGTGGTGTTATCAATGGATTACAAATGGAACTGGGGCTTTCTGCTTGAGCAGGTAGCCACCGGTGAAAACTCAACCTATCTGGGATGGCTGGGAATTGGTCTGGTCAATACTGTTCTTCTGACGGTGTTTGCCTGGGTACTGGCGCTGATCCTGGGCTCTGTATTCGGCGTCATGCGCACGCTACCGAACAAGTCGCTGGCGTTTATCGGGATGGCCTATGTTTCGGTGTTCCGGAACGTGCCGTTGATCGTGCAGTTTTTCATCTGGTATTTTGTCGTGCCTGAAATGTTGCCGGTATCTGCAGGGGACTGGGTCAAAAATCTGGATCCGTCGGTACAGTTTTTTGTAGTCTCGGTTTTGTCGCTTGGCGTGTACACGGGATCACGTATTTGCGAGCAGATACGTGCTGGTATACAGGGGTTGCCGCGGGGTCAGAAAAGCGCCGGGCTGGCGCTGGGCTTTACATTATTTCAGACCTACCGCTATATCCTTATGCCCGTTACCTATCGCACCATTATCCCGCCGCTAACCTCGGAGTTTCTCATCATCTCAAAAAATTCGGCGGTCGCATCCACTATCGGCTTGCTGGAACTATCCGGCCAGGCCCGGCAACTGGTGGACTACACTGCGCAGCCGTATGAGTCGTTCATTTGCGTCACGCTGGCGTATATGTTGATCAATTTCGTGATTATTCGGCTGATGGGTTTCATCAAAAACCGAAGTCATATTCCTGGCTTACTGGGAGACTGATATGTTTGATATTGACTGGAACATGATCGTGCAGTCTCGTGGCTTGCTGATGACGGGCATGTGGCTCACCCTCCAGATCACGGTTGTCGCAATTGTGGCGGGTCTGGGCCTGGGAGTGGTGCTTGCGGCAATGAGCGTGGTCAGGGTGCCGATTCTGAACTGGCTGGCAAAGTCGTACGTTTCGCTGTTTCGTTCTATTCCACTTGTGATGCTACTGCTTTGGTTCTTTCTGATTGTGCCCCAGGTGCTCAAATCGGTATTGAATATTTCTCCCAGTGTAGACATTCGCCTGATCTCCGCGATGGTAGCTTTCTCCCTGCTGGAAGCAGCGTTTTTCTGCGAAATCATTCGTGCCGGCATTCAGAGTCTGCCGGCGGGGCAGTTCAATGCAGCCAAGGCGCTGGGCATGAACTGGGCGCAATCCATGCGCCTGATCATTTTGCCGCAGGCCCTGCGCAAGATGCTGCCGATTACCCTGACGCAATGCATCGTGATCTTCCAGGATACGTCGCTGGTTTATGTTATCGCGCTGGGTGATTTCTTCAGCCGGGCCAAAAGCGTGGGGGAACGCGATGGCACGCTGATTCAAATGCTGTTGTTTGCGGGCGTGACTTACTGGGTCATTTGCTCGGTCGCCACAATAATTGTCAAACTCGTCCAGAAAAAGAGTGAAGTATGATTGAACTTAAAAATGTGTCCAAATGGTATGGCAAGTTCCAGGCGCTGAAAGATTGCAGCGTAACGGTCAGCAAGGGCGAAGTCGTGGTGTTTTGCGGGCCGTCCGGTTCCGGCAAATCCACCTTGATCAAAACCATCAACGGATTGGAGCCCTATCAGGAAGGCGAGATCTATTTCAAGGAGCACCTGATCCGGGCCAACGGTTCGGATATGAATCTGCTGCGCACCCGCATCGGCATGGTTTTCCAGCATTTCGAACTGTTTCCCCATCTGACCGTTCTGGAAAACCTGACCATTGCGCAGGAAAAAGTGCTGGGGCGCTCCAGCACCGAAGCCAGAGAGAAAGCCAGCGCGCTGCTCAATCGGGTGGGCCTGCAAGCACATGCTGGCAAGCATCCCGGTCAGTTGTCGGGCGGACAGCAACAGCGCGTGGCCATTGCACGCGCCCTGTGTATGGATCCGGAAGTCATGCTGTTTGATGAACCAACCTCGGCATTGGACCCCGAAATGGTCAACGAAGTGCTGGACGTTATGGTGGAGCTGGCCAGGGAAGGCATGACCATGTTGTGCGTGACGCACGAAATGGGATTTGCCAGGCAGGTTGCCGACAAGGTGGTGTTCATGGATGCGGGATCGATTGTCGAAAAATCGGATAAGGATGCATTCTTTACCCGTCCGAAAAGTGACCGCGCCCGCGATTTTCTGGAGAAGATTCTGGTGTAAATGCGGCGATATGCAAGTTCGGAAGAGCTGCATATCGCACGCGTCTGATGCGTTTCAATAAGCCGGTTGCAACGTGGAATTTTGCGTCGATGTTTCCACTAATTGGCCCAGCATTTGGGCAGTGATGGCAGACAATGTCCATCCCAGGTGACCGTGGCCGGTATTGTAGAATACGCCGGGTTTGCGCCCACGGCAAACGCGCGGCATCATATCGGGCATCATCGGGCGCAGGCCGCACCATGGCACCACGCGCCGGGTGGATATCTCGGGAAACAGACGGCGGGTCCAGTCTATGAGGGGCTGTACACGGTCGGCGCGAATGTCCTTGTTAAAACCGTTGAATTCGGCCGTACCCGCCACTCGGAAGCGATCACCCAGAAAGCTGGTAACGATTTTGGCGTCTTCATCCAGCAGGCTGACCCGCGGCGTGGCGGCCAGGCTGGCCGCATCGTCCAGATGAACGCTGATGGAATAGCCTTTGACCGGATAGACATTCATGGTATCGCCCAGCATGCGGGCGATGGCACGGCTGCCTGTGCCGGCGCAGACAACGATATTGTCGGTTTCAAGATGGGCTGATTCGCCATTGTCGTAGCGTTGATAGAAAATCTGGTGATGGTGCCGATCGCTGGCAATGCGAGTGACCGCGGTGTCCATGACAAATTGCACGCCCAGCCGGCGGCATGCGGCGGCCAAACCATTGGTGAACTTGTGAATGTCACCGGTGGCGTCCGATGGGGTATACAAGCCCGCAAAGAAATCTCCGGTCAGTGTCGGTTCAATGGTTCGGGCTTCCTCACGCGTGACCGCGAAACGCTCCAGTCCGCCGGCCTGCAGCAGTGCATTGGTTTTGACGGCTTTGTCAAAGCTGTCCTTGTCATAATAAATGTGCAGTATGCCCCGGCGCTCCAGATCAAAATCAATGTTCTCCTGTTCTGCCATGGCGTACAAGTGACGGCGCGCTTCAATGGCCAGCCGGGTGGTTTCGATGGTATTGTTCTTGTGGTTGGGGATATTGCGAATGAAAGCCGCGAGCCAGCTGTACTTATGCCAGCTGAACGCCGGATTGAGCAGCAGGGGCGCGTTACGCTTGCCGATCCAGCGCAAGCCTTTCATGATCGTGGCTGTGCTGTTCCAGACTTCGGCGTTGCTTGCCGAGAGCTGGCCACCGTTGGCAAATGAGGTTTCCATGGCGGCGTCCCGGTTTTTGTCCAGGACAGTGACCGAATAGCCGAGTTTGGCCAGAGTATAAGCGGTGGTAATGCCGGTAATGCCGGCGCCGATGATGGCGACACGTGACATGAACGTCTCCGATAGCGGTGATGCAAATCACACGATTTGCATACCCCATCTGTCACGGTACCTGAGAGTTTCACCGGCGTTCATGAAGCCGGTTCCCCTTCGGTGGGCGCATGCGCCTCTCTCCAGAGTGTCGCGTTATTTGCAGTCCTTTTGCCTGAGAGTTTCCGGGGTGGTTGCTCCGTCGGCGTCAGCAGGGCTGATCTCTCCTGCAAACACGTATGTCGACAACGCATATGATAGTCGTCTGCAGCAAGACAACAAGCCGGGGTTTACCCTAGGCCGGTAAAAATGGGAGGCAACCCTGGTCAGGCGTCAGCGCAATGCCGCCGATTGTCCATGGCCTGTAAAATGAACAACCCGGTTGCCGCGCAAGGGGGAACCGGGTTGTTGTTAGGACGGCGGTATGAGCGCAGTGTTATTGCACTGTAATATTATTTTCCTTGATGATTTTTTCGTACAGCGTGGAATCCCGTTTAATGAGTTCGCTCAGTTCTGCGGCATTGCCACCGACTGGGACAAAGCCGGCGGCCTTGAACTTGGTCTTCACATCCGGGTCTTTGACGATTTCGGCAAGCTCCGATGAGACGCGATCCACGATTTCCTGCGGCGTGCCTTTCGGTGCCATGAGCGAGGTCCATGAGTTCATCACAAAGCCCTTGAAGCCGGCTTCTTCCATGGTCGGGATATCGTCTTCACCTTCCCAGCGTTTGGCTGACGTAATGGCCAGCGCGTTCAGTTTTCCTTCCTTAACGTAACTCATGGGCACCAGGATCGGATCAAAGACCATGGAAACCCGGCCGCTGAGCAAATCTGCGAGAATGGGGGCGCTGCCCTTATAGGGCACGTGTGTCATTTCAATATTGGCTTCATCGGCAAAGTGGGCGCCTGTCAGATGGGCGCTCGAGCCTGTGCCGCTGGATGCATAGGTCAGATGGTTTTTCTTGCCGTACTCTACCAGTTCTTTCAGATTCTTGGCAGGCACCTGCTTGCTGACAAACAGGAACAGAGGCAGGTCAGCAATATGCGATACCGGAACGAAATCGTCGTTGCTATAGTTCAGTTTGTATAAATGCGGATTGGCCGAATAGGCCGCCAGCACAGTGACAAACGTATACCCGTCTGGCTTGGAGCGCGCGGCCTGACTGGTTCCGATCGTACTGTTGGCGCCAGGTTTGTTTTCAATAACGATAGGCTGCTTGAGCCTTTCCGAGAGCTTCTGCATGACGACACGCGTTACCGTGTCGGTTGCGCCACCCGGCGTATAGGGAACGATAACCTTGATCGGTTTGTCTGGCCACGCTGCCTGAGCGGCCATGGGCAGAGCCAGGGCAGCAAGCGCGGTGTACGCGAGAAGAGATGTCCCTTTTATTTTCATTTGAATTAATCCTTATGAGATTTGGATAACCAGTAAAGGATAACAAACATTGGTCAAGAATTAGTGTTCTGTTGATGAAATAAAAAAGGAAATCCGATCGCCTCCCGAAAAATGGCAAAAGCCCGCGGGGCTAGACTGGGCGGGCTTTTGCACAGCGGAACAAGAATCGGAAACAGGGGGAATCTGCCGGATTCTGGCGTTCCGCTCAATGGAATTTCTGGCCTGATGCAGACGCTGCTGCGGGACAGAAAAACGCGGTTTACGCAAAGACGCGAAAGCGCTCCTTGTCGTCCATGAACTCTTTTTCACCGGCCGGGTTCACGATGCTGCCAAAAGGCATTTGGGCACGCAACTTCCAGCTGGCCGGGATATTCCATTCGGCCTGAACTTTATCGTCGATCAGCGGATTGTAGTGCTGCAGCGAAGCGCCAATGCCGTGTTCGGCCAACGCAGTCCAGACCGCCAGTTGCGCCATGCCGGTTGAGTGTTCAGACCAGATGGGGAAATTGTCGGCGTAAGGCGCGAACTTTTCCTGCAGATCGGCTACGACGTCCTGGTCTTCGTAGAACAGCACGGTACCATAGGCGGCCTGAAAGCCGCTGAGTTTTGCATCGGTGGCGGGGTAAGCGTCGGCCGGTACGATGGCTTTGAGCGTTTCCTTGGCAATTTCCCAAACGCGGTCCTGGTGTTTGCCCAACAGAATGACGGCGCGTGAAGACTGGGAATTGAACGAAGAGGGCGCCTGCTTGATGGTGTTTTGAATCAGGCTGACCAGTTCGTCATTGCCCAGTTTGATATCGCGATCCAGCGCGTAAATGGTACGGCGGTTTTTCAGGTGCTGCAGAACATTTCCGGACATGATAGTAAAACCCTTAAAAAATATGTTCAATAGATCGTTGTTTGTTTTAGATACCGCAATCGCTCGCGGTTCTCGCATAGTTAATATTATGCTGCAATGCGGGGTGAGTTTGTTTCATGTGGTTTGTAGAGTACATTCAAAATATTTGAATGATAAGGGGCAAGAAAATACCTTCGGGTCGCCCAGGAGATAGGGAACAGGGGATTGAAAACCGAGTGCTGGCAGCTTGAATTGGGCACAAACGCAAATCACGGTGGCGGTGCCGGGCAGGCAGACTGGCAGGCAGTCAAACGTGCGGCCGACGTTCTGAAAAGCGCATCGATGCCTTGCGGAGCCGATCGAATCGCTAAGATAGCGTCATGGTCGGGCACAATTGATCATGATTGGGCAAGCAGAGTGCGCAGATATTTGCGCGCAGCAACGTCCGACTGGTGGCGCGCCTTTTTGTTGTTCGGCTTGAATGGGGCGCGTGTTTAGTGTGTACTGGTTGTTCTGACAGCACGTGTTGATACTAGCGGTTTACCACTGTCCGGTACGGGTTCAGCTGTGTATCGGACAGTGGTGGCGTCTGTCTTGGTGCGCTTACTTTTTCTTGAACCCCAGGGACTCAAGCACCTTGCCTTCGTCTGCCGTGGTTTTTTTCGCAAACTCGGTGTATTGCTGGGTGCTCATGTAGAGCGGTTCCATATCGTATTTTTCCAGCGCTTCGCGAAAATTGGGTTTTTCCATGGCCAGCTTGAGCGCGTCATGAAGCTTTTTCACGATGTCCGGATCGGTGTCTTTGGGAACCGCCAGTCCGAAAGGCGAAAGCTGTACACGGTTAATACCAGACTCCTTCAGGGTGGGCGCGTCAGGAAATTTTTTGCTGCGTTTTTCGCCCCAGGTAGACAACAGGCGCAGCTTGCCGTTTTCTACATAAGGCGCCCATGCCGGGGTATCTGCGACTGACATGACAAACCCGCCAATAATGGCTTTGAGCGATTCCGCATTACCTTTGTAGGGAACATGCACCAGTTTGATGTCGGCGTCCTGGGCAATGGCTTCCATGGTGATATGCAGGGTTGTCATAATGCCCGGCGAACCATAGGTGAGTTTTTCAGGATTTTTTCTGGCGTACTCAATATACTCTTTCATCGATTTGATGGGTGAGTCGGCTGGCACCACCAGTCCGAAAGAATAACCTGCCAGGCCGATGACATAGGTCAGATCGGTAGCCGGGTTCCAGTCAATTTTGCTGATATACGGCAGGCGAAACACGGGTGTTGGCGTTTGCGCAAGCGTGTAGCCGTCCGGCTTCTTGTTATGCAGTTGCATGGCGGGCAGAACGCCGCCGGCACCCGGTTTGTTTTCGACAATCACCGGCTGCTTAAGAATACCTGTCAGGTTTTCCGCCAGCACCCGAAATGGAATGTCGGTTGAGCCGCCGGCCGTATAGCCAATCACGATTGTGATTGGCTTGTCAGGAAAGTTCTTGGCTGCCTCGGACATTGCCTGAGCGGACTGCATACCGCCTGCCATGAGCATGGCAATGGCGGCGGTATAAATGGACTTGCCTGGTTTTATCACACTTGTCTCCTGTTTTTTAGTAATGCGGATAATTGCAGATGGCTCGTCTGTATGTCTGATCTGGTTGCTGCAGGACCTTACAAGTCAGATATTACCTTCTTTAATCAGATCCTTTGCAATAATGATTTGCTGAATTTGTGATGTGCCTTCGTATAGACGGAACAGACGTACGTCGCGATAGAAACGTTCGATTGCGTATTCGGAAATATAACCCGATCCGCCATGGATCTGCACGGCTCTGTCGGCAACACGACAGCACATTTCAGTAGCAAAATATTTCACGCAGGAGGCCAGCGCAGATACGCTTTCTCCGCTGTCGCGACGGCGTGCTGCATCAAGCAACATGCATTCGGCTGCGTATATATCTGTTTTGCTATCAGCAAGCATACCCTGAATCAATTGAAAATCAACTAGAGGATGCCCGAATTGCTTGCGGTCCTTGGCAAACGCCAGCGCATCGGCCAGCATGCGTTTGGCCGCGCCGATGGCGACAGCAGAAATATGCAGGCGGCCTTTATCCAGCACTTTCATGGCGGTCTTGAAGCCCACGCCTTCCTTGCCGCCGATCAACTGGCTTGCTGGTATGCGGCAATTATCAAAGATAACATCGCTCGTGTGTGCACCTTTCTGGCCCATTTTTTTATCACGCTTGCCCAATGACAGCCCGGGGGTGCCGGCCTCGACAATGAACGCTGAAATACCCGAAGCACCTTTGATGTCGGGATTGCTGCGCGCCATGACGGTAAAAATGCCGGCATGCGGCGCGTTGGTAATGAACCGCTTGGTGCCATTAATGATGTAATGATCGCCGTCGCGCACGGCCGTTGTGCGCAAGGATCCGGCATCGGAACCGGCTTCCGGTTCAGTCAGGGCAAACGAGCCGATCAGATCGCCGCTGGCCAGGCGTGGCAGATATTTTTCTTTCTGTTCCGGGGTGCCGTCGATTACGATGCCCGAGGAGCCAATGCCGTTGTTGGTGCCGATGTAGGAACGAAACGCAGGGGAGGTGCGACCCAATTGCATCGCAATGCGGGCTTCTTCTTCCATGGTCAGGCCCAGGCCGCCGTATTCTTCGGGCAAGGCCAGGCCGAACAGCCCCAGCTCTTTCATCTGATCCCGGATCTGCTGTGGAATTTCGTCGGTTTCGGCAACTTCTTCTTCGGCGGGAACAAGAACTTCGTTAACGAAGCGGCGAACGCCTTCTTCAAGAAGGCTCTGGGTTTCCTGATCACGTATCATGATTGTGATTAATCCTTATAAAAAATGAGTGCGTTATTTTGCCAGAAAGCGGCTGAATGCCGTCTTTGCTTCGGGCGATGCCAGGCATTGCACAAAACGTTCTCTTTCGGCATCCAGCGTTGCGGCAACGTCCTGGGCCGCAGCGCGCTGCATTAGCGCTTTGGTACTGGTCAGGGCAAGCCTGGACTGGCCGGCCATTTCGCGCGCCAGTTCCTGGGCGGTGCTTTCTGCCTGGCCGGCCACGACCACGCGGTTGATAAGGCCCGCCTGCTGGGCGTCTTCCGCCGTAAAGGGTGTGCCTCGGTAGAGCCATTCGTTGGCCTTGCGAATCCCGACATAACGGGCAAGCAACAGGCTGGATGCGCCTTCAGGGCACAGACCCAGCGGGACAAAGGGGATGCGAAACTGGGTGCCGGTGCCGGCAACAACAAAATCACAATGCAGCAACATTGTGACGCCAATGCCAATGGCGCCGCCTTCGACGGCGGCGATGATGGGAATGTTGACCTTGCTGATGGTTTTGAGAAATGTCAGGCCCGGGCTGGCGCCTTCGGGGGCATTGACAAAATCGCGCAGATCGTTGCCCGCCGTGAAATAGCCGCCTGCACCAGTCAGTACAATGGCATGCAGGTCTTCTCTGGCGGTGGCCTGCGCCAGTGCTGCTGTGAGCGCAGCATAGGTGGCGCTATCGAGCGCGTTTTTCTGTGCTGGCCTGTTGATCGTCAGCGTCAGCACCCGCTCGCTGACATTGGAGAGGAGAGTGGGCGTCGTTGTGGTGTCGTTCATCAGGCGTTCTCGCTGGCAAGGCGCTGGCGCGCGATCTGGTATTCCTGTTGCATGCGCCGGGCGATGGTGGCAACCGGATCGATTGAATCGATCGTGCCCACGCCCTGGCCGGCACCCCACACATCTTTCCACGCCTTGACGCGGGTCGAGCCAAAGTTGGTTGATGATTTTTCCTGCTTTTGCAGATTGTCCGGATCCAGACCTGATGCCGTAATGCTCGGAGTCAGGTAATTACCGGGGATGCCTGTGAAAAATGGCGTATACAGAATGTCCTTGGCGGCTGCGTCAACGATCATCTGCTTGTAGCGCGGATCGGCGTTCGCTTCCTGGCTGGCGATAAAGCGCGTGCCGATATACGCAAAATCGGCGCCCATCGCCTGAGCAGCCAGAATGGCATCGCCGCTGGTGATCGAGCCGGAAAGAATAATCGGGCCGTCGTAGAATTTACGCACTTCCGATACCAGTGCGAACGGACTTAACGTGCCGGCATGTCCGCCTGCACCGGCGGCCACAAGAATCAGTCCGTCCACGCCGGCCTCCAGCGCCTTCTCGGCATGGCGGATGGTTGTGACGTCATGAAAGACCACCCCGCCCCAGCGATGAACTGCCGCAGCAACGTCCGTGGGCGCGCGCAGGCTGGTAATGATGACTGGAACCTTGTATTTCTCGCAGGCCTGCATGTCGTGATCAAGCCTGTCGTTGGAAGTATGGATAATCTGGTTGACGGCGAATGGGGCGATTTTCTGCTCCGGGTGCCGGCTGCGTTCATCATCCAGCGTGCTGGTGATCCGCGCCAGCCAGTCATCAAGCAGTGATGCCGGACGGGCATTGAGGGCCGGGAATGAACCGATCAGACCGCTTTTGCATTGCTCGATAACCATGTCCGGATTGGACACGATAAACATGGGTGAGCAGATCACGGGAAGCGACATTTGAGCGCGCAGTTTTTGTACGACAGGATGAGCCATAAATACAACCTCGGTCAGAAAAATATCATATGCAATATTGGCAGCGAACGGATGCAGGTGCATGCCACAGACGAAAGATGCCGACGGGGCAGGTCGGCGCAGCCACTAATGATAGCGCCTTGCCGTACCCGGGCTGCTTAGTAAAAATCGAAACAAAATTCCGCAATGCGGTACATGTTCTGCAGTCGGGCGCTAGCCGTCAGCGCTTTATCATAGACTACTCTCGAACTGTGGGCAATGGAATTTTCTTTTTAAACATAGTATAAAACGGGTATTATTATACTATTGAGCAAATGCGGATGGCACGATACGCCACGCGAAGCGATTTTGTACTATATTCTGCACATTGGAATTATTCCTGCGAATTTATTTATGACATCAGATATACGAAAAACCCTCAACAAACCTCCTTTGGCCAGCGAGTATGAGGATGATCGCCATTTCATCACGGCCATCGCCCGTGGCCTTGATGTGCTGGCCTGCTTTCGTTCCGGTAATAAAGTGCTGGGCAATCAGGAAATTGCGCAGCGTTGCAAGCTGCCCAAGTCAACGGTATCGCGTATTACTTATACGCTGACCAGGCTGGGTTACCTGACGCATGACGAAGAAAGCAGTAAATATCAACTGGGTATGGCGACACTCTCGTTGGGCGTAGGCTTGCTGGCCAAGCTCGATATCCGCCAGGTTGCCAGACCGCTCATGCAGGCGCTAGCCGATGAAACCCAGGGCATGGTCACGCTGGGTACACGTGATCGACTGTCTATGTTGTATCTGGAAAATTGCCGCAGCCGGTCTGCGCTAACACTTAGCATGGACGTGGGTGCCCGTATTCCGATTGTGTCTACGGCCATGGGGCGGGCATATCTGGCGGAAGTTCCGCTGCAGGAGCGCGAAGAAATATTCGGCCGGGTACGCGAACTTGATGAGCTGGCCAGTGATGCGTTAATGAGCGGGATTGCTTCGTCGCTGGCTGATTATGAGCGTCTGGGGTGCACCTGCTCATTTGGCGACTGGCAAAAGGATGTGAACGCCATTGCAGTTGGCCTGAATCTGGGGCGACAGTTTCCGATCATGTCGATCAGTTGCGGTGGGCCGTCCTTCAATTTATCCGAGCAGTATCTGCTTGAAGAGGCGCGTCCCAAATTGCTGGCAGTGGTCAGCAAACTCAAGGAGACGGTGGGCCAGCCCGCCTGATCTGCCATTGCGCTTGCTTGTTGGCAAGCCTGCGACGCAACTGTCGGCGGGTTCGCCCGCCGGCAGTTCGTACTGATTATTTTTTGTCGATCATGGAAAACAGGGCAGTGGCAAAAGCCACTTTCTTGTCACCCACACGCATATCACAGTTGGCAAAAACCACTCGTTTCCCTCTGCGTTGAATATCCACCGTTGCTTCCAGCCAGTCGCCTTCACGCACCGGCGACATGAATTCACATGTCAGTGACATGGTCACGAAAGCAACCGGCTCATCATGCGCGTTAAGAATGGCATCGCCAAAGGCATTGTCAGCAACGGTCATGATCAGACCGCCATGCGCGACACCTACCTTGTTCAAGTGCGTTGCCTTGACTCGCACGCCAATGCCCACGTGGCGGTCGGCCACTCTTTTTTCATAGAAGGGGCCGGTCAGATCCGAAAAGGCACTGTAGCGGTTCAGCAGGTAGTAGTGTTCTGGAATAGTCTGGTCAATCATGATAGGGATGTTTCCTCAAGCGGGTTCCTGGTTTTTCTGTGGCGTTAGCAAACTATCACTATATCGCTGCAAATGAAAGTCCGCATCGCCATACTGGCTATTTAGCACAGTGACCCGTTTGAAGTAATGGGGGACGACCAGCTCGTCGGTGACGCCCATGCCGCCATGCAGTTGTACAGCTTCTTCGCCGACATGGCGCGACAATTTTGCCAGCAGCACCCGTGCTGCTGCGCCTTTCAGAATGCGGTCCTGCGGATCGTCGTCAGCCTGGCTGATCGCTGCCAGCAGCGACATGGAAGTGGCCTGTTCTGCTGCGATGGCCATATCGGCCATACGGTGCTGTAAGGCTTGAAACGTGCCGATGGCCACGCCAAACTGCTTTCTGGTTTTCAGATACTCCAGGGTCGCGTCATTCAGCGCCTGGATCAGGCCGGAGGCCTCGGCCGCCAGCGCAGCATTGGTGGCTGCCAGTGCTTGCATGATGGCGGGGTAGGCCGTGTCTGCGTCGCCGATCAGCGCCTCCGGCGGCAGTTCGGCGTTTTCGATCACCAGATCGGCAGCCAGATGGCCATCATGCAGCCGATACGACTTGGCCGTAATGCCGGGATGGTCCGCCTTTACAAGGAAGACTGACAGGCCATGGCTGTCGTTTTCCTGTCCGGCAGTCCTGGCGGTGATCAGCCAGTGATCACACACCGGCGCATCGACCACCATGGCCTTGTGGCCGTTCAGTATCCAGTTGCCTGCCTTGTTGACGGCCTGGGTATGAATGCGTGATTCCTGATAGCGCGATTGGACATCGTAGTGGGCAAAGGCAAAGCGGGCCGAGCCATCTGCAATCGCGGCAATCAGCACGCTGCGCTGCTGCGTTGTGGCGTGCTGCTGTAAAAACGTGCCGGACAGAACCACGGTGCTGATGTAAGGTTCAAGAATCAGCCCTTTGGCCAGTGATCGCATGACCAGATAGGTATCCAGCGGTGTACCTTGCAGGCCGCCGTCTTCTTCGGCAAATGGCAGGGCCAGAATGCCCAGTTCTGCAAACGCTGCCCAGGTGTCCTGGCTCATATGTTGATTGGCGGCAAGATTTTTGCGGCGCTGTTCAAAGGTATAGTCTTTGTCGATAAAGCGGGTAAGCGTATCTTGCAGGGCAAGTTGTTCTTCGGTAAAGGTAAAGTCCATGTGGATGACTCCGTAGCGTATTTTGTTCGGTATCGGGAATGGATGGCGGGCCGTTTACAGCCCCAGAATCATCCTGCAGATAATGCCTTTCTGCACTTCGTTGGATCCACCGTAAATGGTGGTTTTTCGATAATTGAAATATTGCGCCGTCATATGCTCCTGAGCCTGCGGGAAGGCCGAAGATAGTTCGTGCACCTGATCGTCCGGCAAAATATGGGCCGCCGCATACGGGCCGGCGACCTGTGAGGCCAACGCGGTAATCGCCTGTTGAATTTCCGAGCCTTTTACTTTAAGGATAGAGGCTTCCGGCCCTGGGGCATGGCTGCTGCCTTCCTGCGAAATCAGTTTCAGATTGGTGATCTCAAGCGCCATCAGATCCATCTCTACCTGCGCCAGACGATCTCGGAATCGGGCATCCTGCAATAGCGGCAGACCGTCGTTGCCGGTTTGCCGGGCGGCGGCTTCCTTGACCAATTGCAGCGCCGCCTTGGAGCGGCCCACGCGGGCGATGTTGGTTCTTTCGTGGCCAAGCAGGAATTTCGCGTAGGTCCAGCCTTTGTTTTCTTCGCCGATCAGGTTGGCAGCGGGAACGCGCACATTCTCCAGCCAGACCTCATTAACCTCATGACCATCGTCCAGCATGATGATGGGGCGTACGGTGATACCCGGTGTTTTCATGTCGATCAGCAAGAATGAAATCCCTTCCTGCTTGCGTACCTCCGGATTGGTGCGCACCAGGCAAAAAATCCAGTCTGCGTGCTGGGCCAGCGTGGTCCATGTTTTCTGGCCGTTAACGATATAGTCGTCGCCATCGCGCACGGCGGTCGTTTTCAGCGATGCCAGATCGGAGCCGGCACCCGGTTCCGAATAACCCTGACACCACCAGTCCTGGCCAGACAGAATGCGAGGCAGGAAGCGCTCCTGCTGTTCTTTGCTGCCGTATCTTTGAATGACCGGCGCGACCATTTTCAGGCCAAAAGCCAATTGCTCGGGGGCGCCGAAAGCGGCACATTCTTCTTCAAAAATATGGCGTTGCACTGCATCCCAGCCGGTGCCGCCAAATTCCACTGCCCAGGACGGCGCTCCCCAGCCTTGCGCGAACAGGCTGCGTTGCCATTGCTCGCGTTCGGCTTTTGACAGCGGCAGGCATTGTTGTGTCTTATCGCGGACAGTGGCGGGCACTGCTTCTTTCAGGAAGGCGCGAACCGAATCGCGAAAGGCCAGTTGTTCAGGGGTGTAGCGGATATCCATGGACGCAATTCCTTTTCAGGTTGTTGAGCGGCAGAGGCGAAACCATCATTGTCGCAGCACGGGGCAGCGACACAGTCCGGTTTCTTTTGTTCTGCATGGTGAAACAGATAATTGATTTATGGAATTGATTATAGCGAGCAATGCGGTAAATGAAAAGACAGGCCGATAGAAAAAGCAGAAATGCTTTCAGCCGACAATTCGCTTTACACTCAATAGTGCCACGGAGTATTATCGAAGAATTCTCGGGGTGCGTAAGTTCTGCTATGCGAAACAAACTTGCTTAGCAACGACGTACTATGTATTTAATCGGACCAGACAAGGAGACATCGCCATGGATCACGCTTTTTACGAAGAAAAGGACGGGATTGCCGTCATTACATTCAATAACCCGCCGGTCAACGGCCTGGGGCATGGCTTGCGTAAAGCCATTGTTGAAGGCGTCGATCGCGCCAACAATAATTCGGCAATCCGGGCGATTGTATTGGGCGGAACCGAGCGGGCTTTTTCCGGCGGTGCGGATGTGACTGAATTTGGTACACCCAAAGCATCGCAGGCACCCACATTGCGCACAGTCATCGAAGTGCTGGAGCAATCGGCCAAGCCGGTCGTGGCTGCTATTAATGGTGTATGTCTTGGCGGCGGGCTGGAGCTTGCGCTTGGCGCGCACTATCGCGTTGCTGCGGCGGCTGCCAGAGTCGGTTTACCCGAAGTCAAGCTGGGCATTCTGCCTGGCGCAGGCGGTACCCAACGACTACCGCGGGTGGTGGGGCTGGAAAAGGCGCTGAACATGATTGTGTCCGGTCAGATCGTCAAAGCTGCGGCGCTTGCCGATACAGCGCTGTTTGATAAAGTGGTCGATGCAGATCCGCAAGCGGCGGCCATTGAATTTGCCAAAGGACTGGCCAGCGATGCGCCGCTCAAGCGGATTCGTGATCTGGCGGTGTCCGATGTCGATGCCGACGCCTTGTTGCTCAACGCCCGCAATGCGGCCAAGGCAGGCGCTGCGCGCTTTCCTGCGCCGGCTGCCTGCGTTGAGGCGGTGGCAGCCAGCACGCAGATGGCCTTTGACGATGGGCTGGCATGTGAGCGCCAGCACTTTACGCAATTGATGGCCTCGCCCGAATCACTGGCGCTTCGTCATGTGTTTGCGGCCGAACGCGCAGCGACAAAAATTCCTGATGTGCCAGCCGATACCCCGTTGCGTCCGATTGGCCTGGTCGGCGTGATCGGCGCCGGCACCATGGGCGGCGGCATCAGCATGAATTATCTGAATGCCGGCATCCCGGTGATTCTGCTTGAGCAGAAGGAAGAAGCGCTGCAGCGTGGCGTGGCCACCATTCGCAAGAACTACGAAAACACCATGAAAAAAGGGCGGATTACCGCAGAGCAGGTTGAAGAGCGCATGAAGTTGCTCAGCACGACGCTGTCCTATGACGAATTGGGCGAAGTCGATCTGGTCATTGAAGCCGTCTTTGAAGACATGGGTGTCAAGGAGGTTGTGTTCCGCGAACTTGATCGTGTCATCAAACCCGGAGCAATTCTGGCCTCCAATACGTCCACGCTGGATGTGGACCAGATTGCTTCGTTCACCAAGCGCCCGCAAGACGTGATCGGACTGCATTTTTTCAGCCCGGCCAATGTCATGAAGCTGCTGGAAATCGTGCGCGGTGCAAAAACAGCCAAGGATGTGCTGGCCACGTGTATTGATATGGGTAAAAAGATCGGCAAGAAACCGGTAGTGTCGGGCGTGTGTGATGGGTTTATCGGCAACCGTATGCTGTATGCCTATCGCGATGCGGCTGATGAGGTGATGCTGCAGGGCGCCGCGCCGTCGCAGATCGACCGCGCGCTGGAAAATTTCGGTTTTGCAATGGGGCCTTATCGCGTAGGTGATCTGGCCGGGCTGGATATTGGCTGGGCAATCCGCAAGCGTAAGAAGGAGGCCGATCCGCAAGCGTACGAAGAGGTGGTGGCCGATCGCCTGTGCGAGGCCGGACGGTTTGGCCAGAAAACAGGTGCGGGCTGGTATCGTTACGTTGCGGGCGATCGCAAGCCGCAGGTTGACCCAGAGGTCGAAAAACTGATCGAAACCTTCCGCCAGGAAAAGGGTGTCACGTCGCGCAAATTTAGCGACCAGGAAATCGTGGCGCGTTGCGTTTACGCGCTGGCCAATGAAGGCGCGAAGATTCTCGAAGAAGGCATTGCCCTGCGCGCGTCGGACATCGATATTGTTTACCTGAATGGCTATGGTTTCCCGCTGCATCGCGGCGGTCCGATGCACTATGCACAACAGGCCGGTTTGTTCAATGTGGTACGGGCCCTGAGGCAGTTTGGCGCCAGCTCGGCACGGCCCCAGGCATGGCAAGCAGCGCCCTTGCTGGAAAAACATGCACAAAGTGGTGAAGCGCTGAAGTAAGACAGCATGTTGGCAGGCATTATCGACTGCCAGGGGTATTACATCTACGGGTACGCGGCAGGCCAAAGGACTATGCCAGGAAACTGAGCTTTTCGTGGCTGCCGGTGCCAGTGGATTTGCGTATTTTCTGTTCCGATACAATTGAAGTTTGCGTTGGTTGGCCTTGATATTGGCGCTAAGCCGCTCAATGTCATGCGCCCGGCCTGTGGAGAAGAGACATGAGAGAAGCTGTAATTGTTTCAACCGCCCGTACCGGACTGGCAAAGTCCTGGAAGGGTGCATTCAATATGACCTATGGCGCAACGCTGGGTGCGCATTCCGTGTCGCACGCAGTTGCGCGTGCCGGTATTGATCCAGCTGAAGTGGAAGATGTCATCATTGGTTCAGCCTTGCCTGAAGGCACGACCGGTGGCAATATCGCCCGGGCTATTGCCTTGCGGGCCGGCCTGCCGGTTAGCGCAGGCGGGGTGACCGTCAACCGGTTTTGCTCATCGGGGTTGCAGGCGATTGCCATGGCGGCGCAGCGCATTATTGTCGACCAGGTTCCGGTGCTGGTGGCCGGCGGCGTCGAAAGTATTTCCTGCGTGCAAAATGATGCTAATACGCTCATGCGCCAGGACCCCTGGTTGCGTCAACACAAACCCGAACTGTACTGGGGCATGTTGCAGACTGCGGAAACCGTGGCCAAGCGCTATGGTATTTCGCGCGAGGCACAGGATGAATATGGCGCGCGCAGCCAGCAGCGTGCCGCACAGGCCCAGGCAGCAGGCCTGTTCAAGGACGAAATTGTGCCCATGACAACGGTCATGAGCGTTTTTGACAAGGCAACCGGCGGCATTGCCCGCCGTGAGGTAACCATTGCTGCAGATGAAGGCATTCGTCCCGATACCACGCTTGAAGGCGTGTCCAAAATTCGGCCGGTCTTCCCCAAAGGCGTGATCTCGGCCGGCAACGCCAGTCAGTTTTCAGACGGCTCCTCGGCTTGCGTGCTAATGGACGCCGAACTGGCGCGTCAGCGCGGTCTGAGCCCCATGGGCATTTTCCGCGGGTTTGCCGTCGCAGGATGTGAACCCGATGAAATGGGAATTGGTCCGGTTTATGCTGTGCCTCGTTTGCTTGAGCGCGCCGGTTTGAAAGTTGACGATATCGGTTTGTGGGAATTGAATGAAGCTTTCGCCTGCCAGGTGCTGTATTGCCGTGACAAACTGGGTATTCCCGATGATCGGCTCAATGTCAACGGTGGTGCGATTGCTGTCGGCCATCCGTATGGTGTGTCCGGCGCCCGCATGGTCGGCCATGCCCTGATCGAGGGCAAGCGCAGGGGAGTTAAATACGTGGTGGTCACGATGTGCATTGGTGGCGGTCAGGGCGCCGCAGGGCTGTTCGAAGTGGCATGAACCGTCCCGATTATTCCGCCGTCTGGCCCCGTGGACGTAGTCGCTCGCTAAGCGTGCCGGAAACGGCGCTGCATGCCAATCTGGAGATATCGGCACTGCGTTATCCGCACAAGCCTTGCCTTGTGTATTACGGCGCCACCTTCAGTTATGCGCAGGTGCTGGCGCAGGTGCAGGCGCTTGCAGGGTATCTGCAGCACGACTGCGGCGTGAACAAGGGTGACCGGGTGTTACTGTATATGCAGAACAGCCCGCAATTTGTTCTTGCCTACTATGCCATTTTGCGGGCCGATGCGGTAGTGGTGCCCGTTAATCCGATGAATCGGGCCGACGAACTGCAGCATTACATTCGTGATACCGGTGCGACGGTGATTATCTATGGGCAGGAGCTGCATGAGCAGGTTGCTGTGCTTGGCGCTGCCGCGCCGGCCAGCAAACTGGTGGCGGCTTATCACGATTATCTGCCTGCGGCAGGATCGGATCAGAACGTACCGGATGTGGTTGCCGAGCCTGCGCAAGCACTGACCGGCAATGGTGTAACGCTTTGGCGCGACGCCATTGCCGGCGGGCGCATTCCGTTGCCCTCATCGGCCGTGTCGGCAGATATGGCTGTCATGCCCTATACGTCTGGCACCACAGGCCATCCCAAAGGCTGCATTCATACTCACCGTTCCACCATGTATAACACGGTGTCCGCAGCGGTATGGTATGACGGCGGAAATCAGGACGCGGTTTTTCTGGGTGTGCTGCCGTTTTTCCACGTTACCGGCATGGAAGGGGTCATGAACAGCGCCATTTATCTGGGCGCGACCATCGTCATTATGACGCGCTGGGACCGTGTGGTGGCGGCTCAATGCATCGAGCGCCATCGTGTCGGCCGGCTGGCGCTGATTGCCGCCATGGTGGTTGATTTGCTGGCCATGCCCGATCTGTCGACCTATGATCTATCCAGCATTGCCCGGATCAGCGGGGGCGGGGCGGCCATGCCCGAAGCCGTGGCAGAAAAACTGCAACGCGAGTTTGGCCTGACCTACATCGAGGGCTACGGCATGTCCGAAGTCATGGCGCCTTCGCACATCAATCCGGAGCGGTATCCCAAAAGGCAGTGCCTGGGGATTCCGATTTTTGATGTAGATTCCCGTATTATTGATCCGGTCACCTTGCAGGAGGTGCCGCAAGGCGAGGTCGGTGAAATCGTCTTGCATGGACCGCAGGTCATGCAGGGCTACTGGAACAATGAAGAGGCGTCGGCCGAAGTATTCATCAGCATTGACAACAAGCGTTTCTTGCGTACAGGAGATCTGGGACGCATGGATGAGGAGGGATACTATTTTATGGTGGACCGGCTCAAGCGCATGATCAATGCCTCGGGTTTCAAGGTCTGGCCAGCCGAAGTGGAGTCCATGATGTATGCCCATCCGGCGATTCTTGAAGCCTGCGTTGTTGGCGTGACTGACGAAAAACGCGGCGAGACCGTCAAGGCCTGGGTTGTGTTGCGTGACGATAGTCGCGGCAATGTCACGGAACAAGATATCCTGGATTGGTGCCGCCAGAAAATGGCCTCGTATAAGGCGCCACGGATCGTCGTCTTCACAGATGCGCTACCCAAAACGTCTTCGGGAAAAGTCTTGTGGCGTGCGCTCGGGTAAATAACACAAGCGAAATATGAAATAATGGGTTGCACCAGCAATGGCACAAATACAGATTCAGACAAAAGAGAATACAGGTATAACAGATGATCAATAAATTTATAGACGATATACAGGTCGCGGTGGCCGATGTCTTTGATGGCGCAACTGTGCTTATCGGCGGGTTTGGTGGCGCGGGTCACCCGACAGAGCTGATCCATGCCCTGATCGACCAGGGCGCCAAAGAGCTGACCGTCGTCAATAACAATGCGGGTAATCATGATACGGGACTGGCGGCGCTGATCAAGGCAGGTCGCGTACGTAAAATGATCTGCTCATTTCCCAAGGCTTCGCATTCCTACGTCTTTAACGAGATGTACAAAGACGGCAAAATTGAGCTCGAATGTGTTCCCCAAGGCACGATCGCAGAACGGCTGCACGCTGCCGGCGCCGGAATTGGCGGGTTCTATACGCGAACCAGCTATGGCACGGACCTGGCCAAAGGCAAGGAAACGCGCAATATCGATGGTGTTGATTATGTGTTCGAGAAACCGATACACGGCGATTTTGCTCTGGTGCTGGCCGAGAAGGGAGATCGCTGGGGCAATCTGATCTACCGCAAGGCCGCCCGCAATTTCGGGCCGGTCATGTGTATGGCGGCAAAAACCACCATCGTTCAGGTGAAGCAGAAAGTCGAACTGGGCCAGCTTGATCCGGAAACGATTATCACACCCGGTATTTTCGTGAATCGGATTGTCGAAGTAGCCAATCCGGCCATCTCCAGCTAAGCAGGTCATATGATGAATAAATTGAACAGAAACCAAATGGCCGAACGTCTGGCCAAAGATATCGCCCCCGGCAGTTATGTCAATATCGGCATCGGCATGCCCGAGCTGGTCGCCAACTACCTGAAGCCGGAAGACGAGATTCTGCTGCACAGCGAGAACGGCATTTTAGGCATGGGTCCTGCCGCGACGGGCGAGGACATTGACGGCGAACTGATCAATGCCGGCAAAAAGCCGGTCACTTTGCTGACCGGCGGCGCATTTTTTCACCACGTAGACTCATTTGCCATTATGCGCGGCGGCCATCTGGACTTGTGCATTATGGGTGGGATGCAGGTATCTGCCGACGGTGATCTGGCCAACTGGTCACTGGGCCGTCCCGGCGAGCCGCCGGCGGTAGGCGGAGCCATGGATCTGGCTGTAGGCGCCCGCAAGGTGTATATCCTGATGGAGCACAATGCCAAAGACGGCTCGCCCAAGATACTGGAAAAGTGCACGCTCCCGGTCACAGGCCTGGGCGTGGTTAGCCGAGTCTACACCGATATCGCCGTGCTGGAAGTGACGCCGGCGGGTATGACGGTGGTGGAAAAACTCGTTGATATCACAGATGACGAACTGCAAGCGCTCACCGGCGCGAAACTGATTTTCGCCTGAGTATCCGATCACTATTAATATCAGAATGAAATAACACAAAGGAAATGTATGAATAACGCTTATATTTGTGATGCTGTCCGTACGCCGATCGGCCGCTATGGTGGCGGTCTGTCCACCGTGCGTACCGATGACCTGGCTGCACTGCCGATCAAGGCATTGATGGAACGCAATCCGAACGTAGACTGGAGCAAACTGGATGATGTTATCTATGGCTGCGCCAACCAGGCCGGCGAAGACAATCGTAACGTTGCCCGCATGGCGCTGCTGCTGGCAGGGATCGACGTACAGGTTCCGGGCGCGACATTGAATCGCCTTTGCGCATCCAGTCTGGATGCTGTGGGTACGGCTGCGCGCGCCATTAAATCGGGCGAAGTCGATCTGATGATCGCCGGCGGCGTAGAAAGCATGTCGCGTGCGCCGTTTGTCATGGGCAAAGCCGAATCTGCTTATTCCCGGGCCGCCAAAATCGAAGATACTACGATCGGCTGGCGCTTTATCAATCCGAAAATGAAAGCAGCGTTTGGTGTTGATTCCATGCCGGAGACAGCTGAAAATGTTGCCGACGACTTCAAGATCTCTCGTGCCGACCAGGATGCATTTGCATTGCGCAGCCAGCAGCGCGCTGCCAAGTCCATTGCAGATGGCGTATTCAAAGACGAAATTATTCCTGTGAGCGTCGCCCAGCGCAAGGGCGACCCCGTGGTTGTTGACACCGACGAACATCCGCGTGCAACGACGCCCGAAGCGCTTGCCAAGCTCAAAGGCGTCGTGCGCCCCGATGGCAGTGTGACCGCGGGCAATGCATCCGGTGTGAATGACGGTTCCTGCGCCGTGCTGCTGGCTTCCGACGAGGCGGTCAAGAAATATGGCCTCACGCCCAAGGCGCGCGTGGTGGGCATGGCCGTGGCTGGTGTGGCGCCACGCATCATGGGCGTGGGCCCCATCCCGGCCGTACGCAAGGTACTGGAAAAAACCGGCCTGACAATCGAACAGATGGATGTGATCGAACTGAACGAAGCCTTTGCCGCGCAGGCGCTGGCGGTCACGCGTGACTTGGGTCTGGCAGATGACGCCGCGCATGTAAACCCCAACGGCGGCGCAATCGCTCTGGGCCATCCATTGGGCGCGTCCGGCGCACGTCTGATCACGACTGCTATGTATCAATTGCAGCGCACCGGTGGCAAGTATGCCTTGTGCACCATGTGTATCGGGGTCGGACAGGGCGCCGCCGTGATTATCGAGCGCGTCTGATAAACGCTTGCAGCAAATACTGCAACATAAAAAAGCCTGAGTGAACTGCACCCCGAAAGTTGGTCTAATCGATCAATCTTTTGGAGGTGCAGTTTTTTATGAGCGCGCCCGGCATGCGCACGCTTATAGATGCAAGTCCCGTCTTATCGCGCTTGGTGTACCAGCGGTACGGGTTTGTGAACGCGGGCAGGTTGGCGGCCGGCGCACATCTGTTGCATTGAGCCTCAGACTCACTCCCTGTTTCCTTCCGATCAGCCTTCAGGGAAGAGGAAGCGCTTTAGTGCGTCGACGGTTTTCGCGTTCCATGTCAGCATTAATTTTTTGCTGATCAATAATAAATTTCTCTGGCACTTTTGGATCGAGCAGAATCGGCAGCATGTCGCCAGTTTGCGCAGCAGGTAAATCCAGCAGAGTGGTATATTCCCGTGTCACGCCACGGATGCGTTGACCCGTTTTGGGGTGGTTGTATTCCAGAGTGTAGGCTAGTTGCGGCTGCTCGTTCAGATAGACGCCGGTCAATTTAACGCTGATGACTTTTGCCCTGGCAGGCACCCCGCATTTACTCAGTCTGCTGACGCGACGCATATGGCGTAATTCCGGATAGTTGACACGAAAGAAAACCCAGAAGCACAACGAGGACATAAGAAAAAGCACCGATTCTTCATATAAGCCATCGGTACCAATGTCTAATATCCCATTAGCTAAACCTAACCCTAGCGTAAACAAAGCCGCTAAAAGCGACAAACAATTAACGAAGATAAGAAGCAATTTTTTCATATTGTCGAATCCAGCGCAGATACCCGGTTTGTCAGCGCGCCCAGATGGTTACGCACGGCAGTCATCTTGGTGTACATCCCGTGAACGGTTCCCCTGACCGCATCATTGCTTTACGAGACCGTCTTGAACGATTGTTTGACGCCATCTGTCGTTTCCTTTCGATCCGTCCTCAGGGCAGCAGAAGTGCCTTGGAGTTTCGGGGACGTATTCGTTTCTTGTCAATAATAATCTCCTCGGGCGCGTCGGGATCAAAAAGAATTGGCAGCATGTCGCCGGTTTGCGCAGCAGGCAAATCCAGCAGAGTGGTATATTCCCGTGTCACGCCACGGACGCGTTGACCCGTTTTGGGGTGGTTGTAGGCCAGAGTGTAGGCCAGTTGCGGCTGCTCGTTCAGATAACGGCCAGTCAATTCAACGCTGATGACTTTTGCTCTGGCAGGCACCCCGCATTTACTCAATCTGCTAACGCGATGGATATGGCGAACATCCGGATAGTCGAACCGAAAAAAGAACCAGAAGAGCACGGCGGAGCCAAGGAGAAACATCAATTCTGGGTGTAAATCAGTGGCGTCATGACTTACTATAAAAACCCAGATGGCTGAACCTAGCATAAGCAAAGCCAATAAAAGCGTCGCGTAATGAATAATGATGGGCTGCCTATTTTTCATGTTGTTGAATCCAGTGCAGATACTCGGTTTGTCAACGCGCCAAGATGGTTGCGCACACCGGCCATCTTAGTGTACATCCCGGCAACGGTTCCCTTGATTGCTTGATTGCTTTGCGATACCGTCTTGACTGATTGTTCCACAGCAATCATCCTCTGTTCCGCTGCGGTGGCTCTCGCTAGGGTCCCCAGCAGTTTCTTTTCGTCCACATATCCCGTAATTCCAAGTTTACCAATTGAAGTTGCCACACCGGTAAGGGTCAACGTCGCACCATTAACGGTAAGGGTGGCGCCATTTGCCGTTGCTGTTGCCGGACAAGCATTAATGGCATAACCCTGGGTGAAAGTTTGCCGCCCGAATGCAGTATTCGTGGTTACACCGCTAAGATACGAAGTCTTGTCTCCATAGTTCTCGCTCCTCTCGTTTCCGTGTCTGATAGCATGCTTATCGCCATAGCTTGTTTTATTCTGATTTCCGGTAATGGTTTGTTCAACCAGACCCACAATGGTTTGTGTCAGGTTGCCGTTCTGGGAGGTGGTTTTGTTGCCGGTCAGATCACTGACGATATTGCCTTCGACCGTTTGGGTGATGGCGCCGATCTGCTTGCGGATAATGTCGCCGGTGCGTTTGTCGATCAAATCTCCCATATGCTCTGAGTTCAACACCCCCTTGATGATCGTGTCGTAGTTGGCATTGATTTCTCGTTTGACGGCGGCGTTCAGTTGTTCGTTGGTGATGCCCTGCCGGGTGATATAGGTGTCTTTCTGCACGGTCAGGTGCTGGTCGCCGCCGACAGAGGTGGTGTGGTTGTTGCCGATGTGGTGATTGCAGTCGTTGTTGATTTCCAGCAGCATATTCAACTGCGCTTTCATATGGGCAAGCTCGGCGCCCAGCTTGTCCTCGAACAGCAGCCAGTTGGCCGTGGAAGGATCGCCGTGAACCGACTGGCTCCAGAAGCCGCTCTGGCTGGCGTTGGCCGGCAATGAGACCGGCGGCATATTGCTGGCGTTATAGACCCGTCCCAGCACCAGCGGACGATCGGGGCAGCCGCCGATAAAGTCGACAACGACTTCGTCATTGATGCGCGGCAATTGCAGCCCACCGAATCCGCCGCCGGCCCAGGGGCTGGACACACGCACCCAGCACGATGAATTTTCATTTTTGACACCGTAACGATCCCAGTGGAACTGCACCTTGACCCGTCCGAACTGGTCGGTCCACAGTTCTTCTCCGGCCGGACCGACGACGGTTGCGGTTTGCGGGCCATGGGTGCGGGGCACCGGTGTGATGCGTGCAGCTCGATACTGGGTGCTGCAAGGCACGGCAACAAACGATGTCTGGAAGGACTCATCAAGGTCAGTGCCGGTGGCATACCCGGAAATACTCATCTGGTAGTTCGCAGACACGACAAGATAGTCGCGGTTCAGCGTCGAGCGGGGATGGCCCTTCAGGCTGAAAATATGACCAGGCGCAATGCCGCGTCCATTGGTGATGCCGCGGCTTTGCTCGCGTTCGCTTTGCAATTGCTGCAGGCGGATTCTGGCGTATTGCTCGCCATGGTCCGGCTCCTGGAAGCCGCCCTGCCACTCGAACATTTGCAGATCCCCTGTCTGGGAGCCACCCGGATGGCTGGATATCGCGTCCAGGCAGGCACGTGGTTTGGTGAAATCGTAGTCTACCGTTGCGTAGCTATCGGGCGTGATCTGCGCGGCGACCTCCCACATGGAAATATATTCCTGTTGTGGTTTGGCCAGGCGGTCCGGCCCGTAATAGGGAATCACATCATAGCCGGGCATGGCGGTGTGCGAGGATGCATGGTCGGTCATGACCAATGTGTGCTGACCGTTTGCGTGCCGAAAATAGTAGTAAATGCCTTCGTGCTCCATCAGCCGGCTGAGAAAGGCAAAGTCGGTTTCCTGGTACTGTACGCAGTATTCCCAGTCGCGATAGGCGTCCGCCAGATTGAGTTCGAACGGGCAGTCGTGCTCAGACAAGACCTCCCGAATAATTTCGGGAACAGTTTTTTTCTGGAAGATTTTGTTGTCGGACGTTTGTGTAAGATTCCACAAGCAGGGGCGCACATTCGCCCGGTATATGTAGTGGCGCGCGCCGTCATTTTCCTGGCCCACCATTTCGAAGCGCGTGACTTGGCCGTTCAGGAAACGGACGCCTGAAAGCGTCTGGATTTCAAGCGTGAGTGGTTGGCCAAGGACGCGATTGAGGTCGATGTTGTAATTGCTTGCGACCAGTTCTACATTGAATTCAAAGAGCCGCGATAGCGCTTCGAAGCCGCTCATTTGTCGGAACAGCAGTTGATCTTCAAGAGGCGTGTGTGCCACGATCGAGCGCAGTTGCCTCGCGTGTGGTAACCGGGAAGAGAAGGGTGCATCCATAATAGTCTGTCATTACTCAATACTGAATACCGTTTCGAAAGCGCGATCACGCTGCCTAGCGGTGCTGAGGTTCATGTCAAAATATCCGATCGGATTCTAGCAGTGTTTCTGTTGAAAAAACGTCGGAAAAAAGAAACTGAAAAGGTTAAAAATTGCAAAGTGGTGACGTCCTGACGCCACGTGTTCCCTTTGTCCGGGGCCGGACGCCTTGCGTGGTTTTGCATCGCGATGAGACCATGCGGCCCGCTAGTCAGTGCGGTCAGGTGTCATGATTCTACGGCGCCAGCACCAGAATTTTGGGCTGGCTGGGAATCAGGCGCATGCCGATCATGTTGGCGGTGTTCTGCAGCGTGACGCTGGTCAGCCTGGTTGCCGGCGCGCAACGCAAAAGCACCGTGAAAGCGCCGGTCAGATCCCGTTTGGTGCTCATCACTGTATGAGAGACCACGCCGCCGATGACGCCCGGGATGTCTCCCAGGCTGATAGGCGTGAACGTCATCATATTGTGTGCGGGGGCAAAACATTTAAGAATATTAAAACAGACGGGCAGGGCCATCATGCCAAGGGCAATGTTGGGGTAGGGGACCGGAATTGCCGGGGGGGTCAGGCAAACATCCGGAAACGCCACATCGGTTCCGAAAAGCTGACAGTTTGCAAACATCGTGCTTCTCCTTTGTTTAATGGCGCGCTACAGCGGCGCTGAACAACTCTGCTTCATAAAGTGCATCATCCTTTTCAATGACGCCAGCGCGCTTTTTCAGGCCGGTGTCATTGGTAATGGCGCGGTGCATCCGCGTACGCTGCAAACGGGCGCGGTCGAAACGGGCGCCGACCAGCGTGGCATAAGAAAAATCGCAATAGGCCAGGTCGCAGTGACTGAATATCGATTCGTGACATAGCGCCCGTTGAAAAACGCTCATGGTCAGGATCGCATTTGAAAAATCCGTTCGCTGTAAAACAGCTTCGACCCAGATTGTCTGCGCCAGATTGGCGTTGTGAAACAGCGCTTCAGTCAGATCCGACTCAGGGAACAATGCGTAGGGCGCATTGACGCCATTGAACGAGGCGGCATGCAACGCACAGCCCTTCAGGCTGCATTGCGCCAGTGTGCTTTGATCAAATAGCGCACCCGAGAAATCGGCGTCGATAAATTGCGATCCGGTCAGGTTGCAGTGTTGCAACGCCAGCCCGGCGGCCTGCGATTCAAAAAAAACGGTTTGCGGCATATTTTTGCTGTCGAACCTGCACCGCCTCAAGTCCAGGCGAAACAAAGTCAATTGTTCAAGATCCTGTCGGATAACCGCCTCATCCATGGTGCAGGTGGCAATGCAATTGTTTTTGTTAACGGAAAAAGCCAACAGGCTGTGGTCCAGTATGCAGTCCTTGAAGGTGCTTTGCTCGCAGGTTCCCGAAAAGGCTGAATGCGACAGATCGCATTCGACGAACTGGGTGGCAAACGCGTGAATATTCTCGAAGCGGCATCCTGACATTTGGCATTTGTTCAGGATCGCCAGCTTCAGATTAATGTTCTGCAGCGCCAGGCCGCTCAGAGTGCATTCGCTGAGTACGCACTCTGAGAAGTCGACATCTGTCAGCGTGCAGGCGGTAAAGTCCACCTCTTCGAAGATCATGGCTGCCAGATTCATGCCCGACAGGTCAAAGGCCAGCGCCTCACCACTGATCACACCGCCAACGCGCGCAATTTCGCGAAATTCTTCCAGCTTCATCGGTTACGCGCCTGCACTACTTTTCTTAAAGGATAGATGTTCGCCTGCTCTTTGTAGCTGTCGTCCAGTATGGTATCGGCATCGGCAATGATCTGCTCCAGATTGGCGCGAAAAATGTTTGCCCGTTTCATTGTCGCGGCGCGCACGTCTGCTTTCTTGAAATTTGCGTGCATCAGATCGGCGTCGGTCAGCTCGGCGTGTTGCAGGTTGCTGCGAATGAACATGCTCTGGGGGGTACGGACTTTGCCCAGAATCGCGCCCGACAGGTTCGTATTTGAAAAATCGCAGCCTTCCATATGGGCCTGGGAAAAATCCATATTGCGCAGATCCATATCCCTGAAGTTGCTGTTTTTCATGCGCGAAGAACGAAAGCTGCAGTGCGAAAATGCGGTATGGTAGGCAAAGCCCACACACATGAAATTGACATGGTCAAAATCCACCTTGTTCAGCGTGGAGGCAAAAAACATACAGCTATCGAGTCGGGCATCATGAAAGCGACATTGAGTCAACGTCCCTTCATTAATCGATACCTTGAAGGCTGCTGACTGGCTCAGGTCGCAGTCTGCCAGGATAAGTTCATTGATAATCGACATGTCAAAAGAAGCAGCCCGAAGATCGCAGTGACGGAAGGTCAGTTGTCTGGCAAGCAGATTGCTGATCGCGGCCTGCTCAAATGAACAATGGGCAAAGGTGGACTGCTCAAGGATGGCTTCGGCAATGTGCGTGCCATCAAATACGCTGTGAGTGGCTTCGACCAGCGACAGGTTGGCTTGCTTGAAAACAGCACCGGACAATACCGTTTCGTGCAGTTTGGCGCGAGTGAGTACGGCTTGGGAAAAATTGCAGTTATCGAGCCGGCAATGAGTAAGGTCTGTGGCCTCCATCAGCGCGTCGGAAAAATCTGCGCCGCGCAGATCCAGCCCGGACAGGTCCAGCCCGGTCAGATCCAGGCCTGACAGATTTTTCGTTGCATGATATTTTTCCAGAATGACCTGACGCATTTGTTCGCTTTCGTGGCGGGTTACGCGTGCAACGCCATCCTGGAACTGCGCGCAATACAGGTACATGCGTCTGCGCAGAGGATTGAGTTTTTCCAGGCGGGCCCGGTCTTTTTCATCTATACCGGGCGGGGTGTCTACCCCCGAGGGTTTCATGGCATCCTGCAGTTGAGATTGGATCTGGTCGTATGCCATATCGGCGCCGCCCATGTTGGCTGCCAGGTCCCGGATGGCCTCATCCTGACTGAGTTGGGCCAGTTTCTTGTCGAAATCCAGTTCTTCAGCAATGTCCTTTGGCGGGCCTTTGGGCTTCATGCCCTGACCGGTAAAGAGTGCTTCGACGAAATCGACGTAGTCCCGGTCAGGCTCAGGGCCGGCTGCCGTCAGCAACTGATCACGTATCTGTTCTTTTTCCAGTTGCATGGTTTCCTGCAGCCGCTCTGTCTCTTCCATGAGCGCCGGCAGGTCTGCCGGCGAATATTCCCGTTCGGGTCCCATCAGAACCGGAACGTAGTCGTCGGGATTGAAGCCGTACTCCGATATTTCCTGGCGCATGTCGTTCTGCAAGGCTTGCTGTCGCAAACGGGATTTTTGCCACAGCTGTGTTTGCTTGACCGATATGTCGCTGTCCAGCCATTTTCCAATGAGCGCAGGCGTCACCAATTCGTAGTCTCGAAAGGCATACAGGCCGCCTTTGATGGGTTCGCTGCGCTGTTGCATGATGCTTTGATAGTGCTCGGCGCTGCGCCGCTGACCGGCGATTTCCAGCGCAGGCATAATATGCGTGACATCCAGCGCATCGTCCTCGTCCACCGGAATAGAGCCGTGGTAGATCAGCAAAATCTGTTTGTTTTCGGGTACAAACCAGACGGTTGATGCCTGCATAGTCACTTCCCGAAAAGTATCGCTTTGCCTCACAAAGCACCGCGCATGCCAGTCGGGGATGCGGCCTTGCCAGACCTGCTCGTCCGGGGTCATATTCCAGATGGCGAAGCGCTCGCCCATGGGCGCCTGTCCGCGATCCGCCCACTGCTGGGTCGCGGGCGCCATATTGAATATGGCCGGGTTCATATCGGGGAAAAAGCCGGGGAAGTCTTGCTTGAGCCAGCTTTCCGAATACGACCCCATCATTTTTTGCCGACTGGGACGCATAAAGCTGATCGGCCCCAGTCCGGCGATGGGGATGTCCTTGCCGGGCGCTACGTAAGGATGCAAGGGCTCTTCGATATTGGGCAGTTCGATCGCCTCTGCGCTTGTCCTGCCATGAATCGCGCCCTTGCCCGAAGGATTTTCGGCCGAAGCGACACCGCCGTATGCATTTGCCCAGGTCATCGGCATTGCATCGAACGCCTGGGGTTGGGTGGGGCGCCCGCTGATCCAGTGTCGGGCTCCTGTAACCCGCAACTCCCTGGTCAGGCCGGCGGCCTCCACTCGCACCATACAAGATGTTTTGTCCTGCTGATGGATGGTATATGCGTTGCCGCTCACCAGAAATTCGGGCCGCGCTTTGGGAATGAACATATCGATCATGCTGTCGGCGTCCAGGGTGGGAACGATGTCCTTCCAAAGGACGAGATCCGGCAAAATGACCGGATGAGGACCGCTGAGATCGGCCAGCGCCATGACGGCAATGCCCAGACGCTGCTGGTTACGCCATAAGTACGGCCGGGAGAGGATGGAAAGCCGGAATGGTTTGAGTGTTTTCATCAATCGCGACTGATTTTGTCAGAGAGTTCTGGGATCTAAGTCACAGCATGTCGCTGTTCTGCGCGCAACGTGACATGCCCTTTGACCGAGTGCATTTATTCGTGCAAACAGTGTGTTTTCGCCGGTAACCGGGTGAGAGCCGGATCGCATGGTGCCCAATTGCGGCCAGAGATTCAGATATCGGCCAGCGGGTGCTGCCTGGATGCGCCATGCTGTGACAGGCAAGCCGGCCGTAGCCAATGACCAGGATGTGCACAGTAAGCGACTTTTTTTTCGGGCGATAGCTAAGCAATTCGAGAGGAACCACGGTAGCGCGAAATGGCTTTGCTGAGCAGGTGGGCGTAAAAGAGAGCGAAACTGAATTGGGGTAGTGGTGTCCATAATGAATTGGCCTGCGTTCCCGCAGGACGCGACGATAAACATTTTGGAAAGCTTGCGAAACGATTGATTTGAAACTTATGCTAATACGCTCTATCCTAGCAGAATCGTTTTAAATTGATTTGATCAGGCTTAAGAACTGGGCGTTGGCGATAAAAAAATTACGCGCCTCAGACTCGGCGTTTTACGGACCCAATTGGTTCGGCGCCGGATAATGGCAGGCATCAATTGAGCCTGTATCGCGATTTTTCAACGTTAGTCTGGCGCAAAAAAACCGGCTTGCTGGCCGGTTTTTTTAATGATGTGGTGAGAGATGTTTAATGCCCCAGGATCTTCGACAGGAAATGCTTGGCCCGGTCTGAGCGCGCGTCCTGGTTGCCGAAGAATTCTTCCTTGTCGCAATCTTCAACAATCAGGCCTGCGTCCATGAAAATCACGCGGTCAGCCACTTTGCGGGCAAAGCCCATTTCGTGGGTCACCACCATCATGGTCATGCCTTCCTTGGCCAGATCCACCATGACATCGAGCACTTCGTTGACCATTTCAGGGTCAAGCGCCGATGTGGGTTCATCAAACAGCATGGCCATGGGGTCCATGGCCAGCGCGCGCGCAATGGCTACACGCTGTTGCTGCCCGCCAGAGAGCTGGCCTGGGTACTTATCCTTGTGCTCAATGAGCCCGACACGGTCAAGCAGCTTGCGGCCGCGTTCCATGGCCTCATCCTTGGAGCGATCCAGAACCTTGATCTGGGCCAGCGCCAGGTTTTCCATGACGGAAAGGTGCGGGAACAGTTCAAAGTGTTGGAACACCATGCCGATTTTGGAGCGCAGTTTAGGCAGATCCGTTTTCGGGCTGCCTACCGAGACGCTGTTGAAGAAAATCTCGCCTTTCTGGAAGGGCTCCAGACCATTGGCGGTTTTGATCAATGTGGATTTGCCTGATCCCGACGGACCGCAAACCACCACAACTTCACCTTTGTTGATTTCGGTTGTGCAATCGGTCAGCACCTGGAATTTTCCATACCATTTACTAACGTTTTTAAATTCAATCATAGCCATGGAGAAATACCTTATCGAATAATCGTCAAACGCCGATCGATCACTTTGACCAGACGAGAGCAAACTAAAGAGATGACAAAATAGATAGCGGCTGCGAATATGTACAGCTCAACGGGGCGACCGGTAATGTCGGCGTTGATGCGAGCCATACCCAGCAGGTCATTCAGTGACAACACGGTCACCAGAGACGTATCCTGGAAAAGAACAATCATTTGCGTGAAAATCACAGGCAGCATATTGCGGAAAGCCTGTGGCAGCACGATCAGTCGCATTACCTGAAAGTAACGCAGTCCCAGCGCATAGCCTGCACCCACCTGTCCGCGGGGAATAGACTGAATGCCGGCCCGCATGATTTCGCAGAAATAGGCGGCTTCAAACAGCGTGAAGGTAATCAGTGCGCAGGTAAACCCGTTCAGCGGCCGCGAGACCAGCCTGGCCGATTCGTTACCGTCTATATAGGTTGCCCACATGAAATCGATCCAACCCAGGATATACGGCACCAGAAAGAAGAACCAGAACAGGATCAGGATCAGCGGCAGCGACCGCATGATATTGACGTAAGAACCGGCGAACCAGCGGAAAAGCTTGATGGACGACAGGCGCATCATGGCCAGTACAGTACCCCAGATCAACGCCAGAACGGTGGAATAAAGCGTCAGCTTCAGCGTAAAGATCAGGCCTTGCTTTAGCAATGCAGGCGCGGCCTGCTGGATCACGCCCCAATCAAAGGCAGCGATACTGACCGATGAAGCAGAGAGAAGTAAGTCTTGAAAATTCATCATGTGCTCCTACCCTTTTCCTGAAATAAAGCCAGGAACACTGAAGAAACGTTCAACGGCCGACATAATTACCAGAATCAATAAGTTGATGATGACATACAGGGCGGTTGCCGCCAGGTATGAGGGGAACGTCTGGAATGTGGATTCCTGCATGGACGCGGCAGCGCCGGTAATCTCCAGCAGGCCGATGGTGTAGGCAACCGAAGAGTTTTTCAGCAGGTTGAGCATTTCAGAGGTCAGTGGCGGGGTAATGATGCGCATTGCCATGGGCAATAGCACATACCGGTACATCTGAAAGCGTGTCAGGCCGAGGGCCGTCGCCGCCATGGATTGCCCGCGTGGCAGGGACCGAATGCCCGAGGACAGCTGGATGGCAATTCGCGATGAGGTAAACAGACCCAGGCACAACACCGCCGGCCAGAAGACCGAATACGGGTACTGCATGCTGATGATGGCCTTGCCCATGGATTCCGGCAGAACTTGAGGGACCACGTAGTACCAGAGGAAAAGCTGCACCAGCAGGGGAATATTCCTGAACAGTTCGACATAGCCCGAGCAGATTCTGGAAACCAGCCGGCTTTGACTGGTTAGCCCGATACCCACTGCGATGCCCATGATAAACGCGAGCACCCATGCGATTGCAGACAACTGCAGTGTCCAGCCGACGGCTGAAATGAATGCCTCCAGATAGCTATTCCCACTGGGCGATATCTGGCAGAACAGGGACGCGTTATCGATATTGGCCGGGTCACAAAATAATGTGGAGATTGACATAATTTGAAACGCAATTTATAGAAAACAAAAAACGGCACAAAACCGCTTACGCTATGTTTTGTGCCGTCGGACAGAGGCCGGTTTATTGGTATTTGGCCGGGTCTGGTGAATCTGTCGGATTGGCAAGCGCTTTCTTGAGGGCTTCCGACATAGGCAGATTCATATTGATATTTTTCGGAGGAATGGGGCTTTCAAACCATTTTTTGTAGAGCTTTTCGATTTCGCCGCTTTTGATCATGGCGATCACTGCGTCATCCACCGCTTTCTTGAACTCGGGATCGTCTTTGGGCTGGATCATCGCGTAAGGCTCGGTTGTGAGCGCTTTGTCGCTGATGACCCATTTGTCAGGATCTTCAGAGTTGGCAACCAGGCTGGCCAGCAACACGTCATCCATAAAGAATGCTTTGGCACGACCGGCCTGAACAGTCAGGAAGGCGCCCGCATGGTCTTTCGAAGGAATAATGTTCATGCCCAGGTTTTCCTTGGCATTGGTAGCGGCGAGCCATTTGATGTTGCTGGTGCCTGCAGTGGAAGTCACTGTCTGGCCTTTGAAGCCGGCGACGTCCTTAATATTGTCAGCCTTGGCCGAGACGAAGCGGGTAGCGGTCACAAATGTGGTCGGCGCAAAACTAACCTGTTTCTGGCGTTCAGCATTGTTTGTTGCTGATCCGCAAGCCAGATCGATTGTACCGTTCATGATCAGGGGAATTCGGCTGGCCGAGGTCACCGGAACCTGTTTGACGGTAAGTTCTGTGCCTAGCTGTTTTTCCAGCGCTTTGACGATGCCGTCGCAAATTTCCTTGGAGTATCCAACTGGCTTTCCACCGTCCAGATAGGAAAAAGGTATGGAGGAGTCACGATGACCCAGAGAAATTGTTTTTGTACTTTTGATTTTGTCCAGACGGCCTTCGGCGTGGGCGGACAAACCAATTGAAGAAATAAGTGCAGCAAGCACGAGACTTGATAACTTCATGGAAAACTCCTTTATAACGGTGTTGCTAGTATGAACGAAATGCTCATGCTTAGGGTTTAGGTTTTACCCTAATTTTTGACCAACTGTCTTATGGACAAAAACTGCAGTTCTATGACTGCAGTTGTATTTTTAATGGATTTTAAAGTATTTTAAAACAAAGTATACATACAGATACATATTGCATTAAGGTGGCCTTGCAATGCACCAAAACGATTTTGACGATGTGCAATGACGGTGCTTATTGTCTCTTGAAGTCAGTATGAGAAAGGCTTTAAAAACGTTTTGCTGATGCGAAATAATCCCGCTGCGGTCAGTGAAACTAACACATTGATGTTGTGCTGCACACGCCACAGGAGTATGCGGACAGGCAGGGCAAACGGTTTGGCATTTCTGGTGCAGATATCTTGAGGTTAATGAAGCGGGTTTGCGGAAACGGTGCCGCAAACGGGCGCTGGTCATGGGCGTAGCAGATATCCGGCGCGCATCGCCCGTTGGGCATGAAAATGCACGATGTAATACAAAAATTACACTTTTGGTGTATCCCCATTCGCCGCTGCAGGTGTTTGCGACTAAAATGACGTTTTAATCAGCTGGTTTCCAATTGCATGTACAAACCCTCCTACCCGCATCCTATTCTGGCCCGAGAGGGCTGGCCCTTTATCGCCGGCTCCGTCATTCTGGCGCTGCTGGTGTCATGGTGGTCCATTGCTGCGGGATTGATCTTCTGGCTGCTGGCCATTTTTGTGATTCAGTTTTTTCGGGATCCGCAACGCCAGGCCCCTGATGGTGAGCGCGTGGTGCTGTCGCCTGCTGACGGCCGGATTGTGTCGGTAGACAAAACCACCGATCCGTATACCCAGCAGCAGGCCCTGAAGATCAGTGTATTCATGAACGTCTTCAATGTTCACTCCAACCGCTTCCCCGTCAGCGGGCGGGTAACCCAGGTTCAGTATTATCCGGGTTCGTTTGTGAATGCCGCGCTGGACAAGGCGTCGGTCGAAAATGAAAGAAACGCGGTCCATATCGCGCTCGATTCAGGCGAGCAGGTCACTGTTGTACAGGTTGCCGGTCTGGTGGCCCGCCGTATTCTGTGCTATGTGAAGCCGGGCGATGGCCGGCGGGCCGGAGAGCGTTATGGATTTATCCGTTTCGGTTCCCGTGTCGACGTTTATCTGCCGCCGGCTTCCCGACCCAGGGTCGCCATTGGCGACAAAGTGTCGGCCACTTCCACTGCGCTGGCTGATCTGCCTGAACCCGGTACACCGCTAAATCAAAGCGATACGTTATGAACGAAAATCTGCCACGCCCGCGCAGCGCTATTTATCTGCTGCCCAATGCATTTACGACGGCCAATCTGTTTGCCGGCTTTTATGCTGTGGTGCAAGCCATGAGCGGACGCTTCGAAGTGGCCGCCATCGCCATTTTTGTCGCGATGGTGCTCGATGCGATGGATGGCCGCGTGGCACGGCTGACCAATACCCAGTCGGCTTTTGGCGAGCAATACGATTCCATGTCCGATATGGTCTCTTTCGGTATTGCGCCGGCGCTGGTGATGTATGAGTACCAGTTGCAGGCGCTGGGGCGCTGGGGCTGGATCGCCGCCTTTATATACGTGGCTGGTGCGGCGTTGCGCCTGGCTCGTTTCAATACCAATATCGGTGTGGTCGACAGCCGCTTCTTCCAGGGGTTGCCCAGTCCCGCCGCAGCGGCGCTGGTAGCCGGTTTTGTCTGGCTGTCGGTCGACAATCGCATTCCTGACTATGAGTCGCTGGCCTGGCTGGCCTTTGTGCTGACGGTATATGCAGGCATCAGCATGATTTCAAATGCACCGTTTTTCAGCGGCAAGTCTCTGGCGCTGGAGAAAAAACTGTCGCCGCAAAACATCATGCTGGTGCTGGTGCTTGTTTTTGCGTTTGTGTCGTCTGATCCCCCCATTGTGCTTTTCTTGCTGTTTATTGTGTATGGGCTGTCGGGTTGGATCGTGTGGTATTGGCGTTGGCGTCGTGCGCAGCAGTTGCATGACAGCCGCCGCGAGAGCAGGGAAGCCGAAGCGGCCGAGGTCGCAGGTGCAAAGGCAGAGGGCACGTCAACGTCCTACAAGGCTATTGATACGGGTCAGGCTGACCGTTCGCAATCGCCTGCACGCAATGAGCCGCATATTGCGGATTCAGCGGACCCGGACAAACCTAAAGACTGGTTCAAAAAAGACTGACCAGGAACGTGCCGCAACCCGGCACGTTTTTAAAAGCCCATGATCTCAAACTCATAGTCATAGGCTGGATCAGGACCGGGATGATGGTGCGTCACCTGTTGGCCGTCCCGGCCCAGATAGACATACATCAGTGAATTCCAGGCGTTGGCCTGTTTGTAACGATATTCCCAGACCACTTCATTTTTCTCGCCCAGCCCCACGCGGGTTACCTTGGCAGGCGGGCCGAACTCGCAGGTGACGTCCTGTGGTGTCCATACCCCTTTGTCCAGCTTGCGAAAATTCTCATCTGTCAAAATGGGTTCCACCCGGTCGGCGATACCTGCGCTATTGAAGCGCGTGCCGTAAGCGTATTGACCGTTGGGCTGCTGGGTCCAGATGGCCCGGGTGCCGCCATCGGCGGTGGGGCAGGTGAAATTGGGCGGTCCCATGGTTTGCAGGACGACTGTTTTGGGCGAATTGGGCGGCACGTCCCGGTAAGTGGCGCAAGCGCCCAGCGTTGCGCAAAAGCTGATCAGCCCCATGGTGCGAACCATTTTACGCAGCGCAGCCGGCTGCGAAAAAAACGGGTTTTTCAGCCGGCCCCGCAGGCCAGTGTTGGAAAAAAAGCCCGGAAATAGGGAAAAACAACGGAAATTAGGCATATTTGAACCTGTATGGCTAAGGTTTGCGTGTGTTTTCGGGCTGAATCAGATATAATTATCGGTCTTGACTGAAAGCCAAATGCAGCCCTGCATGGCGTCTGACGTGTTCATTGTAGCGTGTAAATCCGCTACGGGACAGATCAGAATGAGCATGTTGGGCACGCGGCCATCCATCCGGGAAAATAGCGTATGTCGTATTTTCCGGGAGTAGAGGGTCATCACAGTGCAATCAATCGTGCATAAAAACCAAGGGTTAATTTGACAGCTGTTCTTTGGCTGTCGGGTCGCTGGGGTTGCCGCCGGTAGTTTGCTTTGCTTCTTGCAAAGTCCTGGCACGCGAGTGATCAGGGCCTGCTTCGAAGGCCAATGCAATCGCGAACGCCGGTGTTGGCAGGGCTATCCACGCTGCGATGTCTGTTTTATGCCATGGTAGTTCAGTCGGGAAATTATCCGATATTTTATTTTTAATACTTCACGGTAAAACGCCTCGGTTTTACCGCCAGTTCATGAGGCTTATTCAATATGTCAGTTGCTGATATCAAAAAATCTGAAATTGTTGCTCAATACGGTCGCGCTCAGGGCGATACAGGTTCTCCCGAAGTGCAGGTTGCATTGCTGACCGCCCGTATCAACGAATTAACCGGTCATTTCAAAGAACACATGAAAGACCACCACTCACGTCGTGGTTTGTTGCGCATGGTCAGCCGTCGCCGTAAACTGCTCGACTACCTGAAAGGTCGTAACCCTGACGCTTACCGCTCACTCATCGAAAAACTCGGTCTGCGTAAGTGATATTGGGTTTGCGCCCAACACAAAACCGTGCAGAGCGCCAGGCTGGCGCCTGGCACGGTTTTTTTTATTGTGCCGGAACGAGGTTTGGACGCGTACACAGAATCGTGGTGTGCGGCTGAAAACGGACAGATCTCTCTGGCTTTATTGTAAGGATTGAAAAATGTTTAACAAAGTGACCAAGTCGTTTCAGTATGGCGATCAGACTGTTGTACTGGAAACCGGCGAAATCGCCCGCCAGTCTTCAGGCGCCGTTGTGGTTTCAATGGGTGATTCCGTTGTGCTGGCCACCGTCGTTGCAGCAAAAAATGCCAAGCCCGGACAGGATTTTTTCCCGCTCACGGTCGATTATGTTGAGAAAACCTATTCTGCCGGTCGTATTCCTGGTGGTTTTTTCAAACGCGAAGGCAAGCCTTCGGAAAAAGAAACACTGACTTGCCGGCTTATTGACCGCCCACTGCGTCCGCTGTTTCCTGAAGGTTTCTATAACGAAGTTCAGATCATTGTTCATGTACTGTCGGTTGATCCTCAAGTCGATCCTGATATTGCTGCCCTGATCGCCAGTTCAGCTGCGCTGGCCGTGTCCGGCATTCCTTTTGATGGTCCGATTGGCGCCGCTCGTGTTGGTTACATCAACGGACAGTATCTGCTCAATCCTACGCAGGATCAGTTGCAAGACTCCGACTTGAATCTGGTTGTTGCCGGTACCGAAAACGCCGTGCTGATGGTTGAATCCGAGGCCAAACAGTTGTCCGAAGAAGTGATGCTGGGCGGCGTGGTGTTTGGTCATGAGCAAATGCAGGCTGCCATCAATGCCATTCATGATCTGGTGGCCGAAGCCGGCAAACCCGAGTGGGATTGGCAGCCAGAAGCCAAAAACGAAGCGCTGATCGCTGCGGTGACTGCTGCTGCCGAATCGGGCCTGAAAAGCGCCTATGAAATCCGTCAGAAACAGGAACGCACAACCAAGTTGCGCGAAGTGACTGCTGCGGTCAAGCAAACGCTGGCTGAGCAGGCAGCGCAGGCTGGTCAGGATGCGCCCGATAGCGTGGCCATCGAAAATATTATTTTCGATTTGGAATCCAAAATCGTACGCGGCCAGATTCTGGCCGGTGAACCCCGCATTGACGGTCGTGACACCCGTACAGTACGTCCTATCTCTATCCGCCTGGGCGTGTTGCCACGTACCCATGGCAGCGCGCTGTTCACCCGTGGTGAAACGCAGGCACTGGTGATCGCTACGCTGGGCACCAAGCAGGACGAACAGATCATTGATTCGGTCATGGGCGAACATCGCGACCGCTTCATGCTTCACTACAACATGCCTCCGTTTGCAACGGGCGAAACCGGTCGTTTCGGCGCACCAAAACGCCGTGAAATCGGTCATGGCCGCCTTGCCAAGCGCGCGCTGATTTCAACGCTGCCTGCTCACGAAGATTTCCAGTACACGATTCGTGTCGTGTCTGAAATTACAGAATCCAACGGTTCTTCCTCCATGGCTTCTGTTTGCGGTGGCTCGCTGGCCATGATGGATGCTGGCGTACCGGTCAAGGATCACGTTGCTGGTGTGGCCATGGGCCTGATCAAGGATGGCGGCAAGTTCGCTGTGCTGACCGATATTCTGGGCGACGAAGATCACCTGGGCGATATGGATTTCAAAGTGGCCGGTACCAAAAACGGGATCACTGCTTTGCAAATGGATATCAAAATCCAGGGCATCACCAAGGAAATCATGCAGGTCGCACTGGCTCAGGCCCGCGACGGCCGTATGCATATCCTGGGTAAAATGACCGAAGCGCTGACTGGTTCGCGTGAAGAGCTGTCAACCTTTGCGCCACGCATGTTATCCATGAAAATCAATCCGGAAAAAATCCGTGATGTGATCGGCAAGGGCGGTGCCACGATTCGTGCACTGACAGAAGAAACCGGTTGCCATATCGATATCAGCGACGAAGGGGTGGTTACCATTTCCAGCGCTGACCTGGACAAAGCCAAGGAAGCCGAGCGTCGTATCGCCGAGTTGACTGCAGTGGTTGAAGTAGGTCAGGTTTACGAGGGTACTGTGCAGCGCCTGCTGGACTTTGGCGGCATTGTGCAGATTCTGCCTGGTCGTGATGGGCTGTTGCATATTTCTGAAATCGCCAACTACCGCATTGCCAACATCAATGACGTGCTGACAGTAGGACAGAAGGTCAAAGTCAAGGTTATTGAAGCCGACGATCGTGGTCGTCTGCGTCTGTCAGCCAAGGCATTGGGTGGTCTGGAAGGCGCGCAGGAAAATGCGCCGGCAGAAGGCGGCGAGCCTGCTGAAAAACCAGCCGAGTAAGTCGTAGCGGTAAAGGGTATTATTTCACCAGAAACAATACCCTGTTATGGCAAGGCGCCGCGGTGTTAGCACTCGATGCTTCATCGCTGGCGGATATCCCAGGCAATAAAAAAACACCCGATCAGAATGAAATGACCGGGTGTTTTTTTATTCTGGCTCAGGCTAACCGACTGCAGCAAGCGCGACAATCGGTTGGCGGCGATCGTGGATCAGACTGCGCCCTGGTCGATCATTGCATCGGCAACCTTGCGAAAGCCCGCAATATTGGCGCCCAGCACCAGGTTACCTGGCTGGTTGAACTCGTCTGCGGTTTCCCATGCGTTGGTGAAAATATTCTTCATGATGTTTTTCAGGCGCAGATCAACTTCGTCAAAACTCCATTGAATCATGGCGGCGTTCTGTGCCATTTCCAACTGGCTGGTGGCAACCCCGCCGGCATTGGCTGCTTTGCCGGGCGCGTAATGGATACGTGCCTTGAGAAATTCCTCAACGGCTTCAGGCGTGGAAGGCATGTTGGCACCTTCTGCCACTAGTTTGCAACCGTTGGCGAGCAAGGCCAGTGCGTCGGCCTGGTTCAGTTCGTTTTGCGTTGCGCTGGGGAAGGCCAGATCGCAGGGAACAGACCATACCTCGTTGCGCCCAGGCGCATAGTCGGTCACGGGCTTGTAAACCGCATCGGGGTGCGTTTGCAGATAGTTCTGCAGCGGCGCCTGCTGCTTTTCCTTTAGCAGCTTGAGCGTTTCAAGATTAATACCAGATTTGTGATAAATCATGCCGCGCGAATCGCTGCAGGTTACCGGTGTTGCGCCCAGTTGATACAGTTTTTCGATGGTGTAGATGGCTACATTGCCGGCGCCCGAGACGGCGCAGATTTTTCCTTCCAGATGTTCGCCCGCGTTTTGCAGCATATTCTGGGCAAAGTAGACCGCGCCGTAGCCGGTCGCTTCAGTGCGCACCAGCGAGCCGCCCCATGGAATGCGCTTGCCGGTAAGCACGCCTTCGTAGCGACCGGTCAGGCGTTTGTACTGGCCGAACAGATAGCCGATTTCGCGGCCGCCTACGCCAATATCGCCGGCAGGCACGTCAATGGTGGGGCCGATGTGGCGATACAGTTCAGACATAAAGGCCTGGCAGAAACTCATGATTTCATTGTCTGACTTGCCCTTGGGGTCGAAATCGCTGCCGCCTTTGCCCCCGCCGATAGCCAGGCCGGTGAGCGAGTTCTTGAACGTTTGCTCAAAGCCAAGAAATTTGATAATACTGGACGAGACGCTGGGATGGAAACGCAAGCCGCCTTTGTATGGGCCGATGGCCGAGTTGAATTCGACCCTGTAGCCCTTGTTGACATTGATTTTACCTTTGTCGTCTACCCAGGTAACCCGAAACATGATCTGACGCTCGGGCTCAACGATCCGTTCTATGATGTTCTGATCCAGATAGTGCTTTTCTTTTTCGAATAGCGGGGAAAGTGATTCCAGTACTTCCAGAACAGCCTGATAGAACTCCGATTGCGATGGGCTGGATTTGGCCAGTCGGGCCAGCGTCGTATCAATATATGTCATATGAATTGAATGTAATGAGCAGATTAAGGGTTACAGGCAAACGTATGCGCGCCGGGCGTACCCAACGCGGGCAGCAGGGTGAAAACGGCGGGATGCACAATGAATGTTATGCGAGGGGTAAATATAATACCGCTATATTGTGTGCGGTGCAGCGAAAAATGCACTATCTAGGTGATTGCCCTGATTTATTTTGGCGCATTTTGATGAATCAATAAAAATACTGGGCGCCTCTGGTGCGTTTTTTCTTGTCGCCTGCCGCATTTCGGGGCAGAGTGACCATCCCCGAAAGTGCGACGTGATGAGGATGCCAGGCAGGCACCGGGTGTATCACGGTAACTCCTGGCAATGCGATGGGCTGATGATTCAGCCTGTAATCGCAGCGATACCGGCGATGGCCGTTTCAGCGTCCTGGCTGGCCTGGACACCCGATACGCCCACTGCGCCAATGGTCTGGCCGTCAACGACAACAGGCACGCCGCCTTCGAGCATGCCTGAAATGGCTGGCGCCGACAGAAATGCGTAGCGACCATTGTTGATCATTTCTTCGTAGCCTTTGGTTTCGCGTCGGCCCAGGGCTGCAGCATGGGCTTTGGCCGGGGCAATATGGGCAGAAACCGGCGCCGCGCCATCAAGGCGTTTCAGGGCCAGCAGATGGCCGCCATCGTCAGTCACGGCAATAGTCACGGCCCAGTTGTTTTTGCTGGCATGAGCGGCCGCTGCATCGATGATTTTCTGTACGTCTTCCTGGACGAGAACAGGCTTGGTTTTCATAATGGCTCCGAATTGGGTTGTCAAACCGCCTATTATAGTGAGTAACCGTGTCGGCTTTCTAACTTCTGACGATAAAGCGGTGTGCACCAAAGTTTCGAATCCCTAAGGCCGGCTGCGCTGGCGCCCATCGCCTTGCTTGCAAATGGGGAAATTGTCACTTGTGTCTACGTCAGAGAAGCCGGGCGTACAAACAATAAACGCTCGCGCAGAACGGGTGCGTTACTGTATCGCCCCAAGAAAGCACCCGAGTTGTGTAAATGTCAGCAAGCCGATGGCATGCCGCAGCGACCTGGTGGCGGCGAGTCATGGCAAGCGGCGGCGCAATTGGCCGCCGCTGCCGCCTGCCGTTATGCGGCCTTGCTTAAGGCTGTGCGGCGATAGGCTTCAAGCAGCTGCGCGCGCCGCGCTGCTGCCTTTTGCATATTGGCCTCTTTGATATGACCATAGCCACGGATATCGTCGGGCAGGCGGGCCAGCTCCACGGCCGTATCGTAGTTACTGTCATTCAGGCTCAGATTGATTTCATCCAGTAAAGCGAAATATTCCTCGATCAGGCTACGCTCGGCACGTCGCTCTTCGGTACGGCCAAAGGGATCAAACGCGGTGCCGCGCAGCGGTTTGAGGTGCGCCAGCACAGCAAAGGCTTTCATTACCCATGGACCGTACTTTTTCTTGATCAGGTGACCTTTTTTATCTTTTTTGCTGAATGCGGGCGGCGCCAGATGAACGTGCAGTGCGTAGTCGCGACCCGGCTCGCCTTCGAATTGTTCACGCAGTTTGTCAAGATAAGCCGGATCGGTGTACAGACGAGCCACCTCGTATTCATCCTTGTAGCTCATCAGCTTGGCCAGATTGCGGGCTACCGCTTCGGTCAGGATATGGCCGCTGAAGCCGCGTGCTTTTTCGGTCTCGCGGATGCGCGCCACCGCCTGTGTAAAGCGTCGTGCATACCGTTGGTTCTGGTAGTTGGTCAGGTGTTGCTCAAGGCGCTTGATCAGCGTGTCGGTGCTCTCTGGCATGCTGATCAGATTTTCGTGGCGCGCCGTGCGCTTGCCGTTGCCAAGCGGGATAGATTGCAGACCATGGTGCGCCAGATAGCGGCCCCATTCAAAGGCGGCCAGGTTCTTGTCGACGGCAACGCCATTGAGTTCGATGGCGCGCTCCAGGCTCTCATGATGCAGGGGGATCCATCCTTTCTGCCAGGCATAGCCCATCATTAGCGGGTTGGCGAAAATTGCATCGCCCAGCAGCGCAACAGCATAACCATTGGCATCCAGAAAATCGCATTTTTCCTGGCCCAGCAGATCCAGCATATCATTCTCGGTAATGGCGGAAGGAAATTGCCATTTCGGGTTCTGGAAAATTTCAGCAGTAGGCACCTTGGCACTGTTGATGGCTGCCACCGTGATGCCTTTGCGGGTTTTTGATGTAATCTCGCGCGACGCAGCCACAATGGCGTCGCAGCCGATAATCAGATCGGCTTCGCCCACGCCGATGCGGGTCGAATGCAGATCTGCCGGCTGGTTGCCGATCTGTACATGGCTCACGACGGCGCCGCCTTTTTGCGCCAGTCCGGTAATATCCAGTACGTTGACGCCTTTTTCTTCCAGGTGTGCGGCCATGCCCAGCAGGGCGCCGATGGTGACCACGCCGGTGCCGCCTACGCCAGGCACCAGAATATTGTATGAACGTTCGATCGTGGGTACCGCAGGTACAGGAATGTCCGCTTCTATTTTTTCAAAGGAGAGTGTGGCTGTCTGAGGCTTGCGCACTTTGGCACCTTCGGCGGTCACAAAGCTGGGACAAAAACCGTTCAGGCAGGAATAATCCTTGTTGCAGGAGGACTGGTTGATGCGGCGCTTGCTGCCCATCGGCGTATCTACCGGTTCCACCGAAAGACAATTGGATTTGACGCCGCAGTCGCCGCAACCCTCGCAGACTGCCTCGTTAATGAAGACGCGTCGGTCGGGGTCGGGGTAGGCATTGCGTTTGCGGCGCCGACGTTTCTCGGTCGCGCAGGTCTGATCGTAGATCAGAATAGTCGTGCCTTCGGTATCACGCAGTTCCAGTTGCACATCGTCAAGCGAATCGCGATGGAATACATCTGGGTTGCCGATCAGGCTGACCCCTTTATATTTTTCCGGTTCGTCGCTGACGATCACGATGCGGGTGGCGCCTTCGGCATGCAACTGGGCGTTGATTTGCGGCACGGTCAGCGTGCCATCCACAGGCTGCCCGCCGGTCATGGCAACGGCATCGTTGTATAAAATTTTGTAGGTGATGTTGACTTTGGCTGCGATCGAAGCGCGGATCGCCAGAATCCCCGAATGAAAGTAGGTGCCATCACCCAGGTTGGCGAAAATATGCTTGGTGGTCGTAAAGTCTTTCTGGCCGATCCAGGGCACGCCTTCGCCGCCCATCTGGGTAAAGGTATCGGTGCTGCGATCCATCCAGATGGTCATATAGTGGCAGCCAATGCCGGCCACCGCACGCGAGCCTTCGGGCACGCGGGTCGACGTGTTGTGGGGACAGCCGGAACAGAACCAGGGTTTGCGATCCTGCACGACGACCGGTCGTTTGGCGTCCTGTTCCTTGGCATGAATAATCGCAATGCGTGCCTGAATGCGGGCGCGCACTTCGTCGGGAAGCGCGTGTTTTTCCAGGCGTTTGGCAATGGCCTTGGCGATAATCGCAGGGGATAGTTCGTAATTGGCCGGCAATAGCCAGTTGCCGCGAGGTACGGACCATTCGCCGCCGCCATCGTCACGCGCATCAAATTTGCCATAGACATCGGGACGGACGTCATCGCGCCAGTTATACAGTTCTTCCTTCAGGGCGTATTCCATGATCTGGCGTTTTTCTTCAACCACCAGGATTTCATCCAGGCCTTCGGCAAAGTGTCGGGCGCCTTGCGCTTCAAGCGGCCAGACGCAACCGACTTTGTACAGCCGGATGCCGATGTCTGCACAGGTCGCTTCGTCCAGCCCAAGATCGGTCAGCGCCTGCCGCACGTCCAGGTAGGCCTTGCCGGCGGTCATGATGCCGAATCTTGCCTTGGGCGAATCAAAAATGATCTTGTCCAGTTTGTTGGCACGCACATAGGCCAGTGCTGCATAGAATTTGTAATTATTCAGTCGGGCTTCCTGGTCCAGCGGCGGATCGGGCCAGCGAATGGACAAACCGCCTTCAGGCATTTCAAAGTCGGGTGGCGTAATGGTCTGGACCCGGTCCGGATCCAGTTCGACTGACGAGCTCGACTCGATCACGTCGGTCACGCATTTCATGGCGACCCACAAACTTGAATAGCGGCTCATGGCCCAGCCGTGTACGCCGAAGTCCAGATATTCCTGCACATTGCTGGGGTATAGAACGGGAATGCCGGCCGACTGCAGATTATGTTCGGACTGATAGGCTACCGTGGACGATTTGGCGGCATGGTCGTCGCCTGCCAGCAGCAGTACGCCGCCAAACTGGCTGGAGCCGGCCGAGTTGGCGTGTTTGAATACATCCATGGAACGGTCCAGACCTGGCCCTTTGCCATACCACATGGCAAATACGCCTTGCTTGGTTGCGCCGGGAAACAAGTTGACCTGTTGTGACCCCCAAACCGCAGTGGCGCCAAGCTCTTCGTTGACACCCGGCTGGAATGAGATCTCATGTTCGGCGAGGTATTTTTTTGCCTTCCACAAACTCAGGTCCAGATTTCCCAGGGGCGAACCGCGGTAGCCGGAAATGAATCCGCCGGTATCCAGCCCGGCGCGGCGGTCCCGGTCTTTCTGCAGCATGGGCAGACGCACCAGCGCCTGGGTGCCACTCATATAGACGCGGCCTCTTTCCAGGCTATATTTGTCGTCAATGGTGGTATTCTTCAGGGCATCCTGGGCCAGCTTGGGTAAAGGCGCATTCATTCTGTTGTCTCCGATATATTACATAGGCACATAAGCGCATGATTCCTCGCTTTGCCTCATGAGCGTCTTGTGAACGGACTGTGCAAAGTCGTAGAATGCTCACCGCCGTTGCAAGGCGGTGCGATATCGTCCTGATGAATGGCAGCCATTCTAGTGGCGCAACTCATCACGCCTGCGGCCTGATTGCAACCCGATGGATTGTGGGTGCCCCAATAATGGAATCAGGCCCGGTTTTTAATTGACGTTAACGTAAAGTTAAGCCATTTCTCTGGCAAGAGATACAGAAATTGCCAGAATTAGGGTATATCCTAGAACCATGTTAGTCGTACGTACAACAAAGTGCAAGAATCAGGAGTAAGGCGTGAAGCGAGTGATGGCAAAGCTGGGTAGCATTCTGGCAGGTATGGCAGCCCGGCCCCTGTCTGTCGGTCTTCTGTTGACCATCGTGTTCTGGATATTTCTGGGCAACTTTGTTGTCGCCGCGTTTGCGGGGCTGCTGGTCTCGTTCTTTATTTCCGCTGCATTTTCGGTATGGAAACTGAATCGAAAAGAGAAAGAGGGCACTTTCGGATCTTCGACGGACTCATCGACGGATACATCAGATTCTTTAACGGACTCTTCGGGCTCATCATCGGATTCATCGGGTCCATCATCGGATTCTTCTATTTAATCGGAGAAGAGAGGGGCGTGGGTCAGGACTCGTTTTCGCGAGCGTTAGGCGAAGGTAAATGGGGCGCTATCTGCAGGATTATCCAGGGGGAGTATTTGAACAGAAATTCCAATTTTCTGTTTTTGATTCTAACGGTAACAGACGAGTTACGATTTACGTTAGATAATGCTTTGAATTTATTGTAATTTTTCTTTGGATTTATAGTATTTTTGGGGTGACTGATGGGGCTCGAACCCACGACAACCGGAATCACAATCCGGGACTC
>JAFAEO010000014.1 GCA_023423975.1 Pseudomonadota bacterium
TTGTTCGATTTCGAGACTGGGGCAAAGGTCACGCCCGCCTTCCACCCGATGCGTTTTCGGCCATTCTGAATGCGATGGTCGCGGATGGTCCAGAAGCCGCCGCCGAGATGACAGGGCAGCTCTTTTCCGAATAGTGCTGCCCTGTCATCTCGGCAAAGAGGGGCAGAGCAGCGCCGAAATCATTCATCAGTCGATCTGCTTACGACCGCTGCCGTCTTAACCAAGCGAATGCGCAAAATACATGCTCAGCACCCGACTTACGGGCCGGGCATCGAATGCATGAGCGAACCTTTTGGCTTCTATCGCCTTCTGCAGAACCGCATTAGCATCGGCGAAGATCTGCGGCATCAGGCCTTCGACGCCAAAACGCCTCGCCTTCTCAAAGTCGTCGCGCAGGTGTTCGAACGGAGCAATGTTGCTTTGAACCTCACTATTGTAGGGTACTCCGTGCGAAAAATAGCAATTCCCCGGGGCGCTGTTATTTGAAACAGGGACTTTGGTAATATTCTTCAAGGCACGTTCCGAAGGCGCCTTGCGAGGATCATCGTAAGGATGCAGGCAAAGGCCCGGATACAGGCTCTCCATAATATCGAAGTGGATTTGCGATTCCGCGACTTTTCCTTCGAACTCCGATAGGATGCAGAATACTTCTGTATTGAACGGCTCGATTGTCGTGAAATACTGAGGAAACAGACCGACCTGAAATCTATTTCTAAAATTCCGATAATGTAATATCCATGGATCTACATTCTGATTTTCTGCCGCCATGAAGGCATAGCTCTGCTCAACCGCATCAATCCATCCCGACAGGTCGTGACGGCCAGGGCCTTCCAAAGCTTTTTCTCTGAACGAGGAAAAATCTTTGAAGGCGTAAAATTTTCGAAGTGTTTCACCGCCGCCGCCATGCAGCTTGATGCGAAACGGGCTGTTGTCAGCGCGCGGAAAATAAATCGGATGATAAGCACCGATATTCAGGTTGCGCCATATCTCATATACAGCGCCGCCTGTCAGTCTTGTGTTCGATGTGGGCTGGCTATTCTGGTTCAACTCCATCCCGAAGCGTTCAGTCAGACTTTTGGCAACGGCATGGTCTGCGGCTTGCCTCGGCGTACTATCCGAGTAAATCACGACGTCCGCTGCGACATCTTTTCCAAGCCGCTCACGTGCTTTCTGCAATAGCGCGAACACGACCCGGCTGTCTTTTCCGCCAGTCAAGTCGCATGTCAGGCGTACGTCAGGGTTAATAAGCAATGTCTCAAATCGGCTGATCCAAAGCTCTATGGCCTCTGCGAGAGCTTCTGCGTAATCGCCGACACGCTGCACGGTTCTTCTGATCGGAGTTAGGCCGGACTTTCCGACAATCAGATTGTAGCCCAAGGGAAGCAGCCTGATTCCAGAATACATCGTCTTGAATGCCGACAACTGATCTGTAACTGTAAAAATCGGTGAATTAAAGCTTTCCAGAAAAGTTGGATTAGCCCTAATTCCGACGCCATTATCCGATAGATGTTTTGCAAGACCATATATCGAATTTGACACCCCCCAATTTACGCCATCGTCATACCAAAAAACTTTTTTAAGCCCCGACGCATCAGATCCGGCGATTTTTACCCCGCCTTCTTCTCGAATTGAGAAATAACACCCATCCCCGCCATCGATTACTCGCGGGAAGTTAATTTTTTCGAAATCATCGTCGGTAAAATCACCAGACATATAATTTGATTTCGAGAAACCGTATCCGCTGAAATATTGTTTTGGAACATCTGTGAAGTTCGAAAAAAGATAGATCATTTTTTTCTCTTTTGGATGCTATCGCCAGATCGGCCTTACCGCTTTCATCCCAAATAGCATACTTAGATCTGTACTCAAGCCACCTCTGCGATTGCCTGCCCTGCTCATACCGACTTCAATGGCGCCAAAGTTCAGCCGAAACTATGTGCGCCTGCAAGACGTCCATCTTACCGTCGATAGACTTACGTTGAGTGAGCATTTCGCAACGCGTCGTATCAAAGTCGTGCCTAGCGTCGGCAGGACAAACCGACAAAAGACCCTAGCGCCAAGGGCACCTGATCCCAGGACGTATCGTGGCACTTGGAAGAGCGGTCAGACCGGTCGGCAGAAACGCGAGTATCGTTCGCCTAAATACCAATCATGAGAATGTAGGTAACAACATGAAGCGAGGCGGGTTTACGAATCTACGTACCGACTTGCGCTGCATCGATACGCTTCGCCGACGCCAACCACCTAACTATTTGATTTGATTGGCGCACCCAAGAGGATTCGAACCTCTGACCTCTGCCTTCGGAGGGCAGCGCTCTATCCAGCTGAGCTATGGGTGCCTAGGGGTGTGCATATCCGCAGCTCGCGGCGGGTGCAACGCAGAAATGGTCGCGCCGCGAGGATTGCGCAGCGCAACGGCCGGTCAGAAACCGAACGAGAATTTCCGCACGATGCCGAGGCGCAGCGACGGCTGGTATTCTTCTTGAACAATCGGCGAATCCGCTGCGTCGCCGATCAGCTTACCGTACTGAATTTCGCCCAGAACGGCGATGGTATCGGTCACGGCGTAGCGGGCCTCAAAGGTGACCGCTGCGCTGGTGAACCCGCCACCCGGCGCATAGACAGGGCGACCGGCGGCAACCTCTTCCGGCGTAACGC
>JAFAEO010000016.1 GCA_023423975.1 Pseudomonadota bacterium
CAGTGCCACGGCCAGCGCGATCAGCACCTCGGCCCAGCGGCTGAACAATGCTTTCACCTCGGGCCGAATCACGGGCGTGCTACCAGCGGCTCAGCGAGGATTCGTCGCTGTCCTTGGCCTCGACCCACTGGGCTGCGCCGTCGCGGCCGATTTCGCGCTTCCAGAAGGGCGCGCGGGATTTCAGCCAGTCCATCAGGTAATCCGCGCCGTCAAAGGCCGCACGGCGATGGCGGGCAGCGGTTGCGACCATCATGATCGGCTGCCCGACCGGAATCCGGCCCACACGGTGGATGATCATCCAATCCGAAAGCTGAAACCTTTCCGCGGCAGCAGCACCGAAATCAGCCAATTGCGCTTCGGTCATGCCGGGATAATGTTCCAGCTCCAGCGCTTCCATCTGGCCGGTATCGTCGCGGACAAGGCCGGTGAATGTCACCACTGCGCCCGCGCCCACGCCGAACGCCTGAAGCTCGGCCGCAAGATCGAAGACGTCAGTCTGGACCCGAGCCGACATCTTCAGCCACCTGTCATCGGTGGGAAGAACGCAACTTCGCGGGCGTTGCCCAAAGGCGCATCCAGATCGACCAGACGCTGATCAACCGCACAACGTATCGCACTCATATCGGCGAAAGCCTGGGCGTGCCAATCATCCATCGCGGCAAGCTGGGCCACCAATTCGCGAACGGTCGTCACCTCGGTCTGGATCTGCTCGCGCGGGTGGCCGATCCGTTCGCGCAGCCAAGCAAAATAAAGCACGTCAAGCATCATCGGACGGCTCTTTCAGATAAGGCTCTGCTTTGGCGAAATAATCCCAGCCGGTATAGGCAGTCAGCGCGCCCGCAATCCAGATCAGGACTAACCCGATTTGGGTCGCCAGATCGGCCCAGCTGTCAGACCACGGCAAGTCTACCTCGCCCACGGTGGGCGGCACACCATGTTCAACATAGGCAAGCCCGGTGCCAAGGAACAGCACCGAGATCGCGACCATCTGCAAGGTCGTCTTCCACTTGGCCAGCTTGGTTACTTTCAGCAGCTTGGCATTCGCGCCCAGAAATTCGCGCAGGCCAGACACGAAGACTTCGCGGAACAGGATCACCGCTGCGGGCAGGATCAGCCACGGGTTCATGCCGGAATAGCCGGTGATGACGACGATCGCGATCACCACCATCGCCTTGTCGGCAATCGGGTCCATCGCGGCGCCAAAGCGGCTTTCCTGCTTCCACGCACGGGCCAGATAGCCGTCGAACCAATCGGTGATGGCGGCGACCAGAAACAGCGTCAGCGCCGCCCAATCCGCGAAAGGACGGCTGAAATACAGAAACATCAGCGGCACCGCAGGGGCGGCGACAAGCCGAAGCAGGGTCAGGATATTGGGCAAGGTCCAGCGCATGCCGATAAGCTAGTCTTTGCGGGGGCCATTGGGAAGAGGTCGGACGCGCAGTTTTGGCGACCTTATGCCTCAACCGCGCGGATTGAAGTGGTCATGGATCTTCTGTGCCATTGCATCCGAGATCCCTTCCACCGCCTGAAGATCGACCAGACCGGCGCGGCTGACGGCCTTGGCGCTGCCGAAATGCGCTAGAAGCGCGCGTTTACGCGCCGCCCCGATGCCCGAGACTTCATCCAGCGGGTTGGCCATGACCGATTTCGCCCGGCGCGCCCGATGGGTGCCAATTGCCCAGCGATGCGCCTCGTCCCGCAGACGCTGGATGAAATAAAGAACCGGGTCGTTCATCCGCAGCGCCATCGGTCGCTGGCCGGGACGGTGGAATTCCTCTTTGCCGTGGTCGCGATCCTCGCCCTTGGCGACGCCGATCATGGGGATATCCTCGACCCCCATCTCGACCATGATGCTCTCCACGGCCGAGACCTGCCCTGCCCCACCATCGATCAGCAGCAGATCAGGCCACGCCTCGGTCTGCCGGTCGGGATCTTCTTTCAGAAGCCGGGTAAAGCGGCGGGTCAGCACCTCTTTCATCATGCCGAAATCGTCGCCCGGCGTGATCTCGGTCCCCTTGATGTTGAACTTGCGATACTGGTTTTTGACGAAACCTTCCGGCCCAGCGACGATCATACCGCCGACGGCATTGGTGCCTTGGATGTGACTGTTGTCGTAAACCTCGATCCGGCGCGGGGGTGCGGGCAGATCAAAGGCCTCGGCCAGACCTTCCAGCAGCTTCAACTGTGTGGCGCTTTCCGACATGCGGCGCGCAAGGCTTTCGCGGGCGTTGCGCAGGGCATTGGTGACCAGCTCGAACTTCTCGCCCCGCTGCGGGATCTGCACATCGACCTTGCGTCCGGCGCGATCCGACAGGACCTCGGCGGTCAGGTCAGGATCCTCGGGCCCGTGAGACAGCAGGATCATCCGCGGCGGCGGCTTGTCATCGTAGAATTGCAGCAGAAACGCCTGCATCACCTCATCGGGTGATTCCGCCCCGCCCAGACGCGGGTAAAAATCGCGGTTCCCCCAGCTTTGGTTGCCCCGGATGAAAAAGACCTGCACGCAAGCCTGCCCGCTTTCCATATGGAGCGCCACGATATCGGCTTCGGCAACGCCTTTCGGGTTGATCGCCTGCACCGATTGCACTGCGGTCAGCGCCTTGATGCGGTCACGCAGCGCGGCGGCACGTTCATATTCCATCGCCTCGGCGGCGGCGGACATTTCCTGCGCCAGCTCGACCTGAATCGTGGTCGATTTCCCTTGCAGAAACAGTTCCGCGTCCTTGACCAGCGAACCATATTCCTGCGCCGAGATCCGCCCCACGCAAGGCGCGCTGCACCGCTTGATCTGATATAGCAGACAAGGCCGCGTCCGGCTTTCAAAGACCGAATCCGTGCAGTTCCGCAGCAAAAACACCCGCTGCAACTGGTTCAGCGTCCGGTTCACCGCACCCGCACTGGCAAAGGGCCCGTAATAATCGCCCTTTTCCGACTTCGCGCCACGATGTTTCTTGATCTGCGGAAAGGCATGCGACTTGGCGACCAGAATATTCGGGAAAGATTTGTCGTCGCGCAGCAGCACGTTATAGCGCGGCTTCAACTGCTTGATCAGGTTCTGCTCTAACAGCAGCGCCTCGGTTTCCGTGCGCGTGGTCAGGAACATCATCGAGGCCGTGTCACGGATCATCCGAGCGATCCGCCCCGAATGCCCGAAGGAGCGCGCATAATTCGAGACCCGTGCCCGCAAATCCCGGGCCTTGCCGACGTAAAGAACCTCGCCCCGCTGATCCAGCATGCGATACACGC
>JAFAEO010000079.1 GCA_023423975.1 Pseudomonadota bacterium
ATTGCTGTTCGCTATCGCTCACAGCGTCGGGGCGATTTTTGCAACTTGCATACGTGACAACCCAAAGCAAAAGCAACTATGGCTTCGCTTCGCTCAGGAGCTTTATGCTCGCTTCGCTCGATCTAGATGCAAAGTAAGTCAGTTCGCACCCTTTGGGATGCTCTGAAATACAGGTGATTTATGGATAGGGAGCTTGTAATCAGGGAAAAGGCATTGCGAGAATTTTAATTGTGACAGTTCGCTCGTAGACACTCGCTCTATAAGTTGCTGTTATTGTTTAGATATTTTTAACATTGCACATATTTTTCAAACTTTAAGATTAATAAATAATTTGAATTTTCATATTGTTTCTAATTTTAGTATCTCAAATTGATCATAAATATAGCTCTATTTTGCGCTGATTTGCGTTTTAAGCGACTTTTGATGTATCGCAGTACGTTTGTATATTGGTCATCTATTTCGTTGAATACAGCGCATTCTGTGCGATTTTTTGAAGTTGCGATTTTTTGAAGTTGCGATTTTCTTGTTACACGGTAATATTTTTATAAAAAAATCATAATTTAAGTGTTATGCGGTAACTATTAAAAGTTACAGGGTAACTATTTAGCGTTACAGGTAACAATAAGGTTATCGGGTAACGATATTTTTATAAATCTGTATTTATATTTGATTACCGTGTAACGTAAATTTATGCTATGCTTTGATGGTTGAATAATAAAATTGGAATTATGCAATGAAAGATGCAAATGATAAAAAGACGATTGATATGTTAAAGCCTGCCCCACTCACGAATTCTGAACGACAAAAAGCGTATAGAGAAAGACGTAAGAGTGATGCAAGTCAACGCTTAGACGTATATTTAGATAAGTCTGTATCAGACCAGTTGGCTGATATTGTTGGAGCAGTAGGGGGGAGTCAAAAGGACGTTTTGACACGTCTGATTGATAAAGAATATAAGCGTTTATATGCTGTTAAAAACAGTAGATTAAAGAAGTATATTGAAAGCAAGGGATAAGTACTTGATTTGATAAAGCCCAAAAAATGGGGCTTTATTTTTATACTAAAAATTTGGACTTGGTGAGTTATCAATTTCTTTGTCAATTTTACGATTATTTTTGCTATTTTCTTGCTGATTTTTAACAGTGCTTTCTTGTCGATCTAGCAAGTCATGGCTATTGCATGTAGCTAAATCATCAAGCCAGTTTTGCACAAATTCCCGATCTAATTTTAGTAGATTTCTCTCATGTTGATCTCTAATATATCCTTTATTTTCAAATATTTGATATGTTTTTAGGTCATTTGAAAAGGCTGTGATGCTTGCCTGAATTGTTGGTTCTGTTGGTTCATTTTTGAGTACATCAATAATGGCATATTGTTTTTGCTTTATTGCTTCAATGTACTCTCTAATACTGTATTGTGGTTTATCTTCAATAGCTGATAACTCTAAAACCCTTGTTATTAAAGGCGTTGGGGGTAATTCTTGAAAGTGTTTGCATGCTTCCAGTGCTGTACATCGAGGTGATTCACTAGCAGTACGCATGATTTCTGCTCTTGATGCGCTTTGATCTGCTTCGAGTCTAGTTTTGGCTTCTAAATAATAATGTTCATATAGTTGATAGTTGTTGTATTCACGCAAGTCATTGACTTCATTGATCGCTCGCTCACGCTCTGCAAGCTTCGCTTGATATGCAGTATTTTTATCTTTGTCCTTAAACGTCAGGTCAGGGTCAAGACGTAACAAAGATTTTGGAATCATTGGCACTGGCTTTAAGTTCGTGCCGTGAATGCGGTTGTAATCTTCATGATGCAGGCATGACACAACATTTGGCACCTCAACATCAATGCCCTTTATTTTTACTATTTTGGTCGGTGCGTATTTCTCCAGATGCTCATTAATAATAACTTCTGTATCGACACGCATTTCATTAATGATCGTTTTGCCTTTGCCGCGAACGTCTGGAGTAATTTTTTGCGCTCCGCCTTTTTCTGGTTCTGCATCATTGTAGCGACTGAAAAACTGTTCAGCAGTTCTATTATGTTCATCAACTGAACGCTCGCAATACATGATGTGAAGGTGTGGTTGATCTTGTCCGCCGATCTCGCCTGCATGATTATGAATTGCTGCGGTATATGGAAAGTTAAACTCATCAGTGAATTGTTTAATCAATGCTTCTGCAAGTTCGATTCGCTGTTGAACAGACAATTCTTTAGGTAGTGCGATCACTTGGCTTGCAGCAGTACGAGCATTTTTTCGTTCGTAAATATGAGCAGCTTCCCAAAACAGGTCAGGACGCTTTTCGGCAAAGCTGGGCATGTTGCCAGATTTCACATACTCGACTTTTTCATGGAGATTGTCTTTGTGATTTTTATAGTGTGCTGTGCGTGTGATGTAGTGAAACCGGTTTTTGCATGACGGGGCTTTTTTAACTTTGGTTGTGCCGGTCGAGGTCTTAACTTTGGTTGTGCCTTTGCCAGTGTATGCATAATCAAAGTAGTACATTTTCCGATAACTCCATTTTGAAATATGCCTGTTTTGGCTTTTGCCCCGCAGGGCGAGAAGGAGTGTTTCTAATTCAAATTGATTGCGTAGTAATTAATTTGAATTAGAAACACGTAGACGAGCAAAACATTAAATAAATTACTCACGTAATTTAGTTTAATTTTTGTTGCGTGACAATGTATGATGGAAAAACTAAATTTTTATTGTGGTGGTGGCTTCTCTATGGCGACTCGTGGACGACCTGCACGAATATTTTATGATTCTGATTTAGGTAAAATAGTTCGTTTTGCAATGCGTATGGAATTTCGGACTAAAGCACAACAAAAACTTTGTGATGCAGAAAATCATAGTCCCATCACTACGTTTCATACTGCTGTTGATAATGAGTTGTTGACGCTAGTAAAAACTGTAGATCGTGAAAGAACTACGTATAGAAGAAATGCTGAGTTGTACAAAATTATTCAACATAAATCGACAACGACTGTCCAATTAACACACTTAGAAAAAGAAATTTTAGGCTATGACTGGAAAGATCGAGACGGTTTTTTTAATTGTCAAAATGCTTTAACGACATACGCCAAACTTGAAAAAATTGCTAAATCTGAAATTGAACGTGCAGAAAGTCAGAAACGGCAAGAAGCGATAAAAAAGACACTAGAACAGCAGACAGATGGACAGAAGCGCAGAAAAGAAAATGAGCGTCGTAAATACTTTCTTGGTGGTGTTGTTCTTAAATATAGCCAATTTCTGAAAGACAATTATTTGTTTGGTCAACAAGATTCTGAAGAAGCGATTTTACAGCATTTACTTGAAGACTTTATTGTTTGTAACTACTTGTCAGAAGTAACTAATGATGATGAAAATAAAGCCAATAATGTAAGAAATGCTATTAAAAATAATCACTCTGAAATAATAGAGAAAATAAGAAACATGTCTAAAGATATCGAAAATGATAAGCGTAGATGACAGTTGAATCAGTTGTTGTACAGCAGTTTTTTTGCTCTCAGAATTCTATTTTCTAAACCCTCTATGCTTTTCTGAAGTCGTGGACTATATGCTTTTTTTTGAAGATCAGAAAATTCTTTAAGCTCTGTTTCTAGCTGTTCAATTCTTTGTTTGAGCAGAATTTCTTTTTCAAATTTTGTTATATATTTTTCAAGTATCATTTTGATTTTAAATCTCTTTAAGCACTAAACATAGATGGCGAATTTCAATATCCTTTCGCTTGCCCCCTGGGGGGAGCAAGCGAGGTTATTGGAATTAGGCATCAATCTCTATATTTAAATCTTGTAGCTTGTCGAGCCAGTATTGAGTTTTATCATCTTTGATATCAGCTTTAATGCGATTGATCAGATCTTCACTGGTTTCCCCGAATTGTAAGAATCGAGGTAGAACGCTTGGATCTGAAATGGCTCTATAGATATCCATAGCCTTAATTTTTTGAGGTGGTTGAGGTGGTTTTGGAGCTTCTGGGGTCGGCTGTTCGGCTTTTACTGTAATTTTTTTGGTGACAGTGAAATTAACATGACTTGCTTTACGCCCCTCTTTTTTAGCAGCTTTATATTGAACTGATAACTCTGTTTTTAAGTTGATCAAGTCTATATGTGGTTTTAAGACAAACTTTTTAAATTCTTTGTAGTCTGTATATGATTGCAAATCAATATTTAGCACCTCTTTTAAATCATTGATTGCTATATCAAAATTGAAGCGATATTCATTCTGGACTAACAAAGGGTATAGTTTTAATCCGTGTCCGTGTAACCCTGAAATTGATTTTATTTGTAGCTTAGTAAAGGGATGTTGTTTGTTGAAAACATACATAATATGAAGTGCGTAATGCGTAAAGCTGACAGTAAAACGCCCATTCTTATAAGCTGTTGAAGTAACAAGCCTTGTCCGCACGTTTCCGCGCTCTTCATTGTAAAAAATAACACTATGGTTATAAAGTGCATCCACAACACGATCTAAAGCTGCATAAGCCCCTTTAATGTTTAGACCAGTAAGCTCTGCATACTCTTTTGCAGTAATTGAAAAGCATGTTTTTTCATCCGGCAAACCATCAGATAACCGCACTTTAGGGCTAAAAAACATGAGCAATTTAAGCATGTCATCTTTGGGTGGCTTCTCGTGTTGAAGCTGCCAAAACGCATTTTGAAGAACAGCTAGATGTTCTGGATACTTCTTTTGCTGTGAAGATAATGGATATAACTCTTTATCTTGTTCTGTGAAGTCGTTGACTGAATTCTTTTTACTCACAATTTTTATTTCACCAAGGGGGGTGTTGTTATAATTTATATCACCCCCTTTAGGTGCTAGTCAATGGGGTGTTTTTGTCTGCAACGCCACCCCCCCTTTCTGCAACGCCACCCCCTTTTGTCTGCAACACCACCCCCCCTAAGACTCCTTTTGTCTGCAACACCACCCCCCCTAAGACCATGAAAGCCTTTTATAGCAAGGATTTCAGACACCCCGTAAAGCTTTTTTAAAGCTTTTTTAAAGCTGTAAAGCTTTATAAAAAGCTTTTAAAAAGATTAAAAATAGAAAAAGAAAATCGCCCTTGGTACTCGCCAAGGCTCGTACTCTATTGCTGTTCGCTATCGCTCACAGCGTCGGGGCGATTTTTGCAACTTGCATACGTGACAACCCAAAGCAAAAGCAACTATGGCTTCGCTTCGCTCAGGAGCTTTATGCTCGCTTCGCTCGATCTAGA
>JAFAEO010000021.1 GCA_023423975.1 Pseudomonadota bacterium
GCTATGGCCGCGGTTTGCCTTGCCGTGCTTGTAAGGCACCATACGGACCAGTTGGTCGCCGTTCAGTTCCGCCTTGAAGCTACAGCCGACGCCACAATAGGCGCAGGTCGGATGGCCGAACGCTGCGGCGTGCCGAGCTCAATGACGGATTTTTCCTGCAAGGTCGCCGTCGGGCAGGCCTGCACGCAGGCCCCGCAGCTGACGCAATCCGAGCTGAGGAAGTTGTCTTCGAACGACCCCGCCTGCACGCGGCTGTCAAAGCCACGCCCCGCAATGGTCAGCGAAAAGGTGCCCTGTACCTCTTCACAGGCGCGGACGCAGCGCGAACAGACGATACATTTCGCCGGATCATAGGTGAAATAAGGGTTGCTGTCGTCCTTCGGGATATACAGCGCATTCGGCGCAGCCCCGTCCCGCTGGGCAAAGTGATTATCCAGACGCCCGCCTTCGGGGGCCTTGTAACGCACATCGCGCAGACCGACCGCACCCGCCTGATCCTGCAACTCGCAATCGCCATTGGCAGAACAGGTCAGACAGTCCAGCGGGTGATCGCTGATATACAGCTCCATCACGCCGCGACGCAGGCGGCGCAGTTTTTCATTCTGTGTATGGACCACCATGCCAGGCGCAACCGGCGTCGTGCAGGATGCAGGCGTGCCGCGACGACCCTCAATCTCGACCACGCAAAGACGGCAGGAGCCGAAGGCCTCCATGTTGTCACTGGCACACAGCTTTGGCACATCGACGCCGGCTTCGGCGGCGGCACGCATGACCGAAGTGCCTTCGGGCACGGTGATCTCGATGCCGTCGATGATCAGGCTCACCGGCGCTCCGGTGCCGATCTTGGTTCCCATGTCCCGGTCATCACCGGGCGGAAATTGCGGAATGATGAAATCTTTCATTCTGCGGCCTCCTTATGGCGCGCGAAATCTTCGGGAAAACTCGTCAAGGCCGACATGACCGGATAGGGCGTGAACCCGCCCAATGCGCAAAGCGAGCCGTCGCGCATCGTGTCGCACAGATCCGTCAGCAGGGTGATTGCACCGCTGTCGCCTTGGGCGATGCGATCGATGGTTTCGACCCCACGGACCGCTCCGATCCGACAGGGCGTGCATTTGCCGCAGCTTTCGATGGCGCAAAACTCCATCGCGAACCGGGCAAGGTTCAGCATATCGGCTGTATCGTCGAACACGACCATTCCGGCATGGCCGATCAGACCACCCTGCTGGTCCAGTTCCTCATAGCCCAGCGGCGTGTCGAATTTCTCGACCGGCAGATAGGCGCCAAGCGGGCCGCCGACCTGCACGGCCTTCACGGGACGCCCCGTGGCCGTGCCGCCGCCGATCTCATTCACGGCCTGCCCAAGGGTCATGCCAAAGCCGGTCTCGAACAGGCCGCCGTGCTTGATATTTCCGGCCAATTGCAGCGTCACGGTGCCACGCGAGCGGCCGACGCCGAAGTCGGCGTAATACTGGGCACCCTTCTCGAAAATCACCGGGATCGTGCCAAGGCTGATGACATTATTCACAACCGTCGGACGCCCCAGAAACCCTTCCAAAGCGGGCAGTGGCGGCTTGGCACGAACCGTACCGCGCTTGCCTTCCAGCGAGTTCAGTAGCGAGGTTTCTTCGCCGCAGACATAGGCCCCGGCCCCGACGCGCACCTGCATGTCGAAAGCATAGTCCGACCCCAGAACCGAGTCGCCAAGGACTCCGCCCTGACGCGCCACCACTAGCGCGCGGTTCATGATCGCAATCGCATCCGGGTATTCCGAGCGCAGGTAAACATAGCCGCGCGTCGCTCCGACGGCGAGACCGGCGATGACCATGCCTTCGATCAGGCTGAGTGGGTCGCCTTCCATCAACATACGGTCGGCGAACGTGCCGCTATCGCCTTCGTCCGCGTTGCAAACGATGTATTTCTGCGGAGCCTGCGCATCGGCCACGGTTTTCCATTTGATGCCGGTGGGAAAACCCGCACCGCCGCGACCACGCAGACCGCTCGCCGTGACTTCGGCCACCATTTCGAACGGCAGCATCGTCAAGGCACGGCGCAGACCGGCCAGACCGCCATGGGCCTCGTAATCGGCCAGATCCAGCGGATCGATCAACCCACAGCGCGCAAAGGTCAGGCGTGACTGGCGGGCAAAGAAGGGAATATCCTCGACGCGACCAAGGCTTTCCAGCGTGCCGTCCAGCAACGCGCCCACCTGATCGGGCCGCATCGCGCCATAAGCTTCGCGGCCATCGCCACGGTCGATTTCGACCAGAGGTTCCAGCCAGACCATGCCGCGAGTTCCGTTCCGGATGATCTGGGCATCGATATTGTGGGCGCGAACCTCGCGCGCGATTTCACGCGCGACATCGTCGGCCCCAAGGGCTTTTGCTGCGCTGTCGCCGGGGATGTAAATCTTCATGCCCGAGCCTCCTGCAGAAGCTTGTCGATTTTTGCCGCGTCAAGGCGGCCGACGACCTTGCCGTCCAGCATCGCAGCGGGTGCAC
>JAFAEO010000035.1 GCA_023423975.1 Pseudomonadota bacterium
CTAAGTCAGCCGCTGGAGTTTCGGCGGGAAGGGTTGCAACATGGGGTGCTGGATAAGCTGCGCAGTGGTAAATATCCGCAACAGGCGAGCCTGAATCTTTTGCGCCAGCCGGTGGAAGAGTGCCGCAAAATGATGTTCAGTTTCATTCAACAAGCCATGGCTGATGGTTTGCGTAACGTGCTGATTATTCATGGCAAAGGACGGGATGATAAATCGCATGCCAATATTGTCCGCAGCTATGTGGCGCGCTGGCTGACCGAATTTGATGATGTTCAGGCATATTGCACTGCGCTACCGCATCATGGCGGCAGCGGGGCGTGTTACGTCGCACTACGTAAAACGGCGCAGGCGAAGCAAGAAAACTGGGAGCGCCACGCTAAGCGCAGCCGTTGATCTCGAGACGCATCCGCGGCTTATGCCGCCAGCACGCGGTTGCGTCCATCATTTTTCGCCCGATACAAAGCATCATCAACGCGTTTAAACAGTTCATCGATGCTTTCATTTCCTTCGTGATGCGCCACACCAATGCTGACGGTAAAGCGTGGTAAGCCCGAAATACTCACTTTTGCCACGCTTACACGGATAGCTTCAGCCAGCGAAAGCGCGGTATCCAGTGGGGTTCTTGGTAGCAATAAGACAAACTCTTCGCCTCCCCAACGAAACACCAAATCGCCTTTGCGAGCGCAACTTTCAAGGGTGCGGGCGAGGGCGCATAACACCTCATCACCTTTAGAATGCCCATAGAGATCGTTAATGTGTTTAAAACGATCGGTGTCGATGAGCAACAAGCTGTAATCCTGAGCGATGGCGAGATGCTGCATTTGGCCTGGCTCGGTAATGTGATAAAACTGTCGCCGATTCAGTAATCCGGTCATCGCGTCATGGTGAGCAGCATGTTCCAGCTGCTCCTCCAGCCGTTTTTGCTCAGTAATATCATGCACAATACATAACATGAGCTTGTCGCCATAAATTTCAATCGGCCCGGCATAGGTCTGCACATGACGAGTAGATCCATCCGCCAGTTTATGAACAAAATTCAAAGGTTTATGACCGCCGGGTAAATGCGAAATTTCATGCATGATAGGCATGACGCGACGCCCGAGCATATTAATTTCCCAGGTATGTTTCTGGCACATCGTTTCATGGTTATAACCATAGAAATTGAGCGCGGCGAGGTTAGCATCGACGATTTGGCCATCTCGTGAGGGGTCAATCAACAACATTGGTGCAGAGTTAGTCAGAAAAAAGCGCGCATAAAAACCTTGTTTTTTGCGCTGATAATTTGCCGAGCGACTGGCTTTTAAACCCAGCGTTGCCGGCGCTTCGATACCTTCGAAAATAATCACCGGTTCTGTTTCTGTCAGCTCTCGCAAAACAAGCCGACAGCTTAATGCTGTTTCCTCTTCTTTACGCTGAACAGTGAGGATTTCGATAATATCGTGTTGGTTTTGCAGATCGGAGAGGTATTTCGGCAGTTCTTTTTGTGAGGAGACGGAATAGGGACCGGTTCGTAGCTGACTAAACGTGAGGTCTTGCATCAACAGTCGCGCCGCGCTATTGGCATAAATTAACTGTTCCTCAAAGGGCGAAACAATCCAGACAGGACTGGTGAGTAAGTCCAGGGTATTGAAGTTGTGCGTAATCATTGAGATCCCGTTATTTTTATCAATTTTTGTTGCTATCCGATCGCAAAAAAGCCATGTCATATGATCAGATAATTCTGATAATGATAGACGCTATTTAACACTTCACACGGTTTGTATACGGAAAAGCATTTTGCTTTTTGTATTCAATTTAGACAGAATTTTATTAATCATTTCAGGGTAATGGGGTGATGAGATGTTGCGTAACAGGGCCAGAAGGCTAGACTACAAAATAATGCGTTGATGATGGAGGCACTGTGGAAGCGATTAAGGGATCGGACGTTAATGTCCCGGATGCAGTATTTGCCTGGATGCTGGATGGTAGAGGCGGCGTTAAACCGCTGGAAAATACAGATGTGATTGATGAAGCGCATCCCTGCTGGCTCCACCTTAATTATGTACACCATGATAGCGCCCAATGGCTGGCGACAACACCGCTGCTTCCCAATAACGTACGTGATGCGCTGGCGGGCGAGAGCACACGGCCCCGAGTCAGCCGTCTCGGTGAAGGCACGCTGATTACATTGCGCTGTATAAACGGCAGCACCGATGAACGCCCCGATCAACTGGTCGCCATGCGTGTATATATGGACGGGCGGTTAATTGTTTCGACCCGACAACGCAAAGTGCTGGTGCTGGACGATGTGGTGAGCGATCTGGAAGAGGGCACGGGTCCGACCGATTGCGGAGGGTGGCTGGTGGATGTGTGCGATGCGTTGACCGATCATTCCAGCGAATTTATCGAGCAGCTGCACGATAAAATTATCGACCTTGAAGATAATCTCCTTGATCAGCAAATTCCACCGCGTGGATTCCTGGCTCTGCTGCGCAAACAATTAATTGTGATGCGTCGCTATATGGCACCGCAACGTGATGTTTATGCTCGTCTTGCCAGTGAACGTTTGCCGTGGATGAGCGATGACCAACGCCGTCGGATGCAGGATATTGCCGATCGCCTTGGGCGCGGTCTTGACGAAATCGACGCCTGTATAGCACGGACTGGCGTGATGGCGGATGAAATCGCTCAGGTGATGCAGGAAAATTTAGCTCGTCGTACCTATACAATGTCATTGATGGCAATGGTCTTTTTACCCAGTACCTTTCTGACAGGGTTATTTGGCGTCAACCTTGGTGGGATCCCTGGCGGCGGGTGGCAATTCGGATTTTCAATTTTTTGTATTCTGTTAGTTGTTCTTATTGGTGGTGTTGCTTTATGGTTGCACCGTAGTAAATGGTTGTAACAAAAGCAATTTTTCCGGCTGTCTGTATACAAAAACGCCGCAAAGTTTGAGCGAAGTCAATAAACTCTCTACCCATTCAGGGCAATATCTCCCTTGCAGGTGAATGCAACGTCAAGCGATGGGCGTTGCGCTCCATATTGTCTTACTTCCTTTTTTGAATTACTGCATAGCACAATTGATTCGTACGACGCCGACTTTGATGAGTCGGCTTTTTTTTGCCTGTTATTTATCAGCGTCTACCCTTTAAGAGTCCACCCAATGACCGGAGGGAAATATGACGACACTTATTTATTTGCAAATTCCTGTCCCTGAACCGATTCCTGGCGATCCTGTTCCAGTGCCCGATCCGATCCCTCGCCCGCAACCCATGCCTGACCCACCACCTGATGAAGAACCGATTAAATTGTCGCATCGTGAGCGTAGATCTGCGAGGATACGCGCCTGCTAACTTTGCGTCGATGACCACGAGAATAGATTGTGACCGCTTTTTCTACCCTGAATGTTTTGCCTCCCGCCCAACTCACGAACCTTAATGAGTTGGGTTATTTAACCATGACGCCGGTGCAGGCCGCCGCGCTTCCGGCGATCCTTGCCGGAAAAGATGTTCGCGTGCAGGCGAAAACCGGCAGCGGCAAAACGGCGGCTTTTGGCCTCGGCTTGTTACAGCAAATTGATGCGTCGCTATTTCAAACCCAGGCTTTAGTGCTGTGTCCTACGCGTGAACTGGCGGATCAGGTGGCAGGTGAATTGCGTCGGCTGGCGCGTTTTCTGCCAAATATCAAAATTTTGACGTTGTGCGGTGGTCAACCGTTCGGTATGCAGCGTGATTCGTTGCAACATGCGCCACATATTATCGTGGCAACGCCGGGCCGTTTGTTGGATCATCTGCAAAAAGGCACGGTATCACTGGATGCGTTGAATACGCTGGTGATGGATGAGGCCGACCGCATGCTGGATATGGGATTTAGTGACGCCATTGATGATGTCATCCGTTTTGCGCCAGCATCTCGGCAGACGCTTCTGTTTTCGGCAACCTGGCCGGAAGCCATCGCCGCAATCAGCGGAAGAGTGCAGTGCGATCCTTTAGCGATTGAAATTGACTCAACAGATGCTCTGCCACCTATTGAACAACAATTTTATGAGACATCCAGCAAAGGCAAAATTCCGTTGTTGCAACGGTTATTAAGTTTGCATCAGCCATCCTCTTGCGTGGTGTTTTGCAATACCAAAAAAGATTGCCAGGCTGTCTGCGACGCGCTGAATGAAGTAGGGCAAAGTGCATTGTCATTACACGGCGATTTGGAGCAACGCGATCGCGATCAGACCCTGGTACGTTTTGCTAACGGTAGCGCCCGTGTACTGGTTGCGACTGATGTTGCTGCGCGTGGTCTGGATATTAAATCGCTTGAGCTGGTGGTGAACTTTGAGCTGGCGTGGGACCCTGAAGTTCATGTACATCGCATCGGCCGTACAGCTCGTGCAGGAAATAGCGGTCTGGCGATCAGTTTCTGTGCTCCGGAAGAAGCACAGCGGGCCAATATCATTTCTGACATGTTGCAGATAAAACTTAACTGGCAAACGCCGCCAGCTAATAGTTCCATTTTGCCGCTGGAAGCAGAAATGGCAACGTTGTGTATCGATGGCGGGAAAAAAGCCAAAATGCGCCCGGGTGATGTATTAGGTGCACTGACAGGAGATATCGGGCTTGATGGCGCAGATATTGGCAAAATCGCCGTGCATCCGGCGCATGTCTATGTCGCGGTGCGTCAGGCTGTTGCTCATAAAGCATGGAAACAGTTACAGGGCGGGAAGATTAAAGGAAAAACGTGCCGGGTGCGGTTATTAAAATAATGAAATGTTGAATTGCCGGGTGCAAGAGTAAACATCTTATGCGGGATTGCCGGATGCGACGCTGGCCGCGTCTTATCCGGCCTCCATAAGAGTAGCCCGATACGCTTGCGCATCGGGCGCTATCCTGGTTATTTCACTTCAACCACATTCAGCCGTAACTCATCCAACTGATTTTCATCTTCTTCTGGCTGCCAGCCCGCCGGTTGTAGTGGGATCTCTTCGCGATCAAACGCCAGATCACCCCCGTTAACCACTTCAGAACCGTGGGTAATGCCTTTGAAATCGAACAGGTTGGTATCGCACAGATGCGACGGCACCACATTCTGCATCGCGCTGAACATCGTCTCGATACGCCCTGGATAACGTTTATCCCAGTCACGCAACATGTCAGCAATCACCTGACGTTGCAGGTTAGGCTGTGAACCGCACAGGTTGCACGGAATAATCGGGAACGCTTTTGCATCGGCAAATCGCTGAATATCTTTCTCGCGGCAGTAGGCCAGCGGACGAATAACGATATGTTTGCCATCATCGCTCATCAGTTTCGGAGGCATACCTTTCATCTTGCCGCCGTAGAACATATTTAAGAACAACGTTTGCAGGATATCGTCACGATGGTGACCCAACGCGATCTTCGTCGCCCCCAGTTCCGTTGCGGTACGATAAAGGATACCGCGACGAAGGCGAGAACACAGTGAGCAAGTGGTTTTGCCCTCTGGAATCTTCTCTTTCACGATACCGTAAGTATTCTCTTCAACAATCTTGTACTCAACGCCCAGCTTTTCAAGATACTCGGGCAGAACGTGTTCCGGGAAGCCCGGTTGCTTTTGATCGAGGTTAACAGCCACCAGCGAAAAATTGATTGGCGCGCTTTGCTGCAAATTGCGCAGAATCTCCAGCATGGTATAGCTGTCTTTACCCCCGGAGAGGCAAACCATGATGCGATCGCCTTCTTCAATCATATTGAAGTCAGCAATGGCTTCGCCCACGTTACGACGCAGACGTTTTTGTAATTTGTTCAGGTTGTATTGTTCTTTCTTTGTAATTTGTTGATTTTCTTGCATTATTTCAGTTCTCTGGTACTAAATGGGGCAAATTGGGGGCAAACTTTGCAACTACGATAACCGCGCATTCAACATGGCTACCTGTTCGTCGTTCATGTCATCAATCCACATACCGTAAATTTCATACACCATCTGCGCAGTTTCATGCCCCATTTGGCTGGCTATAAATGCCGGGTTCGCTCCTGCCGTCAACAGCCAGCAGGCAAAAGTATGCCGCGTATGGTACGGATTACGGCGGCGAATACCAGCACGTTTTACTGCTGCATTCCATCTCGCACCCAAACTGCTTACCGAGTAATAAGGTTTCTGTTTTCCGTTACACACTCTGGGCATGAAAACAAAATGCAGTTTTTGCTTTTCGGTTCTGCCGTACTCCCGATGATAAAAGGTGATTTCGCTTTTGCGATGATGCCCGGTCAGTTTGTATTGCTCCTTCAGTGCTTCAAGAGCAGGCTGCAGTAGTGTTACTGTTCGGATCCCGGCATTTGTTTTTGGGGGACCGAACATATCAAGTATCGTCAGGTTTCTTCTGACATTCACTATTCCCTTTTCGAGATCCACATCCTCCCACGCCAGAGCTGCCAGTTCCCCGTGACGAAGTCCTGAGTAAACTGCAAATTTCCACATGTTCTGGCTCTGTCCTTTTTCACTTTCCATTAATGCATTGAATTCTGTTTTAGATAACGGATCAGGCTTTATTCTGTTTCGCTGTAATTTTTTTACTCCTTCAAATGGTTTGGTTGATATAAATCCCGACTGATACGCAAAACGTAACAGCGAACAGAGCAGGGCGATATAGTTATCAACTGTGCGCACGGTTCTTCCTTTTTTGTTGGATCTTGGATTATCCAGGTAAAGCGTTTCTCCATGCAGCAGTTCATTCCGGTAGTTTAAGATATCGCTATAACGAATATGTGATATCAGGGTACTTTCACAAATTATTATTCTGAGTGTTTTTAATTGTGATTTCGTTTTCTTCATTGTGTTTGTTGTTAACTCTGTCTCTTTAATTTTCGTCCAGATATCACAAAGCTCTCCGAACGTTTTTATGACTCTCGTTGTCACCATTTTTGCCCCAGTGCTGGACTGGGGAAAACGTCTTAAATACTCAAATTCACCGGAGTTTATTTCATGAACTATCAGCGCTCTTAAATTTCCGGCCTTTTTAATATTACTGTTTGTAATCTCCCAGCCTTTTAATGTTTCCCGACATCGTTTTCCTCGAAACATGAACCAGATGCGAATGTTTCTACCTCTAATCTCGACACCTGTTGGTAATTTAGACATATCATGAGTCTTTGATAAACTGATTTATCTTTGGATAGTTGTACCAGATAATCCCTCGTTTGCTGTCTGGCTTACCTAAAGGAGATACTCGTTTGAAGTGGAAGCCCTCCACCCAACAGTTCTGGCGGTATGCTTCAATTTGTCTGGCCCCCAGACCAGTGCGAAGCATCAGGCCGTATTCAACCATCCACTCTTCATTAAAGATTACTTGTGCCATCGCATCACCTCTGGCAGGCGCCAATGTTAGACTGAAATTGACGCCCGATGTTGATTATTAATAATCAGCTATGAAGTTTTAATTTGAATACAATGCAATTCTCGAGGACTGAAGTTTCTCGCAATTAAAATTTATCAGTTTTACTTTCTGCTCTCTGGAAACGCCTGCTTCTTTTTTACCTGAGAGCATTTTTTCGCATTCTGATTTCGTTAGTTTAGATTTTGAATATCTTGTCCAGTTAGTAGGAGTGCCACCTTCCTTTTCAATAGTGGCGGTAATTTTATACATGAACACCTCCGTTATTATTTCCAGTGGTTCGTTTATTCCATCTTTCGAGTGCTTCTTTTTCACTTCCACCATAACCGGTTCGGGATTCGCATCCGTTACACTTCGCTCGGTAATATCCTGAAATGGCTTTCACCGTTACTGATGGACAACCACAAAATGGACATGGTTTAACATTGTCATATCTCATAATTTTTCTCATAAAAAATATTTCAAGTTGGCGGTGCATTACACCGCCAGGCTGAATTATTCCTCTGAATTATCGATTACACTGTATTCCCCGGTTAATACAGAGGAATCTGCAGGATCGATTGTCAGTGGTTCCTTTTCATCCATTGATACTGCACGCTGGATCTCAATTGATACGGGCAGATATTTGAACAGGCGACGAATAGCCGTTTTCTTTGCCATTTCTTCCCAGTGAGTTACCCACGGCCCGTTATTACCAGCTTTACTCAGGCTGCGCACCAGCTCAATCTGTTTGCGCGTCATAACTTCAAACTGAGTACCTCCGTCTTTCAGTCTTGCGACAGCATAGACGTGGGTAACCGGGGCATCTTCGTTTTCTCCCGGGCGGTGTATTAACTTTTCATCAAGGCCAAATTCGAAGCTAAACTCGTCACCTTCACGGACAACACGGGCTGACAGGCTGGCGATTTGACCAGAACGGCGAGCCAGATCAATCATGCCGCGATAGCCAATGATTAGCTGAACGTTCTTTTTACCGCTCTTTTCGTTTTTATTACCAAAAGGCAGTAAATATGCATGACCGAGGGCGCTACCTGGCTCAAGTCCGAGCTGTGAACACTGTACGATCGCACTGACAAAACTCATAGTGTCACAGTTTCCTAACGCCGGAACTTTACGAATTTCTGTGGTGGCGATACGGATCATACGTTCAGCCGTCATATGGCGTGGAAGAGCTGCTGCCAGTTGCTCTTTCATTGATGGCTGGTTAATAAAACTAATCACGTCGCTATTTTTAACTGCTGCTGGTGCACGGTTTCCCTGAGTTTTTTGCAGATCGGCTTTTGCGATTGGTGGTTGCTTAGTCATTTGCATATTCCTTAGCCCAGCGGGGCAGTGATAATGTCTTAATAGCTGGCCATTCATCGGTATTCAGGCAGTCAGACAGGGTTCGCAGATTGCGGTGATATTCCTGTTGACCTGCCAGTTTTGCTTCTTCGCCCATCATGAAAATTTCAACCGGATAACGTCCGCATTCAATAGTTGTGCTGGCAACCAGAAAAACGAAAGTTGGCTGCACTCCAAACTGTGCTTCATAACCGTCACTGTAGAATGCATCCTGAACGTGATAGCGGTAGTCGTAATAAGCGGTTTTGAATCGTTGAATATCCGCCGTAGTTTTCACGTCCATGATCCAGTGAAATTCAGGGATAATTTTGTCCGGACGGCACCGACACAAAATTCCTGTTTCAGGATCTTCCCAGTAAATTGATGATTCAGCGTGTCCGGCGCTTTCAACAAGCCATTGCCCCAGCGGCAAAGCCATAACGCTTTGATACATGAGTTCAATTTTCCGGCCTTCTTCCGCAGTGATAACTGTTTTTTCTGTGCTTGCGCATTCCATCAGAAACGCTTTCTCTTCTTCTTTTCCGGCGTTTGTACGGCGGTTAAATTCAGGTGCTACGATAAAGCGGTTACTGAATTCTTCCGGTTCAAGTACCCGGCAGTGGAAAGCAGTTCCTAAATCGAGCGTTTTTGTCTTTGTGGTGTCCACGGGGGCATTTTTACGCCACAAATATAGTGCCGGAGTATCAGCAATGTCATCGAGCTGAGACTTACTGACACCGGGACCCGCGTGGTAATTCTCATTCGAAATTCCGTAATAAATACCTGGCTCTATGTCTTCTACGATTACGGGATCTGCGACTTCGCCAGTTTCATCACTGCAATCGCGATGCGGATCGCTGCCAGCATTCTCATTGTGCGGATGTTCAGCGCCTTCCATTTCCTCCGGATCATTTTCCTTAGCTTCAACCTGACTCTCTTCATCGAATGTTTCCTGGTATGTTGCGTCGCCCATCACCGCACCACAGTCAGGGCAGTTATCCCCGCCAGTCTGGCCGCAGGCATTGCAGGCTATTTCCGGTTCCTGTTGCACTACTGGCTCAGGTTGATTCATATCCGGGCTGGTTTTTTCCGTTTCTGGCTGGTTCTGGTACACACAATTGCGAGTCTGGATCCCCTTTACCCATTTCGGATCGTTCGGGTCGCTAATTCCGTCAACAAATTCACCACGTGATGCAGCAAGCAATTTATCGGCATCGACAGGATTTTTTGATGGAATGTTTTTCCGGGCTTCATGGAGTTCTGCCCGCAGTTCCTGATATTTCGCATCAACAGAATTTACCTGTGACTGAGCATCCAGCGGCTGCGTGTCCTGATGATGTTCAGTTGCGTCCGGTTCCATTGTTTCAGCCTCTCCCTGTTCAACTGCCGTTGTTCCAGATGGTTGCGGTTTTTCTTCATCATCCTGTTTTCCTTCTTCTGTTACTCGCTGCGGCATCGGGGCAGAGGAGCGACCGCAGGCAATATCCACGATTTCCGGATCAGGGTTGGCATGATCGGTTTCAGTCAGTACTTTGTTCAGATATTCAGTGACGTGCGCGGGGATGACCTCGATCCCAATTGGTGCTTCTTTTACGGACGCAACCACGATGGCGCGGGAATAATCCAGCCCGCCAGGCATGGTGATGAATTTGTCGCGGAAAACAGAAAAGGGTGGTTTATTTTCAGCGATAATTTCCTCAATGCGTTTAGCGTGTGCCGGATGAAGGTTATAGATGTCCAGATCCATTGAACGGGCCAGTACGCCAGTGGCTACGTCGCGCGCCAGTGACGTCAGATCGTGTACGAAACCTTCGCCGCGATCGGTGAGGTTTCCGCCGCCAGCATTAGCACCGGAAGCCGTGCGAGTGATGTGTGAAACACGATTACCCTTCATCCACTCTTTTGTCAGCAGTCCTCGATCGGTGTAGTCAGCGTTCAGGTATGCTTCGAAAAAAGCAGTTATCAGTCCCAGGTTTGAATTACCAGGATTAGGGAAAACTTTGTCAGTGTCACGAACCAGTTTGTGGAGTTCGCGAATTTCCAGCGGGTCGAGCAGGCTGGTTTTGTGGGAAACAGCCAGGGCAGTAACAGCCGGTAGTTCTTCAGCCCGAGCAATGTGTAATGCCTGGAGTCCGTCGCGTGAAACGTGCGTTACCGGTTTTTCGCTGCCGTGTTGAGCAAGCCAACGAATGGGCAGTTCCTGGCCAGAAATTGGGAGTAGCATATTCTCCTCAATCTCAGTCATGTCTTCGCCGTTGACGTTGGTATTGCCTTGATAGTGAGCGTTGTCTGGTGCTGCTCCCGGTTTTAGTTCCCATGTCATGGAGTCTTTGCTGAGTTGATAGCGTTCACTCCAGGTAAAATCGATCTCACCTTCAGCGGGCAGGTCATTAACGACAGGAAAATTCGTGGCAACAGCTTTAAAATAGCTGCTCAGTTTTTTACCTGACTTAACGATCAGGTAGTCCAGAGTGGCACAGGTCGATTCAAAATCGTTGCTTGCCCACAGGACGACGTCAGGTTCACCGGATGATTTTTTCGCTTTCCGTAACAGGAAGAGTGGTTTTGTGCTCATTGTTTTTTAACCTCAACTCAGATTAAAATTCGTTTTGTTCAGTGAATGATCTTGCCGGATACACACTGTTCATAGCCTGCGCCATACGCAGGCTATTTCTTTCAGATTTCACCTTTTAATTTCATTGCAATTAGAGTTGCCAGAAATTCGGCTTTTTTTTCTGCGGGCAGATTCTTTCCGATATGCACCAGGCACATTTTTTTGACACCTTCATCAAGTGTTTTTACGTTGCCTGATGGACCATCGATATCAACCACAGTGAATGGGGTTTCTTTATTTTCTGTTTTAATTACGTAGCCAATGCGCTTTCCTTCCAGATTCACCTCGTGAACAATGTCATCGGTAGTTACAACAGTGGCTTCATAATTGGTAATCATGTTTTTCTCCTTAATTAAGGTTGAGCGAATACCTGCCATTTCTGGCATAAATTCAGTTTCGAATAGTCAATTAATTAAAGTTCATGTGCCATCTGGTCTTTTTCGGCACAAGCTTCACTGCAATATTTTCTCGGTTCGTCTTTTGATAAAATCCCGTGCATGAAGTGAAGCATTCTTTCAATAGCTTTGCTTTCTTCAACGTCTTTTTTGCAAAGGTGGTAAGCACATTTTATTTTCTTAGTCATCACCATGACTCCGCCTTTACAGGTAAACCATCACGACCGAGGAAGACTTTAATCATGCGGTCAGTAATGCATGTTTTTGTGGTCAGGTTACGAATATATAGTTTTCGCTTTTTAATATTGTTTGCCGAGGCAATATATGTCCGGCCTTCATGAAGAACATAATCGCCAGGAGTCACACACTGACGTGGTATTTCATCAGTTCCGAAGTGATGTGCAATCATAATTATCTCCATTTTTACAAATGAACTTTGTTGATGCGGTGTCTGGTGCCTCCAGGTGACTGCAACCAGTTAACAATTACAGTCGGCTTTCCCACCCAAACCAATAAGGACTAACATGACTTTTAACTGTGCCACGTGCGCTTAGCCGCATTCACCGCATCACAAAATTCACTTTAAAAAGGGCGGACATCAGCCGAACTTCAAGAAAAAAACTGATGCCGCCAGGACTACACACAGCAATGTCGTTATTTACAACCGGAGGCGCACTCCCACCATTTAAATTTAACAGACAAGACCGACTCTTTATGGATATCGGAAATGCGCCTTCGTGTTGTGCCCGGTTTTATTTCACCACCTCCGGGCTTCGGTGGTCTCGGCTATACCCCTACAGCGAGAGCTTGTGTTAACATTTCAATACCCTTACAGTTGAGAGTTATTGATATGTTGGATGTATTTACTCCATTGTTGAAACTTTTTGCTAACGAGCCACTCGAAAGACTTATGTATACGATTATCATTTTTGGTCTCACTCTCTGGCTGATACCGAAAGAGTTTACTGTCGCATTCAATGCTTATACTGAAATACCTTGGCTCTTTCAGATTATCGTTTTTGCCTTTTCTTTCGTGGTCGCCATTTCCTTCTCAAGATTGCGAGCACATATTCAAAAGCATTATTCATTACTACCAGAGCAACGAGTATTGCTTCGTTTATCTGAGAAAGAAATCGCTGTATTTAAAGATTTCCTTAAAACAGGAAATCTTATTATCACTTCTCCTTGCCGTAACCCGGTTATGAAAAAATTAGAACGGAAGGGCATCATTCAACATCAGAGTGATAGCGCAAACTGTTCTTATTATCTCGTCACCGAAAAATACTCCCATTTTATGAAGTTATTCTGGAACAGCAGGAGTAGACGTTTTAATCGTTAGCTTACTGTGTGCTTCTCCAACCATCGGCGCGCACCAGTTTCGGTTTTAAATGTTTTGCTTTTGGTATACGTCATGGCAGTGAACGTTCCATCCTGGTTGGGGAACACGCCGCACACCAGGGATTCGTTGTTGCCGAGGTCGATTTTTTGCATTTTGCGAATCTCACATCTTGTTGCTACGTATAGCGACTTCTGCCTGCCAGAGATCCCAGTCGTTGCTGCGTAAAGCCTGCACAGCCTGGTTGTAAGTGATACCGCAACAATCCATCAAATACTGAACTACTTCGTAATGCACCATCTTATCTCTCCCCTTAACGCCGGGTGGCGGAACT
>JAFAEO010000063.1 GCA_023423975.1 Pseudomonadota bacterium
CATTGGCATTCGCCGTTGTTGCAGCCGCAACGTCAGGTGTAGCATCAGCGCAAACCGTCGATAACTGGGTTAATCCATACGGTCTGGTCTGGATGAACGGCACGAATGAACACTGCTGGCGCGACAATTTCTGGACACCCGCAACCGCAGCTCAAGGTTGTGGCGCTCCTCAAGCTGAAGTCGTTGCCAACAAAGTAACCTTCAACGCTGATACATTCTTCGACTTTGACAAAGCAACACTCAAACCAGAAGGCCGTAATATTCTGGATCAAGTTGCCCAGCAAGTTACTCAATTGAACCTGGAATCTCTGATCGCTACTGGTCATACCGATTCTGTTGGTACCAATGCATACAACCAGAAACTGTCTGAGCGCCGTGCTGCTTCAGTCAAGAACTACCTGATCTCCCGTGGTGTTCCTGCTGACCAGATCATTGCTTCCGGCCGTGGTGAAACACAACCTGTTGCCTCCAACACAACTCGCGAAGGCCGTGCTAAAAACCGTCGCGTAGAGATCGAAATCGTAGGTACACGCCGCTAATCCCAGCGTCTCCTGCAAAAAGGCTCCTAGTAGCAGTAAAAAGGGCTCCTGTAAGGAGCCTTTTTTACGTCTGGTGATTGATCCCCGGCGTGCTGTCTGGGTCGACTGCCGCGGCTTGCCGCCCCATCCGTCGCCAGTGGTGTAAAATGTAGCTATCACTATCATATATACACGATATCACTTTCCACCACTGCCTATGTCACAGACCAGCTCGCCGTCACCCCTGCCCGTCAATGCCAGCCAGGCCGAATTGGATAAATTTGGCGATCTGGCGGCAAAATGGTGGGATCCCACCAGTGAGTTCAAGCCACTACATGCCATCAACCCATTGCGCCTGGAGTGGATATCGTCTCTGGCCGGCGGCCTGGAGGGCAAAACCATCATTGATGTTGGTTGTGGCGGCGGCATTCTTGCCGAAAGCATGGCTGCCAGCGGCGCAACGGTCACTGGCATTGATCTTGCGCAAAAGTCCCTGAACGTGGCTCGCCTGCACGGTCTGGAAAGCGGCGTACAGGTGGAATACCGAAACATCAGCGCAGAACAGATCGCCAGCGAGCGTCCCGCCCAGTATGACCTGGTGACCTGCATGGAAATGCTGGAACATGTGCCCGACCCAGGCTCCATTGTCCGTGCCTGCGCCACCCTGGTCAAACCTGGCGGGCTGGTCTTTTTTTCCACGCTGAACCGCAATTTCAAATCCTTTCTTTTTGCCATCGTGGGTGCAGAGTATGTGCTTAACCTGCTGCCGCGTAATACGCACACACACAGCAGCTTTATCCGCCCGAGCGAACTTGCCACCAGTGCCCGCGCAGCCGGATTGGAGCCCATGGCCATGAAAGGCATGCAATATAACCCCATTACTGATGTCTACTCCCTGGATAACGACACATCGGTCAACTATCTGATGGCGACCTACAAATGATCACCACTGTGCTTTTCGACTTTGACGGTACGCTGGCCGACAGTGCTCCTGATCTGGCGCACGCTGCAAACCTGCAGCGCCATTATCGGGGAATGCCACCGCTCCCTTATGAAATGCTGCGCTGTGTTGCATCCCAGGGTGCCCGCGGGCTGCTGCGTGTCGCATTGGCGCTGACCCCGGACGACGAAGACTATGAACCGACGCGCTTGCGGTTTCTTGAAGACTACCGTGCCTGCATGACCCGGAATACCACACTGTTTCCGGGTATTGAGCAGCTATTTGGCAAACTGGAAGATTCTGGCATGCGCTGGGGGATCGTGACCAACAAGGCCGAAGCGTTGTCGCTACCTATGTTCGATTATCTGCAACTGACCGATCGCAGCGCGGCCAATGTCTGTGGCGATACGCTGGCATTTTCCAAACCCCACCCGGCGCCGCTGCTACACGCAGCAAAACTGGCGGGAGTTGCCCCCGAAACCTGCATCTACGTAGGTGATGATGAACGTGATATCATCGCAGGCAAGGCAGCTGGTATGCCGACTGTCGCCGCAGCTTATGGCTATTGCGTTGATGCCAATGAAGTAAAGGCCTGGGATGCTGATCAGATTGCACTTATGCCTGAAGATGTATGGGATGCCGTCGTAAAAATCAAAGAACAGGCCAGCATAGGAAAATCATGAAACTGAGCACGCTTATACGGGCCACGATGATGGCCACGGCCGGATTGCTGCTATCGGCCTGTGCGTCTTTCGGCAATGGCGGCGCAGACAATCCGGGCGGCGGCATTGCCGTTGATACCAGCGGGCTGCCAGTGATGCAGCGCAGTGTAACCACACCGAGCAACTGGAATGAACTTATCGGGCAGATCCGCGCCTCCGACACGCAGAATCTGGGCATTCAGGTCAATCGAGTGCGCGATGGCAGCCTGCGTGTGATTTTACCCGGAGGAACAGCCTTTCGTGGCGGCAGTGCTCGCCTGAACAATAAAATGAAGCCGGTGCTCAACGCCGTGGCTGGCGCTTTTGTCGAGTCGCCCTATTTGCGCATCAAGGTCGTCGGACACTCCGATTCCCAGGGAGATCAGGTGACCAATCAGACACTGTCTATCACACGCGCCACTGCTGTAGTCAATTATCTGATTCAACGAAATGTGAAAAGCGTGCTGATCGAGCTCGAAGGTCGGGGATCAATTGATCCTCTCATGAGCAACTCAACAGCGCAAGGACGCACGGTAAACCGGCGGGTTGAACTCTATCTTTACGAAATTCGCTAAATGAGCAGATATCTGGCATGAAAGTGACGTGCGCCCGACAATGCGCCACCTCACCTTGACAAGGCCACAGCCGACAACCACATTACACATTCGCCACGCAATGAAAAAGGGAGCCGAAGCTCCCTTTTTTATCCGTTCTGTTGCCAAGTGGATAAAGCTCCTAGCTAGCCAATATTAGGCTGCTAATGCGTAACTTTCGTCATTTGCATTTAAAGGTTTTGCTTGATTTACGGTCATCGCCTACCGGCTGCCGATCTTCCTATCTTTTCCTGTCGAAACCATGGCGTCCCCATCAGCAGCATACTTGAACCCGCCTTGCGGATACAGCAGCAAATACACTGTTGGTGGAGACGGCGGGAGTCGAACCCGCGTCCAGAAAACATTCAGTCAACCAGATATACAGCTTAGATTACATAATACCACAAACCATGGACAATGAACAATACTACAATCACCGGAAAAGCTATTGCATTTCAACAAGTTACTACTGATCATCCTGCAACAGCCGATGCCATCCTTCCTCGCCCAGCGCCTGGACCACGTCGATATTGCGCTGAAAAATCACACTGGCATCCGGGTATTGCTCCGCCGCCTTATCCAGGCTGTCTTCACGCAACAGATGCAAAATGGGATACGGCGCACGATTGGTATAATTGCTCAAATCGTCCGATTCGGTATCAGCGAACTGGTAAGCAGGATGAAAACTCGCGAGCTGAATTTCGCCGACCAGTTCCAGTTCATCCAGCACCGCTTCGGCAATATCCAGATAATCGTTAAAGTCGCTGAACTGCTCAAACATAAAGGGCACAACCAGCAGCGTGGTGTCGGTCTGTTGCGCCGGCGTGCTGGTCAGCAACTGCAATTGCTCGTATAACTGTCCCGTTAGCGTATGTTTATCCTGCGCATGACATATCGCAATCCGGACCTGGTCTTTGACATAGACACTTTTGGCGAAAGGACAAAGATTGAGGCCGATGACGGCTTTTTCAAGCCATCGGCGCACACGATTTTCGATCTGGCAGATGTCGTTCATATAAAAAAGCATTCCGGGGGTGGCGTCATAAGCACAGCTTAGTAAAAAGGTCGTGTTTAAGGCGTCGTGTTTAAGCGATAGCGCTGAAGGGATTGTGCCCCATTTATCCGGCGGCTGCATTTGGGGCCGCCCAAGCTTGCGTAACTTGCTAAAATAGCCGGTTTACTTGGCATTATTCCGGGTCATAGCGTCCGGGGCACTTATTCATGACAGATACTAGCACAAACGCGCTTTTCATTATTACCAGCGCCACTAACGCGCCTTATGCTGGCAGCGCAAACCAGCAGCAAGCCGGCGCTCAGGTCGGTATCGGCGCATCGGGTGATCACCCGCATGGTAACGGCCATGCACAAGCGGCCAGCAGTCAGCAGACGCAAAGCTACGACAATCTGCTGGCCACGATCACCAGCATCAATACCCACGCACCCGGCTCGCGCATCGCACTTGTGGAGTATTCTGCCTACCCCTTGTCACAGCCGCAGCATGATGCGTTGATTGAGCAGGTGGATTACCTCATGAGTTACGCTGGCAACGAACAGATTCAGGGCTTTGATCGCAATCTGGGCAGCAATCAGGCAATTGCTGCCTTCAGTGAACTGACATGTCTGCTGTGGTTTCTGCAAGTGGGGCAACACCACGACTTGTACAAACCGTTCAAAAGAGTATTCAAAATGTCGCCTGGCGTACAACTGGCTTCAGCGGCAAGCGAGACTGTGCACTTTGCAGACAGAGCCAAGGAACGCTACGTATTTCCCAACGCAACATTGGCAGCCAATGCCGCAGGTGCGCTGGCCCTGCAGTTTTCCAATGACTACTGGAGTATGGATGCTGCGCTGGTGCCATCTTTTATTGCTATATTGCAGGAGATGCTGGCGTCCATGCACCAGCAAAACCAGCTGGGGCAGGCAGTTTGTGCCGAGAGTATGCTTTACAAATTTATTGATGCGGGCAAGATTTTCTATGACCTGAAGCCGGCTATCGCAGGCCCGTCATCACGATAGGAAGCGACTATCCCTGACGCTCTCGCATAGCGCATCCACAGTAGCATCAACGCCCTGCTGCCAGCCGGGCAACGACAACCCAAAAGCACCGGCGAGCTTGCCGGTGTCGAGCCTGCTATTTAACGGCCGCCGAGCAGCGCTGCCATATTCCAGCGTACTGACCGGCACGACACGATCCAGTGCCAGATCCAGCCCGTTGGCGCGCATGCGTGCAAAAATATGGCAGGCATAGTCGAACCAACTGGTCTGCCCGCTGGCTGCCAGATGATATATCCCGTCTTCAATCGCCGCAGGATGGCTACCGTATTTATCAAGTATTGCTGCAGTAATATCGGCAATCAGGCATGCGCTAGTCGGCGCACCGATCTGATCGCTCACCACCCGTAAGCAATGACGGCGCATAGCCAGTTGCATCATCTGCTGCAAAAAGCCGTGACCCTCGCGGCTATACACCCAACTGGTGCGAAAGATCAGGTGCCTGCAGCCACTGCGGGCAATCTCCTGGTCTGCAGCCAGTTTACTGTGTCCATAAATATTGACCGGCCAGGCAGCATCAGTCTCAGTCCAGGGCCGTGTTCCGGTGCCATCGAAAACGTAGTCAGTAGAATAATGGATCAGCAGGGCGCCACATTGAGCCGCCACGCGCGCCAATACAGCCGGCGCTTGGGCATTAACCAACAGAGCGGCAGCTTGATTGTTTTCGGCCTCATCCACAGCCGTGTAGGCGGCCGCATTGACGATCACATCGGGCGATAAGGCAAGCGTGCGCTCGAACAATTGCGCCGGATCCAGGAAATCAGCATGCCAGGGTTCAGACGGGATGGCAGGTTCGGCCGACTCCACTGACAGCCCTGACCCGTGCCTTGGCCTGCCTGGCGCTATGACTCGTCCCAGCGGCGCCAGCGCCGATTGCAATGCCCTTCCCACCTGGCCGGTTTTTCCGAAAAGCACAATATTCATTGTACGATCACCTTTGTCGCTCAACTTTCGTAATGTCCTTTACCAACTGCGCATCGATTGCCGCTGATGCGCCTGCTGCTCGCTGATCTGCCTGCCGCGGAAAAAGACTGCGCCTCATTATCGTGCTGCTGCCGCGCCAGCAATAGCGATTGCCACACCTTACTCCGGGTCATTGAACAGTTTATCGGTATAGCGCCGGAAAAAACCACTCACATCGTCCACAATCAGGAACACCGCCGGAATGACCAGCAGGCTTAGAAACGTGGATGTAATCAGCCCTCCCAGCACAGCGATGGCCATCGGTGACCGAAAGGCCGGATCAGCAGAGCCCCAACCGACCGCCAGCGGCACCATGCCGGCGCCCATGGCAAGGGTAGTCATCAGAATCGGACGGGCCCGCTTGTGGCAGGCGTCCCGAAGCGCATCCAGGCGCGTCATGCCCTTCTCCTTGATCGCCAGAATGGCATATTCGACCAATAGAATCGAGTTCTTGGTCGCAATCCCCATAAGCATGATCAGACCGATCAGCGACGGCATGGAAAAACTCTTGTCGGCCAGCAGCAGGCCGACAAATGCACCGCCCAGCGATAGCGGCAACGCGGCCAGGATTGTCAAAGGCTGAAGAAACTGCTTGAAAAGCAATACCAGAACAATATAAATGCAGACAATGCCAATGACAATGGCCAATCCGAAACTCTGGAACAACTCTTCCATGACCTCTGCATCGCCAATATCGATGACCGACACACTGGCAGGCAACGATTTCATGGCAGGCAACTGCCTGACCTGTTTGACCACATCACCCAGCGCGATGCCCGAAAGTTCAATTTCAAACGTAATATTACGAGCCCGATCATAGCGATTGATCACCGCGGGACCACCGCCCAGACGCACATCGGCCACACTACTCAGGGGCACCGGCCCGTTTGCGCCGGGCACGCGTAAATTCTCAATGAAATCCAGATCTTTAATTGCCCATTTTTCCAGAGCAACGACAATTGGAATCTGGCGCTGATCCAGATTGAGTTTGGACAATGCCACTTCAAAGTCGCCGGCCGTGGCAACCCGCAGCGTATCGGCCATGGCGGCACTGGTGACACCCAGTTGCGCCGCATCATCGAAACGTGGATGCACTTCTATTTCCGGACGTATGAGGCTGGCCGACGAAGAGATATTGCCCAGGCCCTCTATGGACCGCAATTGCCGTCCGACCTGTAGTGCCGTCTGCATCAGCACATCAGGCTGCTCGCTTGAGAGCACCAACATATATTTCTCGCCGGAGCCGCCCAGCCCCACTTTGAGGCGCACACCCGGAACGACTTGCAGCCGCCGGCGAATATCAGCCTCAATCTCCTGCTTTACCGCTCGTTCGTTGCGCGGCTGCAGCAGCACGGTCAGCGTGGCCTTGCGCTCTTCCTGGGTTTGGCCGCCGGCAAACGGATCGCCTCCGGCAGCCCCGCCACCGATACTGGTATACACCGACCGCACCGACGGATTCTCCATGACCAGTTGACGCACCCGCTCGGCCGTTTTCTCTGTTTGCGCCAATGGCGTGCCCGGCTGCATTTCCACATAGACCTGGGTCTGGGACAGATCATCGGCAGGCATGAAGCCCGTAGGCAGCAGCGGAATAATAACGATCGAACCGACAAAGAACAGACCAGCAATAAATACGGTAACCCATCGATGACGCAGCGAGCGGTCCACCCACTTCATATAAAGCCTCATCCATGCCGGATCTTTGGGCGCCTGTTTCTTGCCTTTCAAAATGTAGGCACACATCATGGGTGTGAGCATACGAGCAACAACCAGGGAGGCAAAGACGGCCATGGCGGCCGTCCAGCCAAATTGCTTGAAGAACTTGCCGGCGATACCGCTCATAAACGCCGTAGGCAAAAACACGGCAATCAGCGTGAACGTGGTGGCCACAACGGCGAGGCCAATTTCATCGGCCGCCTCCATCGCGGCACGATAGGGAGACTTACCCGACTGCAGGTGCCGCACGATATTCTCGACCTCAACAATGGCATCATCCACCAGAATACCAACCACCAGCGACAAGGCCAACAGTGTGACGCCATTGATCGTAAAGCCAAAAAAATACATGCCGACAAATGCCGGTATGATGGACAAGGGCAAAGCGACGGCCGATACCAAGGTCGCCCAGATATCGCGCAAAAACAGCCAGACGGCCAGCACCGCCAGCAGCGCCCCCTCGTACAGCATAGTCATGGCCCCGTCATATTCAGACTGGACCGGCTCCACCATATCAAATGCCGTGCGGAAGGTCAGATCGGGATACTCGGCCTTGATCTGCTCCAGCGCCTGCATCACGCCCCGTCCGACATCAACCTCACCCGCCCCGCGACTGCGTGCCACTTCAAACGCCACGACAGGCTTGCCATCCAGAAATGCAGCCGTGACCGGATCGGCAAAACTATCGCGGACGGTAGCCACTTCGCCCAAAGTGATGACTTTGCCGTTGCTCAGTGGTATGCGTAAATCTTCCAGCTCTGCCGCGCTTTTGACGGCGCCCAGAGTACGAATGGGCTGTTTCTGCAGACCCAGCTCAGCCTTGCCCCCCGACTGTTCCTGCTGCACAGATTTGAGCTGCCGCGAGACATCAGCAACCGTTGCACCTAACCCCTGTAATAGCACCGGATCCATGTCTACGCGCACCTGACGGTCACGTCCGCCTACCCGGCTGACCTTGCCAACGCCAGAGACCGTCAGCAGTTTACGGGCAATGGTATTGTCCACAAGCCAGGACACATCCGTTACATCACGACGCGAGGAACTGACGGTGAATGCCAGGATCGGCTGCTGTGCCAGGTCCAGTTTGGTGACGATGGGTTCCTCGGTGTTGGCCGGCAGCTCATTGCGCACCGAGGCAACCGACGAACGTACGTCATCGACCGCTTCCTGTATGGGTTTTTCCAGTTCAAACTGCGCAGTAATGGTCGCAACGCCATCCTGCAAAGTGCTAAAAACATGATCTATGCCCTGCACCGTTGCCAGATTGTCCTCAATCTTGCGGGCGACATCATTCTCAAGCTGGCTTGGCGTTGCTCCTTCCAGGACGGTCGTGACCACCACGGTAGGCAGATCGATGTCTGGAAAATTCTGGATCCGCATTGCATGAAACGAATACAATCCCATCAGTGTCAGCAGCACGAACAACATGCATGCAGGCAACGGGTTCTTTATCGACCACGCAGAAACGTTCATGTTCAGTTCCCGGCAGGACTAGCGTTGAATGCAGTCGGAGAATCCGGTGCGCCGCCCGGCGCCGCGTCGCTCATCTTGCCTGCGGTCGGCTGCTGCACTGGCGCTTCGACCACCCGGACCGTATCCTGATCGTTCAGAAACGCCGCGCCTTGCGTCACGACCCGATCACCTTCGCGCAGTCCCGCCGTCACCTGTATCGTATTGCTGGCTGCGCCACCGAGTTGTACCTTGGTCTGCACAACCTTATTATCGTTCCCGAGCACAAAAACAAAATAGAATCCGTCACGCAGCACCAGCGCCTGACGTGGCACCGTCAGCCCCTGTTTAGGCGGCAACTCAAAACGGCCGCGCAAGAACATGCCGGCGCGCAATTGCGGATCAGATGCCAGATCAACATAAACGATGCCCTGGCGCGTCTGCTCATCCAGCGTGGGCCCGATCTGCCGCACCCGCCCCGCAACCCTTCGGTCATTTGGCAAAACAACATGCACCTGCATGCCTTCACTAACCTGCATGAGATTGCGCATACCCAGTTGCGCCTGCCACTCCAGGCGGTTATCGACAACCAGATGAAAAATTTCCTGCCCGGGACTGACTACAGCGCCGATAACCGCGTTACGCACCGAAATGACGCCATCCGACGGTGCCAGCAATTTCGTATAGGAGCTGCGTTGCGTCTGCGTTTGCAGTGCCGCCTTGGCAGCAGAGATGTCAGCCATGGCATTTTTTTCGCCCGACAGGGCCTGGTCTACTTCGGATTGACTGATAGCACCGCTGCTGCGGATTTTCCGGATACGGTCCGCATTGCGTCTGGCCGTATCCAGCGACGCCTGGGCCTGTTGCAAGCGCGCCTCGGCCTGGGTCAGATCGCCGCGACTAGAGGTATCTTCAAACTCTGCCAGCATCTGCCCTGCTTTCACCCTGTCGCCCACGTCGGCATACAGGGCTTTGAGACGAAGACCACTGGTCTGGGCACTGACGCTGGCGTCATGCCAGGCGCGAACATTGCCGGTAGCCCCGAAACCGGGGATGATTTGCGTGGAATTGACTGTCTGCACCGTCACGGTCAGCGCCGGGCGTGAGGAAGGCTCCTGGACGCCAGCCACGTCCGGGGAAAAGGCAATCAACATAGTTACGATGAATGCACATTGCATCAGCTTCAAAAACGGAATCAGCACGGGTATCTGCCTGCTCGATTGCAAAAACAGACATATCGTACGGGTAAATGCGATATGTCTGTCTGCCCGAGTTGTGAATCGTTGTAACTGGATGCGCCGAAAGGCTACTTCTGTTTTGCCAGATCCGCCACGATGTTGGCTGCTTCCTTGATAGCGATATCCAGGCTCTCCTTGCGTTTTTTCTCATCCGCCAGCTCCTGGGTCAGGTTGCCTTCCCCTGCTGCCAGACCGTCGTCAAGGCGGAACGAATTAACATCGGATTCACCCAGTTTTTTACGACGCTCTTCAAACTGCGACTGCTCCATGGACATTTTTTCGCGCTCTTCCAAACGCGTGGCATAACGCAATGAAATAACTTTCTTGTCGGACGTCTTGCGGGCATATGCCAGCTCGTCTAGCAAAAGTTTCCAGCTATCCGATTGCTGCGTACGCTGCTCATGCATGGTTTTGAGCGGCCCGATTTTATCTGCAAGCGAATCGTATCCGCTGTACTTGGTCGGGGCGATCTTGCTCCATGGCATGGCATTCTCATAGCTGGACTCGCCCAGCTCGGTTGGGTCAAAAGCCGAAGGGAACACAATGTCTGGTACAACGCCTTTTTCCTGCGTAGAGCTGCCGTTGACACGGAAGAACTTCTGAATGGTCCATTTGAGCGAGCCCAGCTCCTCACCTTCGTGTCGACGCAAAAACTCATCCAGGCCACGAATGGTCTGTACGGATCCTTTACCCCATGTCGGATCGCCAATAACCACACCACGACCATAATCCTGAATCACTGCGGCAAAAATCTCCGACGCAGAGGCCGAAATACGATTGACCATGACCCCTACCGGTTTGTTCCAGACGATTTTTCCCGTTGCACTGCGGACATTGGACGTGGTTCCCTCGGCGGTGCTCACTTGAACGATCGGATTGGGACCGCCCAGGAACAGGCCGCTTAGGTTGGCCGCTTCACTCAGCGAACCGCCACCATTATTGCGCAAATCCAGCAGAACCCCATCCACGCCTTCTTTTTCAAGCTTTTCAAGAATCACCCGGACATCGCGGGTAAGGCTTTTGTAATTGCTTTCGCCACGCGCTTTCGCGTCAAAATCTTCGTAGAAGCTGGGAATCGTGATGATAGCGACCTTTCGCTTATCGCCCTCTGCACCCGCTTCATAGATACGATAACGGGCAGCCTGATCTTCCATGGTTACTCTTTGGCGAACGATCGAGACCGTCGTGTGCTTGCCTTCCATGCCCCTTTCGGCCGGAATGATTTCAATACGCACTGTTGTGCCACGCTTGCCGCGAATCAGTTTGACGATATCATCCAGGCGCCAGTCGACCACATCTTCCATCGGGCCCGATTCGCCCTGGCCCACGGCCACAATGCGATCACCGGGATTGAGCTTGCCGGATTTGGCTGCCGGGCCACCCGGCACCACTTCACGGATCTGTCCGTATTCATCACGTTTTTGCAAAACGGCACCAATGCCTTCAACCGACAGGCTGATTTGCACGTCGAAATTTTTCGCAGAACTGGGGCTGTAATATGACGTATGTGGATCGGTACTGTTGCCGTAGGCATTCAGGAACATCTCGGCAACGTCTTCGCCATTCATGCGCATGATCTGGTTGCGATTGTTTGTGTAGCGCTTTTTGAGTTTCTCGACAATGACGCTGTCTTTACTGCCGGCCAGTTTCAAACGCAGATAATCGTTCTTGATCCGCTTGCGCCACAGATCGTTGATCTGTTCGTCCGAAGTTGCCCATTCCGCTTTTTTGCGATCCAGGTTGAAGGACTCTTCAACATCAAAGTCAAAAGGCTTGTCCAGCAAGGCCAGTGCATGATCAAAGCGCTGTTCGACACGGTCCCGATATTTTTCAAACATGGCAAACGCCGGCGCAAGGCGACCGGTCATCAGCATGGTGTGAATGTTCTGGCGCACTGGTTCGAATTCATCGATGTCCGACTTGAGCAAATACAGCTTTGCCGGGTCCATCATTTTGAGGTATTCCTTGAATACCGCATGCGACATATTCTCGTCCAGCGGCTTCTTGTCATACTCAAAGCGTGTCAGAATATTGGCCACGATAATAGCGGCCTTGGCCTGATCTACCGTGGGCTCCAGCGCTTTCTTCTCGGGCTTCTTCTGCGAGACCGGCGCTTTAGAAGCGTTGGCCGAAGGGCTGCCGTTTTGAACCAGTAGCTGATGCTGCGTGGATTGAGACTGCTCAAGCCGTTCGATACGGTTCAGCGCTTCTGAGTCGGCATATACACAGGCCGAGGTAGCCAGAAGTGCCAGAGCCGTTGCCAATACTTTCAACTTCATACAATGCAATCTCAACGAGTGAATAGGATAATGGATACTGATTCTAACGAACTGCGGTCAATTTTACCCATGTTTTCCGCCAAACACATGAAATCACAAACAAAATGGCACATACGTTAGAATTTGACTTCAATCCATTACACGATTTGGCCATAACCAGGAGCCGTATTCATGCCCATCAGCCGCTCGCACCGTTCTTATTCTCGCTCACTGCAGCGGCTCACCCTCTTATTGACAATTGGCATACCGGGTGCCGCGTTTGCACAAAGTGGCGGCGATTTTGCCGCATGCCTGCAAAAACTGCAGCCACAGGCGGCCCGCGCCGGCATTTCCGCGCAATCCTTTGCCCGCTTTACTCAGGGCGTCACGCCGGACATGAGCATTCTGGAAAAGCTCAATTACCAGCCGGAATTTCGCCAGCCAATCTGGGACTATCTGGCCGGGTTAGTGGATGAGCAACGGGTTAGTGAAGGCAAAAGCAACCTTACCCGCCATGCCGATGTATTGCGACGTGTCTCTGCACAGTACGGCGTAGATCCGGCAACTGTCGTGGCGGTGTGGGGTGTGGAAAGCAACTTCGGGCAGACACAGGGTAAATATCCACTGGTGCAGGCGTTGGGCACGCTCAGTTGTTATGGACGTCGCCAGGCCTATTTTCAGAAAGAATTTTTTGCCACGCTACGGATTCTGCAATCAGGCGACATCCAGCCACAGCGCCTGGTCGGTTCCTGGGCGGGCGCTTTCGGGCACACGCAATTTATGCCCTCCACCTTCGAGCGGCTGGCCGTGGATTTCGATGGCGACGGGCGCCGCGACCTGATGGACAACTCGGCCGATGCGCTGGCATCCACCGCCAACTTTCTTGCCAAGGGCGGCTGGCAGACCGGACAGCCCTGGGGATTTGAAGTGCGCCTGCCTGCCGACATGAACACGGCTGGTGAAGGTCGACGCAATAAAAAATCCATATCAACATGGGCTGCGCGAGGCGTCACAACCATAGACGGCCAGCCGCTGGACGCGCGTGTTTCAGGCAACCAGAAAGCGGGCCTGCTGACGCCAGCGGGGGCCGCCGGACCGGCATTCCTGGTATTTCGCAATTTCGACGTGATTTATGGCTATAACGCAGCCGAAAGCTACGCCCTGGCCATCGCCCATCTGAGCGACCGGCTACGCGGTGCAGGCCCTTTTGCCACCGCCTGGCCCACGGATGACCCCGGCCTGTCACGAGCCGAACGCGTCACGTTGCAAAAAGCCCTGCTGAGCCGAGGCTACGATATCGGCGAACCCGACGGTTTGATCGGCAGCAAGACGCGCGAGGCCATCAAAACAGAGCAAAGCAAACTTGGACTAACGCCGGATGGACGCGCCGGGCAGAAAATCCTGCGTGCGTTGCAATAAAGAGCTTGCGCAGGAAAAAAAATCCTGATATAGTTTCATGCTTCATTCAGTTGCTCTGTAACCAATCGATTTTTTTGGATACAGAGCCAGTTTGAATGAATCCTCATTTTTATGAGGTGAAAGCTGTGAGAATGGCTCTTTAGCTCAGTCGGTTAGAGCGACGGAATCATAATCCGCAGGTCCCCCGTTCGAATCGGGGAAGAGCCACCATTTACACAGTTTTAAAATCCAGTTATATCAAACATTTAAGCCGCTTTGCAAGCGGCTTTTTTGTTGTCCGCAACAAACTCAACATTTATCGTCGATCCGGTGCCCGACAATTGGAAGTGGGAACAGGATCATTCGGTTACCAGCTCGCCTTTTGCCAAAAACAGGGCTTCCGGGTGACCGGCATCGAACGTAATTTTTTCATCGACAACTACAACGAACCTATTATTGAAGACGGCATCAGGCTATGTGACATGCTGCGCCTGACCCTGCAACTGACCGGGACACATACCGGACCAGGACCAGGATAAGGACCAGACAACTGTGATCTGCTCATCGCGGGGCCTACCCACCACTGCATCGCTTGGGCGCTCCACTGCTTTAACAACTAACAATTGCCTTATCTGCTGTATAGTGAACGATTGAGCTGGGAGACAGCGATGGCATTTGAAAAATGGGCTGTACGCAAAGGCGACGCATTAGGCGTGGTTTACGAAGCGTACCGGGTGGGCAAACAACTGTCGCTTGTGAAATACTATATGAACAGCCATCGGGATGGCTTTGTGCTGGTCAAGGAAAACGCGTACGACAAACTCGGGGTGGAGCATCTGGATGCATTGTTTGATGAGTGCTGGAACAGCCCGAACGATTTTTATCAAATTGATGAAGACGGCGTGACCAAGGTAGGCAGACGGGCGCCCAACGTCGGCTGACCGCGTGCATCCAGGCCTGTATCAGACGCCTAGCCCTGTTCGATCGGAAATACAATTGTGATCCCGAGACCAGGTTGGCGATCCTCAAACCTCAGGGTTCCTTCATGCATGGCCACAATGGCCATGACGCTTTTAAGCCCAAGCCCAAAGCCGGTGGCATTGGGATCCAATTGGTAGAAATGTTTGCCAACGTTGTCGTATTCACTGGCTGGTATTCCCGGGCCATCATCGTCAATCTGAATCGATAACTGCCCCTGCTCCCCATGCAAACTGACCCAGACATGTTCACGGGTGTATTTCAATGCATTGTCCACCAGATTGGCCAGCATGCTGGCCAACAGGTCTGCATCGCCATGGATACGGCAATCGCCCTGGACATTCAATGACAGCCGGTGATGCCGATCTTCGGCAAAGGCGCTGTAAAGGTCAATAACATCGTCCGCGACCGCTGAAAAATCACAAATGCGAAAGCGTTGCCGATACACACCGGCTTCAATCTCGGAGATCTGCAATAGCTTTTCAAAAAGTTGATTCAGGTTTTCAATTTCCTGAACAGCAAAATGCGTAGCCTGCAATACTTCCTGCGCCGAATGACCGGGTCGCTGCACTGTGCGCAGCCTGCTGATAATGCGCGTCAGGGGCGTGCGCAGATTATGCGCGATCGTATCGGACACATGGCGCACGCCTTTCATGAGCGCCTCGATACGGTCCAGCATTGAATTGATTTCACGGCTCAAATGATAAAATTCGTCGTGTATTTCAGACAGTGGGATTCGCGAGGACAGTTGGCCACTGCTAATTTGTGTTGCTGTCTTGTGAATGCTGCTGACCCGGTAATCGAGCTCGCGCCTGAAGATAAATGTACCCACGATCACCAGCATCAGCGCAACAAATAACGTGACCAGGCAAGCTTGCCCAATCAGCGCGATGGTTCTGTTGGTTTCGGCCAGATCCACACCGACAACCAGCGTACTGCCGTCATCCAGTGTCGATACCTTGAACCTGCCGCTCAGCGCAGCTCCCTCGTTGCTCACGTCGGCTTCGGCAATTTCCGACAGCCGCGAGACCGGTGCAGAATCCAGGTTACCGATCACTTTTTCGCCGGTCTGATTGAGCAAAAGATACAAGCCCTGATCTGAATCCACATCATCGGACAAGGTAAAGGCAAGTGAGCGGATCAGCCGGTCTGACCCGCCCACTTCGAAATCGGTTACCAGCCGATGAGTCGTGGACGCGATCTGACGCTGCAACTGGGAATGCAACGCACCGACCACTTGCAGATAAATAAATGCCATTAGGACCAGGATGGAAAAGATGGCCAGCAAGCCGTAATTGAATGTCAGTCGAAAGGAAATCGAATGCCAAGTCTGGTCCAGAAAACGGACAAATTGACGAATCATGATGGCCCGATATCCTGCGCGCTCGCCTGCGCCTGTGCCGACAGAACATAGCCCTCACCCCATACAGTATGAATCAGCTGAGTTTGAAAACCGGTGTCGATCTTGCGGCGCAGGCGGCTGATCTGAACATCAATCACATTCGATTGCGGATCAAAACGATAATCCCATACCGATTCGAGCAACATCGTGCGTGTAACGACATTACCGGCATTTTGCATCATATGGACAAGCAGACGATATTCCCTGGGCTGCAGATTGATGGGTTTACCGCTGCGTTCCACCTTACGGTTGATCAGATCCAGCGTAAGATCACCTACTCGCAACTGTTTAATGGTGTCGTCACTGCCGGCCCGCCGGATCAGCGCTTCGATGCGGGCGATCAGCTCGGAAAAGGCAAAGGGCTTGGTCAGATAATCATCGCCGCCCGATTTCAGGCCACGAACCCGTTCATCCACGCCCGACAGGGCACTGAGCACCAGCACCGGCGTCTTGTTGCCCAGCGCACGCAGCGTGGACAGAATGGACAGGCCATCTATATTGCCGGGCAGCATCCGGTCCAGGATGATAATGTCCCATTGCTCTTCACAAGCACGCCGCATGGCATCGGCGCCATTACCACAGACCACAGCATCGTGCCGCAACTCATTCAGGCCATTGGCAATATATCGTGCGTTTTCATAATCGTCCTCAATGACCAAGCAGTGCCACATGAGCGTCCCCCCGTTCCTATGCGTTTTGTCGGCGTTGCGCCGCCACCTGAGCATCATACATTTTCATGTCGGCACGCGTGCCGTACCAACCTCAATTCCAATATACATTTTTATTCAAATGCAATCATGACAAAACGGTAATGTTTTCGTCATCCACTGCAAGACTTTTGTCTCTATACAATCCTCAGGCTATACACCTGCAATTTTAGTGGAGACTTAAAAGGTAAATTATGCAGATAAAAAATCAACAGGACTTCTGGTCCGGCCTGATGTTTGTGGCCATCGGTCTGGGCTTTGTCATATTTTCCTACAGCTATGACATGGGCACGCCAAGCCGCATGGGTCCAGGCTATTTCCCTTTCTGGCTTGCTATCTGTATGGCATTGCTGGGGGCGATTGTTACCGTCAATTCCCTGCGCGGCAAGCCAGCCGAGGACAGCGCCGTCGGCAAATTCGACTGGGATATTCTATTTCTGATTATTGGCAGTATCAGCCTGTACGGCATTATGCTGGATCACCTGGGGCTGTACATTGCCACTCCACTGCTGGTCATTTTTTGCAGCCTGGCCAGTCATGAATTCAGCCTGACAATTGCCGTGGGCAATGCCATCTTCCTGACCGTGTTTGCCTGGCTGGCCTTCGTCAAAGGCCTGGGGCTGATATTCCCGCTTTGGCCTGAACCGATTGCCGAATGGAGCACCCTGGCGCAGATCACGATCCCGCTGGGTATCGTGATTGCAGTTGTCATGCTGATACGTCGGATCAAAGGAAAATAATCATGCTGGACTTATTACAACATCTGGCCCTGGGATTTTCGGTCGCTTTTACGCCTGAAAACCTGGCCTATGCCCTGCTCGGATGTATTCTGGGCACCCTGATCGGCGTTTTGCCCGGTATCGGCCCTGTACCCACGATTGCTATGCTGCTGCCGTTAACCTATATTCTGCCCCCTACCGCCGGCCTGATCATGCTTGCCGGTATTTATTACGGTGCACAATATGGCGGCTCGACAACCGCTATTCTGGTCGCCCTGCCTGGCGAGACCTCGGCAGTGGTTACCGTACTGGACGGTCACCAAATGGCCAAGAACGGTCGGGCCGGCGCTGCGCTGGCAATCGCTGCGATGGGTTCGTTCTTCGCCGGCTGTTTTGCGACCCTGCTGCTGGCCGCCTTTGCGCCACCACTGGCCGAGGTTGCCTTCAAGTTCGGGCCTGCCGAGTATTTCTCGCTCATGGTACTGGGTCTTGTCGGCGCCGTGGTACTGGCCTCTGGCTCCCTGCCCAAAGCAATCTGCATGATTCTGCTGGGTCTGCTGCTCGGTATGGTTGGAACCGATGTGAACTCAGGCGTAGCCCGTTTTGACTTTGGCATTCCCGAGCTGCAGGACGGCATCGACTTTGCGGTGGTTGCCATGGGTGTGTTCGGCTTGGCCGAAATCATGAACAACCTGGCGCAGAAAGAAAACCGGGTAGATATTACAGACAAGATTGGCGCGCTGTATCCGAACCGGCAGGAACTGCGTGAAGCAGCACCGGCGTGTATCCGCGGCACCCTGCTTGGATCTGCACTGGGTATCTTGCCCGGTGGCGGCGCCGTATTGTCGTCTTTTGCTTCTTATACGCTGGAAAAGAAAATATCCAGGGAGCCACATCGTTTCGGCAAAGGCCATCCTGCCGGTCTGGCGGGACCTGAGTCGGCCAATAACGCCGCTGCGCAGACGTCTTTCATTCCATTGCTAACGTTGGGTATCCCCGGCAATGCCGTGATGGCATTGATGGTAGGTGCAATGACCATTCACAACATTCAGCCGGGACCGCAGGTCATGTCCAGCCACCCGGAACTGTTCTGGGGTCTGATTGCGTCCATGTGGATCGGCAACCTGATGCTTGTTATTTTGAACCTGCCACTCATCGGTTTGTGGGTCAAGCTACTCAAAGTACCCTACCGCGTCCTGTTCCCGGCTATTGTCCTGTTCTGCACCATCGGAGTGTACTCGCTGAACTATAACGTGTTTGATATTTACATCATGGCGATTTTCGGTATCGTGGGCTATGTGTGGAGCAAACTCAAATGTGAAGGCGCCCCGCTGCTGCTGGGACTGGTGCTGGGTCCGATGATGGAAGAGAATTTCCGTCGCGCACTGCTATTGTCCCGTGGTGAATTCAGTACGTTCGTCACTCGCCCGCTGTCCATGTCGCTGCTGATCCTGGCCGCGGCATTGGTGGTGCTCGTTGCATTGCCTTCGATTCGCAAGAAACGCGAAGAAACGTTCGTCGAAGAAGAGTAAACCGCCGTCCCAGGCAGACCGCTGGCTTGCGGTCTGCCTGGCTGCAGTCAACGACCGCCCTGTACCATTACCGGTACAGGGCGTTTTTTTTGATGATCAAGGGTCGCAGGGTATACTTTGCAGGGCAGCCCCTGCTCTTGTTCCCCCGCCTTTCACAGGAATTTCCTTATGACCATGCTAAGCGAAGCATTCCAGATGCAGCAGACTTTCAGTGAGGCCTTTTTTCGCAGTACAGCCATCTACTGGGGTATTTATCTACTATTTCGGTTCGGTGGACGACGCAACATCGGCTCATTGGGTTTTGCCGACATCGTCGTCGTGATGCTGGTATCCGAAGCCGTCGGCAATGGGCTGTCAGGATCTTCCGACACCGTCACGGATGGCTTGATCGTGGCCGCCGGCATTGTTATGTGGTCATTTCTGGTCGACCGCCTGGGATACTTCTTTCCAGCGATAAGCCGTGTGCTTTCTCCCGACCGGCTGCTACTGGTCAAAGACGGTATCCTGCAACTGAAAAATATGCGGCGTGAATATGTCACCCGCGCCGAATTGCTGGAGCAACTGCGCATCAACGGTGTGGATGAGTTGGTGCAGGTCAAGCGTGCCTTTCTGGAAGCCAATGGCGAAATCAGCGTCATCAAGACGGACCGGCAAAACAGCACAGGTAACACCGGCACGCATGCCCAAGCCAGCCCTCAACACGTGACGGTTCCCTCAACCCGGACCTGGGACGACAACGACCAATAGCGTGCAAAACCACCTACCGTACGCGCAAACCCGTTTTGGCCGGATGTCATGATTTCGAAACACAAATGGCAAAAAAGCAGCTAACATGACGCCCATTGCGCTTTTTCGGGGCAAACCTGGGCCGCGCATCTCATTTTTTTGTTGCCCGATCGCAACACCCCTTTCGTTTTCCTGCAGATACGGATCAGCCTTCGTCCCCGAGCGTTCGGCCCGGGTACCCGTGGCGCTGCTGCCCACGGTTCTGCGGGATCACATGCATTTTGGAATAATGTCATGAATTTGCAGCATTTGTTGGCCGCTATCGCTCGCGGCAATCTCGTTCGCCAGATCATCATCGGCCTGGTTCTTGGTATTTTATTTGGCGTATTTTTTCCACAAGCCGCCCAGTCGAGCCAGATTATCGGCACTTTCTTTACCGGCGCCCTCAAGGCCGTCGCACCGGTGCTGGTCTTTGTACTGGTCATGGCTGCGATTGCCCAGCACCGCAGTGGCACCGAAGTCTATATCAAACCCATTTTATTACTCTATGTGCTCGGTACGTTTTCGGCGGCATTAGTGGCGGTGGTGGCCAGCTTTGCCTTTCCCACAACACTCACTCTGGTAACGAGCCAGGTAACTCAAAGTGCGCCGGCAGGGATTGTAGAAGTGTTGCGATCGCTGGTACTTAACGTGATCGATAACCCCGTCAATGCCATTTTGACAGCCAATTATATCGGCATCCTGAGCTGGGCCATTTTATTGGGCGTCAGCCTGCGTCACGCCGGCGCCGGCACCAAATCCATTCTGAGCGACGCAGCGCAAGCTGTGACCAATGTCGTGCGCTGGGTGATCCGCCTGGCACCGCTGGGTATTTTCAGTCTGATCGCAGTAACCGTGGCAACGACCGGTCTTGGCGAACTCAAGGCCTATGGCAGACTGTTGTTGGTTCTGGTGGGGTGCATGCTGTTTGTCGCACTGGTCGTCAATCCGCTTATCGTTTATTTCAAAATTCACCGCAATCCCTACCCTCTGGTATTCCGGTGTCTGGCCGAAAGTGGTGTCACCGCTTTTTTTACGCGCAGCTCTGCCGCCAACATTCCGGTTAATCTGCTTCTTTGCAAAAAACTGGGCTTGCATGAAGATACCTATTCGGTATCTATCCCTCTGGGCGCAACCATCAACATGGCAGGCGCGGCGGTCACCATCACTGTCCTGACCCTGGCTGCCGTCCATACATTAAACATTCCGATTGATATTCCAACCGCATTATTGCTGAGCCTGCTGGCAACAGTCGGCGCCTGCGGTGCCTCGGGCGTACCTGGCGGCTCGCTGCTATTGATTCCGATGGCCTGCAGTCTGTTTGGCATCAACAATGACCTGGCCGCACAAGTGGTCACGGTCGGTTTCATCATCAGTGTGGTGCAGGACTCCAGTGAAACGGCGCTCAATTCATCCACCGATGTGCTGTTTACAGCCGCCGCGGACAAAGCCATGCAAAACCCGGGAGCAGCAGAACGCGAAATCGCGCTCTGAAACGGCATGCTGTGTGAGCAGCGCTGACAAATAGCAAACCGGCTCATAGGCAGACCCATGAGCCGGTTTTTTTCTGTCGTACGATTGATGGAAAGGAGCGTCGGGTAAGACGCCCTTTGCGCAATGTGAAATCAGCCGTGCTGATCAGCCAGTCAGGCAGAACTTGCTGCGCCTTTGTGCTTGCCCAGACCGGCCTGCCCCGCATCACATACGCGCCGACTGAACATTAATACCGGGCCAGTCCTGCGCAAATCACCCTTGTGCTGTTGCGGGCTCAGTCCAGCTCAAGCTGGACGTCGTCGCGTTCACTGGCTACCGCCCTGAAAATATCCAGCAATCCTTCATAATACAATTCGCCCAGCTCGATCGCGCTTCTGGCATGGTCGTGCCAGACAATCCGATAAGGGCCCTTTACATCCGCGCTCAGGCTATCGTATAGTGCATCAAGATTGCGACCGAAATACTGGGGCAAATGCAGCGCGATTTGCAACTGGTCGTAAACATCATCAATCGAATGAATGTGCGTCAGCTCGCAGGTCTTGAGTTGCGCGGGGGCGCGGCGTACAGCCTTCATTCTCCTGCGTTTCGAGGTTCTCATCGACATGCTGGCACCTTGTGAAATGTCTCATAATGATCCACGGTCACGTACTGCTGGCCGCCCTGGTCAAAGACCAACCGCTTGGCGTTGCGTTTTTTCCCGCGGTAGTCCAGATCGGCCTCTTTCCACTGTCCTCTGGGCAGTTGACGCTCATAGTTGCCAAAATGGTCCCCGCCGATAGACTTACCCCGCAATGCGGGTATATCGGAAAAATATTGCCCCGGCGACCACCCTGCCTGCCGGGCCTGTTTTTTGGTCACAAAATAGGTGGGTAGCTGCTTGCGCGATGTCAGGGAGCGCACAATGTCGGTCAGTTGCGCCGTATCAATCCGTCCACCTAGCGCGGTCTTGTTAAGCGTGTCCAGCACAACTTCACAGCGATCAGCGCCGCCAGCCAAAGCGTCGCTGCGCTGGGCAGGAGCCGATGAGGGTGCAACCCAGCCCATGGCATACGCCGGCGCGCAGATTGCTAATATCAATGTCGACAGGAACCGTTGCATATCGCCACTCGCAAACGTGTTTTCGGTGCTCAGAGTGTAGCCGATTGTGTTGACAGAATGACGAAATTCTGACAGATCCAAAGATACATTTTAATGAAACTACTATTCCTTAACCGCGAACCTGCATTTTGGTTTAATGTTGCGACTGTTGTTTCTGTCCGGCACATCCCGCAGCTGTAACATATATTTCATGACCAATCCCTCTTCCCAAGATACTGCCAAAAACGGCGCTGCATCTGACGATGCAACCCATATCATGCTGCAACGGCGTTTTGCTCCCTATTTCTGGACACAGATATCGGGTGCAGCCAACGACAATCTGTTCAAGTTTGCGGTCACCATTATGCTTACGTATCATGTTTCGGTCAGCTGGTTGCCGCCCGAAATGGCCGGCGTCGTGATCAATGGCATGTTCATTATCCCGTTTTTACTGCTGTCCGCGGTGAGCGGGCAAATGTCAGACAAGTTCGAAAAAGCGCGATTCATGCGCTGGATTAAAACCGCTGAGATCGGAATCATGGCATTGGCCGCTTTCGCACTCATTTACCAGCAGGTGTACATTCTGCTGCTATGCGTGCTGCTGATGGGCATCCATTCCACCGTTTTCGGGCCGGTCAAGTTTGCCTATCTGCCCCAGGTCTTTCACGGCACCACGCTGGTCAGCAGCAACGGCTGGGTTGAAATGGGCACGTTTGTTGCGATCCTGCTGGGCAATATGGCTGGCGGGTTCATGGCGGGCATAGAAGGCTTCGGCTACCATTATGTAGCCGCCTGTTGCGTATTGATTGCGGTCGCAGGCCGACTCTGTTCTGGACTTGTTCCTCCCACCCCTGTCTCTTCTGCCGATCTGAAACTGGACTGGAATCCGATCGGCGGCACAATAGAAAACATCAAGTACGCTTTTCATGACCTGCATGTGTTCAAAAGCATTCTGCTGATCAGCTGGATGTGGTTTTTTGGGGCAGTGTACCTGAATATCTTCCCGGTTTTTGCCAAAGAAATCCTGCGTGGCGACGAACAGGTTGCTACTTTGCTTCTGGGCGTATTTTCCATTGGCGTCGGATTTGGCTCTGTCCTTTGCGGCTGGATCGGCAAGAAAGGACTGAACGTGCTCAAGCTCGTTCCCGTGGGAGCCGCCGGCATGACCGTCTTTTCCATTGCGCTGTATTTTCTGACACACGATTTGAATGCCACGCACCTGCTGGCACTGCATGAATTTATCAGGCTACCTGCCAACTGGCTGTTGATCGCCTGGCTGTTCCTGCTGAGCATGTCGGCCGGATTGTACAGCGTGCCGCTTTATGTGCTGATCCAGCAAAAGACGCCCAAAACCCATTCCTCGCGCGTAATTGCCGCCAACAATATCATGAATGCGATTTTCCTGGTGGCCAGTTCGGTGATTACCGGCCTGCTGATTGCCTTCAGTACTGTCCCGCTGATTGTGCTTTTTCTTGGCATCGCCAATGCCATTTTCGTATTTGTTGTCATGCGCTCCGACCACTCGTACATTACTGAAATGCGCGAACCCATGGAGTAATTGGCAAGCGCACTGAACAAGGAATCAATATGTCTGCCCGGTCCCGTTGCAGGCTTACCGCCGCCCTACTCATCGCCGTCGGTCTGCTGACGGCATGCAATACATCTGCCATTCCCGAACCGAAGGCGGCAGTGCCCACCAAAAAGGTGGCACGCGGCGACATACTTTGGCATTTTGTGGATGACCAATGCATCCCCAATCACCTGGCCGGCAAAAGTCCGCCTCTGCCGTGTATCCAGGTGGATATGGACAAGGGCTACGTTATCTTCAAGGATAAAAACGGACCCCTGCAGTATTTGCACATGCCTACCCGCCACGTGACGGGTCTGGAGGACCCCACGCTGCTGAGCGCAAGCCGCACCCCGTATTTTGCGCAAGCCTGGCACGCCCGCCGTTATATGGACCGATTGCTGGGCAGAGCCATCGCAGCGCAGGACTATTCCTTTACGGTTAACTCCAAGTCGGGCCGCAGCCAGAATCATCTGCATACCCATATCTCGTGTATCCGTCCCGCCCTGCGCGAGCGCCTGCTTGGCATGCAATCGCAGTTCGACTCCCGGTGGCGGCCGGTGCCTGGTGGCATCAATGGCCATGCATATCAGGCTCGGACTCTGTCGCTCAACGAACTTGAGACGCGCGGCGCCATTGCGTTGACCATAGCCTCGCTGGCGCACGCGCGGCAGGACATGGCCAATGTCAGTCTGGCGCTCTACCCTCTGTCTGAACAGCAGTTTCTGCTGTTTGCAAGCCTCCGCCCCGGCGCGTCTTCTGAAGGAGACTTCCAGGACCACCGTTGCCCGCAATTGCTGGCAAGCCGCTAGATGACTGGGCGCCATTGCGTCCCTACCGTTCCTGCCGTCTCGCCTGAGATGTCTTACATCCTCGTTCAGGTCGCGCATCATCTCACCCTCTTCGAGGTCTTGCATTACGGTTCTGTTGCCCGCCCTGACCAACCCATGGCGGCAATGCTCGGCTTGCGACCACAGCAGTTACCGGCAATACCCTGAAACAATCCGCGTAAAATGCAATTGAACTGCGCAGCAGGATTGTCGGCGGGACGCCTTCATCCTCCGCCTTTGCTGTGAAACAGATAAATTGTGACAACATCAACATCCCGCCTGGCGCAGCAGGATGACCGTATGATTTGGTAAATATGTTTATCGGTTACTGAATTTTCTGACCGCCGCAAATAAGTTATAGTATATTGATTCGTCATAGTCAGGAACGGTGGTTCGTACCTCCGTTCACAAGCGTAAGGATATACATGAAATCGTTCATAAAGTTGCTCATTTTGCTGCTGATTGCAGCAGCCATTGCCTTTGGTGCGTGGAAAATTATTGAGACAACACTGTTCAATGACGACGATGTCGAACTACCGCAGCAATCAGAACTGCGCCAGCCTCCTCCAGCACCGGCGCCGCCGCCGAAGCAGGAAGATCCCTACCAGAATGCGCAAGGTGAAGACGCCAGCACGGATACTGCACCCGTCACGCTTACTTGCACCGATGCCAGCAAGATCATTGCGCAGCTTTATGATATGCGCGTAAACGGCAAGACGCAGGATGAAGCCAACGAAGCGGTCAGCAACAACACGGCCATCCCGGATGAACGGGTCTCTTCATTTATCGAGTTTGTTGAGCTGCTGTGGTCTACACCCAAAGAGAAAATCGCAGAAAAAAATCGCTTCATCAAGGATTTCACGGCAAACTGCGAAAAACTGGCTCGGACAGAATCATCGGCGCCTGCAGCACCTGCTGCGCCAGGGACACCCGCCAAGCCTGCGGCACCCGTCACACAATAACTGGTTCGCACACCGCCGGCCAGCGCTGAACATCCCGGGGCTTATTACTTATTATTAAGAGCCGGTACCGCCAAGGCGACACACGATCACGTGCTCGCCTTGCGGTACGGGTGACAGTCCTGCGCCGCGAGTGGGTATCTATCGATTAAAGCGGTTGCAGCGCCTTATCTAACGGCGCATTTTTTTCTGCCGGTTTCTCGCCGGCCTGATAACCGGTATTGACCTCACTGGCGACCAGATCAATGGAGCGCGCGGGCTGAAAGGAGTGGGCCTGGGCCAACGGCCAGCAGATCTCAAAAATCTTCAGGCGATAATGGCCTTTGAGCAAATCGCCCTTTTCCAGTTCCGGATAAATCGCCGACAGCACCTTGACCTCGGAGCTGGATATGCGTCGCACCACATGATGCGCCCGTAATTGTTCGGGATGAGTCAGCCCGGCGGCCTGTAGCAGTTCGGCCAGGGCATGCACTGAATTGCGATGAAAATGAGTCACTCGGTCCGCCTTGTCTGTTACAACAATGGCGCGCTGCCGCGATGGGTCCTGGGTCGCCACGCCGGAAGGACACTTGCCGGTATGACAGGCCTGTGCCTGAATACAGCCAACGGCAAACATGAAGCCACGGGCACTGTTGCACCAGTCAGCGCCCAGCGCCAGTGTTCTGAGCATATCAAAGGCAGAAATAATTTTTCCCGACGCACCAATCTTGATGCGCTCACGCAAACCGGCGCCTACCAAAGCATTGTGCACCAATCGCAACGCCTCTTTAAGTGGCACGCCCATATGATCGACAAACTCCACCGGCGCCGCCCCCGTTCCGCCTTCCGAACCGTCCACCACAATAAAGTCTGGCGTAATACCAGTTTCCAGCATCGCCTTGACTATGGCAAACCACTCCCAGGGATGACCGATACACAGCTTGAAGCCAACGGGCTTGCCGCCTGATAGCGTGCGCAGGCGTTGGACGAACTGCAACAGCTCCACCGGCGTACTGAACGCCGAATGCGCCGCGGGCGAGTCGCAATCGACGCCAGGCGTCACGCCACGCACCTGCGCTATTTCGGCTGTAACTTTGGGACCCGGCAGGATGCCACCGTGCCCAGGCTTGGCGCCTTGCGACAGCTTGATTTCAATCATTTTTACATTGGGCAAAGTTGCTTTCTGTGCAAATGCGCTATCGGAGAAATGTCCGTTTTCATCCCTGCAGCCAAAGTAACCTGAACCAATGTTCCAGATCAAATCGCCTCCGGCTTCCAGGTGGTAACTACTGATTCCTCCCTCTCCCGTGTCATGAGCGAACCCGCCGGCCTTGGCGCCACGGTTAAGCGCAAGGATGGCGTTGGCCGATAGTGCGCCGAAGCTCATTGCGGAAATGTTGAACACCGATATGTCATAGGGCTGACTGCATTGTCCTTGTCCCACGGTAATCCTGAAATTGCGATCGGGAATATGACTGGGCATCATGGAATGATTGACCCATTCGTAATCGTCGCTGTAGACATTTTCGATCGTGCCAAAAGGACGCTTGTCAATTTGCTGTTTGGCCCGCTGATAGACGATAGAGCGCTGGGCACGCGAAAAAGGTAGCGTATCGGTATCGCTTTCGATGAAGTACTGGCGCAATTCGGGCCGAATGAACTCCAGCAGAAAGCGCAGGTTGCCGATAACCGGATAATTGCGTTTGACCGAATGATGAGGCTGAACAAGGTCATGAATGCCGATCAGCGTCAGCAGCAGACAAACCAGCGCGGCCGCATACCATGTCGCGCCGACGGTCATGCCAAGGACCAGGCAAACCACAGTACCAAGAATGACAAGGAAAAATGCCAGAAAACGAACGGGAAATAACGACAGCATTGTGCACCTTTTATTGGACATCGGGTACCATAGAATACGACTTATACATGACAATATCAAAGGTCGTAAAAAAGCCTCGCCGCAAGGCGAGGCTCGTATTGCCACTGACAAGACAGATGGCAATGCAGACAGCCGATATTATTTGGCTGCTGTTTTTGGCGCGATGGCCTGAACAACGGATCCGGCAACCTGATCATCCCTGACCATGAAGAGAAAATCGTTGTTCTGGCGAATACCCGTGAGAGACGCCAACTGACCGCCTACGGTTGTTGCATAACCCTGATCCTTGGGCGCGGCATTCAGAGCGGCAACACCAGCCTGGTTCAGAGACAATTTAACAAAAGAACGGCCCTGGCTGTCGCGAACACGATCAACGCTCGTCAGATTGGCACGAGTGATGATGGGTGTTTTACTGACATAAATGGTCTGTTTCTCACTCAGCTTAACAGGACGATAACTTTTGATGACTTTGTCAGAAGCCAGGAATACGTCTACTGCAGTACCTTTTGCAGCAGGGGTCTGTGCAGTGGTGCCGGGATTACTCTCGGTACCAGTCTTCATTGTGTTACATCCGGCCAGCACTGCAGCCAGAGGAAGCACAATCAACGCAACTTTTCTGGATAATTTCATAGTATTTCCTAATTAAAACTAATTTGAGAACAACTTCGCATAAAGTCGTCCGTTTACGTTACAACAGATTCAGAGAAAAAACAACGCTCAAATGTTAACAATGTTCAGAGTGAACACTGCAAGCAACGCAACCGGCACAACAAAACCGAAGACCCAGGCGATGTTACTTTTTACCGCGAATAATGTCTGCTGCCGTCTTAGCATTATTCAGCGTGGCCATGGGCATCAGCAGCACGCCGTCATCCACGGCACCAGGTGAAGCAATTGTCGTCGAAAAAATGGAATCATTCAGGCTGGCCAAAACCATTTTTCCCTTGATGGTTTTACCGGAAATTTCGGCATTCAGCTTGCGGGCGCCCTCGGGTGTTACGCGCAGCCCCAACGCGGGACGATCACCGGCCTTGGTCACGAAGACGTTCTTGATATCGGCACGGGTGAGAATTGGACCAACCCCCTGGTAAGTCTGGTCTCCAACCTGAAGTGGAATGGTTTTGGCTGACTTGCCCTTGGTCGCTTTAGGCTTGGCTGTCGAACCCACGTAAACTTCCAGATTACCGGCACCGGTCGTCTGGACAGCAGTCGCTGAGGTGCCAGGACCCATTGGCGCTACGGTTGCGGATGTGGCCTTTTTCTCGAAAAAACTGCATCCGGCAACAGCGGTCGTCACTGCAACGACCGTAACAAGCGTAATTAATTTCATAGTTTGCCTTTCTAATAAAATGAAAAAAATGCTGCAAGAACACAAAACAGAACTTTTGCCTGCCTGAAATTTAATCATTAAAGCCGGGTAAATTCATTACATAATGTGAAATGAAGCAAGTTGTATGTGGAGAAAAAAGGGAAAAGCGTCGGATAACATGGTCGATCCCGTCCGTTGCCACAGATCAGCTGGTAACCCCGCATGATCAATGAAAATAGCCCCGGCATTTGTCGCTGTCAGACAGATTGATCGTATTTGTTCCCGGAATAAGCCTTATTTTTTTTGCCAGCAACCCGCCATACTGGACGGCGCCCGAGAAGGGTTTGGTATCCATCCAGTAAAGCCGAGTAGTAAGGTAATATTCACCAGCGGGCACGTTGGTGAACGCAAACTGACCGAAAGAATTTGTTTTGGATGCATAGGCCCGGGCTGCGTAGCGCGGGTCTGCTTTGCCCGCCAGCACATTACCACGACGACACACCTCGTTGAACCATTGGTCGCTCATGGCCGAAACGGGATTGAGCACGACATCGACATTTCCGCCGCTGCGTTCTCCGCCATTAATGGCATCGTAAATGAACGCGCGCCCCACCAGCATGGTAGGCTGCCCTATCGGCAGAGCGTAGGCGCTTTCGTCATACCCGATTCGCACCACTTGGTCTCGTGGAGAATGGCTGATCGAACGGTCCCTGCCTGTTTTGGTAGAGGAACACCCTGCCAGCACGGCCGCTGCAATGATCGCAAGAAGGACTTTGGTTGAACGCGACATGAGTACCTGTAAGCTGATTTGAATAGTTCGCTTATCATAGACTAACTCCGGGGCAATTACACTGCAAATGTTAAAATAACGGTAAAGTCGGGCAACGGAAATCGGCTTGAAAGCAACTTGCTGGAAAAATGACAAATGAATAATATCAGAGTCTGGGATCTGCCTTTGCGACTGTTCCACTGGTTGTTGGTTTTCTGCGTGGCGGGCGCCTATTTCTGCGTCAAGTGTGCCGGCGTGACCGACGGCTGGTTGTCGGAAACCGGCCTGGACTGGATGACTTGGCACTCGCGTTTCGGCTACGCCGTGCTTACTCTCATTCTTTTCCGCCTGATATGGGGCGTCACGGGTCCCTATTACGCCCGGTTTACGCAATTTATCGTGGGCCCACGGAAAATTGCCGCCTATTTACGTACCGCTAAATCACGCACAACAACATGGACTGGTCACAACCCATTGGGCGCATGGTCTGTGGTTGCCATGTTGCTCGCCTTTGGCTTGCAGGCAACCAGCGGGCTCTTTGCCAGTGACGACATCCTTTTCGAAGGCCCGCTAAGCGGCTTGGATCCAACGCTCAGCCGCTTTTTTAACAGCCTGCATCACGCAAGCGAATGGGTGCTGGTTGCGCTGGTGGCACTGCATCTGTGTGCCATTGCCTATTACAGTGTGTTTCGCCGCCAGCCCCTGATACGCGCCATGGTAACAGGTGACGTCCCGGCAGATCGGAATGTGGATGCAAAACTGGCAGCGCACAGCCAGGATAATGCCGCCGTCGCCATCCGTGCATCCATCGTATTGCTGGTCTGCGCTTCCTTCGTGTTCTGGCTCTCGCGATTCTGAGCAGCCCGCGGGGTTGGCCTCACAGGCAGTAGGTGTCTTGGTCGGTGCCAGCAAAATCGCCCATGACCTTCCCTGTGACGTTCCTTTACATCTGGAATATCCATTTACGCACGATATGAGACGGCTGCGGTATGGTTGTTCCTTCAGCGCAACAATATATCGCCACAACGCACCGGCAATCGAAATTGCCGGTGGTTGGCAAGCCCGCATCAAGCTTTAATCGTCCTTGCGGTAATTATCATGGCAGGCTTTGCAGCTTTGGCCAACCCCGCCGAAAGCCACCTTGATTTTTTTCATATCGCCAGAGGGCGCTTCCGCCGCAAGCCGGTCTACCGCAACCAGCATTTTATCTTTGGCCTTGTTAAAGCCTTCAGGGTCTGAAAACACCTCATCTTTTGCATCCCCGCCCTCTGTACCTTTGTAGAAAGCTTCAAAAGGCAACGGTGCAAGCGTCTTGAGCAGATTCGCGTATTTGATGAAAGCCTCCTTGTCGTATGGCTGTTCACCTTTGACCATATGGCCCATGCGTTTGAAATTGTCCCCAATAAATTCCATGCCGTGATGACGATAATCTTTCGCTTCCTTGGGTTCAAGAAACTGTGCATGCGCTGTCAAAGACAGCAAGGTCAAACAGGCAGCAACAACAAGCGATGTTTTCATTACATTGACTCCCGGATAGATGACTGGCCTATGATAGCGCAAATACGTCATTACTTGCCATCGCAAAAAAAGCACAAAGGGCAGTCGATACACTGTTCGACTGCCCCTTGCTGGCCCACCTGATACTGATGCGCGGCCTGTCATCCAGCTGTCACGTCACATCATACCGCCCCAGACCGTAACCGTAACCGGCATCGGTTCAGTATCAATTCACTGATGTAGCCACCTGATGTGGTATTCAGATTTTGGCAGCCAGTTCTGCTGCCAGACCGATGTAGCTGCGCGGCGTCATCTGCAGCAGTCGCTGCTTGGCATCCTCGGGCAATTGCAAACCCTGGACGAATGACCGCAATGCTTCTTCGGTAATCCCGCGACCGCGCGTAAGCGCTTTCAATTGCTCGTAGGGTTCCGGCAGGCCATGACGACGCATCACGGTTTGCACGGGCTCGGCCAACACTTCCCAGCACTGGTCAATATCGCGATCAATGACCTGTGGATTGAGTTCCAGTTTGCCAAGGCCCTTGCTGCAGGAGTCCCACGCTACCATGCAATAACCCAGGGCAACGCCCAAGTTACGCAACACCGTGGAGTCGGTCAAATCACGCTGCCAGCGGGACACCGGCAGCTTCTCGGACAAGTGTTTTAGGACCGCATTGGCAAGCCCGATATTGCCTTCAGAATTTTCAAAGTCAATGGGATTAACCTTGTGCGGCATGGTAGACGATCCAACTTCACCTTCACGCAGACGCTGTTTGAAATAGCCCAGCGCAATATAACCCCAGATGTCGCGGTTCAGGTCAAGCAAAATGGTGTTGGCGCGCGCAATGGCATCAAACAGCGCAGCCATCCAGTCATGCGGTTCAATCTGGATGGTATATGGGTTTTGTGTGAGGGATAAATCGGCCAGTACTTTTTTGCTAAGCGCAGGCCAGTCCAGTTCCGGATAAGCTGAGTAGTGTGCGTTGTAGTTGCCGGTTGCACCATTGAGCTTGGCCAGAGGCTTGACCTGGCAAATAGCGACAATCGCCGTCTCCAGGCGCGCGGCCACGTTGGCAAATTCCTTGCCCATGGTAGTGGGGCTGGCAGGCTGACCATGTGTACGTGCCAGCATGGGTTGTTGCGCAAACTGACGGGCGTCATCCTTCAACATCGATAGCAAGTTCTGCAACGCGGGCACAATCACCTGATCACGCGCACGTGTCAGCATCAATGCGTGCGACGTGTTATTGATGTCTTCCGACGTGCAGGCAAAATGGATGAACTCCGCCGCGGCCGACAACTCATCATTACCCGCTGCTTTCTCCTTGAGCCAGTACTCTACGGCCTTGACGTCATGATTGGTTTTCTTCTCGATATCCTTGATGCGCTGGGCATCGGCTTCGCTGAAATCCTGGACCCAGCTGCGCAAGGCCTTTTCGGCATCGGCAGAGAACGCCGGCAACTCGCTCAGGCCAGCCTGCGACAGTGCAATCAGCCAGGACACCTCGACTTCCACACGATGCGCCATGAAGCCGGCCTCTGACAGAAAAGGCCGCAAGGCGGCTGCACGAGAGGCATATCGACCGTCCAGCGGAGATAACGCATTGAGCGGAGTAATCGAATCTGAAATATTCATAATGAAATAAAAAAATAAAAGTGAGAATTATCGGCAGACGGTCGTGCCCTGCCGGACGAACTTCAGGCAATAATGCCGCCACCCAGGCAGATATCGCCGTCATATAAAACACTGGACTGGCCGGGTGTAACAGCCCATTGCGCCTGGGAAAATTTCACATGCAATCGGCCGGGATCGTTGCCCGGGAGCAGTTCGCATGGCGCGTCGGCTTGCCGATAGCGTGTCTTGGCTCCGTACAGTCCTGCCACGGGCGCATGTCCGGCCACCCAGCTGACATCGTCGGCACGCACCTCGTGCTGCAGCAGCCACGGATGATCATGACCCGACACCACATACAGGGTATTGTTTTGCAAATCCTTGCGGGCAACATACCAGGCGTCGGCGATGCCGTCATCATTTTGACGGCCTTTGATGCCGCCAATACCCAACCCCTTGCGCTGGCCCAGAGTGTAAAAGGCAAGCCCGTGATGCTGCCCCACCTGCTGCCCATCATCAGTAAGAATCGGGCCAGGATTGGTCGGCAGATAGCGATTCAGAAACTCCCGGAAGGGGCGCTCACCGATAAAGCAGATACCTGTCGAATCCTTTTTCGCCGCATTGGGCAGACCCAGCTTATGGGCAATCTGACGCACTTCGGTTTTGTCTATTTCACCCAGAGGAAACAAGGCCTTGGACAATTGCGCCTGATTAAGCCGGTGCAGGAAATAGCTCTGGTCCTTGCTGGCGTCCAGCCCCTTGAGCAGTTCATATTCAGTGGCACCATCCCGTTGCACCCCCCGTACGCGAGCATAATGCCCGGTCGCGATGTAATCGGCTCCCAGGGTTAATGCGTGGTCCAGAAACGCCTTGAATTTGATCTCGGCATTGCACAGGACATCGGGATTGGGCGTGCGTCCGGCGGAATACTCCCGCAGGAACTCCGAAAATACGCGATCCTTATAGTCGGCGGAAAAATTGACCGCTTCGATGTCCACGCCGACCAGATCGGCAACGCTGGCCGCATCGAGCCAGTCCTGACGGGTTGAGCAGTATTCGGAATCATCGTCATCTTCCCAGTTTTTCATGAAAAGGCCGATGACTTCATAACCCTGCTCTTTGAGCAGCCAGGCGCTGACCGACGAATCTACGCCGCCAGACATGCCCACCACCACACGAGGTTTTACAGAGGAATGTTCAGTCATGGACGATATTTTACCGTCCCGGCTGCCCAAACGGGGAAATCAGCGCCTTCTAGGCACTTAAGGCAGCATCCACTACTTCGACCCAATGGCGTACCGGTGTCTGCGTTCCGGTTTGCAAATGAGACATGCAGCCCATATTAGAGGTAATGATGACTTCAGGCGAGGTCTTGCCGATGGATTCCAGCTTGCGGTCGCGCAGGCCCGTGGCAATTTCCGGCTGAAGAACCGAATACGTCCCTGCAGAACCGCAACACAGATTGGCCTCGCCAAAGGCCTTGAGGTCAAACCCCAGATCGGCCAGTAACGACTCGGTCAGTGGACGCAGTCCCTGCCAGTGCTGAAGCGTACAGGGTGGATGAAATGCGGCCGACGCCGGTAGCGGTTTTTTGAATTTGGCCTTCAGTGTCGCTGCTTCGGGCGCAATGACTTCGGCAATATCCTTGACGTGCTGCACCAGATAGCGCGCCTTTTCCACATATGCAGGTTCATTGCGAAGATAAAACGGATACTCTTTGACAAAGGCGCCACAACCTGATGCGTTCATGATGACGGCTTCGACCTGGCCAGACTCCAGCAACGGTACCCAGGCGTCGATATTGCTTTTCATCTGAGCGATGCTGCTGTTTACTTTATCCAGGTGAAAATTGACGGCGCCGCAGCAGGTATTGCGACTGACATCCACAGATGAAATGCCCGCGGCATCCAGCACTCTTATGGTCGCAGCGTCGATGGAGGGCATCAGTGCGGGCTGAACGCAGCCCAGCGGCACCAGCACCTGGCGCTGGTGGCGGCCAGCCGGCAGCGCCCCGGCCGGACGGGCTTCCGGCAGCTTGGCTGCCAGTGTCGCCGGCATGAAGGAGCGCAACATGCGGCCCAGTTTCACGGCAGGCGCAAAGGCCTGGGAGTTGAGCCCCGCCGCCAGCAGCGTGCGCCGAAAACGATCAGTCGGCGTCCGGGTAACGCGTTCTGCGACCAGTTCGCGACCGATATCGACCAGATGGCCGTACTGCACGCCCGACGGACAGGTGGTTTCGCAATTGTGGCAAGTCAGACACTGGTCCAGGTGCTTCTGGGTAATGCTGGTGGGCTCCTTGCCTTCGACGATTTCTTTGATCAGATAAATGCGTCCGCGCGGGCTGTCGCGCTCATCGCCAAGTATTTGATAGCTGGGACACGTGGCAGAACAGAAGCCGCAATGCACGCATTTGCGCAAGATTGCATCTACTTCTTCGCCATAGCTGCTGTTTTTTGCCCAGTCGGCAAGATTGGTCTGCATGATACGTTAGATATTCCTGAGTAACCGGCCTGAGTAAAATGTGCCCAGCGGGTCAAGATTGCTCTTGAGGCGGCGGGTAATGGCGGCAATCCCTGCGCTGACCGGCTGAAACACCCCATCGACGGGCTGACTGACACCTGCAGCGGCGCGAAACAGCGTCGCGTGCCCACCGCGTTGTGCTGCGGCATGACGAATGTTGGTCACATCACCAACCTGACGCAGCCAGCGCTGCGCGCCACCCCACTCCAGTAATGGAACCGATTCGTTCACCGTGTCGGCCAAAGGCGGTACAGATACGCGCCAGATGGTGTCGCCGAAAAACGGATGAGTGTGCTCCCTGAGCGATAGCCATAAATCTTTGGCCGTCTGCTCATCCACCCTCTCGCCACCCAGGATACCGCATGCCTGTTTGACGGCAGGCTGGGCTCCGGATACGCGCAGATAAAGCACGCCCTGCTGCGTATCGCCCTCGGGGATCCAGGCCGAGGCGCTGATACCCAGCGCCTTGGCCTGCCACTGGCGAAAACATTCGAACGCTTCCTTCAGGGTACATTGCCGCTGCAATGTGACTTCGCAAATCGGCTTGGGCAGCACCTTGAACGAGACTTCCAGAATAGGGCCGAACACGCCCATGGATCCAGTGAGCAGCCGCGACATATCGTAGCCGGCTACATTCTTCATCACCGTGCCGCCAAAATGCAATTGCTGCCCTTCTGCATTGAGCAACACAGTGCCCAGCACAAAGTCACTGGCTCCGCCGGCAGCCATGCGTCCAGGACCGGCCAGCCCTGTGGCAATGGCCCCGCCAATGGTTGCCTGTTGACCGAAGTGCGGTGGCTCCCATGCCAGGCGCTGATTCTGTTCGTCCAGCGTTGCCTCTATATCGCGCAGTAGCGTGCCACAACGGGCAGTCATGACCAGCTCGGACGGTTCATAGCTGCTGATCCCGGTATAGGGCGTCACATCCAGCTCCACCAACTGTCCGGTATCGGCGATCGCGTTGCCGTAAAAAGCTTTGGTGCCGCCACCGCGAATAACAATCTGCTTGCGGCCTGCCACAGCTGCAGCAACCTGTTCTGCCAGATCTTCTTTAATGAATTTCATAGAATACTTAAAAACGTTCGATATCGGGAAAAGCGATCTGACCGCCGTGTACATGCATACGACCATATTCAGCGCAACGATTCAGCGTCGGAATCTGCTTGGTCGGATTAAGCAGCATATCCGGGTCGAACGCTTTTTTCAGCGCAGTAAAGGCATCGAGTTCTTCGCGAGTGAACTGAGAACACATCTGGTTGATTTTTTCCAGACCCACGCCATGCTCGCCAGTGACAGTCCCACCCACCTTGATGCACAATTCCAGGATATCGGCACCAAAATCTTCAGCACGTCGCACTGAATCCGGATCGTTCGCATCAAACAAAATCAGCGGATGCAAATTGCCATCGCCCGCATGGAATACATTGGCGCAACCTAATTGATATTTCGCTTCCATTTTCACCATTTCGTTGAGCACATAGGCCAACTGGCTTTTCGGAATCGTGCCGTCCATGCAATAGTAATCGGGTGAGATGCGACCAGCAGCAGGAAAGGCGTTTTTGCGGCCGGCCCAAAAGCGCAAGCGTTCCTCTTCAGAATTGGACGTTTGCAAACGCGTGGCCCCGCAGTCGGAAAAGACTTTTTCCATGCGTATGATCTCGTCCTCAACCTCGGCCTCGGTGCCGTCTGATTCACACAGCAAAATCGCCTCGGCATCCAGATCATAACCGGCCTTAACAAAGGGCTCGACCATGTGGGTTGCACGCTTGTCCATCATTTCAAGGCCGGCAGGAATGATGCCTGATCCGATAATATTCTTGACTGCCTCGCCCGCAGCCTCTACAGACGCGAAGCTGGCCATGATCACGCGTGCCAGTTGCGGCTTGGGGATAAGCTTGACCTTGACTTCGGTCACAATGCCCAGCATGCCTTCCGAACCGATGAAGGCCGGCAGCAGATTCAGACCCGGTGCGTCGGGCGCGTCTGCACCCAGTTCGAGAATATCGCCGTCAATCGTCACAATCCGCAGTCGGATGACGTTATGGACCGTCAGGCCATATTTAAGACAATGCACACCACCGGCATTTTCGGCAATGTTGCCGCCGATTGAACAGGCAATCTGGCTGGAGGGGTCTGGCGCATAATACAAACCGTATGCGGCGGCCGCCTCGGACACGGCCAGATTGCGCACGCCGGGTTCAACAATAGCGGTGGCTGCCTGCGCGTCGATTTGTTTGATTTTGTTGAGTTTGGATACGCCCAGCAACACACCCTGCGAATGCGGCGTCGCGCCGCCCGACAAGCCTGTACCTGCCCCGCGCGGAACCACAGGCACGCCCATTTTTTTACAGGTTTTCAGAACGTGAATGATTTGCTCCTCGTTTTCAGGAAGCACAACCACGCCTGGCATTTCCTTGAAAAGCGTCAGGCCATCACATTCAAACGGTTTTTTTTCTTCAACACGGGATAGCACACAATGCGCCGGCAAACCGCGATGCAATTGAGCGATCAATTCAGAAAAATCCGGTCCGCTTTCAGCGTCCTGCGGCGCATGTCGCAGCTGCGCACTCACATCCATGACAACCCTTTTTTATGACAACTGGTATAAACGTCAAAGTATACCCTGCCCTGCCACGAACCAAAACGTGATTAACCCTAATGATTATTCACTCCCACGGCAAAGCAAAATAACTTCGGGGCATATAATGCCCCGAAACAGGCCGTGGCAGCAATGCGCCGGTTCGCGCTATTGCCGCTTCGGCATCAAGCGTGCACGGATTCAGGTATTGATATCTGTTTTCTGCTCACGGCGCGTGCGCACGGCCTGAGCCAGACGCTCCAGCACCTGGACCGACGCGTCCCAACCGATGCAGCCGTCGGTAATGCTCTGCCCATAAGTGAGCTCAACACCTTCTTTCAGATCCTGGCGGCCCGCAACCAGATGGCTCTCAACCATCACGCCGCAAATGCGATGGTCGCCGGTTTCAATCTGCTGCGCCACATCATCGATCACTTGCGGCTGATTCTCATATTTCTTGTTGCTGTTGGCATGGCTGGCATCGATCATGATGCGGCTGGCTAGACCCGCCTTGGACAATTGCTCGGACATCAGGTTGATACTCTCGGCGTCATAATTGGGCGCCTTGCCGCCGCGCAGAATGACATGACAATCGTCATTACCAACAGTAGAGACGATGGCCGAATGGCCGCCTTTGGTTACTGACAGAAAATGATGAGGCTGTGAGGCGGCATTAATGGCGTCGATGGCAATCTTGATATTGCCATCGGTTCCGTTCTTGAAACCGACAGGGCACGACAGGCCCGAAGCCAGTTCGCGGTGCACCTGGCTCTCTGTGGTGCGCGCGCCGATCGCGCCCCAGGACACCAGGTCGGCAATATATTGGGGAGTAATCATATCCAGGAATTCGCAACCGGCAGGTACGCCATTCTCGTTGACTTCCAGCAGCAATTCACGCGCCAGTCGCACACCTTTGTTGATATTGAAACTGCCATCAAGATCCGGATCGTTGATCAGTCCTTTCCAGCCCACGGTCGTGCGGGGTTTTTCAAAATACACGCGCATGACAATTTCCAGATCGTCGCTGAAGCGGTCACGTTGTTCTTTTAAGCGCTTTACATATTCGCGCGCAGCGGCCGGATCGTGAATGGAACACGGACCAATAATAACAACCAACCGGTCATCTTTGGCATGCAAAATGCGATGAATTGCCTCGCGCGTATCGTGCACCAGGCTGGATACCTGAGCGGAACAGGTGAATTCGCGCATCAGATGGGATGGCGGGCTAAGCTCTTTAATTTCGCGGATACGTAAATCGTCGGTATTATAGGACACGGAAAACTCCAGATATATCGTTAATCAATCAATCGAATCGGTTATAAGTTTGCCCAGCCAGGCAGTGCATTGTCCAAAACAAAAAAGGCCACCAGATATTCTGGCGGCCTTTTGGTGTCTTGTAGCTTGTCTCTGCTTTCGCTAAGTACGCAACGTCCTTTCCTCCGCCTATCGCGTCGAAAATGTAAAATAAAAAAAGAAAAAGACGTAGCTAACTTGTTTCATAACAGCAATCCTAGCACAGGTTTTTGCTCATTGGCACATCAATCTGCCGTCAGGCCGAAAATATAGCGGGACTGTACCCGCCGGACCACAAAATGCGCCTTTTTCGGATAGCTGAACCAGAATCGCGAAAAAAGCCACTTTCCCTTTCCCCCTTTCCTTTACCCGGCCATGATTTTTCCACCACGTTCAGCCCTGGCCAGGCAGCCTGCAAAGCCCGGCGCCGCAAGCGCACGTCGGGCCGATTAAAAAGCTCAGGCCGTTCCGCCAACCGTCAGGCCGTCCATGCGGATGGTGGGCATGCCAACCCCTACGGGCACGCTTTGGCCTTCCTTGCCGCAAGTGCCCACACCGGAGTCGAGCGACAGGTCGTTGCCGATCATCGAGACTCGGTTCATGGCGTCGGGGCCATTGCCGATCAGGGTCGCACCCTTGACCGGATAAGTAATGCGGCCATTTTCAATCATATAGGCTTCGCTGGCCGAGAACACAAACTTGCCACTGGTGATATCGACTTGCCCGCCGCCAAAATTGACGGCATACAGGCCCTTCTTGACAGAGGCAACAATATCCTGCGGGTTGTGGTCTCCGCCCAGCATAAAGGTATTGGTCATACGGGGCATGGGCAGATGAGCATAGGACTCACGGCGACCATTGCCGGTGACCTTGGTCTTCATCAGGCGGGCATTGAGCGAATCCTGCATATAACCACGCAAAATACCGTCTTCGATCAGCACATTGCGCTGTGTCGGATTACCCTCGTCATCCACATTCAGGGAACCGCGGCGATCCTTGATCGTGCCGTCGTCAATCACGGTAACCCCCTTGGAGGCTACGCGCTCACCGATACGATCAGAGAAAATGCTGGAACCCTTGCGGTTAAAATCACCTTCCAGGCCGTGACCAACGGCTTCGTGCAGCAGAATGCCCGGCCAGCCCGAGCCCAGCACAACCGTCATTTCCCCGGCCGGTGCGTCCCTGGCATCCAGGTTCGTTAGCGCTTCGTGCACCGCTTTATCTACATATTCATGCAGCAGCGCATCCGAGAAATAGTTCAGGCCCAGACGGCCACCGCCACCGCCATGCCCCATTTCACGCCGGCCATTGCGCTCAACGATCACGGTGACCGACAGTCGCACCAGCGGCCGGATGTCGGCAGCCAGCCGGCCATCGCTGCCGACAATCATTACTACGTCATATTCCGAGCCCAGGCCGGCCATGACCTGAATCACATGAGGGTCTTTGGCGCGGGCAATGGTTTCAACCCGTCCGAGCAGCGCCACTTTTTCAGTGGCCGGCATGGCGGCAATCGGGTCATCCTGGCCGTACAGATCGTGTGCCTTGCTTTTGCCGTTGCCGACCACTTTCATGCGCCCTTCGCCCTGCCGCGCAATCGCCTTGACTGTTGTTGCCGATTCCATGAGAGCTTCGGGCGAGAGCTTGTCGGAATAAGCAAAGGCGGTTTTCTCGCCAGCCAGTGCCCGCACGCCTACGCCCTGGGAGATGGAGAAACTGCCGGTCTTGACGATACCCTCTTCCAGGCTCCAGCTTTCGCTGCGTGTATATTGAAAGTACAGGTCGGCGTAATCGACCTTATGGGTAAAAATCTCGGCCAGCGCGGCGGCCATGTGGTTTTCGTTCAGGTCCCAGGGATCCAGCAGCAGGGATTTTGCCGTTGCGACTGCCTGGAGATCGGATTCAATAGGTTTCATGTAAGGGTGTCTTCTAAGGTTTCTTTACTGTAATGGGCGGCGCGGTACCTGCAACGCCCGCCTTGCTGCGTTCAAATTCAACGGTGCGAACCTGACCGTTATTGCCGGGGAACTGGTCAAACACCGAAGCGGCCAGATAAGGCATGACTTCGGGCAGGCTGCGCTCGCGCGAGTCGGCCACGGCACTGGCGCGAAATACCTCATTGCCATTTTGCTGCCTGTCACGAATATACACAGTAAGCGAGTAGCGATGGTAGGGTACCGGAACCAGCTGATAACGAGGCGTCATGGCAAAGCCAAAGCTGCTATAAAACGGGCTCCCATAATAACCATAGGGAAAACCCATGCCCAGCCCCAGTGTCGGATACAAATCATAATTGCCGGTTTCCCGCTGTACCATTTGTTGACGCACTTCGGTGCCGGTGATAAAGCCAACTTCAAAGCGCGCGCGCTGGCGGCCCATCGCTTCGATCAGGCCGGTGCGGAACATGTTATTGCGAATATAGCTGGTATAAGCCGCCTGCTCCAGATTCTGCTGTTTGCTGTCGACAAAGCGGTAGTGCTGTCCTGCAACAGCAGCGGGCCATTGCTGAAATGAGGTTACCTGCGTCGTAAATTCACTGCTTGTCGAGCAGGCGGTCAAACCTGACAGAAACAACCCAGCCAAAACGAGGTTCCGAATACGGGGCACTTGCAGATGTCGCATGCTTCTTTCTCCTGCCATTCACACGCTAATATCATAAACGGCCTGCCACGCCCGACATGCGCCGCAAACTGTACTCCAATTTTGACACAAAACGTCTTTTAAGGTTCCAATTCAGGGCAAGCCCCTATAATTAGGACAAATAGCTACGAATCGCTTTTTTTCAAGTGAACTCTGCCGTTTGTACCGCAAACTCACTTTCCGTTCACCAGCACCACAGTGACCACCATGCCTACAGAATTGATCGAAAAAAACAGTCCGACCGTCTATCGCAGCGACTACCAGCCCTACCCGTTTACGCTTGATGCGGTGGCGCTCAATTTCGAGCTGGACGAAAACCGCACTACCGTCACCTCTACCCTCAGATTCACTGCCAAAGACCAAGCGCCTGCCGATCTGGTGCTCAATGCCGAAGACATCAGTCTGGATGCCCTGTATCTGAATGGTCAGGCGCTGGACGCAGACGCCTACGAGTTGAACCAGGACCAACTGGTTATTGCTCAATTGTCCGGTTCATTTGAACTGCGTGTATGCACCACACTGGATCCGGCTGCCAACTCCCTGTTCATGGGTTTGTATAAGTCGGGTAGCGGTTTTTTCACTCAGTGCGAGGCTGAAGGCTTTCGCCGCATCACGTACTTCCCGGACCGTCCGGACGTGATGAGCATTTATACCGTCACGCTTGCCGCCGACAAGGAAAAATACCCCTATCTGCTGTCCAACGGCAATCTGCTGTCGTCCACCGACCTGCCTGACGGCCGTCATCAGGCGGTCTGGCATGATCCCTTTCAAAAACCCAGTTATCTTTTCGCACTGGTCGCGGGTGATTTCGATGTCCGCGAAAAAACCGCCAAAACCCATAATGGCCGTAACGTACTATTGCAGGTATATAGCGACAAGGGCAGCCGGAACAAAACCGAATGGGCCCTGGCTTGCCTGGAGCGCTCGCTGGTCTGGGACGAAAAGCGCTTCGGCCTGGAACTGGATCTGGATCGCTTCATGATTGTTGCCGTGCGCGACTTCAATATGGGCGCCATGGAAAACAAAGGGTTGAATATTTTCAATTCCGGTTATGTCCTGGCCGATCCTGATACCGCCACCGATGCCAACTTTTCTGCCGTGGAAGCCGTGATTGGTCACGAATATTTCCACAACTGGACAGGCAATCGCGTCACCTGCCGCGACTGGTTTCAGCTTAGTCTCAAGGAGGGCCTGACCGTCTTTCGCGATCAGGAATTTACGGCGGACATGATGGCGGCAGGACTGGATCACCAGGCGGCCGCCAGCGCCCGCGCAGTCAAACGGATTGACGACGTAAGCGTATTGCGCGCCGGCCAGTTCCCCGAGGATGCAGGCCCCATGGCGCATCCCATCCGCCCCGACAGCTACGAATCCATTGGCAATTTCTACACCGCCACCGTTTATGAAAAAGGCGCTGAAGTGATCCGCATGCAGCACACGCTGCTGGGTGCGCCCGGTTTTCGCGATGGCATGGACGAATATTTTCGCCGCCATGACGGGCAGGCCGTCACCTGCGACGATTTCGTCAATGCCATGGAATATGTGTATACGAAGTCCCATCCGCAACGCGATCTGTCCGTTTTCAGGCGCTGGTATTCGCAGGCAGGCACGCCGCGAGTGCAGGTGACCATGAGCCACGATGCCGGGCAGCAAACGGTGACCTTGACCCTGTCGCAACAAACACCGCTGGTGGGGGTTGAAAAAATCCGCAAGGATTTTGTGAAAAAACCTTTTCATATTCCCTTTGCTGTCGGTCTGCTCTCGGCTGACGGACAGCCGCTGATGCTCAGCGAGATCAACGACAGCGCCGGCCACGATGCCGCTGCGGCCCCTGCCGGCGAACACACACGCCTGCTGGAGCTCACAGAACAAAGTCAATCGTGGACCTTCACGGGCATCGCCGCCAAACCCGTTCCCTCGTTGTTACGCGATTTTTCTGCACCGGTCATTGTGCAGTATGAATGGACGGCAGCCGAACTGGCAGTCCTGGCCCAGTCTGATCCCAATCCGTTTGCCCGCTGGGAGGCGGGGCAGGCGCTGGCAACCCGCGAAATTCTGGGCCTTGCCGAGGCACTACAAAAGGGTGAGGAAGCGGCCCTGTCCGAGACATTTGTGCAGGTCTGGAAGAACAATCTGCAAGATGCAGGCCTGGACGCCGGTTATCGCGCCCGCCTGCTGACACTGCCTTCGGAAAAATTCCTGGCAGAGCAAATGGATCCGATAGAACCGGTATGGCTGGCCAAGGCCCGCAACGCTGTCCGGCAAAGCCTGGGTAAAGCGGCTGCCACCGAGTGGAGCGCCACCCTGCAAGGCAACGACACGCCCGGCCCATATAGCCCGGATCCGATCAGCGCCGGGCGCCGCAGCCTGAAAAATCTCGCGCTGGCGTACTTGATGGCCGCAGGCGATCAGGCTGCATGTCAGCAAGCGCTGGCTCAGTACCAGGCGGCGCAGAACATGACCGATTGCATGGGCGCGCTGGGCGCCATCGTCAATTATCACCACGGAGACAAACGCCAGGAAGCCATCGTTGATTTCTACGAAAAATGGCAGCACAATCCGCTGGTCATCGACAAATGGTTTGCCCTGCAGGCCACTGCCGCCGACACCCGCACGGAAACGATCCGCGGGCTGATGGCGCACCCGGCATTTGCATTGCGCAACCCCAACCGCGCCCGCTCCCTGATCTTCCAGTTCTGCATGAACAATGCACAAGGGTTCCATAGCCATGACGGTTCCGGCTACGCCTTGTGGACCGAAGCCGTGCTGGCGCTCGATGCCATCAATCCTGAGGTCGCTTCGCGCCTGGCACGTGTCATGGATAACTGGGCGCGCTATACTCCTGCACTGCAATCACAAATGAAATCATCGCTTGAGCAGGTCCGCGATCACGAGGGTCTGTCCAGCAATGTGAGCGAGATTATTTCCAAAGCATTGCGTATTTAATTATTTTCCGGAGACCTTATGTCACGAAAAACCCTTACCCAGTATCTGGTAGAGCAGCAACGCAACAATAAAGCCATCGAGGCAGAAGTGCGCCTGCTGGTAGAAGTTGTCTCCCGCGCCTGCAAGGCCATCAGCCATGCTGTCAGCAAAGGTGCGCTGGGCGGCGTACTGGGAAGCCTGGAAAGCGAAAACGTTCAGGGCGAAGTGCAGAAAAAACTCGACGTCATGTCAAATGAAATTCTGCTTGAAGCCAACGAATGGGGCGGCCATCTGGCAGGCATGGCGTCCGAAGAGATGGAAACCATCCATCACATTCCTAACCGTTATCCCAAGGGCGAATACCTGCTGTTGTTCGATCCCCTGGACGGCTCATCCAATATTGATGTGAATGTGTCCATCGGCACGATTTTCTCTGTCCTGAAGGCGCCGGCCGATATTTCAGGGCGTGAAGTGACTGAAAAGGACTTTCTGCAGCCGGGCAGCCGACAAGTGGTGGCCGGCTATGCCGTGTACGGTCCGCAAACCATGCTGGTAATCACTATCGGCAACGGCGTAATGGGCTTTACACTGGATCGCGAATTGGGCAGCTGGGTGCTCACGCACGAAAATATGCGTGTTCCGGAAGAGACCAAGGAATTTTCCATCAATATGTCCAATATGCGCCATTGGGCGCCGCCGATGCGCCAGTACATTGAAGACTGCCTGGCCGGCACCACCGGAGCGCTGGGCAAAGACTACAACATGCGCTGGATCGCCTCGATGGTTGCCGATGTACACCGTATCATGACGCGCGGCGGCATTTTCATGTATCCCTGGGATGCACGTGATCCGAAAAAACCGGGCAAGTTGCGCCTGATGTATGAAGCCAATCCAATGAGCTTTATCATCGAACAGGCAGGCGGCATGGCTACTGACTCGGTCAACCGGATCATGGATATCCAGCCAACCGAGTTGCACCAGCGCGTAGGCGTGGTGCTGGGCTCCAAAAACGAAGTAGCCCGCGTTAAGGATTACTGCGCCGGATCAAAGTGATTTAACCGAATTGCATCTATTTCCTGCATGATCTGGCTGTCCAGCTTAAATCCGCTGACAGCCAGATTTTCTTTAAGCTGGTCCGTTGTCCTGACCCCGATAATGGTGCTGGCAACCTGCCATTTGGTATTACAAAACCCGAGCGCCAGCTGTACCGGCGTTAACTGATGCTTGCGGGCCAGCGCATTATATACACGCGCTGCCTCCAGAGAAGCTGCGCGCCCCCAGCGCTGCTTGCGCACCGACTCGTACAGAGTGATCCTGGCCTCTTTCGGAGCCTGCTCGCCGGTTGTGCCAGATTCGTCATATTTTCCGGTCAGCAACCCATAACCCAGCGGTGAATAGGCCAGCAGCGACACCTCTAGATGATGGCAGGTTTCGTCCAGGGCATTTTCGTAGGAACGATTCAGCAGACAATATGGATTCTGTATGCTGGCCACTCTGGGCAGATTTTCAGCCTGGGCAATACGGATGAACTCGCTGACCCCGTAAGGCGTTTCATTGGACAGGCCAACATAGCGGATTTTTCCCTCCCGCACCAACCTGTCCATGGCCCGCAACTGTTCTTCAATGCTGCTTTGGTCAGGATTGGTTTTGTCCGGATCGAAATAACGATTGCCAAACGCCGGTACAGGGCGGGCCGGCCAGTGAATCTGGTACAGATCGATGTAATCGGTCTGCAGACGTTTCAGGCTGCCTTCGCAGGAACGAATGATATCGGCGGCCGTCAGGCCTTCGCCCTTACGTACCCATGGCATGCCGCGCGACGGTCCGGCAACCTTGCTGGCCAGCACAACAGACTGGCGCATTTGCGGGCGACGGCTGAACCAGTTGCCGATAATTGTCTCGGTCGCACCATAGGTTTGTTCACGGGTCGGCACGGCGTACATTTCGGCCGTATCCAGGAAATTGACTCCCCGGTCAATGGCCAGATCCATTATCTCAAATGCAATAGACTCACTGACCTGTTCGCCAAACGTCATCGTACCCAGGCAGATATCGGTCACTTCAAGATCACTTTTACCCAACTTTATTTTCTGCATAACCATCCTTCGCAATTAAGAGAACTTGTCCGATTGTAATGCGACTTCGGTACTGCAAAAATTTTGAACTTATAATCAGAAGATCTATCTTCCAGCGAAAGCAACATGAATACGCCCCCCACCAGAGAAATCCATCAGGTTCTGACGCCGGAAACCATCCAGATGCTGGTGCTGATCGCGGAAAAAGGCAGTTTTGCCGCTGCCGCCCGCGAATTGAACCTGGTGCCCAGCGCCCTGACCTATCGCGTCAGACAGGTTGAAGATGCGCTGGACGTCCTGCTGTTTGATCGCAAGTCCCGACATGCGGCGCTCACGCCCGCAGGCAGGGAACTGATCGACGAAGGACGGCAATTGCTGAACACGGTGGAACAGATTGCCCACCGCGTCAAGCGCATTGCTACCGGCTGGGAGCCGCTACTGACGATTAGCGCAGACACAATCGTCTCGCGCAAGGTGCTGTTTGAACTGTGCGAAAAATTTTTCGCGCTCAATGTGCCTACACAGTTGCGTATCCGCGAAGAGGTACTGGATGGCACATGGGAAACCTTGATTGCCGGTCATTCGGATCTGGCCATCGGTGTGAGCAGCACTTTGCAAAGTTCCGACATTCATTCGCTACCGCTCAGCAAAATTTCATTTGTGTTCGTTGTATCGCCCCAGCATCCGCTGGCCAGTGCACCAGAACCACTGGAAGAGCAACTGATCGCCCAATACCAGTCTGTAGCTGCGGCAGATTCAGCGCGCTATGCGCGCCGCATTTCTTATGGTGTGCAGGCGATGCAAAGAGTCTTTACCGTACCCAATCTGCATGCCAAGGTACTGGCTCATCGGATGGGTCTGGGCTGCGGCTTTCTACCCTATTCGCACGCCAAGCCTTACCTGGAGACAGGTGAACTCATAATCAAAAAAGTCGCAGCCTGCCCGCGTGTCGTGCAAAGCAATTATGCCTGGCGCAAGCCCGCTCATGGGCGCGCCGTAGGCAAAGGCCTGCACTGGTGGCTGACCCAACTGGAAAGCGAAGACACCCGCCAGGCGCTGATGGGCGACGAGTAGACAAAAAAGCGGGCCCGGTTACCCGCGCCCGCTACCGAACACTCGCCGGTTCCGACTTAGTCCAATGTGATCACTGTCGCGCCGGTCGTCTTACGCGCGGCCAGCGCCTGGTGTGCCTCTGCCACGTCTTCCAGACTGTAGCGCTGATCGATCTGCACCTTGATCTTCTTGCTGCGGATCATGTCAAACAGCTCATCGGAAGCGGCTTTGAGTTTTTCGGCCGTATCCACGTGCGGGCCAAGGGTGGGCCGGGTCACGTACAATGCGCCCTTGCTGGCCAGAATCCCCAAATTGACGCCAGTCACCGCCCCGGAAGCGTTACCGAAACTGACCATCAGACCACGCGGTTGCAGGCAGTCCAGAGAGCGCTCCCAGGTATCTTTGCCCACACCATCATAAACAACCGGCACTTTCTTGCCATTTGTCAGCGACAGCACGCGCTCGACCACGTCTTCCTTGCTGTAGTCGATGGTTGCCCACGCACCGTGCGCCAGGGCAATATCCGATTTCTCGGGGCTGGAGACGGTACCGATGAGCTTTACACCCAGGGCCCGGGCCCACTGGCAGGCAATCAGGCCCACGCCCCCTGCCGCCGCATGAAACAGAATGGTTTCATGTCCCTGCAACCGGTATGTTTGCCGGAACAGATATTGCACGGTCAGGCCCTTGAGCATGACGGCCGCCGCTTCATCGAACGACAGAAAATCCGGAATCTTAAGCACGTTGACAGCAGGCACGTTACGCAGTTCGGCATACGCGCCGATAGGGCTTTGCCCATAGGCGACGCGATCACCCTTTTTCAGATGCGCAACGCGACTGCCCACGGCCTCGACGACACCGGCGGCTTCAAAACCCAGCCCATGCGGCAGCGGCTGCGCATAAAGACCTGTCCGATAATAAATATCGATGAAATTGAGGCCGATCGCTTTTTGTACGATCTGCACTTCATTATCCGCCGGCGCGCCGACCTCTTCGGTGATCACTTTGATGACCCCGACATCGCCATGCTCGCTGATCTCTACTTTTCTTGAAGACATTGCCACCCTACCCTCCTGAGTTTTCTATTAGCCACAAATGGATGAAACAGATTAGTGTATTTAAGACGATACGCTGTATTAAATCAACGGAGTCAGTTAAAATAATTATTATGATACAGTCAAAATCTGCTTAGGCAGCAATTAAAATGAACAAAGGCACCCCCCCCCTTTCTCCTGACGCCGCCAAACAGGATCCTGCGCTCGAATCCAATGCGATCAGCGAGGCTTGCGGCCCTTTTTACACCAATGCGGCAAACAATAGAGGGCTCAAGAATATTGGCTATCTGATCCGGCTCAATTTTCATTCCATCTCGCAAATGATTGAAGCAGAAATGGAACCGCTGGGCCTGACAGCTTCGCAATGGCACCCAATTGCCATTATCGGGCTGGAAAAAGCCAATACCCCCGCCAGCGTCGCGCGCACTGCAGAGGTCGATACCGGGGCCATGACCCGCACCCTTGATCGTCTGGAGAAAAAAGGATTTCTCAAGCGCAGCCGCTCCACGAGTGATCGCCGTGTCGTAGAGCTGGAACTGACGGAAAAAGGCCACACGGTCACCGAAAAATTGATGCCCGCGGTCTCACGTGCGCTCAATGCTCACCTCAAGGGCTTTACCAACGAAGAAACCACACTGCTGATTAGTTTTTTGCAACGAATGCAGCAAAATGGCAACACCGAGACCTACGAACGACTGCTCAAAGAACTTGAAAACGACGACGGCTGCGTCCTGTCCTGTAACAACACCCCGTCAGCAACCTGATTTCGCACATTATTGGCAGCCGCCGCAATGAGGCGGGCCTCACCGATGCCCTCGGCGCACGGCATGGCCGCGCGCCCACTACAGTACCGTTAGCAGCCTGCCGCCGACGATCTACCGCCTTTTACCAACCAGCGAGCCCAGCACGCCGCGAATCAATTGCCGCGCAGCGCCGCGCACATAGCTTTTAGCCACCTGCTGCACGACGCCATCGCGACGACCGCCGCGCGGGCCGGTAGAGCCGATCATCAGGTCCTTGACCATGCCCAGCAGTCCCTCATCTTCTGTCCCGGCTGCCGATTTGGCTGATGCCTGTTCTGTATTTTTCTCCTCGGTCCGCTTGGCCAGCACCTCAAACGCCGACTCCCGATCGACCGGCTTATCGTATTTACCCCCAAATTGGGACTGACTGCGTAACGCCTGGCGTTCGGCGTCGGTCGCTGGGCCGATGCGACTGGCCGGTGGCAAAACCCAGCCGCGCTGCGTAATGCCCGGGCTACCCTTGGCATCCAAAAAGGATAGAAGGGCTTCACCTACGCCCAATTGCGCAATGGCCTGCGTAATGTCAAGATCAGGGTTGGGACGCATGGTTTCAGCGGCCGTTTTCACCGCACGCTGATCCCGTGGCGTAAAGGCGCGCAGCGCATGCTGTACCCGGTTGCCCAGTTGTCCCAGCACCGTATCGGGAATATCCAGCGGATTCTGCGTCACAAAAAACACGCCTACACCCTTGGAGCGCACCAGCCGCACAATCTGCTCGATTTTCTGCAGCAGCGCCTCGGGGGCATCGGTAAACAGCAAATGAGCTTCGTCAAAGAAAAAGACCAGGCGGGGTTTCTCGGGGTCGCCGATTTCCGGCAAGGCTTCGTATATCTCGGCCAGCAACCATAACAAAAATACCGCATACAACTTGGGCGCCTGCATTAGCTTGTCGGCCGCCAGGATATTGACAACGCCCTGTCCGCTGGCATCGGTGCGAAGCAGATCATGAATATCGAGCATGGGCTCGCCGAAAAAATGGTCGGCCCCCTGCGACTCCAGTTGCAACAATGCACGCTGGATAGCGCCCACCGAGGCGGCGGACACATTGCCATAGTTCTGCCGCAGTTCACTGGCGCGGTCCGCCACGTTTTGCAGCATCGCCCGCAAATCCTTCAGATCAAGCAGCAATTGCCCTTCATCGTCGGCCACCTTGAAGACCAGGTTCAACACGCCTGCCTGGGTATCGTTCAGATCAAGCATGCGGGACAACAATAGCGGCCCCATGTCTGAGATCGTGGCCCGTACCGGATGCCCCTGCTCGCCGAATACATCCCACAAGACGGAGGGTGCAGCCCCCCATTGCGGCGTTGGCAGGCCGTATTTCTGCAGGCGCTCCTGCAATTTGGGGCTGTCCGCACCGGCCTGGGAGATCCCGGTAAGGTCACCCTTGACGTCCGCCATAAATACCGGGGTCCCCAAGCGGGAAAACGACTGGGCCAGCACCTGGAGCGTGACCGTTTTGCCGGTGCCGGTCGCCCCCGTGATACAACCGTGCCGATTGGCCATTTGTGGCAGGATGACGACATCTGCCTGCCCACTTTTTGCAATAAGTACCGGATCTGCCATGAGTTTCCCTTTGTGTCGATTAACGTGCCGATGATGCTTCCCGAGCCCGGTTCAGTATATGGTGCACTGTCCCCGGCCGGCGCTGCGCTGTCGCATATACGACGCAGCCCGGACCAAACGCAATGCAGCCCCGAGGCTGTCATCCCGCCCGAATATCGGTAAAACGACGTAAACAAGCCGTATTCTATAAAAGTTTATGACTGTTCAGGGTAAAATTCTTTATTTTGCTACTTCAAGAGTTAATCAAACCATGGCAGGTCACAGTAAATGGGCAAATATCCAGCACCGCAAAGGTCGCCAGGATGCCAAGCGTGGAAAAATCTGGACAAAAATCATTCGTGAGGTCACGGTCGCCGCGCGTGCCGGCGGCCCCGACCCGGATACCAACCCGGCCTTGCGCCTGGCGTGGGACAAAGCCACTGCTGCCAATATGCCAAAAGACAACATCCAGCGCGCCATTACGCGTGGCGCTGGCGGAGCCGATGGCGAAAACTACGAATCCATACGCTATGAAGGCTATGGTATCAGCGGCGCTGCGGTCATCATCGATTGCATGACAGATAACCGGACCCGTACGGTATCCGATGTGCGCCATGCGCTCACCAAGCACGGCGGCAATCTGGGCCAGGACGGCTCAGTAGCGTTCATGTTCAAGCATTGCGGCCAGTTTATTTTCAGTCCCGACTATTCCGAGGACCAGATCATTGAAGTGGCGCTGGAAGCCGGCGCCGAAGATGTGGTGACCGACGAGGAAGGGTTGATCGAAGTGCTGTGCGAACCGCCGCTGTTTTCCGATGTGCGCGCCGCCTTTGAAAAGGCCGGACTGAAACCGGAAATGGAAGGCGTCATCATGAAGCCGCTGAACGAAACGGAATTGACCGGCGACGACGCAAAAAAAATGCAAAAAATTCTTGATCAGCTCGAAAGCCTGGATGACGTGCAGGAGGTGTACACCACCGCTGTCTTCAATGAAACGGAAGAAGGATAAGACACCCCATGAAGGCACTTGTTATTGGTAACGGTGGACGCGAACACGCCATCGCCTGGCGGCTTGCGCAGTCGCCACGTATTTCAACTGTATTTGTCGCTCCCGGCAATGGCGGCACTGCCACCGATCCGGCCCTCACCAGCCTGCCTATCTCCGATCTGCTGCAACTGGCGCAATTTGCACTGGACGAACAGATCGCACTCACTGTGGTCGGTCCCGAAGCGCCGCTGGCTGCCGGTGCAGTAGATCTGTTTCGCAGCAAGGGCCTGGCCGTTTTCGGCCCGACCCAGGCTGCCGCGCAACTGGAAAGCTCCAAGGACTTTGCCAAAGCCTTCATGCTGCGACATCACATCCCCACGGCTGCCTATGCGACCTTTACCGATCCGCAAGCCGCGCATCAGTATGTGCGTGAGCAAGGCGCGCCCATTGTGGTCAAGGCCGATGGGCTGGCTGCCGGTAAAGGCGTGGTTGTGGCGCAAACTGAAGACGAAGCACACGCCGCCATCGACAGTATGCTGGGTGACGGCTCTCTGGGCAGCGCCGGCGCTCGCGTGGTAATCGAAGCCTGCCTGGAAGGCGAAGAAGCCAGTTTTATCGTCATGTGCGACGGCGAACATGTACTGCCCATGGCCAGCAGCCAGGACCACAAGCGCCAGCTTGACGGCGACAAGGGTCCCAACACAGGCGGCATGGGCGCCTACTCGCCTGCCCCAGTGGTCAGCGAGGTGCTGCATCAGCGCATCATGGACGAAGTCATCTGGCCGACCATAAAGGGCATGGCCAGTGACGGGATTGAATATACCGGCTTTCTGTATGCCGGCGTGATGATTGGCGACGGTCCGGACGCGACCCGCCCCATCAAGGTGCTGGAATTCAACTGCCGCATGGGCGACCCCGAAACCCAGCCCATCATGATGCGCATTCGTAACGACTTTTCCGAGGTCGTAGAACACGCCATTGCCGGTACGCTGGACCAGGCCCAGATTGACTGGGATCCGCGCACCGCCCTGGGCGTGGTCATGGCCTCGCACAATTACCCAGGTACTCCGCGTACGGGCGATGCCATCACCAACATTCCCGGCGCCAGCGCCGACTGCGTGACGTTTCATGCAGGCACCCGCCTGCAGGACGGTGTGCTGCAAACCTCGGGAGGGCGGGTGTTATGCGTGACAGCACTGGGCGACACGCCCGCGGCAGCCCGCGACATCGCCTATGCGGCTCTTGAGCAGATCCGCTTTGACGGCAGCCAGTTCCGCAAGGATATCGGCTGGCGCGCCCTGAAGCTGGCATGAAAAAAATCGGACTCCTGGGCGGCAGCTTCAATCCAGTGCATCTGGCCCACCTGGCCATGGCCCGGACAGCCTTGCGTGCGTTGAACCTGGACGAGGTGCAATTGATTCCTGCCGGCAACCCCTGGCAGAAGCAACCACTGCGAATCAGCGGCGCCCAGCGCCTGGAAATGCTGGCGCTGGCGATCGCCGATGAACCTGGCATTGTGATCAACGATATCGAAATCAACCGGGAAGGGGCAACCTATACCATCGATACGTTGCGCAACTTGCCGCGCGACGCAAAATACTACTGGCTCTTGGGCACCGACCAGCTCAACAATTTCTGCACCTGGCAGAACTGGCAGGAAATTACAGACTACGTCACGCTAACTGTGGCCTGGCGCACCGGTTACCCCTTGCATATTCCGCAGGAACTTGACACCCTGTTGCGACGCGACGGCAAGGGCCTGATTACCCTTCCCTTCAAGGCCATAGATGTGTCCTCAACCGAGATCCGCTCACGCATCCAGCAGGGGCAGGATGCCTCGGCGTTTGTTCCCGCGCCCGTTCTGGATTACATTAACACTCACGGACTTTACCGATAGCAGATTGTCTTGCTGCCCTTTACCCCGAAAACCGGAAAACCTTATAACCTATGAATATACAAAAATTGCAACGTCTGGTCATCAATGCGCTGGAGGACGTCAAAGCCCAGGATATCCGGGTGTTCAACACCAGCCATCTGACCAGCCTGTTTGACCGGGTCGTTATCGCCAGCGGTACTTCCAACCGCCAGACTCGTGCCCTGGCAAGCAGCGTTGTCAATGCAGCCCGAGCGCAAAAAATACCCATTATCGCCCTCGAAGGGCAGGAATCCGGTGAATGGGTACTGGTCGATATCGGCGATATTGTCATCCATTGCATGCAACCGACCATTCGTCAATACTACAATCTGGAAGCGGTGTGGGGCGATAAGCCGGTTCGCGTCCGGCTGCTGGAGCAATCCAAAGGCCATGCCATGCCGGGCTTTGCCGACGATGAAGATGACAACATGGAAGAATAAAACGTCCTATGAAGCTCATTGTTATCGCTGTCGGCAACAGAATGCCCGATTGGGTCACTACCGCATGGAAAGACTATGCGAAACGGATGCCTGCCGATTGCACGATTGAGCTGCGGGAAATCAAGCCTGAACCCAGAACCTCCGGAAAAACGCCATCCCAAATGATGGAGGCAGAAGGCCGTCGCATTCAGGCCGCGCTTGCTGCCGACAGTCTGGTCATTGCACTGGACGAGCATGGTCGCGATCTGACCACGATGGACCTGTCCCGGCAACTGGAAGGCTGGCGCGGCAACAGCCAGGACGTCACCTTTCTGATCGGCGGCCCGGACGGACTGGATGCAGATCTCAAAAAGCGTTGTGCCAGCCTCATCCGCCTGTCGTCGCTGACCTTGCCCCACCCGATGGTGCGCATCGTACTGGCCGAACAGCTGTACCGCGCTTGGGCCATCCTGACCAACCACCCCTATCATCGTGCCTGAACATGCTGGTACCGGCACAACGCCCCTTCAATCATGACCGCACTGAACAACACCGTATCGGGCGCTGCCTCCGCCCTGGCAGGATCCCTGCTGACGAAGGTGCAAACACAACCCATTTTTCTGGCCTCAGCCAGTCCGCGCCGCCACCAATTGCTCACCCAAATGGGCATCGTACATGATGTTCTGCAGGTGCCGGCACCACCCGGTGAGGACGAGCCATTGCTGCCCGGTGAACATCCGGCCAGCTATGTGAAACGCACCGCCAGAGAAAAGGCCGAGCGCGCCGTGGCGCATCTGCGTGCCAGCGGCCTGCCGCATCGCCCGATCCTCGCGGCCGATACAACCGTGATGATGGACTCGCAGCTACTGGGAAAAGCCCTTACAGATAATGACGTGCGCGATGCGTTATTGGCACTTTCCGGGCAGACGCATCAGGTGCACACTGCCATCGTCCTGGCCTGGCGCGAACGCCTGTATGAAGATGTTTCTATTACAGATGTGATAATGAAACCCCTCGTTGCAGACGAGATCGATTGGTATGTGCGCTCGGGCGAAGGGATAGGCAAGGCTGGCGCCTATGGCATACAGGGCCTGGCCTCCGCCTTTGTAGCATCGATCAGCGGCAGCTATAGCGGCGTTATGGGGCTGCCGCTATTTGAAACCTGCCGGCTGCTGGGGCGAGCCTATTCAGCGTCGGACTGATTGTCCGGCGCCGCATTGATGAATGCCTCTTCCTTGTTGCAGGCGGCATCAATACGAACAATCGTAGGATACGGATTCAAGTCCAGATTGAAACGGCGGGCATTGGCCACTTGCGGCACCAGACAAAAATCGGCCATGGTTGGTGTATCGCCATGACAGTAAACACCGGTATCGGTTGAAGAGGCCAGCATTTTTTCAAGCGAATCAAACCCCTGACGGATCCAGTGCAGGTACCACTCAGTTTTGACTTCTTCGGTGACACCCAGCTCGCGCTTAAGGTATTTAAGCACCCGCAGATTATTCAGCGGATGAATGTCACATGCAATAAACTGCGCCAGTGAGCGCACACGCGCCCTGCCCGCCTGCGTTGCAGGCAGAATGGGCACCTGCGGATATGCCTCTTCAAGGTATTCCATGATGGCAATGGATTGGCCAATGCTCACATTCTGGTCGATAAAGGTGGGCACCAGCGCAGTTGGATTGAGCTCGCGGTAGGTCTGCGCCAGTTGCTGGCCACCGTCACGAATAAGATGCACAGGCACAGACTCGTATCCCAATTGCTTGATGTTCAGCGCAATTCTGACCCGATAGGCCGCCGAACTTCTGAAATACCCATATAGCTTCATCTGCATTATCTCCCTGCCGATTGTTTGCGGGACAGTTCCTTTGGCAAGGGGAACGTCACGTTCTCTTTTGTTCCATCCATTCTGCGAACCGAAATGGCGCCCAGTTCCTTCAACCGCTCAACAACCTCCTGAACCAGTACTTCGGGAGCCGATGCGCCGGCGGTAATGCCTATTTTTTTTGCGCCCTGGACCCACTCAGGTCTAATGGCCTGGGCATTGTCGATCAGATAAGCCTCGCAATCGAGCCGTTCGGCCACTTCACGCAGCCGATTTGAGTTGGAACTATTGACGCTGCCCACCACGAAAAACACATCGCAATCGGGCGCAAGCACCTTGACCGCATCCTGGCGGTTCTGGGTCGCGTAGCAGATATCGCTTTTCTTGGGTTCAACAATGCCCGGAAATTTTGCCCTGAGTGCATCGGCAACCCGTTTTGCATCATCTATGGAGAGCGTCGTCTGGGTAACGAACGCCGTATTCTCAGGGTTGTCAACCTGCAAGGCAGCGACATCTTCCGGAGTTTCCACCAAATGCATGCGGCCGACAGCCTGCCCAAGCGTTCCCTCTACTTCGGGGTGGCCCTTATGACCGATCATGACAATTTCCAGGCCAGCGGCGTGCATTTTTGCCACTTCGATGTGTACTTTGGTCACCAGCGGACAGGTAGCGTCGAAAATACGCAGATCACGCAATTGCGCTTCGGCGCGTACCGCGCGCGAGACCCCGTGAGCCGAAAACACCACGATAGCGCCAGCCGGCGCCTGATCCAGCTCGTCAATAAAAATCGCACCCTTGTTGCGCAGACTTTCAACCACAAATTTGTTATGGACAATTTCATGACGCACATAGATCGGAGCGCCGTGCAACTCCAGCGCACGCTCCACAATATCGATGGCGCGGTCAACCCCCGCGCAAAACCCACGCGGTTCGGCCAGGATCACTTCGCTATTTTGCGCCATTACAGAACTCCGAGCAGTTTGACGTCGATACGCAAATCGACGCCTGCCAGTGGGTGATTGAAATCAAACAGTGCCGTATCATTATCCCACTCGCGGAAAATACCCGAATAACGGCCGCCGTTGGGCGCCGTAAATTCGACCATATCGCCAGACTCGAACTGCGCGTCAGGACCCGCGTCGCGATCCAGCATCTGCCGGGTAACGCGCTGCAACAGTTCCGGGTTGCGTTCGCCATAAGCCTGCTGCGCGGGCAAGTCGTAACTGAACGACTCACCTTCGGCATGGCCGATCAGCGGTGCCTCCATGGAAGGCGACCATTGCCCGGTGCTCAATTGCAGCGTGCCTGGCTTACCGGTGAAGGTATCAATAAAAACCGAATCGGCCCCCGGCCCGGACATCAGCGTAATGCGATAGTGCAGGGTCAGGTAGGATTGGGCATGGACAATTGGATTCATGGACTGGGAATTCGCGGTCAAAATCTGTCACCGTAGTGCGTTTTCTGTAAAACCTTATTTTAACTGACAATGAACACCTACACCGCCATTTACCCTGATTCTGCCAAGGACACCACTCACAGTGCAGCACCAATGCCTGACGGCGCGCTGCGACCACGGGAAAAGCTGCTGACCCGGGGCGCCGCAGCGCTATCGAATGCCGAGTTGCTGGCCATTTTGCTGCGCACCGGCTCGGCCCAGAAGAATGTCATGCAATTTTCCCAATATGTGCTGGATCAGGCCGGCGGCCCGCGTAATCTGGTGCTAAGCAACTATGAATCGCTGAGAAAAATAAAAGGGCTGGGCGACGCCAAAATCTGCTCGTTTCTGGCCGCGGTCGAGTTTGCCCGCCGCCATATGCAGGATACCTTGCAATTTCATACGGAACTGAACCGTCCAGCAGTGGTGCGCGATTTCTGCATCAGCCTGCTATCGCACGAAGTCGTGGAAAAATGTCTGTTGCTGCTGGTCAATACACGCCATCAGCTGATTCACCACGAAGAAGCCTCGCGCGGCACACTGAACCAGACGGCCGTCTATCCCCGTGAAATTGCCACCACCGCGCTGCGGCACAATGCCTGGGGCGTGATTCTGGCACACAACCATCCTTCAGGATTGGCCCAGCCCAGCCTGGCCGATATCCAGCTTACCCAGCAATTGCGACGCGGCCTGGCGCTGCTAGAGATTCGTCTGGTGGACCATATCATCGTCGCCGGCTCAACCGCCATATCGCTGGCAGAACTGGGCAAGCTGTAAGCAATGACAACTGCTATACTGCCTATCAGCCCAGCGTGTTCTGGTTGTTTCAGCACATCGCCCTTCTCAGTTGACCCTGCAGGCCCCACATCATGAGTAACGAACAAATATGGGATATTTCCGCAGCCGTGGATGCGCAGTCCCCCGTATTTCCGGGAGACACGCCCTACACCCAGAAATGGAGCTGGACGCTGTCCGCCGACTGCCCCGTCAATGTCAGTGAAATTACGCTCAGCCCGCATGTAGGCACCCATGCCGACGCGCCCCTGCATTACGACAGCGATGGCCATACCGCAGGTCATTTGTCGCTCACGCCCTTTATTGGTCCATGCCGCGTCCTGCATATCTTGCGCGACGACGGCCTGATCTATCCCGACGATCTTGCAGGTGCCATGGCTGGGTGTCCACCCCGGCTGCTGGTGCGCAGTTGCCAGCACGCGCGCACCAGCGACTGGTCGGAAACCTTTGCCAGCTTTGCCCCTGAAACATTGGATTTATTGCATCAGCATGGCGTTGTTCTGATTGGTATCGACACTCCCAGCATTGATCCGGCCGCCAGCAAATCGCTCGAAAGCCATCAGCGCATACGCCAGTACGACATGCGCGTACTGGAAAATCTGGTGCTGGATCATGTGCACGTGGGCGACTATGAACTGATCGCCCTGCCGCTCAAATGGACCAGCGCGGATGCCAGCCCAGTTAGAGCGGTATTGCGATCGCTATAATTGCAAGCATCATGATTACAAGTGTAATGAACCTTATTACCAACAGACGTAACTCCCTTTACCAAAGCAGTAACACCGTTGCCACAGCCATAACCATAATTGCAGACAACGTAACGATAATTGCGATTGCCATCTATCTGGAACAACAATGACCAACCGCGCCTTCTACGAAAATCTTGACACTATCGACCCGCTCAGCCCTTTACGCAGCGAATTTCACCTGCCGCCGGACACGATTTACCTGGACGGCAACTCCCTGGGAATCATGCCCCTGGCCGCTCCGGTCAGGGCCAAACAGGTCATGCTGCAGGAATGGGGCGATGACCTGATTGCCAGCTGGAACAAGGCCGACTGGATCAATCTGCCCATGCGACTGGGCAACAAAATTGCCCCACTGGTTGGCGCGGAGCAGGACGAGATTGTGGTTTGCGACTCCACTTCCCTGAATCTGTACAAAGTGCTGTATAGCGCCATTCAGATTGCCCGCGAGCGCCATCCGGACCGGCGCAAAATTGTCAGCGAAAAAGCCAATTTTCCGACCGATCTTTATATTGCACAAAGTCTGTGCGCGCAATTTGACATGTCACTGGAACTGGTCGACGGCGAGGCAATCGACTCGATCATTAATGATGATCTGGCTGTATTGTTGCTCACACACGTGAACTATCGCAGCGGTGCAATTTACGATATGGCGCAGATCACGAGCCAGGCACACGCCCACGACGCGCTGGTGATCTGGGATCTATGCCATTCTGCCGGTTCCGTTCCGGTCGAGTTGAGCGACTGCCAGGCCGATTTCGCCGTGGGCTGCACGTATAAGTTTCTCAATGGCGGCCCGGGCTCGCCAGCCTTCGTCTGGGTCCATCCGCAACATGTCGATCAGATCACTCAACCGCTGACCGGCTGGATGGGGCACGCAGCCCCCTTTGCGTTCGAGACGGATTATCAGCCGGCTACTGGCATCCGCAGTTATCTTTGCGGCACGCCCTCAATACTGGCCATGTCCGTGCTCGAGAGCAGCCTGGATGTATTTCTGAAGGCGCAGGGCTATGGCGGCATGCCGGCAATCTACAAAAAGGCGCAGACACTGACCAGCCTGTTCATTCAACTGGTCGAGAAAGAATGTGCCGGGTATGGGCTGTCGCTCGCATCGCCACGCGATCCCGAAAAACGCGCCAGCCAGGTCAGCCTGACCCATCCCGAAGGTGCCTATGCCATTATTCAGGCATTGATTGCGCAGGGCGTCGTTGGCGACTATCGCGAACCCGGCGTGCTGCGTTTCGGCTTCGCGCCACTATATCTGCGTTATACCGACGTGTGGGATGCAGTAATGCAATTGAAATCGGTATTGCAAAGCGAGGCCTGGCGGTCCGACACATTTTCGGCAAAGCAGACAGTCACCTGACTCATTGTGGATATCGGGCGTTATCACAATTAACATAATGCCGGTCCCGCGCGCAGCAGTGCCGTCTGCCTAGCCCTGCGCCGGGCCAGGGATTTATTTACCACCGGACCGGCGATCACGTTGGTGCAGTCCGGCCGGTTGGGTAAACTGAAACAGAAGCTGCAAAGTCCTGAACCGGTAACCGCAACGTTGCACACGCCTCTATGGACAATGCCTGGCCCGGACCTGGCATGCCGGCCTGTTCAAAGGAATCCAAGAATGAAAGAACCAGCACCCCCCACCTCTGCAGATGCAATGGCCAGTGAAAACGCCAAACTGGATTTCTCGCGTGATATGAGCTACGGCGATTACCTGCATCTGGATGAACTGCTGGGCGCACAGCATCCGCTGTCACCCGAACACAATGAAATGCTGTTCATTATCCAGCACCAGACCAGCGAGCTGTGGATCAAGCTGATGCTGCACGAACTGAATGCGGCCATTGCCAGCCTGCGCAATGACCAGTTGAACCCGGCATTCAAAATGCTGGCACGGGTCGGACGCATCATGGAGCAACTGGTTCATGCCTGGGACGTGTTGGCCACCATGACGCCGCCAGAATATACGGCACTACGACCGTGGCTGGCCGCCTCCAGTGGCTTTCAAAGCTTTCAGTATCGCCAAATCGAATATTTACTGGGCAACAAGAACGCCGCCATGCTCAAGCCTCACGAGCACCATCCGGATCGTTACACCCAAGTATTGCGGGCCTATGAGCAGCCATCGCTCTACGACGAGGCATTGCAGTTGCTGGCGCGACGTGGCATTGCAGTCCCTCTAGATCACCTGGACCGGGACTGGACCCAGCCGTATGCAGCCAGTGACGGCGTCATGCAGGCCTGGCTACAGGTATACCGAGAGCCCGATGAGCACTGGGACCTGTACCAATTGGGCGAAAAGCTGACCGATATCGAAGACGCCTTCCGCTTGTGGCGCTTTCGCCATGTGACGACTGTAGAGCGCATCATCGGCTTCAAGCGTGGCACCGGTGGCACCTCGGGCGTAAACTATCTGCGAAAAATGCTGGATGTCGTTCTGTTTCCCGAAATATGGACATTACGCACCCATCTGTGACCAGCAACCGCAGCCCCGGATTGGGTCGCGCGTCTGGCCGTAAGAATCCGAAGCGACCAACGATGCAGCATCGTCTCACATTGTCATGATAGTGACAGTATTTTTCCATCATTTTTTCTACAGTGCAGTTTGTGCGCTTTTGCCATCACACCCGGAGGTCCCATGCGCTGCGACGTCAACTTTATTTTTTCCGCAACCCAGTCTCTGCAGGTTCAGCTTAATATGGAGCCGACCTCCGCACTCGCGGCGCAATCGCAGCAATGGCTGGTTGAGAAGTGGGAAGAACTCGAATGCGAACCGCTGCGCCCCAGTGGCAAGGTGCTGGTGCTTGACCGGATTCTGGGCGTTACCGATGCCATGGGTTACGATTTTTTGCAGAACCATCCAGATCAGCGCGAATTGCTGGCACGTCACTGCATCAATGCACTGGGCTCACCCAGCATTACCGTCGATTTACCAGGACTGACGGTCAACGCCTGAGCCGGACCCGGGGCAAACTGCCTGTCGCTGCCTATTGCGGCCAGGCAATAAATGAGCGTCAATCGCTTGAAATCAGCCCGCAGATTTACCCGAAACACTTGCTTCACAGTATGTAACCATAGGCTGGCAAAATGCCCGCACCTATGCAAATCGTCATGAGATCCTTACCTGTCCATGAAAAAATAGCGTTTACCTGTCGTTTTTTCACCGAATATGCTATGTATTCAATGACTTCTGTGCTAGAATGCTGGATTAAATTTTTGGATACGTTGCTTTTTGCACCTGGTATTTGAGCAGTGGCACAAGGCTGGCGACCCGTCAAACCCTCAGGACTTAATCATGAAAGATAGTATTCACCCAGAATACCGCGAAGTCGTGTTTCTGGACCAGCAAACTGGTTCAAAAATCATCAGCCGCTCTACGCTGAACTCACGCGAAACCATCGAACTGGATGGCAAAACCTACCCACTTTTCAAATGTGATGTGACTGCCGAGTCCCATCCTTTCTACACTGGTGCGCAAACGCGTATCGTTGAAACAGGTCGTGTTGAGAAATTCCGCGCCCGTTTCGCCACCACTGCCGGCACACGCAAAAAGGCTTCCTGATTTTTCGGTGCGCCGGGCCTACGGAAACACCGAATCCGGCAACCACTATCATCAGCCAGCTCGCATTGGGCATAAACTGAACAGCACTTACCGCTCAGTTTATGCCCAATGTGCTTTTAACTAATGCACTTTTAACTTATACCTTTATCATTAACTGCGCCGTTATTGCTTGTTAAGCTCGCGCCTTAAACTGTTAAGTCGGTATATTCTCCAAAGCCTTTACCCTCCAAAGCTTGCACCCTTTTAAGCCCGCACTTTCAGCTCGCGCCGCTAATTGAGTACTTACAACAACATAATCAAGTCTTAATTCTCCCGACCGCAAGCCCCGCATCTGTACCGAGACTTGCTTTTCTCCCTCTGGCCCGTCTTGCCGTGCACTCATCGCCCCATCATCTGCATTTTGCAGCGACATCACTCAGGCCAAAACCGCACAGATGACCGCCCACATTCATAGCGAACACTGCTCGCTGCTTTAGCGCGCCGCCCGCGCCCTGACTCAATGAGATACGAAAAGCACAGCAATCAATCCGGCGCAAAGTCCAGCAGAACTTACCATCCGCCCGCCACAGGCACGCCCTGCCATTGCGGCGTCAACCCATTAGCGGAAGCACCGTGACATACTTTTGCAGCCCTGGCGGGAAACAAAAACAGCAGCAGGGTTTTTAGCCCGGCTTTTTCAGCTAAAATGCGGGGAATCCATTAGTTGTACATCCAATACCCATACATGCAACGCACCACGCCCTCCCGCCTGACCGAAATCGCCACCCGCAAACTTTCCCGAACAGCGTTGCTGGTGGTTGGCGTACTGTATATTTTTGCCGGGCTGTTCTATCGCGATCCATGGAAAACCGATGATCTGACCGGCCTTGCCACCATGTTGACCGCATTTCGCGGACAGGAGCATGCCTGGCTGCTGCCGCAAATAGGCAATTACGCATACGCTCAGGAAGGCCCTCTCCTGACCTGGATAGGAACACTGTTCATCCAGATATTCAGCCCCGTCTTTATGCTGTTCCAGGCACCGCTGGAAGCGCAAATCACTGCCGCCCGCCTGCCCATCTTCATTTACTTTTTCATTATTATCTGGGCTACGTGGTACGGAACCTACCTTCTGGCACGGCGCAAGGAATGCCAGCCGCTGGCGCTGCCTTTTGGCGGAGAACCCAACCCCCAGGACTACGGCAGGATGATTGCCGACGCTGCGGTGCTGTTTATCATCGCGACGATCGGCATCGTCATCCGCATGCACGAGACCTCCAATTTCCCCTTGATCATGATGTGCCAGGCCGTGGCATTCTACGGTATGGCGCGTATGCTTGACCATCCCATTCAAGGCAGCACACTGGCCGGTCTTGGCCTGGGCGCCGCGTTCCTGACGCGAGGCGCAATCGGCGGCGTTCCCGTGTTGCTTACCTTGATCGCGCTATTGTTTTTCCGCAACTTCGGCCGGCAACAAAAGCTGTGGCTCCTATGGAGCGTCGCCTTGGCCGCCGCTTGCTGCCTGATCTGGCTGGCCGCTGCCCACAATACCAGCAGTTACTGGACCAATAGTTACGTTTTCTGGAACAACTCGCTGTTCAGCCTGCCCTCGCCCACCGAGATTTTTTCCACGCTACGCGACCTATCGTGGTTCCTGTGGCCGACCTGGCCATTTATGATTATTGCCTTGTGGAACTGGCGTAAATGGATGGATGCGCCGCATATCTTCATTCCCGCATTGTTGCTCGGCGCAGCCGTACTTACCGTTGTTTTTCAGAAAGACGCGTTCGAATCTGAATATGCCATGCTTGCCGTGCCATGTGCAATACTTGCCGCGCTCTCATTGCCAACATTGCGCCGTTCATTCGTCAACACGCTCGACTGGTTCTCGATCATGATCATGTCACTGGCCATGGTCGCCACCTGGCTGGGCTGGGTCGCGCTCAATTTTGGCTGGCCCCCGAAAATCCATCACAATATCACGCGGCTGTTGACCGGTTTTGAGCCCCATATTTCCGCGATTACGCTGATTCTGGCCCTCGTAGTCTGCCTGGCCTGGGTCTGGACGGTGTCCTGGCGCCTGCGCAGCAACCCTGCCGTCCTCTGGCGCGGCATCGTTTTGTCGGCAACCGGCCTGACCCTCACCTGGATGCTGCTGGCGTTGTTGTGGCTGCCATCGATCAATTACAACCGCAGTTATAAAGCGGTATCCGAAGAACTGGCTACGGTCATTGACGAAAACAATATCCCGGCCGACTGCATTCGCCAGCATGGCGTGGGCCTGGGGCAGCGCGCCGCCTTCTATGTGTTTGAGGGACTGCAGTTTTCCTTCGATGCCCAGTGTCAATATGTATTGCTACAGACGACTTTTGAAAAAATAGAGGACGAGGCCGAGCCTTACCCGGATAATGCGACACTGATCTGGCAGGGAAAACGCCGTCCCGACCGACATGAAGTCTTTCGCCTGATTCAGCTGCCTGCCAGATAACCGACCATGTCATTACGCCCCAACCTGACGGACGGACATGGCCCTGTTCGCAAGATTGTGCGCCTGGCCTGGCCGATGCTGATCAGCCAGTGGGCGGGGATCGCTTTCGCCGTTCTGGACAGTACCATGCTTGGCCATACCAATCCGGTGTCACTGCAGGCCATGGCGCTCTCGGTATCGATTTTCATGACGATCCATATCGGGTTGATGGGTGTCGTTCATGCGCTGGTGCCCATTTGCGCGCAACTGTTCGGCGCCCAGCGGCACGCCGAAATCGGCCGCTTCATTGGCCAGGGGATCTGGCTCTCACTGTTTCTATCCGCGCTGGGCGGCTCCCTGCTCCTGTTTCCTGATATATGGCTCAGCTTCTCGGGCGATTTGCCCTTGCAGGTCCGGCAGGAAGTGGCTGTTTACCTGCGCATTTGCTGCATTGCGCTGCCGGCGGCATTGATGTTCCGCTGCGTCTATGCCCTTGCGACCGCAGTACAGCGCCCGCGCCTGCTGATGTATGTCAGCCTGGCTTCCGTACTGGTCAAACTGCTTTTTAACTGGCTGCTTATTTTTGGATATGGCGGCTTTCCTGCCCTGGGCAGCGCAGGCGCCGCCACCTCTACCGCCATTGTGTCCTGGCTCGCGCTAACGGTGGGCATCGCGGCGATCCTCCGTGACCCCTTCTACAAGCAATTTCAGCTCATGCTGGGTAAACCCGCCTGGCCGGCACAAAAGGAAATTCTACAACTGGGCCTGCCTATGGGCGGCTCCTATCTGGCTGAGGTCAGCTCCTTTACCTTTATGGCTTTACTGGCTGCACGCGAGGGCACCTTTGTCTCCGGGGGGCACCAGATCCTGGCCAATCTGGTTTCATTGCTGTATATGTTTCCCCTGGCTATCGGCATAGCGACCTCATCACTGGTTGCACAATCCCTTGGGGCAAAGCAGCCCGAGCAGGCCCGGCGCCTGGCACGCATTGGCATCGGACTGGGCCTGGCCGGCGTTGCCATCAGCCTGGCGGTAGTCATGGCGGCCAGACCACAGATCATCCAGATCTATACCTCCGATCCAGCGATCGCCGCGATGGCCTACGCATTGCTGACGATACTTCCCCTGTTACATACCAGCGATGCGTTACAATGCATGCTCTCCTATATATTGCGGGCGCACAAAATAGCGACAATGCCATTTTTGATTCAAACCGGATCACTCTTTGGTATTGGCCTTCTGGGCGGCTGGTATTTCGGTTTCGGCCCAGGCTACCGCCTGCTGGACGGCCTTGCCGCCGTGCTCACACCGGGCGCTCCGCCAGGCGTAGCCTCTCTGTGGATCATGTGCAGTTTCAGCATGCTGCTCTGCGCCATCACACTTGCCATTTGGTACTGGAAGTCAGTCAATGTCCAAAAACGATAGCGTGCACAACACGAAGTCAAAATCAATCGATAAAAAGGTACCCCTCTGGTTGTGGCTGTTGGGTCTGATGACCGCCATCGGCCCGCTTACCATTGATATGTATCTACCCTCTTTTCCGGCAATTTCTGCTGATTTGCAGGTCCCGCAACACCGGGTCGAACTGACCGTGTCCACGTATCTGCTGGGACTGGCGCTATCACAGCTGTTTTATGGCCCGATCGCCGACCGCTACGGGCGGAAAAAACCGTTACTGGGCGGCCTGATGATTTACATGCTGGCCACCATTGGTTGCGCACTGGCAAGCAGCGTCGAGTATTTGCTATTTTTCCGCTGCATCCAGGCCTGCGGCGCTGCTGCTGCCATGGTAATCCCGCGCGCCGTCATTCGCGACCAGCTCAATACCCGGGATTCAGCCATGGCCATGTCCATGATGATGCTGATCATGGGTGTTGCACCCATTCTGGCACCGCTGATGGGCGGCTACCTATCGCCGGTCACGGGCTGGCGCGGCCTGTTTGCCGTGATGCTGTTCTATAGCGCCATCATGTTCTTTCTGGCGATTTTCCGACTAAGGGAAACCATGCCGCCGGAAAAAGCAGTGCCGCTGCATTTGCGCACCATCGCAAAAAACTATGCCAGCCTGCTGCGCGATCGCAATTACATGGGCTTCTCGCTGGCCGGTGGCATTGGCATGTCGGGCCTGTTTGCCTATATTTCGGTCTCGCCCACTGTATTTATTAATATGTATGGCGTGCCGCAACAGCATTTTGGTTTGTTTTTTGGCTTGAATGCATTCGGTCTGATTGTCGGCTCCCAGATTGGCGCCCGCCTGCTGCGCGTTCACTCGCCCCTGGGCATTTTGCGCACCGCCCTCACCTGCGGGTGCCTGAGTATTCTTATAGGCCTTGGACTGGCCCTGGCCGGCATGCTAAATCTGACATTGCTCACGCTCACGCTACTGGGCTTTACCACCAGCCTGGGCTTTATTTTGCCTAACGCAACGGCGTTGGCACTTAGGGACCAGGGACATCGATTGGGTGTTGCCTCTGCGTTAATGGGCTGCCTGCAGTTTCTGTTCGGTACCCTCAGCAGCAGTATCGTCAGCAGCAGCCTGGCCGACACCCCCGTGCCGTTGTTCGTCGGTTTGGCCATTTGTACGCTGCTGGCACTACTGTGCGGCAAGGTGCTGGCCAAGCCGGCAGATCGCTATTTTGGCGGCTGATCCGTGCAGTAGTCGTGAAAATTGGCACCCGGCGTGGGCACAATCCCACGATTTGGCAATAAATGCTTGAATTTATTTCGTTTTTCGTCTTATAATCTATGGCTATCCTTGATTCGAGCGCCGTTGATTAAAACGCCGTTCACTAAATGCCAGGTAACGAGACGAGCATCAGCAACATGAATGTCAAGTCTTGTGGCAAAACGTTGTCAGGGTAACATTTTTTTCAGTTTCTGCCTCAGGGTTTACCTGCGCCAGAAACACCCACAGAAGGCTGGCCTGGGCCAAAAATCAGGTCTTCAAACTTAACGAGGTCACGATCATGGCAAAAGTATGCCAAGTCACCGGCAAACGCCCAATGTCCGGTAATAATGTTTCACACGCAAACAATAGAACAAAACGCCGTTTCCTGCCTAACCTGCAGAGCCGTCGTTTCTGGGTTGAAAGCGAAAATCGCTGGGTTCGTCTGCGCGTTTCTACAAACGCCCTGCGCACAATCGACAAGAAAGGCATTGATGTCATTCTTGCTGAAATGCGCGCCAACGGCCAAAGCGTTTAATTCATTCCTATTAACGATTAACTCCAGGAGCCCATCATGGCAAAAGGCATTCGCGAAAAAATCAAGCTGGAATCCACAGCTGGTACTGGTCACTTCTACACAACGACCAAAAACAAACGCAACACTCCAGAAAAAATGCTGATCAAAAAATTTGATCCCGTTGCGCGCAAACACGTAGATTACAAAGAAACAAAACTGAAGTAATCTGCTGGTTACCCAACACAAGGCCCCGCGGCCGCCTGCTTTTCGCAAAGCAGCGCAAACGCGGGGCTTTCTTTTTGCGCGGACCGTTTCACTGTTCGGGGCGGGCCGAAGATCGCACCGAATCCAAAAAGCTGCGCATCAGCCTGCCCTGATAGCGCGACCGATGATAAATAATCGACAGCTGACGCGTGAGATTCAAAAACGGCGTATGCAGCAACGCCAGTCTGCCGGAACTGACCGCATGAGTGACGGCCACTTGCGGTAAAAAAGCAATGCCCAACCCGGCGATCACTGCCTGCTTGATGGCCTCGATCTGACCCAGTTCCATTACCACCTTGGCCTGCGGCAATTTATCCAGTTCCACATCGCTGACCGCTCGCGTGGCTGACCCACGCTCACGCAAAATCCAGCGCGCGTCAACGAAATCAGCCGGCTGCAGATTGCCCATTGCCGCCAGCGGATGATCCGGACGGGTGCATACGCACAGCGAATCGTCCATCCAATGCACTGACTCGATGGCCTCGTGGTGCACGGCCCCTTCCACACAAGCCACATCTATGCTGTGGTCGACAATCTGCCGGACAATTTCATCTGTATTGGCAACATTCAGATAAACCGTCACTCTGTCATTATTGAGCACGAAACCGCTCAACAAATCACCGACCCGATAATTGCCAACGGTATTGCTGGCGCCAATTCGAAACTCTCCTGTCAGGACATCTGCCTGATCATCGGCGCGCTGGCGAAACTCAATCATTCTTTCAATGATTTCCTGCGCCATTGGCAACAGTCGTCTGCCTTTTTCATTCAAGTACAACCGGCCCTTGTCGCGATCAAACAACGGCCCCCCCAGTTGCTTTTCCAGTTCAGCCAGCGCCATGCTGGCGGCCGGCTGAGTCAGATGCAAAGAATCGGCGGCAGCCTTGACGCTGCCCAGACGTGCGATGCTGATAAAAACATCAAGCTGTTTCGGACTGAATGAAGCCATCAGTTTTCCTTATTCTACTTATAAACTATTGTAACTTTACTTATACCATATCCGGGCCTATGATCGATACCTATCAGTAATAAGCTAATGGATATTTAATATATTATGACACTCACGGCCACGTCTTCCCACGCTTTGTCAGCTACTGTCACACCTGCTGCAAGCAGTGTGCACCCAGTCAAAGGCAGCAGTTCCGCCCAGCCGCGCAAAAACTCGCTTTGGCCAGGACTGTTTCTGTCGGTGGCGATTGCCCTGGTGGCCGAGTTTGCCGGACGCGCCCTGCCCATTATTGGTGGACCTGTTTTCGGCATCCTGCTGGGGATAGTGTACCGGAGCGCATTTGGCCTGCATGCCACCTTGCAGCCCGGCATCACCTTTTCTTCCAAGAAAATTTTGCAAGTGTCTATTATCCTGCTCGGCTTTGGCCTGAGCTTTACCCAAATTATGGCAACCGGTGGGGAATCGCTGGCAGTCACATTGGTAACCGTAACCGTAGCCTTTCTGAGCGCCTGGTTGCTGGGGCGTCTGTTGCGCACACCGTCTGATCTGACGACACTGATCGGTGTAGGCACCGCCATTTGCGGCGGATCGGCCATTGCAGCGGTCACGCCGATTCTCAAACCATCGGAGCATGATACGGCTTTCGCCATCTCCACGATTTTTCTATTCAACGTTGTCGCCGTACTTACCTTCCCGGCGCTGGGTCATATGCTGGGGTTGAGCGACTACGGTTTCGGCATGTGGGCCGGTACGGCAATCAACGATACGTCTTCTGTGGTGGCTGCCGGTTATGCTTATAGCCATGCGGCCGGGGATTTTGCCACGATCGTCAAATTGACCCGCGCTACCCTCATCATTCCGATCTGCCTGTTTCTGGTCGTTCTGGTCGGCATGCGCAATCGCCGACAGGGCAATCAGTCTGTCAGCCTGGCAAAAATATTTCCATGGTTCATTGTCTGGTTTCTGCTTGCTTCGCTCACGCGTAGCACCGGTCTTATGCCCGAGATCATGCTGGACTGGATCAATGTCGCCGCCAAATTCCTGATCGTGGTCGCGCTGGTCGCAGTCGGCTTGTCTGCCGATATGCGTAAAATCTTTGCGACCGGCCCGCGCCCTATTCTGCTGGGTTTCCTGGTATGGATGGCCGTATCGGTCAGCAGCCTGATTGTGCAATACATGATGGGACAGATGTAGAAGCGCCGCCATCTGTCTGGGCCTAAAAAAGGACCGCCCCTGTTTTATCGGAGGCGGTCTTTTTTTTCGACACCTAGTTGCTAACGGGTAAACAGAAGGGATAAACATACACTGTATTGGCATCCCACTTACCCGTTCTTGGTAGTATTTTAGCTGCCAAAATTATCCTCGTTGATAATGACGACTGTCATTCTGGCCAATGGTTTGCCGCTGACCGCCACGATCAGATCGCTGCGGTTCTGGCCTGCAGCCACGCCAATGCGGGGCCTGATACCCGAGGCGCCAACCGGCGATAGACCTCTTCATGATAGGCGTTCAGCCAGGACAATTCCTGCTCGCTCAGCATTTGCCGTTCAATACAGCGCGTATCTATGGGGCATAGCGTCAGCGTTTCAAATTTAAGGTAATTACCAAATTCAGACTGCCCAGCCGGCACAGCGCAGACCAGGTTTTCAATACGGATGCCCCACTGACCAGGACGATACAGGCCGGGCTCGTCCGAGGTAATCATGCCGGCTTTCATCTCGGTGTCGGGAAAACGATAGGCACGATGCGAGATCATTTGCGGGCCTTCGTGCACATTCAGAAAATACCCAACGCCATGGCCGGTCCCATGCCCGAAATCCAGCAATTGGGCCCACAACGGCGCACGCGCCAGCGTATCCAACAAAGGCGCCGGATAATCCTCTGGAAAGACCGCTGCAGCTAGGCCAATCATGCCCTTGAGCACCAGCGTAAAATCGCGGCGATGCAGGTCATCAATATTACCAACGGGAACCACTCGCGTAATATCGGTCGTGCCGTTCAGATACTGTCCACCTGAATCGATCAGCAACAAGCCATCGCCTTCAATAACGGAAAATGACTCGGGCGTTGCCATGTAATGCGGCATGGCGCCATTGGCATTGAAACCGGCGATGGTAGAAAAACTGGGCGAGACAAAATGAGGTTGGCGAGCACGAGCTGCGGTGATCTGCTCATCAATCGTCAACTCGGTTACCGGCTCGCCTTTTTCCATGGCCGCCTCGAACCAGGCAAAAAATTCACACAGTGCTGCGCCGTCCTGTTCCATGGCCTGCCGGACATTTGCAATCTCGGCCTGATTTTTTACGGATTTGAAGCGTTGTGATGGATTGAGCTTTTCGACCAATGACACCGAACGGGCATGAGCAAGCAGCCCTACCGTTGTCCGGGCAGGGTCAACCAATAGTGCCTCGTGAGGCAATGCCGTTAATGCACCTTGAATATCATCGTATCCCTCTACAGTGACACCATCGGCTGCCAGTCGGGCGATCAATTCGGGAACCAATTTTGTCTTATCGACGAAAAGAACAGCGCTGTCTGCTCCGATCAACAAATGCGACAGAAAGACCGGATTGTAGGAAACATCGGAACCACGCAGATTCAATAGCCAGGCAATATCGTCCAGCGCGCTGATCAAATGCCATTGTGCGCCAGCCTGGGTCATGGCCTGGCGCACCGCCTGCAAATTCTGCTGGCGGCTGCGTGTGGCAAAGGGTGCACTATGTTCAACAACGGGCGCTGCCGGTAAACCCGGCCTGTCTGGCCAGATTGCCGCCAGCAGGTCGCTGTCGGTTTTCAATATGCTGTCGCTGCGTGTCAGGGCATGGCGCAATTCCTGCGCCGCTTTCAGACTGAGCACATGGCCATCCACCCCAACGACCTGCCGGTTTGCAAGGTGCGTTTCAAGCCATGCATTGACACTGGGCACATCGGCCTGGCCCTGTTTCATCAACGTCATGCCACTATTGCCTAATTGTTTTTCTGCCTGCTCCCAATAGCGCGAATCGACCCAGAGCCCGGCAAAATCGCTGGTAACGACGATGGTTCCGACAGAGCCAGTGAAGCCGCTGAGCCAGCGTCGTCCCTGCCAGTATCCTGGAAGATATTCTGACTGGTGGGGATCTGCAGACAGAATAAGGTAGGCATCAATATGCTGGGCGGCCATTGCGATACGCAATTGCTGCAGGCGGTCAGAAGCGGTTGACATAGTAAACTGGAACTCCGGGAATCAATCATATATGCATCACTGCAACAGGCATCACAGTGGTGCGCAAACATTTACAATACACCATCACCGCAAAAAAAACATGCGGTCTGCCCAGATACATTCCAACACGTTGCCCTATGACTACCTTCTCTGCTTTAATTCGCGGCGCCGCCATCAGCGGTTTTATCGGCGTGGCTGCCGGTGCATTCGGTGCTCATGGTCTGAAAAACCATGTGGACCCGGGGTTGCTGCCTATCTGGCATACTGCCGTACTCTATCAGCTTATCCATACGCTGGCGATGTTGATGCTGGTGGGCCTGGCTGCCCATATCAACAAAAGCGCACTGCGCTGGACCGGTCGACTTTTTGCTGCGGGTATTGTTATTTTCAGCGGCAGCCTGTACGTGCTGGTACTGACCAACATAAAATGGTTGGGGGCCGTTACACCTATCGGCGGCGTATGTTTTCTGGCAGGCTGGCTATGCCTGGCGTTATCGGCCGGCAAAACAAACAGCAAATAACGGTCCTCGCTTATATCCAGGACCAAGCGCCTCATTGGGTCACCGCCATGGATCCCAATAGAATCATGTCCGGAGCGCATCAGGACAGGCCCGTCACCGGCCAGCACGGCCGCGACCAACGGTCCTGGTCGCCAGGCCCAGCCGTTGACATATGCAGCGCGTTCTGTGCTGATTAACCATGCGCGACCCTTTGCGTTGGGTTTCTTAAAGCCAGTGCCGCAATGGCGGTTGCGACAAGATTGGCAATGGTGCTGATCAAAATAGATACGGTATAGCTGTTGCTTGCATCGAAGATGAAGCCGGCCGCAGCAGGACCAATGAGCGTGCCAATCGCAACGCTGGTATAAAGAATGCCGATAATGCTGCCCACATAACGTCCGCCAAAGTGGTCCATGACAACCGCAGGCAATATTGCCACCCATCCCCCATAAAAGACACCGAATATCAATGCGAAAGCGGCAAGCGACCAAAAGTCTGTCGCTATTGCCCAGATCGCAAGCGCCAACGCCATACCCGCAAACATCATCAGAAGAAAAACCTGTCGACCGATCCGATCCGCAAGATCGGCCAGAAAGAACCTGCCCAGCGTACTACCAACCCCAATAGCGCCAAGCAGCAATACAGCGGCAGAATGATCAATATGATGATCCAGGGCATACGGGACCAGATGAACAAACGGGATGAACACACCGAATGAACAAATCAGGCATGCGGCATACAGCCCAATGAATTGCCGCGATCGTATCGCCTGCCCCGCGGAAACGCCAACGGCAATAGGCACCGGGTCACCGATTCCGGGCGCCGCCCCATCCGGCCCGGTTCCCTTGCTGCGGGGATCGTTGACAATGAAGCATGCCATCCCAATGCCTATCGAAGTGACGATAGCAGCAAGCATCAAATAAGCGCCGCGCCATCCCAGAATATCGATCAGCCAGGACGCGAGCGGCGGCATCACCAGTGTCCCCACGCCAATACCACTGACTGCGATGCCTGAAGCGAAACCGCGGCGCTTCAGAAACCAACGCTGCACGGCGCCGATGGCCGGCACATAAGCGCATCCGACACCCAATCCGATACCCAGCCCATAAGCCAGATAAACCTCGACAATGGTGCGCGCAACGCTGGCCAATGCAAGCCCTGCACCCACGAGCACCATGCCAAGTATGGCCAGGCTGCGTGCGCCCCAGCGGTCTGCAAGCGGCCCACTGACAACACCCAGGGCAAAGTAGAGAAACCCGGCCAGCGAAAAGACAAGCGAGACAGCCCCACGTGTCGCACCAAAATCATGCTGCAAGGACGGTACAAATGCACTGAACGTATAGGCGCTGCCAAAACCCACAAAGGTGACTGCAAAAGCCGCAGCGACAACCACCCAGCCGTAAAACCACTGACATCTCATCGTTTTCTGAATCATCTTATGTCACCGGATGTCGATGATGCCAGTCTGTGATGCTTTGAAACGCCGCAGCCGCACGAACCAGAATGGGCTCCTCCAGATGTCCGGCAACTAACTGAATGCCCATCGGCACGCCCGCCTGCGTAAAACCCGCAGGCATGGCTAGCGCTGGGTGGCCGGACATATCGAACGGACAAGTGTAGCGCTGTAGCATCGCGACCAGGCCGGGTTGTTCGCCCAGGGTGTTGATCTGAGCGAGCGTCAAGGGTGCGAACGGCTGGACTGGCGTCAGAAGGACATCGATCGCGTAAAACAGATGCGCGACACGGCCACGAAATGCCATCCGCCTGAGCAGGATTTGCTGATAGTCTGATGCCGACAGAGCAAGCCCGGTTTCAATAACCGAGGCCAGGATACTACCGTATGCTTGCTTGCGCGCCAAGTACATTGTTTTGTGCGCAACAGCGGCTTCGATCGCACAATTGGGCACCCAGTCAGCAACAATCTGAGCGACATCAGGAAAGTGGACCGGGATGATTTGCGCGCCCAGTCCTGCAAATGTCCGGGTTGCCTCGGCAAGCACAGCCTGGGTAATGCTGTCCACGCCTTCACGGTTCCAGGCATGGTCAACGCCAAGGCGCAGGCCACGTAGATTACCTCCGATAGTCGCAAGATAATCCGGCACCGGTGCCAGCAGTGTCGTTGGATCCTTCGTATCGCTACCGGCAATCACGCCAAGTAATAAGCCAGCATCCACCGCGCTGCGCGCCATCGTCCCTACATGGTCCAGCGAAGCTGCCAGTTCACACACGCCGTGGCGACTGACCCGGCCCCAGGTCGGTTTCAGGCCGGTCACGCCATTAGCCGCAGCGGGCCAGCGAATAGAGCCACCGGTGTCCGATGCGACTGATCCGTACCCCAGGCCAGCCGCTAATGCCACGCCGGAGCCACTGGAGGAAATGCCAGGCCAATAACTGGCATTCCAGGGATTTCGAGGTGGGGTGATCGATGGATGATGATCCGAATACGCGCCTTCAGTCAGCTGCGATTTGCCCAGCAGAACCGCGCCGGCTTCTTTCAATCGATGCACCACCGTCGCGTCTTCGGCAGCCACCGGGTACATGCCTGCCTGCATTCCCGCACCCGTAGGAAAACCCTGAATCTGGCACAGGTCTTTAACAAGAATTGGCACGCCGTGCAGCGGCCCGCGTATATATCCTGAGCACATTTCTGCGTCGGCCGCCGCTGCCTGCTCCAGGGCAGTCTCAGCCATGACCAGCGCATAGCTGCATAACTGGCTGTCGAGCCCGGCAATGCGATCCAAGAGCAATTGCGTAACTTCCCGCGACGAAACCTCCCGGTTGCGAATAAGCGTTGCGGTTTGCGCAAGCCCTAGATAATGTACAGCGGTCGTTGTGGCGGTCAATTGATGTCCCCATGCAGAGCTAAGAAATAGTTTAGTTTATAGATATTAAAGTTTTGCCTGAATAATCATCTGCTGATGCTATTTATTGCTAATATACTCGTTATCTGACATCACAAACAAACCATATTATTTATCAATTTACTTTAGAATATCTAAAATGAATTATCGCCGACTGCCACCCTTGAATGCGCTGCGTGCGTTCGAATGTGCGGCACGCCATCTCTCGGTAAAAATTGCCGCCGAAGAGCTGTGCGTCACTTCAGGCGCGGTCAGTCAAATGATCAAGTTGCTGGAGGAACATTTGGGCGTAAAGCTTTTTAAGCGTGTGAACCGGCGCATTCTACTGACCCAGGCAGGACAAGACTATCTGCCTGTCATCCGCAATGCTTTTCGTCAGATTGCCGAAGCATCAAGGCACGCCGCCATGTCCGCAAGCACCGGCATCCTGACGTTGAGCGTTACGCCATTTTTTGCCTCGGCCTGGTTGATTCCACGACTCAATTCATTTGGCCAGGCCCACCCCCATATCGATATTCAGGTGCTCACCAGCAACGCGCTTGTGGATTTTTCCCATGACAATGTTGATATCTCGGTGCGCCACGGCGTCGGACGATACCCTGGTTTACGAAGCCATCATCTCGTCTCGGTCCAAATGGTGCCGGTTGCCGCTCCGTCCCTGGTGGCACGGCTCGGCATGCCGGCCTCAGCCGCCGAACTGCTGGCATGGCCCAAGGTAAACGACGCCGATCGTCAGGGCTGGTGTCTTTGGTTTCAGGCCCAAGGGGTTGAACATATCGAGCCGGCACGAGGCACCTCGGTTGACAATACAAGCCTACTGCTCAACGCAGTTATCGCGGGTCATGGAGCCGGTTTGCTTCCTGCCGCGATGGTAGCGCCTGACGTTGAGCAGGGCCGGCTTGTTCAGTTGGCAAACCCGACGCATATGGAAACGTTTGCCTATTATCTGGTCTATCCGCAAATGCATGAGGACAATCCCAAAATAGCTGCATTCAGGGACTGGATTCTAGGTCAAGCGTCGGCTTAACATTACGATCAATTATCACGGCACAAGCGTCAGCGAATGCGCGCTCACGATACGGTTAACCTGTTGCGCGACAAGCCTGCGCCTGCCGAACGCAAGCGGGCGCACTATGCGGCATTCGCAAAGTCAACGCCCAGAATGCCAGCGCCAATCCACTTACGCCCGCCCCCAACAGACAGACGCCCTGCCAGCCACAAGCGGCATACACGGCGGTCGAGGCAATGGCGCCCAGGCCGCTGCCGACTGAATAGAAAAGCATGTAACACCCTACCAGGCGACTATGCGCCTGCCCTTGTGTATTGAAAAGCATGCTTTGGTTTGTCACATGAATGGCCTGACCGCCCAGATCCAACGCAATGATGCCGACTATCAGCCACCAAAGCGAATGAGATACCAATGACAGGGGCAACCACGAAACGAGCAGCAGCATGAGCGCCAGCGCACTGGTCTTTTGACCAAAACCCTGGTCTGCCCAGTGCCCGGCGCGGGCTGCGCCCAAGGCACCAGGCAACAAACAAGGAATCAACATGGCCATACAGCAGAAAAAACAGGACGAGACATGTCCCGTGGCGCGTTCAGTAAACCTGCTTCGGGACCACTGGTCGTTACTGCTGGTGCGGGACGCCTTCGATGGCGCACGCCGATTCAGTGATTTTCAACGTGATCTGGGAATTGCAAGAAGTATTCTGACAGATCGCCTACGCAACCTGGTGCAAGCCGGCGTTTTTGAGGTGCGGCCGGCATCTGATGGCAGCGCCTATCAGGAATACGCGCTCAGCTCTAAGGGAGAAACGCTTTTTCCGGTCATCGTGGCACTTCGACAGTGGGGAGAGCAGCACTTGTTTGCGCCGCAAGAGGCGCATTCACAGCTTATCGATATCCAATCGGGGAAGCCATTACGTTTGATGCAGCCGGTTTCTCAGGAGGATCACGTTGTCGCCGCAAGCGCAACGCGGGTCATCAAAGCGGCACCATCAGTTCCACGCCCTGCTTCTGGAAACAAAAAGCGCCCGACATCAAAGACTCATACACCTGCGAAAAATGGGTAAATGAGTCAGACGATGCCTGGCGCATACTCAGCAAACAGATGCCGATCAGGCGAATGCAGAAAGATCCAGTTTTGCCTTGGTTTTTTCCTGTACTTCTTCAATGGTTACGTCAGGAGCCAGTTCGGTGACTTTCAAACCATTTTCTGTCACTTCCATGACGCACAGATCGGTAATGATTACATCAACAACACCCACACCAGTCAATGGCAGGTTGCATTCGGGCAACAGTTTGATGTCGGTTGTGCCGTCTTTTTTGCGTGCGATATGCTCCATCAGCACAATGACACGGCCCACGCCGGCCACAAGATCCATTGCGCCGCCCATGCCCTTGACCATCTTGCCCGGGATCATCCAATTGGCCAGGTCGCCCTTTTCCGATACCTGCATGGCACCCAGAATAGCCAGATTGATTTTGCCGCCACGAATCATGGCGAACGAATCTGCAGATGAAAAAATAGACGAACCAGGCAGCGTTGTGACAGTCTGCTTGCCAGCATTGATCATGTCTGGATCAATTTCCTCTTCGGTCGGAAAAGGGCCGATACCGAGCAGGCCGTTTTCCGATTGCAGCCACACTTCCACACCCGGCGGTACGTGGTTGGCCACCAGCGTAGGCAGACCAATACCCAGATTCACATAGAATCCGTCCTGCAGTTCTTTTGCTGCACGCGCAGCCATTTGATCGCGATTCCAAGCCATGTTTACTCTCCTTTGGACGGACGTGTGGTGCGTTGTTCAATCCGTTTCTCAGGATTCTCGTTCAGTACGATGCGCTGCACGTAAATGCCGGGAAGATGAATCTGATCGGGATCCAGGTCGCCTATTTCAACGATTTTTTCCACTTCGGCCACGGTGATTTTGCCGGCCATCGCAACGTTGGGGTTGAAGTTACGCGCTGTCTTGCGGAAAATCAGATTGCCACTGCGATCGGCAATATAGGCCTTGACCAGTGATACATCGGGTGCCAGCGAACGCTCCATCACATACTCGTGGCCGTCGAACTCGCGAATTTCCTTGCCATCGGCAACAATGGTGCCCACGCCGGTGCGCGTAAAGAAAGCGGGTATGCCCGCGCCCCCGGCGCGCAATTTTTCCGCCAGGGTTCCCTGAGGCGTAAATTCCAGTTCCAGCTCTCCATTCAGATACTGTCGCTCAAACTCCTTGTTCTCACCCACATAGGAGGCGATCATTTTTTTGACCTGTCGCGTATTGAGCAACTGACCAAGCCCGAAACCGTCAACGCCCGCATTATTACTCACGCACGTCAGGTCTTTGACGCCTGAATCGCGCAGCGCAGCAATTAAGGCCTCGGGAATGCCACAAAGACCGAACCCCCCAACGCCGATCATCTGCCCGTCGGCTACGATGCCTTCGAGCGCCAGATTGGCATTTGCAAATACCTTATCCATTTACTCTTCCTTTACTGATAATGAAACATGAACGACAAACTGGTTCGCCTTTCGGCTTATACACCAGCGTGTGATGGGGCTGCCGCAAACTGCCTTTGCAACTGCTCGAGCAGTGCTGCCGACCATGGGCTTGACTTTCCCGATGCCAGATCACTGAGGACCACAACGGCGCGGGAACGCGCATAGAGGGTTTCGGGCTCGCCTTCCTTGCGTATAAGAATATTGCATTCCAGGCTGGAGCGGCCAATTCTTACAAGGTGGTGCACAACTTCGATATTGCCCGGCCAGCTCATGGGTTTGAGAAAGTCACACTCCGCACGCGCCAGTACGACACCGATGCCCGGTCCAAACAGATGCCGCAACGGCCCGAAAATCTGCATACGGGCCTCTTCAATGGCGCGAAAGTACACGGTATTGTTTACGTGTTGCAACGCATCCATGTCGGCCCAGCGCAAGGCAAATACATGGCGGTGTTCGCCTTGCATGGAGCCGTCCTGCGCGCACGCCGGCAATACACTATCGGGCATTAATGATCTCCTTTAATGACCTTGTTTTCATTGGAGATACTGTAGCAGATTTCTGTTACACCGACCCTGCACGGCCCTCCCTTATTGGTACTTGTCCTAGGTACGGCAGCGCGACTTGAATATCAGCTCAATACGGCTCTTTTTTTTCGCACCGCAGCATGAACTGCCTGCATCCGGTCGCAGAACCAACGCCCCACCTCATCCGCCAGCCTCCCCCCGGCAGGCACCCCTTTTCGTCACCCCGACATCCCCACACCCATACACGCCCGCCTGCACCGAATGCTTTTCTCGCCCCTTCCTAACACTTGCCTTGCTGCCTGCCTCCAAACAACAAATCTTCTGATCTTGCGCGTTGCTCGCCCAGTCAACGGCCGATATTTACCTCAATCATCAATCGTCAGACATCGTCTGTTCCGCCAGTCAGATCATTGCGCCGTTTCACCGCAGTTAACAACGACTTCAGCCATAAAGAACTGCAATTGCGCCCTCATTGCAATACAATCGACGTTAAATACAGAATTACATTATCTCAGGAGCTAGCGCGAATGTCTGAACGCGAATCAATGGAATATGACGTAGTCATCGTCGGAGGCGGGCCGGCCGGCCTGGCTGCGGCAATCAAATTTAAACAACTCTGTCAGGAAAAGGGGCAGGATTACTCAGTCTGTGTCCTTGAGAAAGGCGGCGAAATTGGCGCGCATATTCTTTCAGGCGCGGTCATGGATCCGCAGGCATTGACTGAACTCATTCCCGACTGGAAAGAAAAAGGCGCGCCGCTGGGCGTCGAGGTGACCGAAGACCAGTTTTTGTTCCTGAGCGAAACAGGACAAAAAGCCACACCAAATTGGGCGCTGCCACCCTGTTTTCATAACGAAGGCAACTACATCGTACGCCTGGGTTATGTTACGCGCTGGCTCGGTGAGCAGGCCGAAGCACTGGGTGTTGATATCTTCCCCGGCTTTGCGGCCACCGAATTGCTATACAACGAAGCCGGCGGTATTCGCGGCGTAGCCACTGGCGATATGGGCCTGGACCGTGACGGCAACCAGACCGCGCATTATCAGCCGGGCATGGAGCTGCATGCCAAATACACCTTGTTTGCCGAAGGCTCACGTGGCCAGCTGGGACGTCAACTGATCGAGAAATACAAGCTCGACCAGGGTCGTGACCCGCAAAGTTACGGCATCGGCATCAAGGAAATGTGGGAAATTGATCCGGCAAAATTCAAGAAAGGCCTGGTGGTGCACACCGCTGGCTGGCCACTGGATTCAGACACCTATGGCGGCTCTTTCCTATATCACCTGGAAGACAATCTTGTCATGGTCGGCATGGTGGTGGGCCTGGACTACGCCAACCCCTGGCTGTCACCCTTCGACGAGTTCCAGCGTTATAAAACCCACCCAAGCATCCGGCCCTATTTTGAGAACGGCAAGCGCATCGCTTATGGCGCCCGCGCCATTACCGCTGGCGGTCTGCTGTCCCTGCCCAAACTGGTTTTCCCTGGTGGCGCGCTTATCGGCTGCGAGGCCGGTTTCCTGAATGCCAGCCGCATCAAGGGCAGCCATGCCGCCATCAAGACCGGATCGCTGGCAGCCGAGGCAGCTTTCGAAGCACTCACCGCCGAACGCAGCCAGGACATTCTATCGGCTTACCCCATCGCATTTGAACAGAGCTGGTTGTACGAAGAGCTGAACAAGGCTCGCAACTTCAAGCAATGGTTCAAAAAAGGACGGCTGATCGCCACCCTCATGACCGGCATTGAGCAACTGCTCTTCAGGGGCAAAATGCCCTGGACGATTCATCGCACCAAAGCCGATCACGAATGTCTGAAACCTGCTGCCGAGTGCGCGAAGATAGAGTATCCCAAGCCGGACGGAAAGCTCACCTTTGACCGGTTGACCTCGGTGTTTATTTCGAACACCAACCATGAAGAGAACGAGCCAGTGCATCTGACATTGAAAGATGCCTCGATTCCGGTCGACACCAATCTGCGCGTCTATGCCGGGCCCGAACAGCGCTACTGCCCTGCCGGTGTTTATGAGTTCATCAAAGACGACCAGAACCAGGATCGCCTGCAAATCAATGCGCAGAACTGTGTACACTGCAAGACCTGTGATATCAAGGACCCGACCCAAAACATCGTGTGGGTTGCCCCTCAGGGCGGAGAAGGGCCTGTATATAACGGTCTGTGATGCGGGTTCCGCCTGATCCACAGGCCAGGCACTGACACCCGCTTGTAAGATCAGTAGATCTAAAAAACCTGCCAGCGCAGTAAGCAGCTGGCAGGTTTTTTTTCTGCCTCCATACTACGGTCATTGCCGCCAACCAGGAAGCCAACAACCGCAAGGAACAAACACAAAGAGTTACCTCACGGTTTCTACGTATCGATACGCGAGCCTGCATACCGCTACGCTATGCCTGCGCGCCGCTTGCCAAATACCAGGCTGACGGGCGTACAAAAAAGGCTGAAACCCGTACTCACGGATTTCAGCCCTGTTCATTGCCAGCAGCTATTGAACAAGACCCAAATCGGGTTCAATGCCGCCAATGACGCTCAACCTGTTCTGCTCAGACAGACTCAGTCAGTTGCTCAAGAATCGCAGGATTCTCAAGCGTGGAGACATCTTGCGTGACCTCTTCGCCCTTGGCCACCACACGCAGCAAACGCCGCATGATTTTGCCTGAACGCGTTTTGGGAAGATTGTCGCCAAAACGAATGTCCTTGGGCTTGGCAATCGGGCCGATTTCCTTGGCAACCCAGTCGCGCAACTGTTTGGCGATCTCTTTGGCTTCGTCGCCATGCGGGCGATCGCGCTTGAGCACGACGAAGGCTACAACGGCTTCACCGGTCGTGGCATCAGGCCGGCCTACTACGGCGGCTTCGGCAACCAGTTCATGCGATACCAGTGCCGACTCCACTTCCATGGTACCCAGGCGGTGGCCAGAGACGTTCAGCACGTCATCGATACGTCCCATAATCCAGAAATAGCCGTCCACATCCCGTTGCGCGCCGTCACCAGCCAGATAGTAACCTCGGAACTCCGGCGGGAAATAACTGTTCTTATACCGTTCCTGATCGCCCCATACGTTGCGGATCATGGCGGGCCACGGCTTTTTAATGACCAGGAAACCACCCTTGCCGTCCGGCACGTCTTCACCTGTTTCATCAACAATGGCCGCAAAGATACCAGGCAGCGGCAATGTGCAAGACCCGGGCTTAAGTGGTGTTGCCCCAGGCAATGGGGTAATCATCTGGCCGCCGGTTTCTGTCTGCCACCAGGTATCCACAATGGGGCAGCGCTCTTTACCTACATTTTTGTAGTACCAAACCCAGGCTTCGGGATTGATGGGCTCGCCCACTGAACCAATGATACGCAAGCTAGACAGGTCGAAACTGTTCGGATGCACCTTGGCGTCAGCATCCGCAGCCTTGATCAGCGATCGGATCGCGGTGGGTGCCGTGTAAAAGGTCGTGACCTTGTGGCGCGCAATCATGTCCCAGAAACGGCCGGCATTGGGATAGGTTGGCACGCCCTCGAATACCACTTGAGTAAGGCCGGCTGCCAACGGACCATAAGTGACATACGTGTGGCCAGTGATCCAGCCAACGTCGGCTGTGCACCAGAACACGTCACCCGGCTTCTGATCAAATGTCCATTTGACGGTAAGCTGCGCCCACAGCAGATAGCCCGCAGAGGAGTGCTGCACGCCTTTGGGCTTGCCGGTAGAGCCTGATGTGTAAAGGATAAACAACGGGTCTTCCGAATTCATGGCGACCGGCTCGCAGACATCAGACTGTTTGCTTTCGAAGTCGCTCCACCAAACATCACGACCTTCAGTCCAGGCGGTTTCGGTGCCCGTGCGACGATAGACGATGACCGAGCGCACCTTCTCTGTATTGCTTTGCGCCAGCGCTTCATCGACGGCGGGCTTTAGCGGCAGCGCCTTGCCCCCGCGATACTGACCATCTGCGGTAATGACCAGTGATGCACCCACATCGACAATTCGTTCATGCAGGCTCTTGGCCGAGAAGCCACCAAACACCACGGAGTGAATGATACCCAGACGCGCGCAAGCCTGCATGGCCACGACCGCTTCAATGGACATGGGCAGATAAATGATGGCGGTGTCGCCCTTCTTGTATCCAGCCTGCTTGAGCCCATTGGCAAAACGACTGACTCGCGCCAGCAATTCTTTATAGGTCACCGGCGTGACTGCCCCGTCATCCGCTTCAAAAATGATGGCAGTCTGATCTCCACGCCCCTCAACGACGTGCTTATCCAGGCAGTTATACGAAACGTTCAATTCGCCATCGGCAAACCACTTATAAAATGGCGCCCCCGACGTATCCAGAACCTGGGTGAATGGTCTGATCCAGCGAAGGTGTTCGTTTGCCTGGCGCTTCCAAAAGCCCTCAAAGTCATCTTCAGCTTCCTTATAGAGTGCTTTATAAGCATCCATACCCGATACCACAGCATTCCGGACAAATTCGTCATTAGGCGGAAATACGCGGTTTTCGACGAGTACGGACTCAATTGAAGTGGACATATAAGCGGTCTCCTGTACGTATAGTGTGAAATAGTTAAAGCTGATATTTCGTGCTGGTCTGAGGCGCCCGGTGCGCATCAGCGATGTTCTATATATATATATATATTAGCCGAGAATAAATCAAAAGGTAATCCGCAACAACCTGTATAGAACACGCTACAGGCCAGCGGCCAAACCCCGTTGTGATTGCCACCCGGCTGGAGTACCGTCACCCCGGCACTTTAGTGACAAGAACGGCTGATCAGAATCCGACACTACAGGCGAACAATATAAAACACTATACAACTATATAGAATTAGCATCGTAAACAAGCACCCGGCTTGTGTAGTATGTAAGCGTCTTGCCAGAGACAAATCGCATCTCAGGGGGGCCTGACAATGGCGGCACCCTCGGGCGACCAAACAGCTGCACCGGAATCTGACAATCTCATGCATGCTGTAGGAAGATATAACGAATCCATTTAAATTCATTTGACGCACATCACGTGACCCGTGAATATACTTAAATAATATTAAACTTCGTCTTTTCTTCGCATCCCAGCCAAATCGCACCGTATTCTTTACGTGATGACCCGATTATTGCCGGGCCCGCATGACTGTTTGTTCTTCCAGCACCAATAAGTCACAATTGAATTTTATTTTTACATCTATCATATACAAAGCTGACATAACATTGAACTGAAACAATCGCGTAAGTTACCGTAAGAAACACCCAAATTCTTCTAACTTCTAGCATCTCCGAGATCAATTTCAAACCCTAAATCAAATGCTCAATTTTTGCCCAACAATGTAAACTTTTCTTAATTTCATTCTAGAAAATCTTTATAAATCAGTTGTGACTGCATTGATTTTTATGTAAAATTTGCCCAGCTTTTGGAAAAGCTAGTTCGGACACCCTATAATTTACGATATGTAACGACTATGCCCCCACACTCCCTTGTCAGTTTCAGCAAATACCGCAACCGTCTACGACGGTCATTACTCTCCCTCCTCTGCATTTCCCTCAGTAGTTTCACTTTCTCCCAAGTCGCCATTGCCGACGATCTCGATCAGGAACAATCCCAGAAACTCATCATCACCCAAAATGGCGTGGTTGATGCGACCACTGAAAAACCTGTATCAGAATGGGATCCCCGAATTTCAGACCCTATCGGTGATTTAATCGCCCAGGCCAAGCTGCGTCGCAACAACAAAGACGCAGCCATCGATTCGCCGGCGTCAGCCTCAAGCGAACTGGCCGAAGCAGCATTGAACTACCTGGGCGTGCGTTATCGTTTTGGCGGCACCACACCCAAAGGCGGCTTTGACTGCTCTGGCCTGATTTACTACACTGCCAGCAAATACATGGGCGTCAACCTGCCACGCGTAGCCTCCTCCATGGCGCAAATAGGCGAATCGGTGAGCCGCGATGAACTCAAACCCGGCGATCTGGTATTTTTCAATACCCGGGGCAAACGTTACTCGCATGTCGGAATATATGTGGGCGAGAACAAGTTTGTTCATTCGCCACGTACGGGTTCTGTGGTTCGTGTAGACAAGATGGACAATGTCTACTGGAACAAGCGCTATAACGGCGCACGCCGTCTTGAAGGACAACGCGTCGCCTCTCGCTGATCTACGGCAGGCCGAACAGGCGGTAAGCGACCAAATATCCGTCGCGAACCGTCGAGCGTAACCGGCACGGTCAAAAAAACCGGACGTTTTCTATGCAGAACGTCCGGTTTTTTCATTTCCGATGTATTTAATAAAACCTTCGGTTATCTGCGCCTGGCCACCTGATGATGATGGGATAGCGGTTGGGCCACCGGCCTGATCGCCCATCAGGTATCTTCAAGCGAAGAATTTACACAGAACACAGCAACCCTGCGTCTTGCGATACGCGCGACGGGCCGTGACGCCTGTCCAATAAAAAATGTCATGAGTGTAAAGGAGTCTGCACAAAGCATGGGACCAGCGCTATCGCATTCATATGATACGTATGGCAACCATTATTGCCCGCAAATACCGCACAGGCATCCCTGGCCTAGCGCGCCGCCAACACAGCGAAGCAACACCGCAGGTACAGGCAGCCTCACTCCTTTAGACACCAGAGCGGCCCAGTGCCAGCCGGGCTGCTTAATTAGTTGCCCTTGCCCGCCTTTTCACGTTGCGGACAATCGGCGCAACGAAAACCCGATTGCGTTAACGCCTGCTGCATGCTGCAAAGTGAACGACGACAAGCGACCACAGGCACCCCTGCTTTTTGCGCCGCAGACCGGAATGACTTCATGACGTTGTGGCCAAGAAAGTCTGTCAGCAAAATAACCATTTGCGTCCCTGTGGGCAATTGATAGGTTTTCTTCTGATGGGACGGATCGCGCCCGCTGATGTGCTGTTTGATTTCAATATTATGATCTTTTAGAAGCACCGGGATATTGCCCAGACGATCTGCGCCAACCACTACTGCACTCATATTTCCAATCATAGTCTTCTCCAAAGAAACTAAATTTATTATAAATGAGAATCATTATTATTAGCAATGTTATTTTTTATAAATTTATCAGAGATCAATGGAAAGGCTTTTGCACCCCTTCAGAATGCATGCTTTAGCGATGCGTATTATTCAGTTTCCTTATGTGCAACACCTATTGTCTCACCGAGACACCCCTTTGATAATCTCACCCGCTGCCTCTTGCTCAGCCCAATGATCGCAGCATCAAACAGGCGCTGCTGGTGCGCATTGCATGAATGCTGTTGCGCATTGGCACGCGCTAGGGTTAATCCTCAATAGATATTTACGGTGAAGAGACATAAAATTAAAACACTTGTTTAAATCAACTGTTTAATTATGGCCACCAATCGCAGCGAAATAACCCGCAAATCGATTCTGAATGCAGCCGAAACGCTGTTTGTGAAGGCAGGTTACGACGCAACCTCATTGCGCCAGATAACATCGGCCGCCAGCGTCAATCTTGCGTCCATCAACTACCATTTCGGCAGCAAAGAAGAGTTGGTGCGGGCAGTGCTGAAACGCCGCCTTGAATGGATCAATCGCGAGCGCATCCGCTTACTGGATGAGCTTGAAAAAACCGCCGCGCCCAATTCGGTCAAACCATCTTTGCTCGTCGATGCATTCTTCGGCACCCTGCTGCGCCATGCGTCCGATCCGGAACATGATGCAAACATTTTCATGCGCCTGCTAGAGCGCACCATGACCGACCCTTCCAATTTCATCAAGACCTTGTTTGCCCAGGAATATGTCGAAGTGGTGTCCCGCTACAAAGCGGCGTTTGTGCGCGCCATGCCCGATGTGCCCGAGGCAGAGATCATCTGGCGCTTCCATTTCATGCTAGGTGCAACTTCATACGCAATCGCCGGCATCAATATTTTGCAGGGCGTTCTACCGGACGTGACATCGTCGATGGTTGACGAGAACGTGTACGACGAACTGCTCCTGCCCCGTTTAATGAGTTTTCTTTTAGGAGGACTGCGTGCCCCTCTCCCGACAAATTAAAGCGTTTCGCAAACGTCACATCAGCCGCCCCCTGCTGAGCAAATTCAAAAAGGTGCTGCCTTCCATGTCAGACACCGAAAGGGATGCGATCGAAGCAGGTACCGTGTGGTGGGATGCACAGTTGTTCAGCGGCAAGCCGGACTGGACCATGTGGCAACAGTTTCCGAAACCGACCCTGACTGCAGCCGAGCAGTCATTCCTGGACCATGAAGTAGTTCACGCATGTTCATTGGTCGATGACTGGAAAATCACAACTGAAGATTTTGACCTGCCGGCCCAGGCCTGGCATTACATCAAATCCAAGCGCTTCCTGGGCATGATCATCCCCGAGCAATATGGTGGCCTGGGCTTTTCCGCCTTCGCCCACTCCGAGGTGATGACGCGGCTGTCCACTCGCAACTCGGCGCTGGCAGTATCGGTTATGGTTCCCAATTCGCTGGGGCCCGGCGAATTGCTGGTGCACTATGGCACTGAAGAACAAAAAAATCACTACCTGCCGCGTCTTGCGCGGGGTGAAGACATTCCTGCCTTTGCACTCACCAGCCCCTGGGCCGGTTCCGATGCAGCAGCCATTCCCGATAGCGGTGTCGTCTGCATGGGCGAATGGAATGGTCAGCAGGTGCTGGGCATGTCGGTATCGTGGAACAAACGCTACATCACGCTGGCGCCGGTCTGCACCTTACTGGGCTTGGCATTTCGTCTGTTCGATCCTGACGGCCTGCTCGGGGACAAAAAAGATATTGGCATTACCTGCGCACTGGTGCCGCATGATCATCCCGGCGTACAGATCGGGCGTCGTCACTTTCCGTTGAATGCCATGTTCATGAATGGCCCGACCGAAGGTAAAAATGTCTTTATGCCGCTGGACTTCATCATTGGCGGCCCGCAAATGGCCGGCCAGGGCTGGCGCATGCTTATGGAATGCCTGGCGGCCGGGCGCTCAATCTCGCTACCCTCTTCCAATGTCGGCATGTCGCAGATGACCGTTCGCGCCGTTGGCGCTTATTCACGCATACGCAAGCAGTTCAATCTGTCCATCGGCAAATTCGAAGGCATCGAAGAAGTGCTGGCGCGCATGGGTGCGTACACCTATATGACCAACGCAGTAAGGGTCATGACTGCAGGCGCAGTGGACCTGGGCGAAAAACCTTCAGTGGTTTCGTCCATTGCCAAATACCATGTAACCGAGCGCGCCCGTGTGGTCGTCAATGACGGCATGGACATCATCGGCGGCAAGGGAATTTGTCTTGGCCCATCGAATTTTCTGGGCCGTGCCTATCAACAAATCCCGGTCGGCATCACGGTGGAAGGCGCCAACATTCTTACGCGCAGCCTGATTATTTTCGGACAGGGAGCCATTCGCTGCCACCCGTACGTTCTCAAGGAAATGGCAGCCGTGCAGGAAACGGATCAGAAAGTCGCGCTAGACAAATTCGACGACGCGCTCTTCGGTCACATCGGCTTTGCCTGCAAAAATGGCGTGCGCTCGCTGTTGAGCGGTCTGTTCGGCTCGGCTGTGCTGGGCGTGAAGGCTGGCACCGCCCTGGCGATGCGCCCTTATTATGGCCAGGTCACCCGCCTGTCTTCGGCATTGGCGCTTAGCGCCGATGTTGCCATGCTGGTGTTGGGTGGCAGCCTGAAAAAACGCGAGAAAATTTCCGCACGCCTGGGCGATGTGCTGTCTCAGTTATACCTGGCCTCGGCCGCCCTGAAGCAATTTGAAGATCACGGCGCGCAAGCCGACGAGGCTGCCTTTGTGCACTGGTCGGTTCAGGATGCGCTGGAAAAGGCGCAAGCCGCATTGCTCAATGTGTATCGTAATTTCCCAAATCGCTGGATCGGCGCAGCGCTGCGCCTGATCGTCTTTCCCTGGGGCGGCGTATTCCGCCGACCCAATGATCGGCTTGATCGCGCCATTTGCGAGCAATTGATGCAACCGGGCGCCGCCAGGGATCGTCTGACAGCAAATTGCTATATACCCGACAGCGACCAGGACCCGATCGGCGTCATTGAAAAAGCCCTGCTAGCCACCATGCGTGCCGAACCAATAGATGTGAAAATCCGCGACGCCGAAAAACGCGGCGTGTTCGACGGACATCCAGCCGGTAACGTGCGCGACATCACTGAACTGGCGCATCAATTGAACCAGATCAGCGACGAAGAATATGCCTTGTTGCGCGAACGCGACCGACTGCGCGACAAAGTCATCCATGTCGACGATTTCCCGTTTGATCTGGGCCTGGCAAAAATACCGGCCGCATCGGGCTCGTCAACACCAAACACCACCAAGGAATCCTGACCATGACATTCAAACCCGTTTATGTCGTCGATGGTGCCAGAACGCCCTTTCTGAAGGTGCGAGGCGGTCCCGGACCCTTTTCTGCAAGCGACCTGGCCGTACAGGCTGCACGCGCCTTGTTGCTGCGCCAGCCCGTCGAGGCAACCGCATTGTCCGAAGTCATTGTAGGCTGCGCTGCCCCGACGCCCGACGAAACCAATATCGGCCGCGTGGTCGGCCTGCGCGTAGGCACCGGCCATCATGTGCCGGCCTGGACCGTTATGCGCAACTGCGCCTCCGGCATGCAGGCACTCGATTCGGCCTGCGCCAATATTCAAACGGGACGCTCCGAGCTGGTGCTCGCTTGCGGCACAGATGCATTATCACGCGCCCCCTTGCTGTTTTCCGACGCGATGGTCAGTTGGCTGGCCAAATGGAATAGCGCAAAATCCACCGGCCAGAAACTGGGCCTGCTGCGCCAGTTCAGGCTGAGTAATCTGGCCCCCGTTATCGGGCTGCTCAAAGGCCTGACTGATCCGGTCATCGGCATTTCAATGGGACAGACCGCAGAAAACCTGGCCTGGGAATTTGGTATCACACGCCGTGAGATGGATGCGTTCAGTGTCCGCAGTCACGAACGCGCCATCGCAGGCCAAAGCCGCCACGCTTTCGCGGAAATTGCCGCCATCATCGACGCCAAAGGCAATGCCTATACCGAAGACGACGGCATCCGCCGCGACTCCACGATAGACAAACTGGGTACACTCAAACCGGTATTTGACAAACCCAGCGGCAACGTCACGGCAGGCAACAGTTCGCAGGTAACCGATGGCGCCGCCGCACTACTGCTGGCTTCTGAAGAAGCGGTCAGTAAATGGAACCTGCAGCCGCTGGGCCGTATCGTAGATGCCCAGTGGGCTGCACTTGATCCGGCACAAATGGGGCTGGGTCCAGTGCACGCCAGTGTCCCTATCCTGCAACGCCATGGCCTTGGTCTGAACGACCTGGATCTATGGGAAATCAACGAAGCCTTTGCTGCGCAGGTGCTTGGCTGCGTCCGCGCCTTTGAAAGCGAAAAATACTGCCAGACCCATTTTGGCGTGCCGGCGTTGGGTTCACTGGACCAGGACAAATTGAATGTAGATGGCGGGGCCATTGCATTGGGGCATCCGGTTGGCGCCTCTGGCGCACGCATCGTGTTGCATCTGCTACAGGCGCTGCGTGCGCGCAATCTCAAGCGCGGCATGGCGTCCATTTGCATCGGTGGCGGCCAGGGTGGCGCCATGCTTGTCGAAACCATGCAGTAAGGATCAATCATGACAACTGTGAAAACATACCAGAACTGGACCCTGCACAACGATGCGCAGAACATCGCATGGCTGACTATCGACTGCCCGGACCGCAGCATGAATGCGCTGGCCAGCGACGTCATGGAAGAACTGGCCGACATCATCGACAGCCTGGAATCGGCACCGCCCCAGGCCCTCGTCATCCGCTCGGGCAAACGCAATGGCTTCATTGCAGGCGCCGACGTCAAGGAGTTTCAAAACGTCGACAACGTAGACAATGGTCGCAAGCTGATTGAACGTGGCTGGCATTTATTCAACCGTATTGAAAAACTGTCCTTTCCTACGCTGACACTCATGCACGGCCCCTGCCTGGGTGGTGGGCTGGAGCTGGCGCTGGCCTGCCGTTATCGCATCGCGGTCGACTCGCCCAAGCCGGTGATCGGGCTGCCTGAAGTCAAATTGGGCATCTTCCCCGCCTGGGGCGGGCTGATGCGACTCCCCCGCCTGATCGGTCCACAAAGCGCCCTGAACATGATGCTGACCGGCCGCACGCTGGATGGCCGCAAGGCCAGGACTGCCGGGCTGGTAGATTTGCTGGTGGCGCCCAGGGTCGCAGAGAAATCAGCGATCGATCTGGTCACGTCGGGCAAACCGGCGCGTCAGGCCCGCGGCCTGGCCGGATTGCTCAATCGTGCGCCGTTCAAGTCGCTGGTCGCCGCCCAGGCACGCAAAAGCGTCAAGCAAAAAGATCCTTATGGTCACTACCCTGCTACGCTGACCATGCTTCAGTTGTGGGAAAAACATGATGGCGACCCTTTAGCCGATCCACAGGCACTGACCCGGTTGCTGCAATCGGATGTCACCCGCAACCTGATCCGCGTCTTTCACTTGCAAGAGCGGCTCAAGGCTTTCGGTAAAAAAGACAATGCCAAGCCCGTCAACCATGTTCATGTGATCGGGGCCGGCGTGATGGGCGGTGGGATCGCTGCCTGGTGCGCGCTACAGGGCATCAAAACCACCTTGCAGGATACCGACGCCCAGCGCATTGCCGGCGCGTTCAAAAACGCCGTCTCCACTTATGCCCGCAAGGATCGGTATACCGCACAGGCGGCCCGTGATCGCCTGATTCCGGACCAGGAAGGCCATGGTATTGCGGCGGCTGATCTGGTGATTGAGGCGATCAGCGAAAACCCGCAAGCCAAGCAATCGCTCTACCAGCAGATCGAACCGAAAATGAAAGACGGGGCCATTTTAGCCACAAATACATCCAGCCTTTCCATTGCGCAATTACGCAGCGTACTGGTTCACCCCGAACGTTTTGTCGGTATCCATTTTTTCAATCCGGTGTCACGCATGCCTCTTGTAGAAGTGGTGCACGCCGATGGTATCGCCCAGGAAACACTGGACACTGCCACCGCCTTTGTAGGCAAAATCGGCAAACTGCCGCTGCCGGTTCAGGACACGCCGGGCTTTCTGGTCAACGCCGTACTTGCCCCATACATGCTGCAAGCCATGCGTTGCATTGACGAAGGTATCGACCCCGAAGTCATCGACACCGCCATGCTTGAGTTCGGCATGCCAATGGGGCCGATCGCGCTGGCTGATACGGTTGGTCTGGATATTGCCATGGCCGCAGGCAAGCAATTGTCCGAAGGCCAGGAACCGCCACGCTGCCTGCAAGAGAAGATTGCCCAAGGCAAGCTGGGCGTCAAAAGCGGCGAAGGCTTTTACGTATGGAAAGACCGCAAGCATGACCAGCGCAGCAACAAAGCCATTCCACAAGGCCTGGCGCAGCGCCTGATCAAGCCGCTGATCGAGCAGACCGAAAAACAACTTGCGCACAACATTGTGCAGGATGCAGATCTTGCCGATGCAGGCGTGATATTCGGAACCGGGTTCGCCCCTTTTACAGGAGGACCCATTCATTACAAACGAAGTAAAGGAGGACTATGACAACACGCAGCGGGGCAATAAGAATCACCCCTTTATATTACAAATGTGATAAGACTTGACAGCCTGGGGCAACACCATTGGCTATTAAACAAGCAATCACCGGTTTTACACTTAGGATGGACGTATGAAGAGACATACACATAAACTCCAGCGGACGCTTCTGAGCGCAACATTGCTCGGACTGGGAATATCAAACGTCACAGCGGTGCATGCCGCTGGCTTCGGTTTGCAGGAACAGAATGCCAGCGGACTGGGCGTAGCCTACGCGGGCAGTGGTGCCGTGGCAGAAAACGCTTCCACCATTTACTACAACCCGGCCGGCATGACCAACCTGCCCGGCCTGAATATATCAGTAGGTGGCAACTACATTATCCCGTCGTTCAAGTTCAGCAATGATCGCAGCTCGCTGCCTGCGGCCTTTGGCACAGCCAACGCCCGGTTCTCCGGTGCACAGCTGGGCGACGAAGGCGATAACGCAGGCGGTGGTGCTTTTGTACCCAATGCCTATGTCTCATGGCAGGTCTCAGACCGTTTGTTCGCCGGCCTGGGCATCGGCGCACCCTTCGGCCTTGCTACCGATTATGGTGATGGCTTCATGGGCCGCTATCATTCGAAAAAGTTTGACATCGAAACCATCAACTTCAACCCGTCACTGGCCTACAAGCTGAACAATAACTGGTCGATTGGTGCAGGGATCAATATTCAGCGCATCAAGGCTGAATATGAGAAAAGCACCGTGGTTGACATGCGCAGCCAGGTAGCCGGCGCAGTAACGCAAAAATACATCGCTGCCGGCGTTCCAGCCCAACAGGCTGCAGCCATGGGCAAGGCGGTTGGCGATCAGTACGGTCCCATCCTGGATGGCGAGGCCAAGGTAAAAATGAAGGATACGGCCCTGGGATGGAATATCGGCGTCATGTTCCACCCCAGCGAGGACACGCGCATCGGCCTGTCCTACCGGTCCCGTATCAAGTACAAAGCCACGGGCGATACCGATGTGGATATTCATCGCCCTTCGGCCGCCATGATTGGCGCCATGCCCGCGCAATTGCAGGAAATTTACAGCCTCGTACCGGGATCGCTGACCTCTTCATCCAGCGCCAGCGTGACGCTTCCCGATACAGCACTGCTTAGCGTTTACCAGCGCATCAGCCCGCGCTGGGAACTGCTGGGTGATATTCAGTGGACCGGCTGGAGCAGCCTGCCGAAGTTGACCATCAACAGCGACACCCTGCCCGATGCCGGCCTGGATCTGAGGTTCAAGGACTCCTGGCGCATCGCAGTGGGCGCCATGTATCAGGTGGCGCCACAATGGAAGCTGAAGGCCGGCGTTGCCTGGGACCAGTCACCGGTGCGCTCTGCGGAGCACCGCCCGGCCTCGTTGCCGGACAATGATCGCTATTGGTTCTCGGTGGGTGCGCAATATAAGCCTTCTGAAAATACCGCAATCGATGTCGGCTACAGCTATATGTACCTGAAAAAATCACATGTAGACAATACCAACGACGGCAACCTTGCGCAATACGGTCGCCTGAGCGGCAGCTACAAGTCTCATGGCCATATTTTCGGCCTGCAGGTCTCGCACCGCTTCTGACAAGGCACCGGCTATACCGTTAGCAGGATGCACCGTGCATGGCTCGGGTTCACTCCGAACCGTGCATGGTGGCCTGCGCCACAATAAGAATTTTATTCGGAGACAAACAATGAAATTCAAGGCATCTTTTCTGGCTACCGTGCTTGTCATTCTGTCCACTCTGGTCCTGGATGCCGGCGCCCGGACCGTGAGCGGGCACTCCGTGCCCGACACGCTGCAGGTCGGCAATACGCAACTGGTCCTCAACGGCGCCGGTATTCGCAAGAAAGTGGTATTCGACGTATATCTGGCGGCGTTGTACACTGGTAAAAAAACTGATCAGGCGCAAGCGCTGATCAGCAGTACGGCACCGCGCGCCATGCGGCTGGTTCTGTTGCGCGACATCGACAGCACCGATCTGGCCGATGCATTAAATGAAGGATTGCGGGACAATACCAATACGAGCCAGTGGCAAGCAATACAGTCGTCTGCCAAAAAATTCGCCGGGCTGCTGCTCAAACAGAAAAGCCTTAAACGAGGCAGTGTGATCGACCTCATTTTTACCGGTTCGCAGGTGTCGGTCCTGGCGCTGGGGGGCCAGCAAGGCGCGGTCGATGACGCGGGCTTTGCACAGGCACTGCTTGCAGTATGGCTGGGCAAAGACCCCGCCCAGTCGTCGCTGAAACAGGCGTTGCTCGGTGCGGGTTGACGCTGTCGTCCGGCGTTAGTTTATGGTCCTTTTACTCCCAGGATAAAACATGGAAAAAATCTGGCTAAAAAACTATCCAACAGGCGTTCCTGCAGAAATAAATATAAATGACTATGCTTCGCTGGCGGAACTGTTCAATGAAAGCTGCGAACGCCATGCCAGCGCTACCGCGTACATTTCCATGGGACAGTCTCTGAGCTATGCGCAATTGCATGAGGCAGCCCGCCACTTTGCCGCCTGGCTGCAGGAACAAGGCGCCACGCGAGGCACACGCGTCGCCCTCATGATGCCCAATATCCTGCAATATCCGGTCGCGCTGTTTGGCACACTGCTGGCCGGATGCACGGTGGTTAACTGCAACCCGCTATATACGGCCCGGGAATTGGAACATCAACTCAAAGATGCCCAGGCCGAGTTTGTCGTTGTTGTAGAGAATTTTGCTCATACGCTTGAAGTAGCCAGACCGGCGCTGCCAGATCTGAAACATGTGGTGGTAACGACGCTGGGCGATATGCTGGGCACGATCAAGGGTCTGCTACTGAATCTGATCGTACGGCATGTGAAGAAGATGGTGCCTGCCTGGTCTCTGCCCGGCCACATTCGCTTTGCCGATATCATGAAGCGCACCAACATCAACGACTTCAGGCCGGTCAGCCTGGATCATTCAGACATGGCGTTCCTGCAATATACCGGCGGCACAACCGGCGTGGCCAAAGGTGCGGTGCTGAGCCACGGCAACCTGGTGGCCAATCTGTGTCAGGCATACGCTTGGGTCAAACCCTATGCAAAGGGCAATAACAAGGACTTTGTGGTCACTGCCCTGCCGCTCTACCATATCTTCGCACTCACCGCCAATTGCCTTACTTTCATTCGCCTGGGCGCAACCAATCTGCTGATTCTGAACCCGCGCGATATTCCCGGCTTTATCAAAGAATTGCGCAAATATCCGTTTACCGCGTTCACCGGCGTTAACACACTATTTAATGCATTGCTAAATAACGCCGATTTCAAATCGGTGTCTTTTGAACACCTGAAGCTCACGCTCGGCGGCGGCATGGCCGTACAGCGCCCTGTAGCTGAACGCTGGAAACAGGTGACGGGCAGACCGCTGACACAGGCCTATGGCCTGACCGAGACGTCACCCGCGGTCACCATCAATCCATTGGATCTGAAAGAATTCAATGGCTCGATCGGCCTGCCGGTTCCGTCTACCGAGATTTCGATTCGCGATGACCAGGGCAAGGAACTGGCCATCAACGAAACCGGCGAACTGTGCGTCAAGGGTCCCCAGGTTATGCGGCAATACTGGAACAAGGAGGCCGAAACCCAGAAGGCCTTTGAACCTGATGGCTTTTTGCGCACCGGCGACATGGGGTACATCAACGAGGACGGCTATATCTTCCTGGTTGATCGCAAAAAAGAACTGATCATCGTCTCAGGATTCAATGTATATCCGTCTGAAATCGAGGAGGTGGTCGCCTCTCACCCCGGAGTCAGTGAGGTCGCCGCCATCGGTGCTGAAAATGGCGCATCAGGCGAAGTGGTCAAGATCGTAGTGGTCCGCAAGGATGCCACGCTTACCGAAAAAGCACTGATCGATTTTTGCAGAAGCGAGCTGACCGGCTATAAAGTGCCCAAGATTGTCGAGTTCCGTGATGAACTGCCCAAGTCTGCAGTGGGTAAGATTCTCAAGCGCGAGTTAAAGCCGGCGCCCGAAAAGAACTGAAGTCAGGGACTGAGAATAAAGAAGATGTGCTTTCGAGGAAGAACTGAAAAGCACAAAGGCGCGCCTTCGAGGGAGGATTGAAAAAAGGCCCGATGCCCCCTCGCCTGCATAATGCATAAAAAAACACCCCTGGAGAGATGATAAAAAAACTGGACACGAAGTTAAGCACTCTCTCTTAACTTCGTGTCCAGAAGATTAAACCCTCTGCACCCACAAGGTTGGATTGATATCCAATTTCTGGGGGTGTAGTTCACAATTTTCGGGGCAGTTTTATTGACAGGATCGCAGCACCCTTGTCATGACGGCGGCTGCCCTCGTGGCCAGCCGCCGCGTTTGTCTGCTTTAACTTTAAGATACCCGGCGTAGCGGCGGTGCAAAATCGTGATTTGTATCGCTCGAGCCATTGGAATTGACTGCTGCCTCGACCGCCTCGCGACTTAATTCCGGTGTCAGCATGGCCAGGAAATCGTACACATAATCACGCAGGAATACGCCGCTTTTCAGACCGATACGGGTGATATGCGTACCAAAAAGATGTCCTACCGGAATGCCCACAAAACCCGAGTCTCGCCGAGGGTCAAAAGCCACGCCGGCAATGATGCCGATACCCATTTCCACATCAACATAGGTTTTGATCACATCAGCGTCAATGGCTTCCAGAACGATGTCCGGCTTGAGCCCTTTACCGGCAAAAGCCTGATCAATCGACGTGCGCCCGGAAAAAGCCCGATCGTAAGTGATGATGGGATATTGGGCAATCTGTTCCAGCGACAGGTTTTTTGCCTGTGATGAAGTCAGTTCCGTCAGCGGATGATCAGGCTTGACCACAATGGTATGCTCCCAGCTATAGCAGGGCAAGGTCGCCAGGCCGGTCACTTCGGACAGCGATTCAGTGGCCAGTGCAATGTCAGCCTGTTCCTGCAACACCATTTGCGCCAGTTGCAACGGGCTGCCCTCGGCCAGGGAAACATGAACCTTGGGAAAGCGGCGCCTGAATTCCGGGATGAACCGGGGCAGAAAATAGCGTGCCTGCGTATGCGTACATGCAATGACCAGGCTGCCCTCGTCGCGACGTGCAAATTCATCGCTCACTTTCTTCAGATTATCGACCTCGATCATGATGCGCTCGATAATGCTGGCCACCGCCTGTCCGGGTTTGGTCAGGCCTTTGATGCGTTTGCCGTGGCGCTCGAAAACCTTGACACCCAGCTCATCTTCAAATTCTATGATCGCCTTGGATACACCCGGCTGCGAGGTGAACAAAATTCTGGACGCCTCGGTCAGATTGTAGTTGCGCCTGATGGTTTCACGTATAAAACGAAATTGCTGTAGATTCATTATCCTTGCCTTTTTGATCCACCTGACCGCTGCAGGCGGGACGCCGGAACAGTAACAACAGCACAAAGGGCCATAGATAGCCCTGGACCGTCGCGGAACCCGCTGGTGGTGACAGCGTGCCGCCGCTCGCGGCAATACGCATTATCGGATTATAAGTTATAACGAACAGCATTTATATAATTATTGGATATATACATATAGTCTATTTCAACTGAAATACCACATGAATATATGTACAGGCACTAAGCCGCTGATTTTTTTGGGGTTTTCAAACGCATTCGGGTATAGAACGCATACAGGCACAGCGCCAGGACGATGACATGCAGCGACAGGGTCCCAGTCAGAAAGTCTATTTTTCCGTTACCGATCCAGCCCCGCATCAGGTTGATCATATTCATATAGAGCAACCCTGTCAGACCGGCCAGCAGCAAGTCTCCCGAACGCCCCAGGCGGGGATTGACCGCGCCCAGCGGGATCGCCAGCAATGCCAGATTCAGGGCGGCCAGCGGCAAAGAAATCCGCCACATGATCTGGGCCTGGCTTTCCGCCTTGCGATCCTGAATCAGGTTGGTCGTTGGGCGCGATTTCATCTGGTTCAGCGCATTCTGCCGAGCGACTTCATCGGCACTGGTGCCTGAGGAGTTCTCCAGGCGCAGGGTATACGAGTCGAAGCTGACCATCCGGAATTCGGCGCTGTCTGTTTTCATGTCGTAGCGGTTGCCCGGTCCCAGTACGACGTAACGATCACCATTGTCCTCACGACGGATCCGCGCGTTTTTCGAACTGACGATGGTGTACCAGTCGTTGTCCAGGACGCGGGCAAACACAGCGCCAATCTCATCTTGCGGATTCGTGGGAGCTTCGGTGAAAAACACGCGTGCGCCACCAGCCGATTCAATGAACTGCCCGGCGGTAATCTTGGACAGGTCGGAGCGCTGTTCATAACGCTGGCGATATTCTTCGATCTGGCGATAAGCCCAGGGGGTTACTTCCAGCGTCAGAATGGCGATCAGTACGCAAACCGGCAGCGCCACACGCAATACCGGCGAAATCCAGTCTTTGAGCGAGACGCCGCTGGCAAACCACACCACCATTTCAGATTCTCTGTAATTGCGTGAAATGGTTGTGATGGTCGCAATGAACAGCGCCACCGACAAAATGGTGGGCAAGGCGGTAATGCTCGAGAGTGCGGCAATCCCCAATACGATGTCTGCACCGATCTGCCCTTCAGCAGCCTGACCGAGCAAACGCACCAGCAGCACACTCAGCCATACGATGATCAGCGTTGAAAAGACAACGCCACCGTGACTGGTGATTTCTGCAACAACGGACCGTTTGAATAGCGACATAAGTAAAGATGAGGGATAATGAGGGCATCTTTCCGACGCCTCAAGGTAGAAACAACATGGAATTTAACACACAAACAAGCCGCTCGATTCAACAAATCAAAACCGCCGTCTTATTCGTCGGTGTGTACACCGAGGGCGTGCTTGGAGAGACAGCGAAGCTCATCAACCACGCCTCTGACGGCGCCATCGATGCCGTACTCAAACGAGAGTTCAAGGCCGCTGCAGGCACGTTGTTCGACATGCGCGCCCTGCCCGGGGTGCGCGCCGAACGTGTGGTGCTGGTCGGGCTTGGCGCCAAGGAAAAATTCAACAGCAACGTGATGTCCAAAGCACATGTGGCCATTGCCGGTTATTGCAGCGACGGTTCGCTGACCGAAGCGGTATCTACGTTACTCGAAGAACCGTGCCCTGCCACCACGTTGCGCCAGAGCGCGCAATTGGCAGCTACCGCCGCCGGCAACGCCGTCTATAAATATACGGCGACATTCAGCAAGGAAAAACGGCCTGCCACGTCGTCTTTCAAGAAACTCGTTTTCACGATCGACAAGCCCGATCAGAAACAGGCTGAGCAAGGCATTGAACATGGCGCGGCGATCGCCAAGGGATTGCGCCTCACACGCGAACTGGGCAATCTGCCGGCCAATGTATGTACCCCTGCCTATCTAGGCGACCAGGCCAAACAACTGGCCAAAGACCACAAATCCATCACGGCAGAGGTGCTGGAGCGCAAGCAGCTGGAAGCATTGAAAATGAATGCATTCCTGTCGGTGGCAGCAGGATCGGAACAACCACCGCGCTTTATCGTGCTCAAGTACTCCCCTGATGGCGGCAGCAAGAAAAAACAGAAATCCGACGGCCCCGTTGTCCTGGTCGGCAAGGGCGTGACCTTTGACACAGGGGGCATTTCCTTGAAGCCCGGCCTGGGCATGGATGAAATGAAATTTGATATGTGCGGCGCCGCGTCGGTGCTGGGCGTATTCAAGGCGCTTGCGCATATGGAATTGGACACCGAAGTCATCGGTCTGATTCCGGCGACGGAAAACATGCCCAACGGACGTGCGACCAAACCGGGCGACGTGGTTACCAGCATGTCCGGCCAGACCATTGAGATTCTCAATACCGATGCCGAAGGCCGGCTTATTCTGTGCGACGCCCTCACTTATGCCGAGCGCTTCGAGCCCGCCGTCGTGGTAGATATCGCGACGCTGACCGGCGCCTGCATTGTGGCGTTGGGCAATTTCCATAGCGGACTATACGCCAGCGACGACGCCCTGGCCGATAACCTGCTAAGCGCAGGCAAGCGTGCACTAGATACCGCATGGCGCATGCCGCTGGATGACGAATACCAGGAGCTGCTCAAATCCAATTTTGCCGATATGGCCAATATTGGCGGTCCCGCTGCCGGCTCGGTTACCGCCGCGTGCTTTCTGGCGCGTTATACCAAGGCCTATCGCTGGGCGCATCTGGATATTGCCGGCACCGCGTGGCTCAAGGGTGGCAAGGACAAAGGCGCCTCCGGACGCCCGGTCCCCATGCTGTGCCAGTTTTTGATTGAACGGCAGGCCCAAGCGAATGCGGATTGATTTTGCCTTCGGCGCAGCAGACCGGCTTGGCATGGCCTGCGACGTCGTGCGCAAGCAATATCAGGCCGGCCAGCCGGTCCTGATTTATTGCACAGATCCCAAACGGCTGGCCGTGTTCTCGCGCAAGCTTTGGGCTCTGGAAGATACGCTCTTTATCCCGCATGATGAAGTAGGACCGGACACACCGGTAGACAGTCCAGTACGGGTAACCCGCAACAGCCCAGCGCAGGCGTTGCAGGAGGGTGTTCCCGTTCCCTGGTTGCTCAATCTGGATCTGACCTGCCCGCCTGACACAGAAGGCTTCACGCGCTTGCTGGAAATTGTCTCCAATCACGAACAGGACAAGGCTGCGGCCCGGTTGCGCTACAAACAATATACGGCTGCCGGCCATGATGTCCGGGCTCACAATATTTCGAGCAACTGACACGCTGGCCGACTCGTTGCAAGGAGTCTCTATTTATGTCCATTACTTTCAGAAAACGCCCAGACCATACGCTATCGGTCCCCGAAGCGAAAGAACCTCATCTGGATCTGCATTCCATCGATGCTCAAGCGGATTCAGCATCGGCTGATGATAATATCCCGGTCCTGCTGCCCGAACCGCCCGCATCAACGCAATCGGCGACCGCCCCAGGAGCTGGCAGCACGCCGGCAGCACGCCAGCAGGCAGGCTCGCCAGGCCGAACCGATAACCCGATGCCCGTTCGGCAACAGGAGCATACAGGTAGCGTCCATATTCCTGCACCGCCGCTGGGGCCACGACCTCAGGCGCCTGCGCAGAGCAAGCCCGCATGGCAGGAGCAAGCCGATGACATGCCGGTGCTGATGCCCACGCAGCGTCCTGCACAAGTGCCGCCATTTGGCGCTTCAACGTCGCCACAGCCTGCACAGACTCCCTATCCGGGCAACCCATCTACGGCGCAGGCCGGGACCCGCCCTGGATGGCATTCAGATGAATCGCGCCATGCGAAACCGGCCACAGCACAGACACCGGCCCAGGCAATGGGACACTCAAGCGCAGCGCCCTCTTCGCCCACCGCCTCACCCTCATCACCCCTGTCCGGCGCCGGTGAGACGCCTGCATCGTCATCCGCATTCCCTGGGCACCCAACGCCGGATGATTACGCGCCATTTTTGAGCACGGCCCGTGGCGCCCAGGCCCATCACAGCAAACCAGAGCTATATGTCTGGTCGGATGACGAAAACGACGCATTCAGCCAGGCGGCACAGGCCGACTTTACGCTGAACAGAATCCAGCCTACCGCCGGCCGGCCCACCTTTGATGCCTCGCTGTTTCGGGCGCCATCCCGGCCCGACGCCCTGGCAGCAACAGCGGCGGCCACAGCCCCTGGGCAGAGGGACCCGGCGGCGGACATGCAGGCGGAAATTGACGCGCTGGTGACCGAACTGCTGGACGAGTCCCATGAGTATTTGAAACGGCGCCTGCTCGAAGAGATCCCGGAAATTATCGCCAAGTACCGCCACGATCAGTAATGACTCCTGGCAGTGACTGTTGAATTTTCCGCATTTCAGGTAAAATTCAGGGAACTGTCAGATTAATTTGCAGTCTGATGTATACTGAAATTCATGAAAATTGACTTGTTATTGGAGAGACCATGACTGACTTGCGCCAGACTCTACCTCAGGAAGGCTACGCACCCGGCCAGGTGGTGCGCAATCGTGTATTGCGCAATACTTACTGGTTGCTTGCCGCTTCCCTTATTCCCACCGTGCTGGGCGCCGCCCTCGCATTGCAACTGAATCTGAACGCGATGCTCGCCCCGGGCATTTCTACCATCGTCTTTCTGGTGGGCGCCTTCGGCCTGATGTTTGCCATAGAAAAAAACAAGAACAGTTCGCTGGGCGTCGGCCTGCTGCTGCTCTTCACATTTTTCATGGGCATGATGCTGTCACGCCTGATCGGTCACGTACTCGATTTCCGTAACGGTGCGCAATTGATCATGCTCGCCTTCGGCGGTACCGCAATCATCTTTGGTGCGATGGCGACCATTGCCACCACCAGCAAGCGCGACTTTACCGGTATGCAAAAGACGCTGTTCATTGGCGCGATTGTTTTACTGCTGGCAGCCGTGGCCAATATCTTCCTGCAGATCCCGGCATTGGTCCTGACCATTTCCATCCTGGCTGTGGTGATTTTCTCGGCCTTCATGCTGGTGGATGTCCAGCGTGTAGTCAATGGCGGCGAAACCAACTATATTTCGGCAGCGCTGGCCATTTATCTGGACATCTATAACGTGTTCGCCAATCTGCTGGCCCTGCTGGGCATCTTCGGCGGCAGCCGCGAATAAGTGTCACGCCTGTGTCCCACAAGGCACAGGCATTACACACCGGAAAAAGCCAGTTCCGGGCAAAGCGACAAGAACCGCTACCACGTGCAACCGTGATAGCGGTTTTTTCTTGCCCGTCAAATTAGACTGGCGCGATGAGCACTCCTCGTACGGTGACGCACTGCTTGTCTATCAAATACGCCGCAATGAGATATTCGCGGTGCGGCGATGTCCTTGGCTGCCCCCATCGGGACACACCTGAGCATTCGGCTTGCCGCCCATCTCACTTAACAAGTTTTAACAGTTTAGATAAACCGTCCGCCCTGATTGACGATGCGTGCTGAAAACAGCGCAAAGAACGAATTCGGTTCTGCACCTTGTTGCGTGCCTGACGGTTAGCCGACAACGCCCGTAGCAATTGGATTTTCGCCCTGTTTTCAGGGATTTAAGGGTAATTATCTAGTGACGGCTGTCAATAACCTGACTAGACTAAAGGGTTGATTCGTCCGCAACGATTTCAAATCAATAAACAGAATACAGGAACCAAATGTTACACACACTGAAAAATGCCCGCCTGTTCGGCCATATTGCGCTGGCCTTCGCCATGTCTGCAGGCACAGCCATGGCTGCCGATTATCCCGACCTTCCGGTCTCCATGATTATTCCGTTTACCGCGGGTGGTCCAACCGATAACGTCGCCCGTTCGCTGGGTGAAGCAATGCAAAAATCCCTTGGGCAAACGGTTGTGATCGAAAACAAGGCCGGTGCCGGTGGCACGATCGGCACTACGCAGGTCGCCAATGCCAAGCCTGATGGTTACGACGTCCTGCTCATGCACATCGGATTTTCTACCGCGCCATCTTTGTATAAGCGGCTCGGTTACGATCCCGAAAAAAGTTTCCGGCCCGTTGGACTGGTGGTCGACGTACCGATGACATTGGTGGCTCGCGCCGACTTTCCGGCAAACAATATGAAAGAACTGGTTGAGTATCTGAAAGCGAACCAGGACAAAGTTACCCTGGCCAACGCAGGTGTAGGCGCTGCCAGCCATCTTTGCGGCACCATGTTGATGGATGCCCTTGGTGTCAAACTGCTGACCGTGCCATATAAAGGCGCCGGTCCGGCAATGAATGACCTGCTGGGCAAACAGGTTGATCTGTTATGCGATCAGACCACCAACACCACCCAGCACATCAAGGCGAAAACAGTCAAGGCTTATGCCATTACCAGCGAAAAACGCAATGCCCAATTGCCTGATCTGCCCACCATGCAGGAGGAAGGCTTCAAGGACTTCAACGTTGGCATCTGGCACGGTATGTGGGTACCCGCAAAAACACCGGATAACGTTGTTGCCAAATTGCAGTCTGCATTGAAGGATGGATTGGCCAGCCCGAAATTCAAGGAACGCATGGATGCGCTGGGCGCCACAATTCTGACAGAACAGGCCACCCCGGAAGCGCTGGACGCCAAAGTCAAAGAGCAAATACCCGTCTGGGCTGAGCTCTTCAAAAAAGCAGGCGTCAAGCCTCAATAACCATGCCACGCAAGCTGGCCTGATGATGCACACGACTTATCGCGTGGCACAACAGGCCGGTGCGATTGCATTGTAAAGCGGGATATGCCCTGCTTCACGCAAAGCCGGAGAGTCTGATCTCCGGCTTTTTTATTGGCAATTGCACTTGCACATTGATGTGCGCGCGATAACCTTCGGGGTTACGCCGTGTTTTACGCAAAAAAGGTCATAGCGTCATACGGCACAACTACCTATTCCGATCATGACGGCCGGGCAAAGGCCCTTATGGCAGTCCGCTCACATCCAGGCTCTTCGGATACTGGACGGAGAATTTCAGAAGCACTGTGCGCTCCTCTGCCGCTTCCAGGGTCAGCTTCTGCTCGTACCGGCCATCACCCTTGAGCGCGATGCCGCTGCCGGTAGGTTCGAGCCGCTTGATATCAATTTTTTCATCCCCTGAGACCGGAAACCGGTCGTGCAATATCAACTGAACCGGCTGCTTACGATTATTACGAATGATGGTTTTGTACTCGTAAGTCAGGCGGGCGCCACTACCGGTCAGACCTGTGGATTCGCTAAAACGCTGCAAAGGTTCCCGCTTGACCGAAATGGCCTGGTCCACGCCCATTGCCAGTTCCAGTTGCTCTTTGGGGAAAACAGTCTTCATGTCGGATGCGGCAATGAATTCATTATCAAAAAAAGCATTGACGTTACCGGCCAGCAAAGGAAAATCTTTACCATTGTTCATTTTGACTGTGGCAAATACGGCAGGTGCTTCAGAGGGAACAAGTTCATAAGATAGCTCGGCCGTTTCCGTCAATATGGTCAGTGGCACACGCTGTTGCTGCCCGCCGGTTTTGATCGTCTGCTTGCCTGGCACCTCGAAGGTGGTGTTGGTTGCGCTGGTCTGAGTATTTGCAGACACATAGCTAGCGGCGTCCGCCATCTCCATCGCAGGCGCTGCGCCAGCTGCCATTGCAGATTGGCGGGCACTTCTTCGTGCCATGGGGGCTGGTGCGGGCGGTGCCGCCACATCCACCCGCCATGGCTCCAAGTGCGGCAGCGAGACGCCGGTTACCGGCTGCGCGGTAGACAAGGTGATGACCACATCTGACCAGTCTTCGGATGTATCCTGGCTGATCTGGCCAAAGTAATTCAGGGAGAGTTTTCCCGTAGTTGAATCATATCTTGCATCATAGACCGGCGACCAGGCGGCCCCGGCAACCACATAACTGAGCGCACTGTTGATGGTTGAAGGTTCAGTAGCACGCAGCGCTACTACGACTTTGCGCGTTTCGCTGTCAGCACTTTGAGCCAGTTGCGCTTTGCGTTGCGTCAGCACTTGAAGGCGGGCCAGCAACTGCTCCTTTTCCTGCAGATGACCGCGTCGCGTTTGCATGGCCTTGACCAGGTGCTCACCGGTAAATGACATCAGGCCAATAAAAGCATCCTGCGACAACGGTGGCACGTCGCGAATTTGCACGCTGTGTCCGTTCTGGTAATTGCGGATGAAACTGATCTGATTGTCGTCTACCTTGATCTGATCTTCCAGCCGGGCTATCTGCTGCTCCAGTGCATCAATCTGGGCGGCCACGTCATTGACCCCGCTAGATGCATTCGTCTGACGAACATCCGGCGTACTGGAAACATGCAGAATCTGCACGCCCGCGCCTGTCGCATTGGCATTGAACTGCAGCGAATTTTCATCTATGTCGGCCGGAAGATTGGCAAAGACCAGTTCATGCTCGCCGGCCGGAATGGCCTGGCTTGCCACACGATAAACCAGCGCCCGATCCGGGTATACCGTCACTTTCTCGATATGGGAGTCGGCATTGATGGTCTCGGCAAACACAAGCGGCAAATGCAATGCGAATAGTAGCGTGCCGGCAACGATCCGCTTTTGTAATCGGTATTCCGGATAGTCTGCACGGCCGCTATTACGCTTACGTGACAGGCTACATTGAAAAAGTTGTACGCTCATAAATGCTCTCCCGAAGTCTTATCCGAAATAATAACCGAGGTTAAGGTCAATCGCGTTCAAGCTGCAGTCAAATGATGTACGTAATTGCATATCCCCTTAGGTCACGGACGATAAGCAAGGCTTACGACACAGCTGGTGTAACATGTTTTGGTCGTGAAAAGCCTGACGGGCTTCATGCAAGAATATCCGATGGCAGATGGAAACGGAAGGACTCAAAAGCCAGAAAACTGGAAAGCCAGAACAGAAAAAACGAAAGGGGGAACAATCGAATTGAAGATTTGAAGATTTGAAGATTTGAAGATTTGAAGATTTGAAGATTTGAAGAAATGAAGAAATGAAGAAATGAAGATTTGAAGAAATGAAGATTTGAAGAAATGAAGAAATGAAGAAATGAAGAAATGAAGAAATGAAGAAATGAAGAAATGAAGAAATGAAGAAAGGAAGAAATGAAGAAATGAAGAAAGGAAGAAAGCGAGGAAAAACGTTGTGGCGTGCACAAACTTACGGGCAGGTTCGGCAACAGTGCAACATCAGGAGCCGGCGTGATGATGTAACCGCGCTATCGATGCGCGCCCGGGTTTAATACTGTTTAAGCGACAACAATACGTTTCGCGTCATCAGTGGTCTTTTTTCCAGATGCTCGTCAATGCGTTCGCGCAGCATGCGCCGCAAGCCGGGTTCAACTGCAGGTTCGTCAAAATCAGGGCGAGCGCCCGGGACCCCATAACCGGTTTCTTGCAGCAAGGTCCATTCAAACCGGCGCAACGACCCCGAAGCGCGCTCGCCGAGAGCAAGTTGCTGCAAAGCCTCGCAGTAGGCGTCAAATAACTGCGGGTGCGCGTCTTCGCCTGGCAGCATACGAATCAACAACTCGTTCATATACCAGGCCGACATCAGGGACTTGCCGGTCAGGCCATGCAGGCCGGCCAGTTCGGCGCGAGTGAGCGTTTTGACTTCGCCCTGCCCCGACCATGACACCAGCAAGGGCTCGAATGCCGACAGCACCGGGCGCAGCACCGAATACGGTCGCTTGGCCCCTTTGGCCACTACGGTCACGATGCCGTAATCGCGTGCAAACAACCGGGCAATCAGCGAAGACTCGCTCCAGGCGGTGGCCTGCAACAGATAGGCGCCCGCATCCTGTACCCGACTGCCACGTTTACTCATAGCCCAGATCGCGCAGGGCACTTTCCTTTTCCGACCAGCCCTTGCGCACTTTGATATAAATTTCGAGAAACACCGGCTTGTCCAGCAAGGCAGAAATATCCTGGCGGGCCTCGGTGGCAATACGTTTCATATGTGTGCCTTTGGCGCCCAGCAAAATCGGCTTGTGCGTTTCGCGCTCCACGACTACGCACGCTGCAATGCGCGCTGCATTCTCATCTTCGTCCCATTGCTCAATGACCACAGTACATGCGTACGGCAATTCATCGCCTACCAGACGGAAGATTTTCTCGCGTATCAACTCAGCAGCAATAAACCGGATTGGCCTGTCGGTCAGCGCGTCTTCTTCAAACATGAACTCGCCCTCGGGCAGCCGCTGTTCAATCTCGGCGAGCAAGGTATCGAGCTGCACACCTTTGACTGAGCTGACCGGCACCACAGCATCGTAGGCGAACTTGCCCATGATGCGCCCCACGAAATCGAACAGGTCATTTTTGTTCTTGAGCATATCAACTTTGCTGACAGCCAGAATGCATTTTTTCGCTACCGGCAGCAAAGGCACAATCTGCTCGTCGCCGGCAGACCATTTGCCCGCCTCGACCACATGAACAATAACGTCCACATCGGCCAGCGCCTGCGTGACAACCCTGTTCATCATGCGGTTCATTGTCCCGCCATGGCGGGTCTGAAAGCCAGGCGTGTCAACAAAGACGAACTGCGTCTTGTCACGCGTGAGCACGCCATGAATACGGTGCCGGGTGGTTTGCGCTTTGCGCGATACAATAGATATCTTGCTGCCGATCAGTGCGTTGGTCAGCGTGGACTTGCCCACGTTGGGACGCCCGACAACCGCGATAAAGCCGGTTTTTGACGGACTGCTTTGCGCACCGTCGCCTTCGGTTGGCACAATAGGTTCCTGACTCATTTTTTCTCCTGTTCGACGGCGACCGGCAAGGTCAGTTGTGATACCTTGCGCACCCGCTTTTTGGCGTTGCCTTTGGGCAATACCTTTTCCAGGGCATCCAGCATTTTGCGCGCTGCGGCCTGTTCGGCTGCGCGACGGCTGCTGCCACTGGCCTGACTACGCATATCCAGCTCCGCGATAAAGCATTCGACCTCGAATTGCTGGTCGTGAGCAGCGCCGCTGGTGGCGACAACGTTATATACGGGCAGGGCAAACTTGCGACCCTGCAACACTTCCTGCAGCAGGGTTTTGGCGTCTTTGCCCAGCGTATTGAAGTCAACCGAATCGAGCAACGGCGTATAGAGCCCTTCAATTACCGCCTGCACCGATGGTACATCACTGTCCAGATAGACCGCGGCAAAAATAGCCTCCAGGGCATCGGCCAGTATCGAAGGACGACGAAATCCGCCGCTCTTAAGTTCACCTTCGCCCAGCCGCAAAAACTGCGGCAATTCGAGCCGGTGTGCAATATCGGCCAGGGTTGCCTGCTTGACCAGACTTGCGCGAATCCGGGATAAATCCCCTTCGTCCTCACGCTGCAATCGATGAAACAGAATGGCCGCCACAGTGAAATTAAGGATGGAATCGCCCAGAAACTCGAACCGCTCATTGTGCGTCGCGCTGTGGCTGCGATGCGTGAGCGCCTGAACCAACAGGCGCTGATCCTTGAATTGGTATCCGAGCAGTCTTTCCAGTCTTGACAGGTTCATCACTTAAAGGAACCAATGCGACTCAGATCGCCGAAGTTCATCCAGATGAAAAATGCCTTGCCCACAATATTGCGGTCAGGCACGAAGCCCCAGTATCGACTGTCCTCGCTGTTGTCCCGATTATCGCCCATCACAAAGTACTGGCCTTCGGGTACCTTACAACGGAAATCCGTGCCCTTATATTCGCAGTTTTCCCTGCCCGGAAAATTTGTCATGCCAAGCAACGCGCCCATGCCCGGCATATTCAGAATGGCATGTTCATGTTCACCCAGCTTTTCTTCAAGCGCTTCTGGCGTGCCGCTTTGCTGTGATGGATTTACATAAGGTCCGATACGCGTGATCGGCACGGGTTGCCCATTAATGCTCAGGCGCTTGTTCTGGTAGAGCACCTCGTCGCCCGGTACACCGACCACCCGTTTGATGAAATCCATGTCCGGATTGACCGGATAGCGAAACACCATCACGTCGCCACGTTGCGGCGTATTGATCGGAATAATTTTCTGATCGATGATGGGCAGGCGGATGCCGTAGGTAAACTTGTTCACCAGGATCATGTCGCCGTTCTGCAATGTCGGCAGCATGGAGCCTGACGGAATCCGGAACGGCTCAAACAGAAACGAACGCAGGACAAAGACAAACAGAATGACCGGAAAAAAGCTCAGCGAGTACTCGATCCACCAGGGGCGGTGCGCCTGCTCGTCCTGGCCATACTGGGCCACCCGCCGCTTGCGAAAAACAAGGACATCAAGCAGCTTTACCAGGCCTGTAATCACCAGCAATACAAACAGGATCAATGCAAAATTCATCTTCTACTTCCTTATTTATCTTCAACCTGGAGAATGGCCAGGAACGCTTCCTGTGGAATTTCCACACTGCCCACCTGTTTCATCCGCTTCTTACCTGCCTTTTGTTTTTCCAGCAGTTTTTTCTTACGCGAAATATCTCCACCATAACACTTGGCAAGCACGTTCTTGCGCAGCGCCTTTACGTTTTCACGCGCAATAATTTCCGCACCAATGGCCGCCTGAATTGCAACATCGAACATCTGGCGCGGAATCAAGCCACGCATTTTCGAGACCACTTCGCGACCACGATAACGGGCGTTGGCGCGGTGCACTATCATGGACAGGGCATCAACTCGCTCGTTATTGATGAGCAGGTCGACCCGCACCACGTCGGCGGAACGATACTCGAGAAACTCGTAATCCATGGACGCATAGCCGCGCGATACGGACTTGAGCCGATCGAAAAAATCAAGCACGATCTCGGCCAGCGGTATTTCATAAACCAGATGTACCTGACGTCCGTGATAGCTCATGTTGATCTGGTTGCCGCGCTTGGCAATGCACAGGGTAATGACCGCACCGACATATTCTTGCGGCATGAACAGCGTTACCGAGACAATGGGTTCGCGGATATCGGCAATTTGCCCGACCTCAGGCATACGCGACGGGCTTTCGATGGTCAGTATTTCGCCATCGTTGCGCTCAACCTCATAGACCACCGTGGGCGCGGTAGTGATGATGTCCATGTCGAATTCGCGCTCAAGCCGTTCCTGCACGATTTCCATGTGCAGCAGCCCCAGAAAGCCGCAACGAAAGCCAAAGCCCAGCGCCTGCGATACCTCGGGTTCGAACATAAGCGAGGAATCGTTCAGGCGCAATTTTTCAAGCGAATCGCGCAACTGGTCATATTCGCTGCTTTCCACAGGATACAGGCCGGCAAATACTTGCGGCTTGACTTCCTTAAAACCCGGCAACGGCGTGCTGGCCGGTTTGCCGGCAAGGGTAATGGTGTCGCCTACCTTGGCATCGGCCAGTTCCTTAATACCAGCAATAACAAAGCCCACCTCACCCGCTGACAGCAACTTGCGCGCTTCTGACTTGGGGGCAAACACCCCCAGCTGTTCACACAAGTGGGTTGCACCGGTCGCCATGAACAGAATCTTGTCCTTGGGTCGCAATACCCCGTTCTTGATTCGCACCAGCATGACCACGCCGACGTAATTGTCGAACCAGGAATCGATAATCAGGGCCTGCAAAGGGTCATCGACATTACCGACAGGTGGCGGCACCTTGGCCACGATCATTTCCAGGATTTCGTCAATGCCCACGCCGGTCTTGGCGCTGGCCTTGATGGCATCACTGGCGTCAATACCGATGACATCTTCGATTTCCTGGCGCGCTTCTTCTGGCTCAGCCGACGGCAGATCCATTTTATTGAGCACCGGCATCACTTCGACACCCAGTTCGATGGCGGTATAACAGTTCGCGACCGTTTGCGCCTCTACCCCCTGGGTGGCATCCACCACCAGCAGTGCGCCCTCACAGGCGGATAAAGAACGACTGACCTCATAGGAAAAGTCCACATGTCCCGGCGTATCGATCAGGTTCAGGTTGTAGATTTTGCCATCGAGCGCCTTGTAGTGCAGCGCGGCGGTCTGGGCCTTGATCGTGATGCCCCGCTCCCGCTCAATGTCCATGGAATCAAGAACCTGCTTGGACATCTCCCGGTCTGCCAATCCACCGCAACGGTGAATAAGGCGATCCGCGAGCGTGGATTTGCCGTGGTCAATATGGGCAATAATCGAGAAATTACGTATATGTTGCATAAAAAGCGCAAAAGTGCAGTGCTGGCGCAGACTCGCAAGAGTACGCACGCCTGTTCCACCACAGTAAGGATGCCAGCGGCATCGGGAATGGTTTGGCTGCAGAGCCTGCACCCGGACTGCGGTCCTGCTCGGACACGTCGCGAGCTGGCCTGTCACAGCGGTTCAGACTCAAAAAAAGGGGCGCATGAAGCGCCCCTTGGCCTGCATATCGTATTGTAGCCTTATTTTGCAGGTGTTACAGGTACCCACTGCGTTAAATTGTCACGCCGTACCAGCAGGGCCGCCGCCTTGCCTTTTTCAAGTTTGCCCACGATTTCTCGGAAATGCTGAACATCCTTCACATCCTGGTTATTCAGCGCGAGAATCACATCACCTGGCTGGATGCTAGCTTCCAGCGCTGCGCCCTTGACGTCCTTGACCAGGACACCGCCCTTGATACGCATGCGACTTTGCAGCGAAGACGGAACGGGTTCCACCACCAGCCCCAGACGATCAGCGCTGCCGGCATGCTCCTGGGGCTCGTTGCTATTGGCGGTATCGGACGGCGAACTTGGTATTTCCGCGATCCTGACCTTCAATGTCTCGTATTTACCACGGCGCCAAACTTCCAGCGAGGAGTCTGATTCCGGCTTGGTTTGTCCGACCAGGCGTGGCAGGTCCGACCATTTTTTCACATCAGCGCCATTGAACTTGGTAATGACATCGCCAGCCTGAACCCCCGCTTTGTCAGCAGGACCACCCTGCTCGACGTTGCTGACCAGTGCACCGGCAGCCTTGGGTAGGCCTATGGCTTTTGCCACCTCTTCGCTTACTTCGCCAATCTGCACGCCAATACGACCACGAGTCACCTTGCCGGTAGCCTTGAGCTGCTCAACCACACGCATGGCTTCGTCTATCGGAATAGACAGGGAAATACCCATGAACCCGCCGCTTTGCGAAATGATCTGTGAATTGATACCTACCACTTCGCCGGACAGATTGATCAGCGGTCCGCCGGAATTGCCGGGGTTGACGGCAACGTCGGTTTGGATAAACGGCAGGTATTCCCCGGTATCACGATTGATGGCGCTCACAATCCCAGAAGTGACCGTGGAGTCCAGGCCAAAAGGCGAACCGATAGCCAAGACCCATTGGCCTTTTTTCAGCGTATTGGAGTCGCCGATTTTCAGCACGGGCAGGCTATCTGCCTGGATCTTGATCAGCGCGATATCGGTGCGCTTGTCGGTGCCAATCACTTTGGCCTGATATTCACGACCATCGTTCATGGTGACCGTGATTTTTGAGGCGCCATCGACCACGTGATTGTTGGTCATGATGTAGCCATCTTTGGAGATAATAAAGCCCGAGCCCACCCCGCGCGGTACGCTGCGCTCTTCGCCTTCGCCGCGAGGCGAGCGGTCCGAGCGCGGATCACGATCGCGTGGCGGCATGAAATCAGGACCAAAGAAAAAGCGGAACAGGTCCTCGGGGCTGTCTCCCGGGCCAAAGCCCTGTGTGGGACGCGACGATATCTTTTCCATGGTGCGGATATTGACCACAGCGTTTTCAGTTGCCGCCACAATAGAGGTAAAGTCAGGCAGCGCAGTCACGGCGGTCGACGTCGGCACCGGAGCCGCAGGCGCATTCTGCGCCATGCCGGTATACGGTAGCAACACAGTCGCACTGCCCAGTCCGATCATTGCCGCGACGATAGCGGTCTGTAGCGGTTTTTTGACCTTGTTATTCATGAGTAGCCCTTTTCAGTATTTACTGTTTTGAAACAGGTTGAATGAATTTTGTAGCAACGGCCAGGTCCTTGAGTGTCGCCAGGGGGATCGCGCCGATGGCAGTAAGCCAGTAATCGTCGATCCGCTGACGGAATACATTCATTGACCCAACTCTGGCATCCCCTTGATTATTAAAGGTTTTTTCAGATTCCTTTACTTTCTGGATAAATACCGAGATGGAAGACAGACCGTCTGTAAGTATTAGTTGCTTTACGTTCTCTTTAGTTCCTTTCGGACGAACGATGCTCATGATGGGCGCAAAGCCTGCCGGGTACCGAATTCGCCAGCCTTCCTGTGTCAGGTCTACCGCTACGGGCTTATGCTCTACACGCTTCCATTCTGAGTAATCAAACGCGGATTTCAGATTGGCGGTATCCACATTGCTGCCCACCGACAGGCCAGTGAATGTCACCTGTTCAATTACGGTGCCCTGCTCATTCAACGTCTGCGACTTAAGCAACAACCGGGATTTTTCATCAGCACAAAATCGATATCCATAGCGATCCTGAACTCTGGGGTTAACTTCGATCATATCGCAGGGACGGCCGGCGACGCGCATGCTGCCGTTCTGCGCCCGGATCTCGTAATATTTCTCCAGATTGTCGATCGGCCCGAGCAATAGCGCCGGAAAACGATCTTTGCGCGGTTTGTCCACGATCACTATTTTACGGGCGGGCAGCAGGCTTTCCACAACATTGTTGTTGCGCAGGTATTCCTGGGCGTCACCATCGAGCACCTCCAGGCGCTCCTTGACGCCTTCGCCGTCAACCACATGTGTTACCCGTGAGGTAATCATCACATTGCCCTGCTGATACAGGAACGTACCGCTGTAATCAGTGGATTCGGCCGCCTTCTGGATTTGCATGAGCAATTGCGCTGGCGAGGCGGCATATACCGGCAGACAGGGGGTGATGGCCCAGCATACGGCCAGCATGACGCTATGGGAACGTTGGCAAGTCAAACGCAGCCTGTCCTGTCCGATCACTGCACATCCCCAATTTCATATGACACCTGACGAACCGGATAGGCGCCTACCATTTGGCTGTGCGCCGCCACATAATCCTGAAAGTCATTTCGCGGAATATCGGCCGGCGCTGCCGACTGGCTGGCTGCAAGCGTTGGTGACGCAGGTGGCGCAACGTCTGCCTGGAAAGGATCATTGAACCACACCAGCGCAGCCACCGCAGCAGCCGCGGCAATGCCGGAGGCGCCCCAGCGCAGATAGCCACGGGCCGGTGCGACGTGATGGGTCTGCTCTGCCGCGATCAGCTTGCTGATGCGGGCATTGAACAGATCGGAGGGCTTGATGGCCAGATGCTCGTTGCGCATCACATCGCCAATCAGATGATAGGTATCCCAAGTCTGGCGACCGTAGGGCGTATCAATTCTGGACGCGTCAAAGGCATCGCATTCGCCATCCACCATTTCGGAGATGGTTTCATTCCAGTCAATCGCAGGAGCAGTTCTTGTGTTTTCCATTATGTATTCCTTACCAGCGACGATCCATGGCCTGTCCCAGGACAGGTTTGAGCTTCGCCGCAATGGCTTCCCGGGCACGGAATATACGAGAGCGTACCGTACCAACCGGGCAGGCCATAGCCTGTGCTATTTCTTCGTAACTCAGGCCTTCCAGTTCTCTTAGCACAATTGCCATGCGCAGATCTTCGGGCAATGTTTCAATTGCATCGTTGACAGTCTGGACAATTTCCTGCGTTACCATGCTCGATTCAGGCGTGGCAATATCTATAAGATTGTCTGAATGGGAAAAAGTTTCACCATCTTTGTTTTCCAGCGTATCCGGATAGCTCAGCTTGCGATCTGATGAAGACAGCCAGTTGCGGGCGGTATTGATGGCAATCCGGTATAACCAGGTATAAAACGCGCTTTCCCCGCGAAACTGGGGGATGGCACGATAGGCTTTGATAAATGTTTCCTGGGCAATGTCCTCAACTTCACTGTGGCTGCCGATCATGCGGGCCAGCAGCCCCATGATTTTGCGCTGATATTTCAGGACCAGCAGATCAAAGGCCTTTTTATCACCCTTCTGAACCCGCTGCACCAATTCCCAGTCAACGTCGCGCTCACTCATAGTGCGATCCTTGCGGTTGCACCCTGCGCATTTGCCCATTGGGCAGATTGCACCAGCACGCACAAACGCCGCCAGGCATCAGGCGGCTGGCCAGATGACCAGACCGTCACGATATCGGGACGTGAATGAGGAAAATAGGGATCGCGCAGCACCAGGGTAAACCACAGAGGGCCCTGCCAGTACTGTTGCAGGATACGCACGTCGCCATCGGTGGCGTGCTGTGACGAAACGCTGCGGCAAAGCCGATAGTGACCGTCGGGTCCGACTTGAAGAAAACGTGTGTGGCCGGCCCTGTGACTGGCCAGGTGCCTGCGGCCAGCCAGGGTGAGCAGCGCAAGTACAACCGCCGCCTGGGGGCCCGCAATACAGAGCATAGCCAGGGTTGCCAGGATATGATGGCAAACTGTAATGTAACCGGGCTGCCCGACATGGAGTCGAGCCTGCCAGTGCCGGTTCAGTTCGTGCTGCAAATCAGACCCGTCTGACAATCATGGAGCCGTTGGTGCCGCCAAATCCGAAGGAGTTGGACAGCGCCACATCAATTTTCATTTCACGAGCGACATTGGCGCAGTAGTCCAGATCACACTCGGGGTCCTGATTGATCAGGTTGATCGTGGGCGGCGACACCTGATGATGCACTGCCAGCGTGGTAAAGACCGCTTCAATGCCACCGGCCGCGCCCAGCAAATGGCCGGTCATGGATTTGGTCGAATTGACTACCGTTTTATAGGCATGTTCGCCCAGGGCCAGTTTGAGCGCCTCTGTTTCGTTCTTGTCACCCAGGGGCGTTGATGTGCCATGAGCATTGACGTAGTCGATCTGGTCAACGTTGAACTTACCGTTTTTCAACGCATTCAGAATGCCACGGCGGGGGCCGTCACGATCCGGCGCAGTGATATGGTGCGCATCGGAACTCATGCCATAACCGGCAAATTCACCGTAAATACGGGCACCACGGGCTTTGGCGTGTTCGTATTCTTCCAGCACCAGCACCCCTGCCCCTTCACCCAGGACAAAGCCATCGCGGTCGATGTCCCACGGACGAGAAGCCGTCTGGGGATCGTCATTACGTGTTGACAGCGCGCGCATGGCGGCGAACCCGCCAATGCCCAGTGGGGACACCGTCGCTTCAGCGCCGCCGGCCAGCATGACGTCGGCATCGCCATATTCAATCAGTCTTGAGGCATCTCCGATGGAGTGCAAACCGGTGGTGCAGGCAGAGACGACCGCATAGGTGGGGCCCTTGAGCCCGAGCATAATGGAAACCTGACCGGAAATCAGATTGATCAGGGAAGCGGGAACAAAAAATGGGGAAATGCGGCGCGCACCTTTTGCAAGGTACTCTGTCTGGGTCTCTTCGATACGCTGCAACCCGCCGATGCCCGAACTGACGATGGCGCCAATGCGATCGGCATTCTCTTCAGTAACAGTGAGGCCCGCATCTTTCCAGGCATCGACACTGGCAGCAATGCCGTAATGGATAAAGGTATCCATTTGTTTTGCTTCTTTGGCCGACAGGTATTGCGTGACGTCGAAATCCTTGACTTCGCCAGCGATCTGCGCATTGAACCCGGAGGCGTCAAAACGTGTGATGCGGTCAATGCCGGAACGTCCGTTGACAATATTATCCCAGGCCTGCGGTACTGTGTTTCCGACCGGGGATACAATTCCCAGTCCGGTGATGACAACGCGTCTTTTCACGGTTGGCTCCTACCCTATACTGAAGTAAATATGAATCAAAACCCTGAAATAAAAAAAGGGTCTGGAAAAGGTTTATACCGTCCATATCGCAAGGGATATGGACGTGAGCCACTTTCCAAAACCGCTTTTTTTATTGCAACCGGCTGCTCGCGCGCGCCGGTTGACTCGCACAAATTAACCTTTGTGAGAGTTGATATAGTCGACTGCCTGCTGAACGGTAGTGATTTTTTCAGCTTCTTCGTCAGGAATTTCTGTTTCGAACTCGTCTTCAAGTGCCATGACCAACTCAACCATGTCCAGTGAATCTGCACCCAGGTCGTCAAGAAATGAAGACTCGTTTTTAATTTCTGCTTCATTTACACCAAGTTGTTCTGCGACGATCTTCTTGACGCGTTGTTCGATGCTATCCATGTAAATCTCCAAAGGGGGAAAATCCCGCAATTTTAGCCAACTACAAACCGATTGCAAAAGGCTTTATGTGAAAAAAATATTTTAGCGAAACTGGTTTCTGAAAACAGTAAAACTAAAACACAGTTTAAAAATAAACAACTGCTCTTTTACGTATCCTGCATTTTAGTAAAATTTCAGCTCTGTATAAGAAAAAGAACCCGGCTGCCTCAAATTACCTGCCCTGCCTGCGGCATTTAACAATATCACAGGCCCAGTTCCTGCGCGGACATGCAGGCAATCAAGCCCGCCGCCCCGCAGGGATAACTGATTTACTGCATGAACATGCCGCCATTGACATGTACCGTTGTACCCGTAATATACCCTGCCCCAGGCCCCGCCAGAAAGGCAACGGCATTGGCGACATCGGCAGGCTGGCCCAGCCGGCCCAGGGGAATCTGGCCCAGCAGGGCTGCCGTTTGCTCGTCGCCCAGGGCGCGTGTCATATCGGTATCGATAAAACCGGGCGCCACACAATTGACAGTAATATTACGACTGCCCAGCTCGCGCGCCAATGCGCGCGTCATTCCTGCCACGCCGGCCTTGGCGGCCGCGTAGTTGGCCTGCCCGGGGTTACCGGCAGATCCTACCACCGAGGTTACATTAATGATGCGGCCAGCACGTGCTTTCATCATGACTCGCAAAACACCACGCGAGAGCCGGAATACCGAATCAAGATTGGTGCCGATCACGGCAGACCAGTCGTCGTCTTTCATGCGCATGGCCAGGCCATCGCGCGTAATACCTGCATTATTGACCAGGATATGAGGACCACCCTCTTTGCCCAGCTCGGCCAGCAAGGCATCGCACGCGGCAGCATCAGTCACATTGAGCACCACGCCCCGTCCCTGATTGCCCGCAAGCATGTCGCCGATGGCCTGTGCGCCGGCTTCGGAGGTCGCGGTACCCACAACAATGGCGCCGCGTTTGGCCAGCTCAAGCGCAATTGCCTTGCCCAGGCCACGGCTGGCCCCGGTAACCAATGCAATCTGGCCCGTAAGTTCTTTCTGTTCTGACATGCCTGTTCCTTATGCGTTGATTTGAGCGAGCGCGGCATCCAGTGATGCCTGATCATTGACAGCTACCGTTACCAGCTCGGGTTCGATACGCTTGATCAATCCGGCAAGCACCTTGCCGGGACCGCATTCCACCACATGGGTAACGCCGCGAGCCTTCATGGCCCTGATCGTTTCCACCCAACGCACCGGATGCCAGGCCTGGCGCACCAGCGCATCGGCGATCTCCTGGGTATTGGCGGCGACCGCAACATCGACGTTATTAATGATCTCTGCGTTGGGCATATTCAGCGTCAATTCGCCAAGCGCCTGTTGCAGCACCGCTGCCGCCGGCTCAAGAAGCCGCGAATGAAATGGCGCCGACACCGGCAATAGCAGTGCCCGCTTGGCCCCATTTGCCTTGGCCAGGTCGCAGGCGCGCTGCACGGCGTCTTTATGTCCGGCAATCACGACCTGGGCCGGCGCGTTAAAATTGACCGCCTCGACAATGGTATCGGTACTGGCTTCGCGACAAACGGCGAGCACGGTATCATCATCCAGCCCCAGAATCGCCGCCATACCCCCCGTACCTACAGGCACGGCGTCCTGCATCGCACTGGCGCGAACGCGAACCAGGCGCACCGCATCTTCCAGCGAGAATGTGCCGGCTGCGGTGAGCGCCGAGTATTCGCCCAGACTATGACCGGCCATGATCTCGGGCTCAGGACCGCCGGCCTGGCGCCAGGCATCATACATGGCCACACTGCAAGCCAGCATGACCGGCTGCGTATTGACAGTAAGGTTGAGCTCTTCGGCAGGTCCCTGCTCGACAAGGGCGCCCAGATCCTGGCCCAGCGCCGTGGATGCGCGCTGCATGGCAGCGTCGATGGCAGAGTTGCCCGCCCATCCGGCAAGCATGCCGACGGTTTGCGAACCCTGTCCTGGAAATACGAATGCGAGTTTCATGGTTTTCTGTGTTGAAGTGAAAATTCAGATACGGGCAAGGATGGAGCCCCAGGTAAAACCGCCCCCCACGCCTTGCATGAGAACCAGATCACCCTTTTTGATACGACCGTCGCGACGCGCCACATCGAAGGCCAGCGGCACGCTTGCAGCAGAAGTATTGGCATGTTCGCCTACCGTTGCCACCACTTTGTCGCCGGGAATACCCAATTTGCGTCCCAGGAAATCAATGATTCGGATATTGGCCTGATGCGGCACCATCCAGTCCAGGTCGCTGAGCTGAACGCCCGCTTTCTCGCATACCTGGCGCGCGGACTTATCCAGAACCGTGACGGCCTGCTTGAACACGGACTGACCATCCATGCGCAGAAAGGGATCACCGGTGACTTGACCATTTTCGATCCGCCCGGCAGTGTTCAAAATGGTGTGCAGCGAACCATCGGCATTCAGTTGCGAAGCCAGAATGCCTGGCTCATCGGAAGCCGTAAGCACCATGGCGCCGGCGCCATCGCCAAAAAGAACGCAGGTGCCACGGTCGTTCCAGTCCAGAATCCGGGAGAACACTTCGGTGCCGATCACCAGCGCATTGCGCGCATTGCCTGCCCGGATAAAGCTGTCGGCGGTAGCCAGCGCGTACACAAAACCACTACAAACGGCCTGGACATCAAACGCGGCCCCGCCCTTGTTACCCAGTTTTGCCTGAATCAGGCAGGCAGTGCTTGGGAAAATGAAATCGGGCGTGGAGGTTGCAACGATGATCAGATCAAGGTCGGTCGCAGCGATACCGGCATCGGCAAGCGCCTTTTCGGCGGCCAGAAAGCCCAGTTCGCTGGAGGTTACACCGGGATCGGCCAGATGCCGCTGATGTATCCCGGTGCGGGTCACAATCCATTCGTCGGATGTTTCAAGACCCCGCTGGGCCATATCTTGCGCAAGCATCGTGTTGGTGACACATTTTGGGGGTAAATAACTTCCCGTACCCACGATGGTTGAATAAGTCATGTATGGCTCCGAAGACAATTTAAATAAGTAAAGCAGGCAATTTTATAGTTTTTATGACTATTATGCGCTGCTTTCCGTATTTTTTGAGCGAATGAGCTGACTGATCTGCAGCACGGAGCTGGAGGTTTTTTCCAGCAGTTTACTGGCAACCGCCGCCCGGGCGCGCTCAAGTGCGACGGTGTAGGCGTAAATATCGGCAGAACCATGACTTTTAATGACAACGCCACGCAGACCAAGCAGGGCCGCACCATTATGGTTACGCGAATCAACCCGGTTGCGAAAGCGGTTCAGCACAGGCCGCGCGAACAGGCCGGCAGCCATCGTGAATGGATTACGCATGAATTCATCGCGAATCATGCTGCCGATCATCTTGGACAGGCCCTCAACGGACTTGAGCACCACATTGCCGACAAAACCATCGCAGACGACCACATTAGTGGTGCCCTTGAAGATATCGTCGCCTTCAACATTGCCGTAGAAATTCAGGTTGCTGGCGCGCAGCAGCTCGGCCGCTTCCTTGACCACATCATTGCCCTTGATGGCTTCTTGCCCGATATTGAGCAGGCCGATACTGGGATTTTCAATGTGTTCAACCGATTGCGACAACGCCGCGCCCATGATGGCAAACTCAAGCAGATGTTCTGCCGAGCAATCGACATTGGCGCCCAGATCAAGCACGGTCGTGGTACCGCCTCGCTGATTGGGAATAGCGGCAGCAATGGCGGGACGATCGATCCCATCCATGGTTTTGAGAACGTAGCGGGAAATGGCCATCCAGGCACCGGTATTGCCTGCAGAGACGCAGGCGTCGGCACGATCCTCCTTGACGCAGGTCACCGCCACGCGCATGGAAGAGTCTTTTTTCTTGCGCAGCGCCATATCTACCGGATCGTCCATGGTAACCACTTCGGATGCAGCGACAATTTCAAATTGCGCGGGATTTGCCGGACGCGCCTGCTTCAGAGCAGCGGCTACCTGATCAGGCAGACCTACCAATAAAAAACAGGTATCGGGAAACTTCGCGGCGACCTGAACGGCCGCCGGAACGGTGACGGGAAGGCCGTGATCGCCTCCCATACAGTCAATTGCAATTCTGATCACTATAAATAATGTTTCCGTTACGGTAATACACAAGAAGCGGCCAGGAACGTATCGGACGACAGCACCGACAGACGGCCTCTTCCCTTACCGGTTAAACAGAGAATTATTCGTCGTTTTTGGTTTTCAGAACTTTGCGGCCACGATATACGCCGTTGGGGCTGATGTGGTGACGCAGGTGCAGTTCACCTGTGGTTGGCTCGATTGCTGTCGCTGGTGCGGTCAGAAAATCGTGCGAACGGTGCATACCGCGTTTTGAAGGTGTCTTTTTGTTTTGTTGAACGGCCATGATGACTCCGAAAATAAAACTGCACAACCCGAAAATTATGCAGAAAATAGGTTAAGTTACTGCTTCTTTAAAGCTGCCAGCGCCGCAAACGGCGATGGTTTTTCGTCTGCCCCTTCGGGCGTTTCCTGATTGTCATACTGCACGCATGCATAATCATGCCTGGGTATGTAGGGCAGACTCAGAATTAATTCGTCTTCCACCAACTCCAACACCGATTGACTGGCCTGGGCCAGAATCCGGTCCGGGCCTTCCATATCCGGATCGTCGACCTGCTCGTCGTCATCCAGGGCGGCCTGGTTGGTTACCACTTCCAGCGGTACAACACTGTCTACCTCATAGACAAAGGGCCGCATACAACGCTGGCAGATAAGTATCGGCCGGGCGCTGACTTCCAGATGAAGATAACGTTTTCCGTGTTGGGTGCGCTCTCCACGCACAGACCAGCGTACCAGGCCATCTGCCTCGGCGCCATCAGCATCACCCGAAGGCAATACCTGCGCTGGCAACAGATCGCTAATCCGTGAAAATGCCGACAGAGGCGTCTCACCGCTTTGCTCTGCACCGCGGGAGATAAAATCCAGTACGTCGATCACAGGATGACCGGGTTTCATAAAATAGCCAGATATTGTATTACAGATATCTGCCTGCGGAACACTTTCAAGCTGATTAATCAAAAGGGCTTATAACCAACAGTTTATAAAAAACAACGGTTAATCACACCCTGATCACACGCCAACCATGTTCTGGCAAACAAATTCGGTCTTTTCCTCGGATTTCGCTGCGGGTTTTAAGTTCTCACCCACACATCCCCCGGAAAACATAAGATAATAACTTGTTCACATCCGTTAAGTCAATGAAAACCATGTCATTTCCCCCTCCGCGTCTTATTCTCGCGTCATCTTCGGTCTATCGCAAGGCCATGCTGCAACGCCTGGGCCTGCCCTTTGAGGCCATTTCGCCCGGTATCGACGAGTCTGCCCTGCCCGACGAGGCGCCAGAAGCCCTGTCGCAGCGCCTGTCACTGGCCAAGGCGCAGCATGTTGCCACCCAACACCCCGGCAGCGTGGTCATCGGCTCCGATCAGGTCGCTACCCACGACGGCCAGCCGATAGGCAAACCAGGAACCTACGAGCGTGCCTTTGCGCAATTGCGCGAGTTGTCCGGAAAAACCGTGGCATTCCACAGCGCGCTGGCCGTCACCAATGGCACGCGCAGCGCCGTTGCCGACGTGGTGACGCGCTGCGTATTCCGCGAGTTGACAGATGAGGAAATCGCGCATTACCTGAGGATGGAAAAACCATTTGACACAGCAGGCAGCGCCAAGGCCGAAGGTCTGGGCATCAGCCTGATGCAATCGATGCACAGTGATGACCCGACAGCCATCATCGGGCTACCCCTGATCGAGCTGTCCCGCATACTGCGCAGTTTCGACCTTAACCCCACGCTACTGGCCCGACCGTTATGATCAACACCCTCCATCTGCTTCCTGTAAGCCTGGGCAGCGCCCCGCTTGAACAATGGCTACCCGCCGGTGCCCGACAACAGGCCTCCATTCTGAAGACCTATATTGCCGAAAATGCCAAAACAGCCCGCGCGTATCTGAAACAGACCGGCACCGAAGGCGCCATCCAGGACATTACGATTCACACATTGGGCGCAAAAACGCCGGAAGCGGACATCCGTCGCTGGCTGACCGAGACCAGCGGCGATATCGGCCTGGTATCGGAAGCCGGCTGCCCTGCCGTGGCCGATCCCGGTGCGCGCGTGGTGCTGCTGGCCCATCAACTGGGTATTCAGGTCGTGCCGTGGGTCGGCCCCTCTTCCATTCTTTTGGGTCTGATGGCCAGCGGCCTGGATGGACAACGCTTTACCTTTCACGGTTATGTACCCATTGCGCCAGCCGAACGCAGCAAGCAGCTCAAGGGCTGGGAACAGCTATCGTCGCGCCACAACCAGACGCAATTGTTCATTGAAACTCCGTACCGCAACATGGCCATGTTCGCAACGCTGATCGACACCCTGAATCCGGCAACCCGACTGTGCATCGCCCGCGCGCTGACAACGCCAGATGAATGGATCAGGACTGATACCATTGCCGACTGGAAACGGCGCCCGGCACCGGACCTGGACAAATTTCCAACACTGTTTCTGTTTCTGGCTTAGCACTGCCGCCATAGCCATGGTTGCAAGCGCTATTGCCGGGGCGCGGGCATCTGGCGCGCCAGATCTTCTGCAATGGCCAGGGTCTGCCTGTCCGGGTGGCCGCTATACGCCGCCGGTCGATAATGCATCTGGAAAGCACGAACAACCTGCCGGGTCTGCGTATCCCATACGCTGCTTTGCACTATCGGATAGCCGATGCGCGATAGCAGCCCCTGAAGATACGCGGCACTCTTGAGCTCACGCGCGCTCAGCAGTGGTATGCGCCGGCCCACTGCCGCTTCGTCATACCAGCGTCCCAGCCCCTGCCGGGCCAGCTCCCGCCAGGGAAACGCCGGACCAGGATCGCTCTTGCGCAAGGGCGCAATATCGCTGTGGGCTACAATATTCCAGGCACTTACCTCATGGCGCGACTGGATATCGTGCAGCAACGCTGCCAGCATGCTGATCTGCGATGAAGAATACGGCGCCCAGCGTGTGTGCGCTGCGTCCAACGGCCCGGCATTGACAATTTCAATACCAATGGACATGGCGTTCAGGTTGGGATATTCAAACCATTGACTATGCCCTGCATGCCAGGCGCGCCGGTTTTCATCGACCAGCGAAAAGATCCTGACTGGCGCATCGGTGATTAGATAATGTGCGCTGACCCGATCCTGGGTAAGCAAGCGCAGGGAATCGCTGCGATTTTCCGAAGTATAGTGCAGCACAATAAAGCGAACCCGGCTATCCTGACCGGTAGCGCGCAGCGATGTATCTATCGGCAAACCCGTGGTGCAGGCGCCCAACCCCAATGCCACGGCCGCCAGTAGCAGCCAGGCCCGTCTTCGCATGATTCCGCCCTCTTTTTTTGCGTTAAGTCTTTTCCGGTGCAGCCCACAGCCCAGCAATGCCCGACGAAGCGAAACGGCCCTAGACCGTAGCCGGGCGCCGCCGGTTTCGCCATGCCCGCAAGATCCGCCAGAGCAGCAACAGAGCCAGCAGAGTACCATACAGAATTGGCTCGGCAAAGTCATTCTTGCCTGCACGCATCAGCCAGAAATGCACAATACCAAGCACACCGATAGCATAAATACTCCGGTGCAAACGTGTCCACTTCATTCCCAATCGGCGCATCCAGCCCTGCGTGGATGTCAGCGCCAGGGGCACCATCAGCAAGAACGCCGCCATGCCAACAAAAATGAAGGTGCGATCCAGCACATCCTTGATCATGAACGACAGATCCATATTGCGGTCAAGCACGATCCAGGTCAGCAAATGCAGCACGACATAAAAGAAGGCAAACAGCCCCAGCATGCGCCGCACACGGACCAGCGCCGGCTGGTCCAGCATTTGCCGGACAGGCGTGACCGCAAGCGTGAGCAATAACATGGCCAGCGTCCAGAAACCCGAGGAGCGGGTAATGAACTCGACGGGATTGGCCGTCAGGCCATCGTTATATCCCAGGTAGAACCAGCGCAGAAAAGGAATCAGGCAGAGTAGAAACAGCGCGGGTTTAAAGCGCGCCACCTGGCTGGCGGTCCAGCGCCTGCGCGTGAGGCAGGCAGCCCCACCCCCAGCCGCCGGCGGGGCTGCGCCGGTCGATTCAGACATGGAAAATACCTTGTTGCTCAATAATTGGCACGCAAATCCATCCCGCTATACAGTGAGGCGACCTGCTCCCCATAGCCGTTAAATTTCAAGGTTGGCACTTTGGGATCAAAGAAACCACCGCCAATCACACGCTCATGCGACTGACTCCATCGCGGATGCGGAACATCCGGGTTCACATTCGCATAAAAGCCATACTCCGAAGGGGCAATGGCCACCCAGCTGGTTTCAGGCATGGTCTCGGTGAGCACGATTTTGACAATGGACTTGCCGGACTTGAAGCCATATTTCCAGGGGACAATAATGCGCAACGGCGCGCCGTTCTGGTTAGGCAAGCGCTTGCCATAAAGCCCGAAAGTAAGCAGGGTCAGCGGATTCATGGCTTCGTCCATGCGCAAACCTTCGCGATAGGGCCATGGAATAATACGATCACTCAAGCCAGGCATCGCCTCGGGCTGGGTATCGGTCACAAACTGAACATATTTGGCCTTGCTCGTAGGCTGCACCTGCTTGAGCAATGCCGATAGCGGATAACCTACCCATGGAATCACCATGGACCAGGCCTCGACACACCGCAGCCGGTACACCCGTTCTTCCTGCGGCGCCAGCTTAACCAGCTCATCCAGGTCGAAAGTACGCGGCTTTTCCACCTCGCCGCTGACCTGCACCTGCCAGGGCTCAATACGCATTTTTCCCGAGTAATCGAGCGGGTCGCCCTTGCCGGTCCCGAATTCGTAAAAATTATTGTAGGACGTAATGTCCTTTTCCGTGGTGAGCTTGCGATCTATTTTTGCCGCAGCGTATTGCGGATTGGTTTGCAAACCGGCAATCGGCGGCAGCGTAGTTGCCGCGCCAGCCACCTGAGGCAGTGTAGCACCCAGGCCCGCCAAACCGGTTCCGGCAGCAATGCCGGCCATGTGTTGCATCCACTGCCGCCTGGCTTGCCAGACCGGCTCAGGGGTAATCTGCGAAGACGGAATACGGGGATAGCGCGGGCGTAAGGACATGGTGGACTCCGGTGGCTTGCTGGCGCAAAAATGACAGCAAAAATGACGAATTTCGCTACTTGAAAATTTAGACAGCCATTTTTCGACAATGTTCCAGCAAAAACGCTTGTAATTGCGTCGGCGTCTCTGCAATCAGCGTGGGCTTGCTGGCAAGCAGCTCCTCGGCGCTGTGCGCGCCATACGTAACCGCAATACTGTCCACCCCGGCGGCCTGAGCCATTTGGATATCATGTGAGGTATCGCCCACCATGACCGCCTGCCCGGCCGGTACGGCCAATTCCTCAAGAATTTCCTCGAGCATTCTCGGGTGTGGCTTGCTGAATGTCTGGTCCGCAGTGCGGGAGGCGTCAAAATAGTGCCCCAGGTTCATTCCGGTCAATACCCGGTCCAGTCCGACCCGACTTTTCCCCGTCGCCACCGCCATCAGCACACCCTCAGCCTTCAGCGTGTCCAGCATATCGATAATGCCATCGAAGGTGCGTAAATCAGGATCCCGGAGCAGGTAGTGGATGCGATAGCGCTCAAGAAACCGCGGCAACTGGGAAGGCGTCAGATCAGGCACGGCGCGATGCAACGCCTCATCCAGCGAGAGTCCGATAACCCAGCTGGCCTGTGCAACCCCAGGCACCGGCAGCCCCATATCACGACAGGCAGCCTGGATGGCCGCGACAATGGTATGAGTGGAGTCCATCAGGGTTCCATCCCAATCGAAGATGGCAAGTGAATAACGCATTCTATTTTCCATATAGTGAAATTTGCAGAGAAAGCGGTGCATTTGAACAACATAAACTTCATGTTCAAGCTGTGACGCCGCTTGCGCCAACCACAAAGGCGCCCGCGCTCAGCGGCGGGCAGCCAAACTGTCGAGCAACTGCTGGCACATGTCAGGCAGTGGCGCAGTCAGCGATAACGGCTCCTGCGTCACGGGATGAGGAATTTCCAGCGTATGAGCGTGCAGAAACATGCGGGCAAACCCCTGCCGGGCAAACGCTATACGGGTCTCATCGTTGCCATATTTCTCGTCACCCACGATAGGAAAACCACTGGCGGCCAGATGCACCCGAATCTGATGGGTGCGTCCGGTGCGCAGCTCGGCCTTGACCAGCGTATAGCGGCCAAAACGCGCCTCCTTGCTCACTATCGTATGCGCCACTTTGCCATCGGGACGAACCCGCACCCGCCGCTCGCCATCGCGGGTCAGGTATTTTTCCAGGGGCAACCGGATATGCTGCCGGTCATTGACCCAGTCACCCTCAACCAGGGCAAGATAACATTTGCGCCCGCGGCTTTCTTTGAACATGCCGTGCAACGCGACCAGTGCGGCGCGCTTTTTGGCGATCATCAGCAACCCCGAGGTTTCTTTGTCCAGACGATGCGCCAATTCCAGGAACCGCACATCGGGCCGGGCGGCCCGCATCTGTTCGATAACTCCGAAAGACACGCCGCTGCCGCCGTGAACGGCTACACCCGACGGTTTATCGATGACAATCAGCGCGTCATCCTCGAAAACAATCGGAAACTGGCCTGCCGGCACAACCCGGTTTTCATCGGGCGTAGCCAACCGCAGGGGGGGAATCCGGATTTCATCACCGTCTTTTACCCGATATTCGGCCTGCACCCGCCCCTTATTAACGCGAACCTGGCCACTGCGGATGGCCTTGTAAAGATGGCTTTTCGGAACGCCCTTGCACTCGCGGATGAGAAAGTTGTCAATGCGCTGACCGTCGGATCCGGCGTCTGCCCGTACCAGCCGCACAGAAAAAGTTGGTTTTTTATCAGAAGTTTGTTTGCACATACTCAAAAGAGCCTTATAATTCGGAGACCACAAAAAGACTGAATTAAAACCGTCCGGCGTTGAGAAACCCGTAGTCCAAGAAACTGCAAGCAGGTCTCCGCCCGTCAGCCAAATACGCATTGTACCGTCCTAACGTCAATCCGCTATCTGTATTTCAGTCTTTTGAGTGACTGGTTTATAAACACTGCGGCGCTTGTCGTATCTGTTATCAACGCGGCAGGCCATACATCATCTGCCCACAGATATCACCGCCATTGTGTTTATATGCGTACAGAATGAACGAAGCGCCCTGGTTTTTATTTTGTCCTGACGGCACCGCAAGGGAACGGCAGGATAAAACACAGAAGAATTAAACAATTGAAATTACTTTACTCTGTTAATTTTCTGACTGGCTCTGCTGCACGTCGCCATCCGACGGCAGATAGTCCCACATAAAGCGCCCCGACCTCGCGCGGGATCCGCGCGAGTCAGTCGTCTATTCGTACGTTTCACCAGTTATTCGTGGTGAGTGCAACGGCGTTCGTTGCTCTCGTTTAACGGAGAAACTGCTCTATGAAACGCATGTTATTCAACGCAACGCATCAAGAAGAATTACGCGTTGCGATTGTCGATGGCCAGAAGCTGATCGACATCGATATCGAAACCGCCGGTCGTGAACAACGCAAGGGAAGCATCTACAAAGGGGTCATTACACGTATTGAGCCCGGCCTGGAAGCCTGCTTTGTCAACTATGGTCACGATCGCCACGGTTTTCTTCCCTTCAAGGAAGTGGTCCGCAGCTATTTCAAGGAAGGCGTGGATGTGCGCAGTGCACGCATCCAGGACGCCCTGCACGAAGGCCAGGAACTCATCATTCAGGTAGAAAAGGAAGAGCGCGGCAATAAGGGCGCAGCCCTGACGACGTTCATTTCCCTGGCAGGCCGCTATCTGGTCCTGATGCCCAACAATCCGCGTGGCGGTGGCGTATCGCGTCGCATCGAAGGCGAAGATCGCCAGGAATTGCGCGATGCCATGGAGCAGCTTGACCTGCCTTCGGGCATGAGCATTATTGCCCGTACCGCCGGTATTGGCCGCAGCGTTCCCGAACTGCAGTGGGACTTGAAATACCTGCTGCAACTGTGGACCGCCATTGATGCTGCCGCCAAAGACTACCCCGCCCCGGTTCTCATTTATCAGGAATCGAGCCTGGTTATTCGCGCCATCCGCGATTATTTCTCGCCGGACATCAGCGAAATCCTGATCGACACTGAAGCCATCACGCAACAGGCAACGGCATTCATGCAGGACGTCATGCCTGACAATGTCAATCGCGTCAAACGCTATCAGGACGATATTCCACTGTTTTCGCGATTCCAGATCGAACACCAGATCGAAACCGCCTATTCGCGTACCGTCCAGTTGCCTTCGGGTGGCTCTGTGGTTATTGACCACACAGAAGCCCTGGTGGCCATCGACGTGAACTCGGCCCGCTCTACGCGCGGCGCCGATATCGAAGAAACGGCCATGCGCACCAACCTGGAAGCAGCCGAAGAAGTGGCCCGCCAGCTGCGCCTGCGCGACCTCGGTGGTCTGATCGTGATCGACTTCATCGACATGGAAGACAATAAGAACCAGCGTGCTGTCGAACAGAAACTGCGCGATGCCCTGCATGTGGATCGCGCCCGGGTCCAGATGGGAAAAATCTCCCGTTTCGGCCTGATGGAACTGTCGCGTCAACGCCTGCGTCCGGCCCTGAACGAAGGTTCTCACATCACCTGCCCTCGCTGTAACGGCACAGGCGTCATCCGTGACGTCGAATCCAGCGCCCTGAATGTGCTGCGCCTGTTGCAGGAAGAAGCAATGAAGGAAAATACCGCTGCGCTGCACGCACAGGTGCCAGTGGAAGTGGCCACATTCCTGATGAACGAAAAACGGGCCGATATCGTCAAGCTCGAGTCTCGCCTGAAAGTCAATCTGGTGCTGATTCCGAACAAACATTTCGAGACGCCGCGCCATCATATCGAACGCATCCGCTACGACGATTCCCGTCTTGATGACCCCAAGGCCAGTATTGACCTGATCGAAGCGCCGGAAACCACGGTCACATGGGAATCGACCAAGGAAAAATCCGAACACAACGAGCGCCCCGAGGCACTGGTCAAAGGCATTTCTCCTGACCAGCCTGCACCTAGTGCGATCAAACCACAAGTGGTTGCACAGCCGCAGGTAAGTGCTGCAGCGGCCCCAAGTATCGGCGGCATGTTCCAGAAAGTCCTGTCTTGGCTGGCTGGTCCAAAAGCGGCTGCGCCTGCAGAACCGCAAAAAGACGCCTCTACCACTGAAAAATCGGGTGCACGCAATGCGCGCGGTGGCTCTCGCACCGCTGCCAGCGGTGAACGCGGAGAGCGCGGTGGACGCAACCGCCGCGGCGACAAACGCACATCGGCCAAATCCGAGGAAGATGGCGAAAACCGCCGCAATCCACGCGGACGCCAGCGCAAACAGGATGATAGCGACAGCCAGGACACCGCTACCGACAGCAAAGCGCCAGTCAGCGCCAACGCCCAGACAAATGCCAGCACGGAAGACAGCGGTGGCCGCAGTCGCAATCGCCGTGGACGAGGTCGCAACCGCCGTAACAGCGGTGACGAAACCGAAGTCACAACAGCCGCCGCAGTAGCTACGGAAAACAACGAGCAAGCAGAAACCGCTCAGTCCGAAGCAGCGCCGGCACCACGCCGTAGCCGTGCCGCCAGCGCAGAGACGGCCGCCCGTCCGACTCCGCTGGAGCAGGATCTGATCGACGACGATTCCGAAGAGGAAAACGATCGTACAACCGAAGGCGAAGACACTCAGACCGGCGATGCTGAACCGCGTCGTCGTCGTCGTCGCAGCCGTCGTGGCCGTCGTCAGAATGATTCTGTAGAGACGACAGACACTGAAAAAGCGTCTTTTGTGCCTAACGAAGTGCTGCTGGCCACAGGCGCGGGCGCCACTGCTGATGCCGTCACCACAGCACAGGCAGACGCAACAGAAAGCCAGGCTGACACTACACCGGCAGCAAACAATGTGGCATCTGACGATACCGCATCATCTGCGCAAAGTAATCAGTCGACTTCCCTGTCGGATACCCCTGCGACCGAAACCGCAGCCGCTGCGCCAGCCGCTGATCATCCGGTGGCCGCCCTGGCCGAACCGGCTGCAGTCGCTTCTGAGCCCGTCGCGCCATCAACACCTGTTGAAGCAGCGACATCAGCCGCAGTCGTAGAACCAGCAGCATCAGCCACCCCTGCCAAACCAGCAGAACCGGTGGTCGCTACTGCGACTGACACTGCCACGGAGACCGCAGCTACCAGCGTTGCTGCAACCCAGACACCTGTTGAGTCCGCGGAAAAAGCCGTAGCGCAAACAGAAGCGCCTGCCAAGCAGGCAAACCAGCAAGCTGAGCCCCAATCGGCAGAAACTGCTGAAGCGCCAGCGGCACAACCGGAAACAGCCCCAGTACCGGCGCCAGCTCCTGCCTCGGTTGCTGTTTCTGTTCCCGCTGTCGCAGCCAACAAGGAAGCACTCAAAGAGATCGTCTCCGGTGTCGGCATGGAATGGGTTGAAACCCGCTCCGGACTCACGGAAGAAGCGATGATGGCTCCTCCGCCAAAACCTGCCGGACGGCCTCGTAAGGCACGTAGCCAGGTCCAGGCGGAGCCGCTGGAAATCGTGGAAACCCGCGACGAGTAGTAAACCGCAGTCGGCCTGCCTCCAGTATCGGAAGCAGGCCTTAAGATGGAAAAAGCCCCTTGTCTGTAGCACTGTGTTAAACATGGTGCAATGACAAGGGGCTTTTTATTTGTCTGCTACGCTCAACGCGAAGGCCGCATCTCCACCGTAGCTGGTGGTTTTGTAACTGCTGGCTTTATTGCCACGTGATTTATGACTGCACGGCTTACTACTGCATATTGTCTACTGTATTCATTGCTGCGCAGCATAGTGCTGCATAATTTACTGCAACGTGATATTACCGGCCTTGATGACCCTGGCCCAGTCTTCGCGTTCCTTGTCGGAATAGTTTTTGAACTCGGATGATGTCATGGGCATGATCTCTACGCCCAGCGCCTGTACTTTTTTGTTGACTTGATCGCTTTCCAATGTGGCTTTCAGATCCGCAGCCAGCTTTTTCACAACCTCGTCAGGCATAGCCGCTGGACCGACCAGGCCCTGCCAGGCATAGGCAACAAAATCACCTACGCCTTCCTGAGCCATGGTAGGTACATCTGGCAACAGAGCCAGACGCTCCGGCACGGTCACCGCCAGCACCCGGACTTTGCCCGCCTTGATATTGGGCAGTGACGAGCCCAAATCACCAAACATAAGGTCAACCTGGCCACCGATCAAATCCTGCAATGCTGGCGCCGCGCCCTTATAAGGCACATGCACAATATCGGTTTTGGTCAACTGCTTGAAGCGTTCAAGCGCCAGATGGTGAGGAGAGCCGGCGCCGGCTGAGCTGGCCGTCAGCTTGCCGGGTTCTTTTTTGGCCGCTTCAATTAATTCATTGACTGTTTTGAATGGAGAATTGGCGGGCACTGCCAAAACCAATGGGAACCGGGCAAGCCCACCAATATAGGTAAACTTCGCGGGGTCATACGTGAGGCTTTTGTAGAGCGAAGGATTGAAGGCCAGCGTACCTGAATCGGCCGTGCCGACAGTGTAGCCGTCCGGTTTGGCGCGGGAGATTGCCGAGGCGCCAATGGCAGTGCCGCCGCCGGGCTTGTTTTCGATCACGATTGTTTGCCCCAGCGTTTTTTCCAGGGATGCAGCCACTGTTCGGGCAATCACGTCTGTGCCGCCGCCTGCAGGATACGGCACAACCCAGGTGACAGGGCCTTCCGGCCACGCAGCATGGGCAGCCATCCCGGCCAGACTCAGGGTAGCCACGGACAGCCACTGTTTGATGTTCATTTGTTATCTCCACTAATAGGTTTTTATACTGACGCACCGATGTACACACCGGTATTACCAGAGGCCAGGTGTTTCTGTAAAGCAAGAGCCTGATGCAGCATAAATCATGCCACTGTGTTCAATTTATGCATAGTGGCAATTTCCATTAGTCGATTAGCGCCGCCTCGTCAATCAATCTGCAGATCAAGTCTTCCTGCCCGATGTACTCGCTCATCAGCAGCGCCAGCCGAGTCAGCATCAGGCTGCGGCCCGACTCGGGAATTGAATCCAGGGTTTCAGCCAAATGGTCATATACCTGCTCCAGCGCGTAGGTCTGAATACTCATCTTAATTCTCCTTATGTCCGGTACTACCCGGCAATTGTCCGATATATTGGCTAAGACAACCCCAGGCGTACTGCTGCCAGCGCGCGCTCACGTGTTGGTCCGGCCTGATCACGTACACTTCCCCGCCTTTGACCGCATAGCGCTGCCGCAACACCTCAGCCGCAACCTGGTAGGCGATATGATCGCCGTGCGGCTCAACCGCAGCATCTGCTGAACCGAGCACATGCAGGGTGACAGGCCTGCCGATGGCACGCAAGGCACTCACTTCCTGTCTCAATGATTCGGGCGCCACCTGCGGCCCTTGCCCACCGCCCATATAGACAACCTGAAAACCTTCGTCAAAATGATCATACAGATAACTGCCATCAGCCAGTTTCAAGTTGACAAACACGCTACCGTTTTCAATGGCGGCAGGCATAATGGCATTATCGTCCTGCGCACTGTTCAGGGGGGATTCCCGGTAGGCGTGGGCACGCGAGGTACGCCAGTGAAAAAGCGGTCGCACAAAATCATGCTTAAGCGACAAGCCTAGCGTGGCATCGCGCAACAAGCGGAACCCCTCTGTTGGTGGCGCCATGAAACGGGTACTTTTGCCCGCCTCTGCGATGATTTCCCTGGCGGCGTTTACGCGGTCTGCGCTGTAGGTTTGCAACAACGCGATGTCTGCCTGGCCATTGACGACAGCCGCCAATTTCCAGCCCAGATCCATTGCATCCTGAAACCCGGTATTGGCGCCCCTTACGCCAAAGATAGGAAGCAAATGAGCCGCATCCCCCACAAACATGACTCTTTGATGCACATAGTCAGGCAGGGTAAGCGCACGCGCCGAATAGACCGAAGCCCAGTCCATCTCCCAGTGTTTATCCTGGTATCCCATCATCTGTAGTTGCGCATTGACCGCCGCCGCCAGACTCTCGGGTTTGAGCGCTTCGTCGCTGCTGATGTTGGCACCCAGCTGATAATCAAAACGCCAGATATTGTCCGGCTCTTTGTGCATCAGAATGGTATTGCCAGGATTCCAGTCTGGCGAAAAGAACGCCAGCCGCTCCGTAGGCAAGTCCAGATCAATGCGGATATCGACAATGACAAACCGCCCTTCGTAGCTGTCACCTTCCAGCGCAAGCCCCAGTTGCTGGCGCACCGTCGAGCGCGCGCCGTCGGCGGCCACCAGCCAGTTCGTGCGACAAGTATATTCGCCTTCGGGCGTCTCTACTGCCAGAGTCACGCCCGCTTCGTCCTGAGTAAAGGACGTGAGCCGGTTCCCCCAGCACAAGCGGATCAGGGGTTGGGCCTGTGCGGCTTGAACCAGATAGGTCTCCAGCCAGTTCTGCTGCAGATTGTTCAGGGGCGCAAAACGGTCGTGATCATCAACCGGTGTTTCCATGCGAAATACCCGTTCACCTTTATAGTACGAGTTCCCGCTGGTCCAGGGTAGTGCCTTGGTCATGATGCGTGTTGCGACGCCGGCAAAATCCAGGATCTCCATTGAACGTTTGGTAAAAACGATGGCCCGGCTGCCTTCGGTCACCTGGCATTCCGATATTAATACGTTCGAGCCGATACCATGACGCGCCAGAATAAGCGCGGTAACCAGCCCAATGGGTCCGCCGCCCACAATGGTTACCGGGGCTGCTGTGGCGTCCTGACCTGCGCCGGGGTGGTACGGTGCATAGACGGTATACGGGTGGTACAGCGAGGCGCGCGGCTGCCGCAAGGGCTGATGCATAAGAGGTCTCCTGATACTGTTATCATGAAACGCCGCAAGCCTTGCGGCATTATTTTTTGGAATTTTAATTGAAAAATCAACTAAATTCAAGCAAGCACTTATGAGTATTTACCCGTGATACAGTAGCGTGGGCGCCGGTTAAATACGGCGTAGACACACCTTTAATCAGTCAGATTCTGATGGATTTTGCCAAATAGCCCGAACAATGTCTGTTTTTCGCGCGGAGAGAGAGATTTGAGCGCCACTTCATTGCGCTGCTCAATAAGGTCTACGATATCGGTGTAAACCAGTTGCCCGGCCGGGGTCAAAAACAGTTCAAATGCTCTTGCATCCCGGCTGTCGCTGCGTTTTTCTATAATTCCTTTTTCAACCAGCGACACCACTGCCCTGCTTGCCTGGCTCTTGTCCAGATTGGCCAGCCGGGCCAGCTGGATTACAGACAGGGTCCCATAATAGCCCAGAACCGCAATGGTGCGCCCTTCCCCGGCATTCAGGGCGATGCGTTGAATATCTGAGTAATCGACACGCCGATCGATCAGCCTGGATAACTGATGCAGCTGATAGGTCAGCGTTTTTTCGAGTCGAAAAGCGTCAGAATCCATTCGCGCCTCCTGCCTCAGGCCGACACTGCTTCACTGGATTGGCGGGTAAGCAAGGCCATCAGTCGCGCCAGCTCCGTCCGCAGCTCGCGTCTGTCAATAACCATGTCCACCGCGCCTTTTTCAAGCAGAAACTCGGCACGCTGAAACCCTTCGGGCAACTGTTCGCGAACCGTCTGCTCAATCACACGCGGACCGGCAAAACCGATCAGCGCCTTGGGCTCGGCAATCACGACATCGCCCATGAAAGCGAAGCTTGCAGAGACACCGCCCATTGTCGGGTCGGTGAGCACACTGATAAACGGCAGCCCTTCCTGAGACAAGCGGGTGAGCATGGCGTTGGTTTTTGCCATTTGCATCAGCGAGAACAGGCTTTCCTGCATACGAGCACCGCCAGAGGCAGCCACACAGATAAACGGTGTCTTGTTCTGGATGGCCGCACGAACGCCGCGCACGAAACGCTCGCCCACCACCGAACCCATGGACCCGCCCATAAAATCGAACTCAAAGCAGGCAAGCACAACGGGAACGGTACAGATGCTACCGCTCATGACAACCAACGCATCAGATTCACCTGATTTTTGCGTGGCCTCGGCCAGCCTTTCAGGATACTTGCGGCTGTCCTTGAACTTGAGAGGATCGGTCGAGCGAATGCCTTCACCGATTTCTACACGACCATCGGAGTCCAGCAGCGCGTCAATCCGCGCACGCGCATTCAAACGCATATGGTAGCTGCATTTTGGACATACGTGGACGGTCTCGACCAGGTCATCGTTATACAATACCGACTCGCAGGACGGGCATTTGACCCACAGCCCCTCGGGCACCCGTCGCCCCTGCTGCTCGGTCTTCTTGTTGATGCGCGGTGGAAGAATCTTGTCTAGCCAACTCATTGTCAATCCTTATTTCTGAATGCTTATTTTCTGTTCTGATCCAGCGCCTGCCGGATCTCGCGCAACCAGTCCACGGCAGCGGTTACTGCCACGTCGGACGGGTTGGCCGATGGTTGTTGAGCGACCGCCTGAGCCATGGTTTCGATCAGGCGACTGCCAATAACGACTGCGTCGGCGGCTTCGGCAACCTGTACAGCACTGGCTGCATCGCGAATGCCGAAACCGACGCCAACCGGAATGGATACATGTTTCTTGATGCTTGCGACCCGTTCGCGCACCTGGCCAATATCAATGGCCGATGAGCCGGTAGTGCCTTTAAGCGACACGTAGTATAGATATCCTTCGGCCCGTTTTGCCACCGCCTGGATCCGCGCCTCGGTCGACGTCGGAGACAGCAGAAAAATAGGCGAAATTCCCTGGGCGCGAAGATCGCTGGCAAAGTCATCATATTCTTCCGGGGGACAGTCCACAATCAATATTCCGTCCACACCTGATTTACCGGCCTGGGCAGCAAACTGCTGCTGCCCCATGGCTTCAATTGAATTGGCATAGCCCATTAAAACGACTGGCGTGCTCTGATCCATCTTGCGAAACACGGCGACCATATCCAGCACATCACGCATGCCCACGCCGTGGGCAATGGCGCGCGCTGTAGCTTGCTGGATTACGGGACCATCGGCCATGGGGTCGGAAAACGGCACGCCCAACTCGATAATATCGGCCCCCGCCCTGACCAACCCGTGCATCAGCGGAACCGTTGTCGCCGGATTAGGATCGCCAGCCGCGATGTATGGAATCAGGGCGGTACGCCGCCCCAGCCTTGCAAACGTTTTATTGATCCGTTGTTGGCTCATTGCCGTTCCTTACAACGCGATGCCGGTATATTCGGCAACGGTATGCATATCCTTGTCGCCACGACCGGACAGGCACACCAGCAAAATGGATTCGCGCGACAGGGTGGGAGCCAACGTGGCTGCGTAGGCCAGCGCATGCGCTGACTCCAGGGCTGGCATAATACCTTCCAGGCGACAACATTGGCCAAATGCGTCCAGGGCGGCATTGTCGTCGACTGCCACATAGGTGGCGCGTTTACTGTCATGCAGCCAGGCGTGTTCAGGCCCGACACCGGGGTAATCGAGCCCAGCCGATACGGAATGGGTTTCCTGAATCTGCCCGTCGCGGTTCTGCAATACATAAGTGCGATTGCCGTGCAGAACGCCCACCTGGCCGCCGTTGATGGAGGCCGCGTGACGGGAGGTTTCCAGTCCCTGGCCGGCGGCTTCCACGCCGATCAGCCTGACCTTGGCATGCGACAGATAGGGATAGAAAATGCCCATTGCATTGGAGCCGCCGCCAACACAGGCAATAACCGCATCCGGCTGGCGACCGGCACAGGCCGGCATCTGCTCGATGCATTCCTGACCGATGATTTGCTGGAAATCGCGCACCATGGCCGGATAGGGGTGAGGACCGGCAACGGTGCCGATAATGTAATAGGTGTCATCTATGCGGGTAACCCAGTCACGCATGGCTTCGTTCAGGGCGTCTTTAAGCGTGCGCGAGCCGGATTCTACCGGCACCACCGTTGCTCCCAGCAGCTTCATGCGATACACGTTTGAGGCCTGCCGACGCACGTCTTCGGCGCCCATATAGATCACGCATTCCATCCCATAACGCGCAGCCACCGTTGCGGTCGCGACGCCATGCTGGCCCGCGCCGGTTTCGGCAATAATGCGCTTTTTACCCATTTTGCGCGCCAGCAGGATTTGCCCGATGCAATTGTTGATCTTGTGCGCACCGGTATGATTCAGATCTTCGCGCTTGAACCAGATTTGCGCCCCGCCCAGCTGTTCGGACCAACGACGGGCATGATAGACCGGGCTGGGACGCCCGACAAAATGCGCCAGTTCATACCGGTACTCGGCAACAAAATCAGGGTCTGCCTTGTATTTTTCATAGGCTTCATTCAGTTCCGAAACAGCGTGCATCAGCGTTTCAGCGACAAAAATGCCACCGTAACGGCCGAAATGGCCCCTGTTGTCGGGAAAGGAATAAGCAGTCAAATTGGCTCCTGGCGTCGGGTTCGGACGAGCAGTAAAGGGCTATTTTACATGTTTTAACAGCGTGCAGCGCTGATAATTCCGGGGATATCCAATATGGCGTTCATGGCCTTTCGCAGCTGCTCGCCGTCCCGCACTTCAACGGTGAAATGCAAATGGGCAATCGAGGCCTTGCTCTGCGTGTTGACGCCCACCACATTCAGTTTCATGCGGGAAAACAACTCAGTCAGATCCTTGAGCAGGCCGCTGCGATCCTGCGAATGGATGGCAATATTGACCGGGTAAACCGTATCTCCGGTATCGCCCCAGGCGACTTCGATAACACGCTCTGGGCTTTTCTTGTTCATGACCGCAAAGGAAGGGCAATCGCTACGGTGAATTGAGACGCCCCGCCCCCGCGTAACAAAACCGCTGATCGGGTCCGGCGGCGCCGGATGGCAACACCGGGCCAGTTGGGTGAGCAGCGAATCGACGCCAACCACCAGCACGCCGCTTTTACCGGTCTTGACCGCGCTTTGCGCCCCCGACTCGCGCGCCACGATGGTATCGTACGCAGCGCCGGGGTCAGGGTCAGGTTCCTGAAAGGCCGTCGCAATTTGCCGCAGGCTGAACTCATCCTTGGCGACGGCGACATACAGATCATCGCTGTTGGCAAAGCCCAGACGCTCGGCCAGCTGTTCCAGATTGACCGCCGTTTTGCCCAGCCGGGCCAATTCCTTTTCCACCAGATCCTGACCCGTAGTTATGCGCTTTTGCAATTCGATGGCATTGAACCACAAGCGTACCTTGGCACGCGCCCGCGGACTGGCCAGATACCCCAGTTGGGTATTGATCCAGTCCCGGGACGGTCCGCCCGACTTGGCGGCGATGATTTCAACTGTCTGCCCGTTGAGCAGCTTGGTATTGAGGGCGACCATCTGCCCGTCTACCCGCGCACCCCGACAACGGTGCCCCAGGTCGGTATGAAGGTGATAGGCGAAATCTACCGGCGTAGCGCCTTCAGGCAGTTCAATGACACGCGCCTGCGGCGTAAGCACATAAATACGCTCAGCCGTTTTTTTATGGTGACGCTCCTGCCGCAACTGCCCTGCTTTAGGCTCCGGTGCAGCAGGCACGCCTGCACCGACCGACGCAGTTGCGTCGCCCGACACCGATGTGGCTGTCGGCGCCTGCAGTGAACTATCCGGTGGATCGTTGGCCGGCAGGCCGACTTCCTTGCGCCATGCCAGCAACTGGCGCATCCAGGACACCTGGCGGTCGTACATGGACACGGCGGCAACCTGGCCGCCCTTGGGGCCAGCCTCTTTATAACGCCAGTGCGCAGCCATCCCGTACTCGGCAAAATCGTGCATCTTGCGGGTGCGGATCTGGGCTTCGAAAGTATGTCCATCGGCGGTTTTGAGCACCGTATGCAAAGACCGGTAGCCATTGGGCTTGGGCCGGGCAATATAGTCATCAAACTCGTTCATGACCGGTGTCCAGCGCGCCTGCAGCAGCGACAGCGTGGCATAGCAATCCCGCTCATTGGCAACAATGATACGGATGGCCAGCAGGTCGTACAACTGCTCAAAAGTCAGCCGCTTGTTGCGCATTTTGTTATAGATGCTATAGATATGCTTGGCGCGCCCCGACACGTCGGCCTCGATACCCATATCGGCCAGCGATCCGGCAATGTCCTCGGTCAGCGACTGAATACGCGCTTCGCGTTCGATGCGCTTGCCCTCGAGCTTGCGAGCGATGTCCTTATAAACGTCGGGCGACAGGAAACGGAAAGACAGGTCTTCCATTTCCCACTTGATTTGCCAGATACCCAGCCGGTTGGCCAGAGAGGCATAAACATCGCGCGTTTCCTCGGCCAGCTCAATCGGACATGGATTCTTGGTTTCAGCGTACCAGCGCAGCGTTTGCAGGCGTGACGCCAGGCGAATGAGCACGATGCGAAGATCGCTGGCCATCGCCAATAGCATTTTGCGCAGCATTTCCCGCTGGCCCGACGATTCATTGTGCCCTTGCGACGAAGCATTGCGTGCGATTGCCCCAATCCGTAACAGCGCCCGCGAGCCGTTGATCAGATTGAAGGTTTCCAACCCGAACAGCCTGATCAGCTCATTTTTCTGATCCTTTGCAGACTCATCTTCCAGATCGATAGGGATGGCCAGCACCAATGCCGCAACCAGCGTCGCGGCATCCAGTTGCAGCAAGGAAAGGATTTGCAACATGCCTTTGGCGTGATGGACGGAAGGCTCGCCGGTTGCGATGGATGCATCCTGCAAAATCGGATCGCACCAGGCCACGGCCTGCTCCACCATTTTGCGGCCAGCATCGTCCAGACCGGCACATACGGCATTCATCCATGCGTTGTCCTGGAAGGAATCCGGTATGAACTCGGGTTCGGTGGTTTTCATAAGCGAGAGCGGGTGGAATAATTGGCAATGTCGTTAAAAGCAGCAACAGCCTGCCTTCCCAGATTGTTCATCCTTGATGGCAGCACCAGATGAAAAAAAACAATCGGGCCAGCAATGGCGTGTTTATGCAAATTGGTATTTTAACGCCGCTGGCCCAAAAAGAGCAGGCTTGCGTGATTTGTTTATCCGGTAGACAATTTGACAAGTATAGTAAACAGATGAACAGTCGGCACTTTAATCTATGTCAAATGAAATTACCGGCAGCGCGCTGCTGATCGTGTGGCACTCCAGGACCGGTGCCGCCGAGGCCGCCGCAAGACAGGCATACGAGGCGGCGCTGGCCATTCGCAGGGAGCTTGGCGAGCACCATAATGTCTACCTGAAGCGCGCCTGCGACGTAACACCCGAAGATATGCTCGAAGCGGGCGCATACCTGTTTTGCGCACCGGAAAATCTGGCCTCGCTCAGCGGCCAGATGAAAGAATGCCTGGATCGCTTGTATTATCCGGTGCTGCACCGCATAGAAGGTCGCATTTTCAGCGTGATCATTACCGCCGGCAGCGATGGTGAAGGTGCGCTGCGCCAGTTGCGCCGCATCTGCAGCGGTTGGCGGCTCAATGAACGGGTGCCCGGCATTATTCTGAACATGCGCAGTGATACTGAAGCGGCCATTCTGGCACCCAAAACGCTTTCCGAGGCACAGCGGCAGCAGGCGGGGGAAATCGGCGCAACCCTGTTTGCGCTGCTATAAGACCTTTATTGCACCGACTTGCAGTCTATCGGCCAGGCACTGACCTGCCGGCGTCACCCTTTTCTTTCATCAGTGCGGCCACCCGCCAAGCAACATCCGGACGTTATCGCCGCCTTCAGGTGTGAAACGGAACAAGTGCTCGCAGCGTGAAGATGCGCGTCATTGCAATGGTGATATCAACGCGGATCAGATGGCTTGCGCAGTTATATAGATTGATGATGAATTGCGGTTTTGCGCAGGGATCGCGTGAGATAGATAGTGCGTCTGTCGCCCGCCGGTACGGTCGACAGGCGGCAGACGCCAGCGCGTGGCTGGCCTGAAGGCTTACTTGCGCACGATCGGATAAAAGTGCCGGCTTACAGCGCAGCCGTTGCGACAATTTCCACTTTATAGTCAGGGTTGGCCAGGCGGGCTTCGATGGTAGCGCGCGGCGGGGCATTTTCTTTTGATACCCACTCGTCCCATGCCTTGTTCATTTGATCGAATTCTTTCATGTTGGCCACGAAGATCTGCACCATCAGCAAGCGCTCCTTGCTGGTGCCCGCTTCCTTGAGCAGGGCATCGATGGTGGTCAACACCTGTTTGGTCTGGCCTTCCATATCGAGCGTGGCATCGTCGGGCACCTGGCCGGCAAGATAGGCTACGCCATTGAATACGGCCATATCGGAAAGGCGGCTGCCTACATTGGTACGCTTGATCTCACTCATGACTGACTCCTGTTTGAACGTTGTCGAAAGCGTGCATTATCACACAGCCGACACCGTTGCGGCGCAAACAGAATGTCGTTTTTCAATCACGCAGGCGGCAGATCAAAGACGTGGCGCAGATACGTCAGATAGGCCGGATCGTCGCACATGGTTTTTTCCGGCTCGTCCGAGACCTTGGCCACCGGCTGTCCATTACAACGCACCATTTTCATGACGATTTGCAGCGGCTTGACACCCAGATCGTTGGTCAGATTGGTGCCAATTCCGAAGGACACTTTGCAGCGTCCGCTAAAGCGCCGATGGATATCCATGGCCACCGGAAAGCTCAAGCCATCGGAAAATACCAATGTCTTAGTGGACGGATCGACCCGGTTATTGCGGTAGTGTGCCAGCAGCCGCTCGCCCCATTCGAACGGATCGCCCGAATCATGCCGGGCGCCATCAAACAGCTTACAGAAATACATATCGAAATCACGCAGGAATGCATTGGTGCCGTACACATCGGACAGCGCAATTCCCAGGTCTCCCCGATACTCCATGGCCCATTTTTCCAGGGCAAACACCTGAGAGTCGCGCAGGCGCGGCCCCAATGCCTGACATGCCTGCAAGTATTCGTGGCCCATGGTTCCCAAAGGCGTGATACCGTATTGCTTGGCCATCAACACATTGCTGCTGCCCGCAAAGTTAATGCCCATCTGTTTTTGCAATGTCTGCACCACTTCGTGATGCCATTCGCCGGAAAAACGGCGGCGGGTGCCGTATTCGGCCACCTTGAAGTTGGCCATATCGGCCGAGCTGGTAATCAGCTGGATTTTTTCTTCGAGGCGTCGTCGCCCCTCTTCATAGTCCAGATCGGGCGCCTTGTTGCGAAAATACACTTCGTTGACAATGGCCAGCACGGGTATTTCGAACAGGATGGTATGCAGCCAGGAGCCTTTGACTTCAATTGAAATTTCGCCCGGTTCCTGCCCCGGAGTGACGGATATGCACTTCTCGGGCAGATGAAACAGTCCCAGAAACTCGACAAAATCCCCTTTGATAAAGCGCAGATTACGCAGATAGTCCAACTCATCTTCGGAGAACTTCAGTTGGCACAACGCGTGGATTTCACTGCGGATTTCTTCGATATACGGCTGCAGGTCAATACCCTTGGAGCGGCATTTGAAGCGGTATTCGACCTGAGCCCCCGGAAAGTGATGCAGTACCACCTGCATCATGCTGAACTTGTACAGGTCTGTATCGAGTAGGGATTGGATGATCATGGTAACGTCATAGATGTTTTCATAACCATATCACAGCTATAGGGTTTTGAGCATATTCCCCTAAAGATTAGGTAAAATCCTAATTTGACAAATAAATATTTAATCTGGAGTGGTAATGACTCACGTCGTGACCGAAAACTGCATCAAATGTAAATACACCGATTGCGTCGATGTCTGTCCGGTGGATTGTTTCAAGGAAGGCCCCAATTTTCTGATTATCGATCCAGACGAATGCATCGATTGCGCCGTCTGTATACCCGAATGTCCTGCGAACGCCATTTTTGCTGAAGAAGATGTACCTCAGGACCAAATGAAGTTTATCGCCATCAACGCCGAACTCAGTGCTGATTTCACCACCATCAGCCGGTCCACCAAGCCTTTGCCTGACGCCGACGAATGGAACGGAAAAGAAAATAAACTGCAATACCTCGAACGCTGAAGGAAGGCACGCCCCGCCGTATGACACAGGAAAAATACACAAGCCAGATCGTCACTGCCCGAACCGAATGGATCCCCGGAAAACTTTTCTCAATTGTTACGACCAAAGATCCCGCATTCACGTTTGTTCCCGGCCAGTTCGCCCGGCTCGGCCTGCCGGAAAATCCGCAGATCGATGCCAAACCCGACATCTGGCGTGCTTATTCCATGGTCACTCCACCGCATGCCAATGAATTGGCGTTCTATTCAATTGTGGTCCCGGATGGCCAGTTCAGCCCGCGCCTGCATGATCTGAAGGTAGGCGATGCCGTGTATATCGACAAAACCGCATTCGGCTTTATGACCATTGAGCGATTCCCCCAGGGGGGCCAGTTGTGGATGCTGGCCACGGGCACCGGCCTGTCTGCGTACCTGCCCATGCTGGACGATCCGCAAACCTGGCGGCAGTTTGACCGCATCATCCTGGTGCATGGCGTCAGGCAGGCCAATGAACTGACCTATCAGGACGATATTGCCCGCTTTGCCCGGACCCATGCGGCCAGTGACCAACAGTTCGTATATTTGCCGGTCCCCTCTCGCGAGCCGTTGCCGGACATGCCGCAGGCACGCATTACTACATTGATCGAATCGGGCCAATTGGAACAACTGGCCGGCGCCAGCCTGGACCCGGCCGTGGCCCGTGTCATGCTCTGTGGCAACCCGGCAATGGTCAAGGACGCCCGCAAAATCCTTGCCGATCGCGGCTTTGCTCCGGGCCGGCGCGGCGTTGCCGGCTCGCTGGCCGTGGAAAACTACTGGTAAAAATCACAGGCAACAGTAAGAATCACAGACATCTTTTCGAGCGTTGTGTCGCCCAGGCGGGTAACTCCGTATATAACCGCATGGTATTTCATAAGAATTCTTGCTAATATTTGCCCAAGACCTATTGCTGCGCAGCAACATATTATCGTTTCTTGGCAATTCTTAACAAATGCGCACGCATATTTCACATTCTTGCCCATAGTGAGTGTTAGAATTTTTTCATTGAACGCCGACCTTCGTTGGATATGGACCGAACATGATCATGCTTTACCAGCTCCATGAGCTAACCCGCAGTTTTCTTACGCCGATGGCATCGTTCACACAAATCGGATCCAACCTCTTTACCAACCCGTTCAGTCCCTACACCTACCTCCCTCTGTCAAAAAACATTGCCGCCGGCTTTGAACTGTTCCATCGCCTGGGCAAAGATTACGAAAAGCCCGAGTGGAATATCGACACGGTCATGGTGGGTGGCAAAAAAAGCACCATCACGATTACCACCACGCGAGCCAAGCCCTTCTGCAATCTGATTCACTTCGAACGCGAACACAGCAAGAATCCTGGCGGTGATCCAAAAGTGCTTATCGTGGCCCCCCTGTCGGGACACCACGCCACACTGTTGCGCGACACCGTCAAAACCATGCTGACCAGTTTCGATGTCTACATCACAGACTGGGTAGATGCCCGTATGGTGCCGCCCAGCAAGGGGCCGTTTCACCTGGACGACTACGTCGACTATGTCCGTGAATTCATCCACGTTGTCGGCCCCGACATGCACATCATGTCGGTCTGTCAGCCTACCGTACCGGTGCTGGCCGCCGTCTCCCTCATGTCCTCTGCCGGCGAGCACGATGCCATGCCAAAATCCATGATCATGATGGGCGGCCCCATCGATACCCGACTGTCGCCTACACAGGTCAACAGTCTGGCAGACTCAAACCCGTTCTCTTGGTTCGAAAACAAACTGATTCACGTTGTGCCCGGTCGCTACCCCGGCGCCGGCCGCAAGGTTTACCCCGGTTTTCTGCAGCATGCTGGTTTTGTGGCAATGAATCCGGACAAGCATATGGAAGCGCATTATGACTTCTACATGAACCTGATGTCCGACCAGTTGTCCGAAGCAGAACACCACCGCCGGTTTTATGACGAATACAATGCCGTGCTGGATCTGCCCGCTGAATATTATCTGGACACCATCCGCGTCGTATTCCAGGACCACCTGCTGCCCAAGGGCGAATGGCAAGTGCGCAATGAACTGGTCAAACCGCAGGACATTACCCACACCCGCCTGCTGACAATCGAAGGTGAAAACGACGATATCACCGGATATGGCCAGACCGAAGCAGCGCAGAAACTGTGCTCCGGACTCAAAAAAGAGGACAGGAAACACTTTCTGGCCAAGGGCTGCGGCCACTATGGCATTTTCTCCGGCTCCAAGTGGAGAAAACAGATTTTCCCGGTGGTGGAAGCTTTTATTGCCGAAACCGAAGAAAAGTACGCCAGTCAGGCCGTTGCTGCCGCCTGAAAGCAACTGGCGCTGCCATTTTCGGTACAATAAGAAGGACGTGGCTCTGGCCGCGTCCTTTTCTTATTGCCTCCTATGAACCACGCCCTCCTGATCGACCGCATAGACGCGGTGTTACCCCAGACGCAATGCACCCAATGCGGCTACGACGGTTGCCGTCCGTACGCCCAGGCCCTGGCGGCGGGCACCACGCTGATCAACCGCTGTCCGCCTGGTGGCGATGCCGGGATCGAAAAGCTCGCAGCAGTGCTCGATACCCCCATTTTGCCGCTGGATGAATCTTGCGGCCAGCCGGGGCCCTTGCTCGTGGCGGTGATTGATGAAACCCATTGCATCGGCTGTACCCTGTGCATCCAGGCCTGTCCTGTGGATGCCATTATGGGGGCCAATAAATTCATGCACACGATCATTCCTGATTTGTGTTCGGGTTGCGAGCTGTGCGTTGCCCCCTGTCCGGTAGACTGCATCGCCATGGTCGATGCCAATCGCCCATGGACGCAGGAGGACGCCAACACTGCGCGAACGCGTCATGAACAACGGGCACAGCGCCTGCAACTGAACGCCCGGGAAAAAGAAGAAAGGATGCGTCGTGCAAGCGCCCAGACGACAGTCGCCAACCAGCAGACAAACGCCCTGGACGCACATTCCGAGCAGCCTGCTGCTGACCAGACAGATTCGGCCCAGGCGCCCGCGCCCACCGCCGAAGACGCCAAAAAAGCAGCCATTGCACTGGCACTGCAACGGGCACGCGCACGTCGCAAAACCACAAATCCATCGGGTAGTACTTCATGAATGCTGCAAAACGCAAACTCATTTTCGAACGACTGGCTGCCGCCAATGCCAATCCCACCACCGAGCTCGAATACGAAAACACGTTTCAATTGCTGATCGCCGTGTTGCTTTCAGCCCAGGCGACCGACAAATCGGTCAATCTGGCTACCCGCCATATTTTCAACACCTGTAAAACCCCGCAAGACATTCTGGATATGGGGCTGGAAACCTTTACCGAAAAAATTCGTACTATCGGGCTTTATAAAACCAAGGCCAAAAATGCACTGGCAACCTGCGCCATCCTGCAGGAGCAATACCAGGGCGTTGTGCCCGATAATCGCGAAGCGCTCGAGACGCTGCCCGGTGTCGGACGAAAAACCGCCAACGTTGTGCTCAATACCGCTTTTGGCCAACCAGCCATGGCCGTGGACACGCATATTTTTCGTGTGTCCAATCGAACCGGCCTGGCTCCAGGAAAAAACGTCAGGGAAGTCGAAGACAAACTCATGCGCTTCGTGCCCAAGGAATACTTGCTGGACGCGCATCATTGGCTGATTCTGCATGGCCGGTATATCTGCGTGGCGCGCGCGCCCAAGTGCACGCAATGCGGGATTGAAGACCTGTGTGAATTCAAGGAAAAGAATCTGGGCGGCGCTGCCCGTCGGTCCGCCGGAAAAACAGGCACCGCCCGGCCGGCGAAGAAAGCCGCATTAAAAAAGAGTGCAAAACCGATAAAAAAGACCACGATGGAAGTGGCATAACAGCGTTCTGTGTACCTTCGCACCCATGCTTAAAAAGCAGTAGCCCCATTTCACTATTGCAAAAGCGGATGCCAGGCGCTGCCCTGTGTATTTTTAAATCACCAGACAACCATCGGTATTTACATTTCAATAACACTTCGATCGATGCGGGTTGATAACGGTATACGAATCACTTGCCCCTTTGCGAACGCTTGGGCTTTGCGTCGCCAGTCTTCGGCTGTATGACGCGCAAAAGCTGCAGAAACTTCGGACATTGCATATGACTGGGCGCGGGGCACTCTGCCACATGCCGTAGTGTATCCCGGAGCGCCTTTAACCGGCGAACCTGATCGTCAATGGCATCAGCACGGTCACGCAAAACAGGGCGAGACAGATTCGGTGCTCCGTCCTGTCCGAACATCCCCTTTATCTGCTCCAGAGAAAAACCGGCTGCCTTTCCCAGGGATATTAATGCCAGCTGGGTAATGGTTTGCTCGTCGTACTGGCGCCTCAGACCATGCCGCGCGCAGGAATGGATCAATCCGAGTTCTTCATAGTAGCGCAGCGTTGACGTGGGAACGCCACTGCTTTGGGACAGCGCGGCAATATCAATCAGATTCATGGCTTGACTTAAAGTTGGCTTGAAGTTGCATAATACTTGCCAGAACATCCACAGGCAAGGAAAAATCATGAATGTACTTCCCGGCAAACAAGCAACTACGGTCTTATTGACGGCGCTGGCCGGCGCAATGCTGCTGGCATCACTTGGCGTGAGCATCGCCACGGTGGCGCTACCGGCTCTGACGCGGGATTTCAATGCAACGCTGCCCGCGGTGCAATGGGTCATGCTTGCGTACCTGATCACAATCACGGTCGCAATCGTCCTGGCAGGCAAACTTGGTGACCTTATCGGTCATCGTCGTGTGCTCATTGTCGGGTTGACGCTCTTTGTGCTGGCATCAGGGCTTTGCGCCGCTGCCCCGACGCTGGATATGCTGGTGCTGGCGCGAGTGCTTCAGGGCGTGGGTGGTGCGGCTCTGATGGCATTGCCCATTTCAATTGCCCACGCGTTTGTAACAAGAAAGCGGGTCGGCTCAGCGATGGGACTATTCGGCACTATGTCCGCCATCGGCACTGCCCTGGGTCCCTCGCTCGGGGGTGTGCTCATTGACAGTATGGGCTGGCGTGCAGCGTTTATCATGCTGGCCATGCTAGGCGCTGGTCTGTTGCTATTTGCAGCAAGGGTTATTCCAGCAATTCCCAGCAACAAAAGCCTGGATCCCACCACGCCGGACTGGGCAGGCGCAGTTCTATTGACGGCAACGCTCATTCTCTACGGACTGGGCACGGTCGGCGGTGGCAATACGACAACGGATGCAACCCTGCTCCTGGTGTGCGCTGCCGGCACGCTTGTCCTGTTTCTTCGTGTCCAGTCGCAAGCGCCCTCACCCCTGGTGCCGCTCGTACACTTGCGTGACCCGCAAACGGGCACGGCGATGCTGATGAATCTGCTGGTGTCCATTCCGATGATGGCCACCCTGGTCATCGGCCCGTTTTTCCTGTCCTTCGGGCTTGGCATGAACGAAGCAGGAATCGGCCTGGTGATGGCAGTCGGCCCGCTGGTGGCCGCCATCTCCGGGGTGCCCGCGGGCTGGCTGGCCGACCGCATCGGCGCGCAGCGCACGCGCATGGCGGGCCTGATTCAGACCACACTCGGCCTGATCGCGCTGGCCTATTTTCCGCGGTGGCTGGGCGTAGCCGGCTACATCGTGGCGCTGATGCTATTGACTCCAGGATTTCAGCTTTTTCTGGCAGCCAACAGCACTGTCATCATGCTGGGCGCATCTCAGGCGCAACGCGGACTTCTCTCGGGTTTGCTGGGATTGTCACGCAACCTGGGGTTGATGACCGGAGCATCGCTCATGTCGGGCGTGTTCTCCATGGCACTCGGACCACAGGACATCACTGACACTGCCGCAGAGGGTATCGCCCAGGCATTTACAATCACGTTTGTAATTATCGCCGGAATTTGCCTGTTGGCCCTTATTCTGTCCTGGTGCATACGTCCGACGCAATCAAAGCAGTACGGAGCATAATGCGAGTGGCCTGCCAGGTGCTATCGACGCAAGCCAGTCCTGTTTCTCACTGCCCAGACGCAACAACAGTGTCTTCGGTATGTGTCAGTCCTGCACCTGATTGCTATTGCTGTGGCCAAACCCCAGATAACTTTGCGCTACCTTGGAATCGGCACGCAGAATCTGCGATGAGCCTTCCATCGCTACCTCGCCCATTTCCAGCACATAACCGTAATCGGAGGCCTGCAGCGCGGCACGTGCGTTCTGCTCGACCAGCAGTATCGACACACCAGTTTCGCGCAGTCGCAAGATAATGCGAAACACTTCCTGCACCACACGCGGCGCCAGCCCCAGACTGGGCTCATCGAGCATGAGCAACGTAGGCTTTGCCATCATGGCCCGTCCCACTGCCAGCATTTGCCGCTCACCACCCGAGAGCGTGCCGGCGCGCTGATCGCGACGCTCCAGCAAACGCGGAAACAGCTGATAAACCTGGTCCAGCGTATCGCGCCAGCCGGCAACGCGTTGACGATACTGACGAAATCCGCCCAGCAGCAGATTGTCCTGCACCGACATGCTGGTAAACAGCTCGCGCTTTTCCGGCACCAGGCACAGGCCTGCCGCCACGCGCTCTTCCACGGGCATCCGGCTGATGTCCTGCCCGCGGTATAGGATACGCCCGTGGGCGCGACCGGATGTGGGCAAGGCGCCCATCAGGGTATTGAGCAACGTCGACTTGCCGGCGCCATTGGCGCCAATCACCGTCACCACCTGTCCCTGATCCATGGCCAGCGACACGTCATTGACCGCAAGTACTTTGCCGTATTGCGCGTTGATATTATGTGCTTCCAGTAACCGGCTCATGCGCGTACCTCCTGATTGCCAGTCGCGTCGACCGCAATTTCGTCTGTCATAACCGTATCGTCAATCCCACCCAGATAGGCCTGCAGGACTTTGTCGTTTTGCTGGATCTGTGCCGGCGTGCCTTCTGCAATTTTTGTTCCGAAATCCATTACCACCAGATGGCTGGTCAGTTTCATTACAAAGTCCATATCGTGCTCTACCAGCAGGATGCTCATGCCTTCGTCACGTAACGCTGACAACACGGCAGCCAGCTCCTGTTTTTCCATGTAGCGCAGGCCCGCTGCCGGTTCATCCAGCAACAGCAGTGTCGGATCAAGCGCCAGCGCCCTTGCCACTTCCACGATCCGCTGTTTGCCCAGCGACAGATTGCCGGCCAGCTCAAACATGCAATCGCCCAGCCCAACCCGCTCCAGCTGAATGGCTGCCTCGCGCAGCAGAGCCGCCTCATCACGCCTATCCAGCCGCAAGATGCTGCGTATGGCGCCGGCGGAGCGCCGCAGATGCGCGCCCAGCGCCACATTTTCCAGCACACTCATCTGCGGCAGCAATTGGGTATGCTGAAAGGTACGGGCGATGCCCAATCGGGCAATATCTTCTGCCCTGACCGCCTTCAGGGGTTTGTCGCGAAAGACAATCGAACCACGCGTCAATGGCATGACACCAGTAATCAGATTGAAGGTCGTGCTTTTACCGGCGCCATTGGGCCCGATCAGGCCCACAATCTGACCGGCAGCCACGCTAAAGGAAATATCGTTCACCGCCACCAGTCCGCCAAACTCTTTGCGCAACTGCGTTACCTGCAACAAAGGGCGCCCTGCCAGCGGCCTGTCGCTTTTAGCCAGTAACGACGCGTCGGCCCACCATTGCGTTAAAGCGCCACTGGCCGCTTTGCGTTCGCTACCGGAAAAAAGCCGGGTCACGATCGGCCATAGCCCTTCCCGCGCATGATGCAACACCAGCACCACCAGTACGCCAAATACAATCAGCTCGAAATTGGTCGAGGTATCGAACAGGCGCGGCGCAATGTCCTGGATCTGGTCTTTGAGCGTCAGAATAACAGCGGCGCCGAAAATGCCGCCCCAGACAGACGACACGCTGCCCACCACCATCATGAACAAATACTCAATGCCATAATTGATGCCGAACGTGCTGGGGCTGACCGCACGCTGCTCGTGCGCATACAACCAGCCGGCTAGACCAGCCAGCACAGCGGCGTACACAAAGGCGATCACTTTGTAGCCGAAGGTATGCACCCCGAATGAAGCGGCCATTTTTTCGCCGTTTTTCAAGGCGCGGATGGCGCGACCACTGCGTGAATCCAGCAAGTTGATCGCCGTCCATGCCGCCAGCAGCACGACCAGCCAGATCAGATAATAAATACTCTTGGCCTGCAACAATGGATAGCCAAACAGCGAAATTGGCGGTATGCCCGGAATGCCGTCATGCCGCCCCAGAAACGGCATGTTCCCATACAGGTAATAGAAAATCAGGCAGACGGCGATCGTCGCCAGCGACAGATAATGCCCTGACAGGCGCAATGTCACCTGCGCCAGCACAAACGCCAGCAGCAGAGTGAGCACAATGCCCAACACCAGTCCCAGCCAGGGAGACCCGTCCATGGTGGCAGACAGCCACGCGGTGGCGTAAGCGCCGATACCGACAAACGTTGCCTGGCCAAATGAGGTCAGCCCACCCACGCCGGTTAATACCACCAGGCCGATAACGACCAGACTGGCAATGCCGATCGCATTGAGTTGATTGATCCAGAATTCGGGTACGCCGGGCACCATCGGCAACAGGGCCAGCAGCACAATGAACATTGGTACAAACCATTTTTTCATGGCTTACTCCTCTTCGTCGTGACGAGTGGTCACAGACAGAATCAGCAATACCGGTATGATCAGCGCAAAAACAATCACTTCCTTGTACTCGCTTGCCCAGAAGGTCGAAAACGATTCAATAATGCCCACCAGCAGTGCGCCCGCAGCGGCGATCGGATAGCTCATCAGCCCACCGATGATGGCGCCCACAAATCCCTTGAGACCAATCATGAAACCGGTCTCGTAGGTAATCGAAATAAACGACACGATCATGATGCCCGAGAGCACCCCAACGATGGACGACAACAGGAAAGTCAGGAAACCAGACATATTGGTACTGATGCCGACCAGTCGCGCGCCGCGCCGGTTCACCGCCGTCGCCCGCAATGCCTTGCCGTACAGGGTATAGCCAAAAAACAGCCATAACGCAGCGATAATGACAGCTGTCATCGCGATCACGAACAGGCTTTGATAAGTCCAATTCAGGCCGAACAGTTCAAGCTGGCCATCAAAAAACGGCTGGGCAACCAGCCGCCCTTCGGCACCAAAAAAAGCCAGGCCCATGCCAACAAAAACAAAGTGCACGGCAATGGAAATCACAAAGAGCGCCAGCACCGAACTGTCAGCCATGGATTCATAGGCAAGCTTGTAAAGCATAGGACCCAGCGGGACAACCAGGAATAAGGTCATTAGTGCCTTGATCCAGAGCGAAGGCGTTGTACCCAAAATAGCCGGCACCGCGAAAAATACAACAATGGGGAGCACCAGGCAAAACAGTGCCGACTTGATCAGCGTCACTGCGGGCTTGCCACGAAACACCAACCACAGTTCGCGTACAAAGACCAGCAAGCCGGCGATCACCAGCAGCCAGCGAGTGCCCGGTACCTGATCATCGGCCAGGACCGCAAAGGTGAGCGCCCCATAGGTCACGAACTCCCCCTGCACAATCAGAATAATGCGCGTGACTGCAAACACCAGCACCAGCGATACTGCCAGCAATGCATAAATGACGCCCGTCACCAGCCCGTCCTGCATGAGAATCTTTGCGATTGACCAATCCATTGTCTTTCCGTTGTTTTCCTTGCGGTTTTTCTTTAGTTCAGGTCCTGGGCAAATTCCCAGTGGCCGTTCTTGACGCGTAGCAGCACCCGGGCGCGTTCGTCCAGCCCTGAATGGTCCTTGGCAGACATGTTGAAGACGCCATGCACGCCGGCTACATCCTTGGTGTTTTCCAGTGCATCGCGCAGCGCCTGGCGAAAGCTCTCGGTGCCGGGTTTGGCTCCCTTTGCCAGCGCCTTGGGAATGGCAGCGGCAACCAGCGCACCAGCATCGCTCATATGCCCGCCGAACCCACTGACCGAGCCCTTACCATATTGCGCCTCATATTTCTGTGTGTAGTCCAGGCCGGTAGCGCGCATGGGGTTGGCCTGCGGCAACTGATCCGCAACCAGGATCGGGCCTGCCGGTAAAACCAGGCCTTCGCAGGCGCTGCCGCACATTTTCAAAAACTCGCTATTGCCGGCCCCATGGGTCTGATAGATCTGACCTTTAAAGCCGCGCTGCTTGAGTTCGCGCTGTGGCAGCGCAGCTGCCGTGCCGGACCCGGCAATCAGAATGGCATCAGGCTTGGCGGCCAGCAGCTTGAGCACCTGGCCGGTCACACTGGTATCAGGACGAGCATAACTTTCCGTTGCTACGATCTCTATTGGCTTTCCCTGCAGTGCATTTTTGAGTTCCTTAAGCCAGTTCTGGCCATAGGCGTCGGAAAAACCGATAAAACCAATTTTGCCAGCGCCCGCTTTTTCCATTGCCTGTACCACGGCAGTGGCCATCAGCACATCATTTTGCGGTGTCTTGAACGACCAGGTGCGCGCGCCCTGCACAGGCTCCACAATGCTGGCACTGGCGGCCAGGCTGATCATGGGGATTTTCTTTTCGGCTGCAACATCAATCATTGCCAGCGAACCGGGTGTGGCGGTGGTGCCGATAATCACATCTGCATTATTCTCGCTGATCAGCTTGCGCATATTGCGCACTGCCTGTGTGGCGTCTGTCGCATCGTCAAGAATGGTATAGTTGATCTTGGTCGATCCGATCTGACGCGGCAGCAGCGCTACAGTGTTGCGCTCGGCAATGCCCAGCGAGGCGGCCGGACCGGTCGCCGACACCACGACGCCTACATTAACCGTTGCATCCTCGGCAAGTACCGAATGAGCGCTGGTGGCAAGTACGACGCCAAGCAGGCAGGGCAGGAACTTTTTCATGATTTGTCTCTCAAATATTATGATTTCGCTTAATTACAACTGTCTTAAGATAGTGGGATGCACGCTATAGTCAAACCGGTGGACAATAATATGTCACACTTAAACGCGTAATCATACAGTTTTGTCCTGGTAATTCAGGAATGAGGCCCCAATTTACTTTAAAATAGAATGGTTACAGCCTGCATTTTCGAATACACGGCGCAGTGCATCCTAAAAGCGTGCGGCCGGCAGGCTGCAGGCATTTTATTTAAAGAAACCCGGTACGGCGGTTCAGCACCACCCTAATAGCCGCCACCGTTTTTGATGTAAAGGCCACCATTGAAAGTCATCAAGTCCGAACAGCAATGGCGTGAGCTGCTCTCTCCGGAAAGCTACCACGTCACGCGGCAGAAAGGCACAGAGCGTGCCTTCACAGGAGAGTACTGGGACCATTTTCAGCCCGGTATCTATACCTGCGTCGCCTGCGGAACACCCCTGTTTGCATCAGACACGAAATTTGACGCCGGCTGCGGCTGGCCCAGCTACTTCGAGCCTCTTAATCCGCAGAATGTACGCGAAGAAGTCGACACCTCGCACGGCATGACGCGCACCGAAGTGCTGTGCAACGTCTGCGATGCGCATCTTGGTCATGTTTTCCCCGATGGCCCTCCTCCCACCGGCCTGCGCTATTGCATCAATTCGCTGTCCCTTCGCTTTGACCCCGTAGAATGAAAAAGCTCCTGTTCGATTTTTTCCCATTGGTCCTCTTTTTTGTGGCCTTCAAGGTTGCAGACATTTACGTGGCAACCTGGGTTGCCATTGCCTGCAGCGTCCTGCAGATCCTCTGGCTGAAATTGCGTGGTCGCCCGATCGAAGCCACCAACTGGATGAATGTCATCATTATCGTGGTGTTTGGCGGCGCCACCATTTATTTCCATAACGACACCTTCGTCAAGTGGAAGCCCACGGTGCTTTACTGGATGTTTGCCCTGATCCTGCTGGGCGCGCGTCTGCTGATGAACAAAAACATATTGCGCAAAATGCTGGCTACGCAAATGAGCCTGCCGGATCGTATCTGGGATCGCCTGTCTGACACCTGGGCCGGCTTTTTTCTGTTTGCCGGCGCCCTCAATTTAGTGGTAGCCTTTTCGGGCTATTTTACGCTTGAGCAGTGGGCCGCCTTCAAGGCCTTCGGCATGACCATTCTGCTGGTCATTTTTGCGATTGGCCAATCGGTCTGGCTCGGGCGTCATATGCAGGAAGTACCCGCGACCCCAGGGCCTGTGGCCTTGCCGGAGAAAACCAATGACTGATACAGATCGCATTGCGCTGATCCGTGAGCGCCTGGCCTCGCTTGAGCCGCAGGCGCTTGACATCGAAGACGAGTCTCATCTGCACAAAGGGCATGCAGGCGCCAGCAATGGCGCGGGCCATTACCGCCTGAGCATTCGCTCTGCCCGCTTTAATGGATTGTCCAGGGTAGCCAGTCAGCGTCTGGTCTATGACGCGCTGGGAGATTTGATCCCCTACCCGATTCATGCACTGTCCATACAGACCCAACCGATTTCTTAACCAAAAGGAAAACTATGAAACGTTTTATTTTACTTGCTGTAACTTGCGCCATGACAGTACCGGCCTTGGCCCAGAACGTGGCCACTGTGAATGGTAAAGCTATTACCAACGATCAGGTAGATACGGCAGTGAAAACGCTCATTGCCCGTGGCGCGACAGACAGCCCAGCGCTGCGCGAACAGATTACAGAACAGCTGATCAACAGTGCTGTCCTGTCTCAGGAAGCTGAAAAACAGGGCGTAGACAAAAACCCTGAAGTGCAGTTCGCCATCGAAAATGCCCGCCAGGAAATCCTGATTGGCTCCATGATGCGTGACTGGGCCAAGACCCACCCTGTCAGTGATGAAGACGTCAAAAAAGCCTATGACGAGTTCAAGGCCCAGTCTGCCGGTGAACAGGAATATCAGGTCAAGCATATCCTGGTCAAAGACGAAACGGCCGCCAATAAGCTGCTGAAAGATATCAAAGCCAAAAAGGTCAGCTTTGCCGACGCTGCCAAGAAAAACTCTATTGACCCAGGAAGTGGCAAAAACGGCGGCGATCTGGGCTGGGCTCCTGCCGAAAACTATGTTCCTGAATTTGCCGAAGCGGTAAAAGCGGCGAAAAAAGGTCAGTTGCTGGACAAGCCTGTTAAAAGCCAGTTTGGCTGGCACATCATCCAGGTGACAGACTCACGTCCGGTCAAGGTACCCACCCTGGAAGAAGCCAAACCGCAAATCAGCCAGATGCTCAGTCAGCAGTCACTGCAGGAACAGATGAAAAAACTGCGCGACGAAGCCAAAATTGAGAAAACCGCTGCCGAAGGCGCCGCCGAAAAACCCGCTGCGGCTCCCGCAGTAGAGGCACCCAAGCAGTAAGATATTGTAAGTCGGGTTCTTTATCCGATTTACCCTGTCACTGACGACTATCCCCCGTCTACCCGTTATCAGGGCCGATGGGGGATTTTTTATTGTGGGGTCAGGATGGGATCCAGATACGGGCTGCCTGACAGACCATCGGTCACCTTTTGGATGTGCCAGAGAAAGGACACGCGCTGCTGCAGCTTACCGCCAGAGTACGCATCAAACCGGATTTTCCGGCAAGCGGAGCCGGCCGGGTAACCAACCTGCGCACCCTATCGGGCAAGATTCAACAGGTACACCAGCGCATCCTGCTATGGCTTGATCTGTGTGATCGGAGAGATGAGAGGGCGAGCGACGCCGATAATCGGGATGTCAGGCACTACCGGCATTGGCCGAACTGGGCCGCCTTATTGCCTGAGCAAGTCCAGCAGGCCTTCTTCGTCAAGTACCGGCACGGACAAGTCGCGGGCCTTCTCCAGCTTGCTGCCAGCCTCTTCTCCCGCAACCACATAGCTGGTTTTTTTTGATACGCTGCCGCTTACCTTTCCGCCTGCTTCCATGATCAGCTTACCCGCTTCGTCGCGTGTCAGCGTCGGCAGCGTCCCGGTCAGGACAAACGTCTTGCCTTGCAGTACCGTGCTTTTGACTGACTCGGGCATTTTGACGGTCACGCCCGCTGCGCGCAACGCATCGAGCACTGCAATATTGTGGGGTTCAGCAAAAAATGCCCGCAGCGACTCGGCGACCACCGGCCCCACATCATTGACCTGAAGAAAAGCAGCTTCATCGGCAGCAATCAGGGCATCAAGCGAACCAAAGTAACGCGCCAGATCCCGCGCCGTTGTTTCGCCAACATGGCGGATGCCCAGCGCATACACAATGCGGGACAGCTCTACGTGCTTGCTTTCTTCAATGGCCGCGATCAGGTTTTCTGCCGATTTGCGCCCCATGCGCTCCAGCCCCATGACCTTTTCTACCGACAGCGAATACAGGTCGGCAATTGAGCGAACCCAGTCATGGTCAACCAGTTGGTCAATCAGTTTTTCACCCAGCCCTTCAATATCCAGGGCCTTGCGTCCTGCGGCATGCAACAAGCTTTGCTTGCGTTGGGCAGCGCAAAAAAGGCCACCGGTACAGCGGGTCGCCGCTTCATCAGGCAGGCGTTCCACCGCAGAGCCACAAACCGGACACCGCGTCACCATGGCAAACAGCTGTGCATCTGCCGGTCGCATTTCCAGTACCGGGCGCAGCACTTCCGGGATCACGTCGCCGGCCCGGCGAACGACCACGGTATCACCAATTCTCACATCCTTGCGGCGGATTTCGTCTTCGTTATGCAGCGTCGCATTGGTCACCGTCACGCCACCCACAAAGACAGGCTGCAGCCGGGCCACCGGCGTGAGCGCACCGGTGCGGCCCACCTGCACCTCGATATCCAGCAGCACGGTTGTCGCTTCTTCGGCAGCAAACTTGTGCGCCAGCGCAAACCGGGGCGCGCGCGAAACAAAGCCCAGTTCCGTCTGTGCCTTCAGCGAATTGACCTTGTACACCACCCCATCAATATCAAAGGGCAGGTTCGTTCGCGTCTGGCCGATTTCTTCATAAAAGGCCAGTAGCGCATCTGGACCGGTCACACGCTTGCGGTACTTGCCTACGGACAAACCCAGGGAAGATAACCAGTCAAGCATGCCGGAATGGGTTTCGGGCAAAGGAGCGACAAGCCCGTCCAGCTGTCCCCAGCCGTAGGCGAAAAATCGCAACGGCCGCTTGGCTGTATGCCGCGGATCCAGCTGGCGCAGGCTGCCTGCCGCCGCATTGCGCGGATTGACAAATGTCTTGTCCCCGGCTGCGGCCTGTTGTTTATTGAGTTTTTCAAAGTCACTGCGGTGCATGAGCACTTCGCCGCGCACTTCCAGCACCGCCGGAAAGCCCGGCGAGAGCGTGAGCGGGACCGAGCGCAAGGTGCGGATATTGGCGGTCACATCCTCGCCGGACAAACCATCACCACGTGTCGCGGCGCGCACCAGGCGGCCGTTCTCGTAACGGATGCTGATGGCCAGCCCATCCATTTTGACTTCGCAGTTATATTCTACTTTCTCTGCCGGCCCGAGCATGCCGGCAGCACGCAGGGCGTCACTTACCCGCTTGTCGAAGGCAGTTACTTCTTCGCTGCTGAATGCATTGCCCAGCGACAGCATGGGCACGGCGTGACGGACACTGTCAAAAAAAGGCAACGGTGCGCTGCCTACACGCTGCGACGGAGAATCGGCATTGACCCATTCAGGATGCTCGGCCTCGATGGCCAGCAATCGCTGCATCAGGCCGTCAAACTCGGCATCGCTGATCGTTGGCTCATCCAGAACGTGATAGGCGTGATTGTGTGTATTGATCTGTGCACGCAGGCTTTCCAGTTCAGCCTGCAACTGTTGTTCTTTGCCCTGCGTCATGACACATGCCTTTAGGAGAAGACCCGCAAGGCGCGTGGCGAGCCGGCCTGCAGACCCTGCTGCTCCAGCTCTTGGTAAATACCGCGAATCTGTTCATCAATCGCGTGTTCGGACCCTTCCATCACCGGGCGGCCGGAGTCATCGATCAACTGGCCGTCAAGCGACAGCGCCAGATCACGGGCCACGGCCATCATGCGCGCAAAGGGCGTGTCGTCCGGCGGACTGCAGGGAACGTCCAGCAGCAGATCTACGCGGTTGACGCCGGCATTTGCCGGGTCATCGGCATGTTCACCGGCCAGCAACAGGACAAAGCGTGGCAAACCATCATGGTTCATCCAGGCCAGGCCATTGCGGTATTCGGTAAAGCCCTTGGCGCGAGCAACGTCGATCACGCTACGAACAGGATGGGGCTGCGCCAGTTGCACAGTCAGGCCCACTTGCGTGTCCAGGTTGGCGCAGACCTGATCCAGTTTCCCTGCACGGCGCAGCAAGGCAGGCACGTCGGGGCTTTCAACACTGGCATCGAATTCGTGAGCGATTTCATCGGCCTTGGCCCAGGCCTGCGACCATTCAATTTCGCCCAGTGCACCGGCGCGATTAGCCAACAGAACTGCCATCTGCAACGACACATAATTCTCGTCAGCTCGCAAATCAGCACGATGCAGGCCATCGTCGGTTTCGGCAAAAAAACGCAATGGCTTGGAGCCGGCATACAGGGCGCTTCGGGTGTAACGGTGCAAATCAGCGCCACCGACGGGAGCAGCAAAATGCAACTCAATAACGCCTTCGGTCATTTCGTCAACGGCTTCTTCGTCATGCTGTCCGTCCATGTCATGGGCGGGCAATGTCGCAGAGGGAGCGACAGGGGATGTGGCAGCAGGTTCATCCTGGTCGCTGGCAAAGACAGGATCCTGCCGATCAACCGGCGCTTTATGGATTGGCGCAACCGGTTTGCGATCCTTAAGCAGGACGTCATTCTCATGCTCGTCGCCCATACTGAACTGCTCGTGCATTTGCCTGCGCACTCGCTGGTCCTGCCACCAATTGAACAGCAGCACCAGCAGAATCAGCACGATTCCGATCGCAATTAAAGCCAGTTGCAAATTACTCATTGTGTGATTGACCCTTTTGTTTACGCTTCGCCAACAAGCTGTACGGCGGACTCGATATCCACAGCAACAATTCGGGAAACCCCTTGTTCTTGCATCGTAACACCGATTAACTGCTTAGCCATCTGCATGGCTATTTTATTATGAGAAATAAATAAAAACTGCGTCTGTTCACTCATGCTGCCAACCAGGTTGGCGTACCTTTCGGTATTGGCATCATCCAGCGGCGCATCCACCTCGTCCAGCAGACAGAATGGCGCTGGATTCAGCTTGAACAAAGCGAATACCAGCGCGGTGGCCGTCAGTGCCTTTTCACCGCCTGACAGCAGATGAATCGTACTGTTGCGTTTACCTGGCGGCTGCGCCATCACCTGTACGCCGGCATCCAGAATTTCTTCACCGGTCATGGACAGGCGCGCCTCACCACCGCCGAACAGCTTCGGAAACAACTCGCCAAAATGCGTGTTGACTTGATTGAACGTTTCCTGCAACAAATCACGGGTTTCCCTGTCGATACGACGAATCGCATCTTCCAGCGTATCGATGGCCTCGGTCAGATCGGCGTGTTGCGCATCCAAAAACCCCTTGCGCTCTCGCGACTCGTTCAGTTCGTCCAGCGCGGCCAGATTGACCGATCCCAACGCTTCGATCTGCCGGGATATTTTCTGCACTTCGGCATGCAGCCAAGTCACTTTGGACCAGTCCTCTGGCAAATCGTTCATCTCTATCTTGAGTGCCGCGCGATCAACCTCGTGTTCGTCCAGTTGTTCGGAAAACTGCTCTACCGCCAGCCGGGCAGCCTGTTCGTCCAGCTGCAGTTGCATAATATGGGCGCGACGCGGCTCCAGCGACTGTTCGGTGCGCATGCGAGTTTCATCGGCGCCGCGCAGCGTGGCAGCCAAGTTGTCAAGCTCAAGACGAGCAGCAGCCAGCGCTTCCTCGCGGATCACACGGGTTTCCAGTGCATCCTGCAACCCGGCCTGGGTGGCGGACTCATCGAAATCAAACAGCTCGGTTTCCAGGTTTTCCAGTTCGTTGCGGGCCTGATTGATCTGGTTGCCGGCCAGGTCCCTGTTGCGGGTCAGATCAGCAATCCGCGAGGTGAGACCTCGCTGGGTAAAACCTGCTTCCTGTACGCTGCGTTCCAGCTCGCGAATTTGCTGGCGCGCGGTTTCGGCCGTTTCAGCCAGCGTCTCGCCGGCCATTTCCGCTTCAGCGTAAGTTTCCTGCAGCGTGGCCAGTTCATTGTCCAATGTTTCAAAACCGGCTTCGGACTCTTCCTTCTGAGCCAGCAATTCTTCCTGCTGTATGCGGATGTCGGCCAGATCTTCGTTGATGCGTGCGTTGCGCTCTTCACTTTGCTGCATCTGTGCATGTAACCGGGAATGCTCCATCTGCAGATCATGCACCCGACGGGTCAGCTCAGACAGGCGCTGACGCGCCGGCGTCATCGATTGCGACAGCGCAGTCCAGGCCGCTTCGCTACGGGCCAGCTGTGTGACGGCCTGATCGGCTATCAGCTGGCGTGCCTTGATTTCGCGTTTAAGGTTGTCGATTTCCTGCTGGCGGGCCAGCATGCCTGCCTGCTCGGAATCGGCGGCATAAAAACACAGGCCATGCGCATCAGTCACGTGCCCTTCACGCACCACCAATTGCACGCCCACCGGCAACGATTGCCGCTGTCCCAGCGCCTCGGTCAGTGATGAGGCCGTGTAAACGCCTTGCAGCCAGCGCCCCAGCAGGATCTTCAGATCGGGGTCGTTGCAGCGCAACAGCGATAGTAGCGGTGTGTGACCCGGCAGCGCTGCTGGCAGCGCCTCGGCTGTCGGTTTCTGATAAAACGCCAGCCGCGACGGTGGCGGATCATCCGTGAAGGCACGCGCCATATCCAGGTCGCGCAGTGGCAGCGCAGTTAAGCGCTCACGCAATACTGACTCCAGCGCTGCTTCCCAGCCCGGTTCAATATGTATTTGTTGCCAAAGCCGGCCAAAACCGGCCAGATCATGCTTTTGCAGCCAGGGCTCAAGCGCCCCCTTCTTCTGCACATCTTCCTGCAGGGCGCTAAGCGCGCTTAGCCGGGCTTCAAGCCTGGCCACATCCTGCGTTTCCTTTTGCGAATTGGATTGTGCGCTGCGGCGTGCTTCGTCCAGCTGCGGCAAGCGCTCTTCCATGTCCTGCAGGCTCGCCTGCACCTCTTCCAACTGGGCTTCGGCCGCGTTGCGATCACCGGTCAGTTGTTCGAGCCGTCCTGCATCGGGGCTCTGGATTTCGCCCAGTTCCCGTTCCAGACGTTCGCGGCGCTGCTCCAACTGCTGCAACTGGCGGTCGGCATCACGCTGAGCCTGGGCCGTAAGCGCCAGCTTCTGCTCAACGCGGGCCAGCTCGGATCGCATGGTTTCACGGCTTGCCGACGCACTACGTACTTTTTCTTCTACTTCAGGCATGTCAGCCTGACGCGATTCCAGTTCATCCTGGACCATGGCTGCGCGCTCGGCGGCAGCGGCCAGTTCTTCCTCAAGCTCGGCAATTTGTTCAGTGCAGTGTGTCAGTTGATCTTGCCACTCCTGCATCTGGGTGTTGAGTGTCGCCTTGCGTGCCTGCAGGCGGTTGCGCGCATCCACCACATGGCGAATTTCGGTCTCAAGGCGGCTGACCGTGGTATTGGCCTCGTACATGGCGGCCTGGGCTGCGTGCACTGCGTCACTTGCCTGATAATGCGCCTGTCGGCGTTTTTCCACTTCGCTTTCTGAAGCGCGCAGTTCTGCGAGCGAGGCCTCCAGTTCGGTCTGGGCCTTTTCGATCTCCTGGGCTTTTTTCTCCTGATCGGATCGGGCATTTTCTTCCCGGATCAGCCAGAGTACATGCTGCTTTTTTTCACCGTCGTGCTGCAGGTCACGATACTTGCGCGCCACTTCGGCCTGCGCTTCCAGGCGGTTCAGCTGCGACTCAAGCTCGCGCATAATGTCTTCTACGCGGGTCAGGTTCTCGCGGGTATCGCCCAGACGATTTTCGGTTTCCCGGCGACGCTCCTTATACCTGGACACACCGGCGGCCTCTTCCAGATACACGCGCAACTCTTCGGGCTTGGCCTCAATCAGCCGATTGATCATGCCCTGACCAATGATGGCGTAGCCACGCGCGCCCAGACCGGTACCCAGGAAAATATCGTGAATATCCTTGCGACGAACCTGCTGGTTGTTGACGTAGTAGCTGCTGGTGCCATCGCGGGTCAGGACCCGCCTGACGGCGATTTCTCCGTAAGTGCTCCACTGCCCGACCGCACGCCCATCGCTGTTGTCAAAGACCAGTTCAACCGACGCCCGTGCCGCCGGCTTTCGGTTTCCCGAACCGTTGAAGATCACGTCCTGCATCGATTCGCCACGCAGTTCAGAGGCGCGCGTTTCACCCAGCACCCAGCGTACGGCGTCGATAATATTGGATTTGCCGCAGCCATTGGGACCGACCACGCCCACCATCTGGCTGGGCACCGGGATGACCGTAGGATCAACAAAAGACTTGAATCCAGCGAGTTTGAGTTGGGTGAGGCGCACGTAGGGAACAATACAAAGTAAAAAAAAATGCCCTGAGGCAGTGCCGGTACAGGTCCGGCGCGACAGTCAGGCTCCAGCCCCGTATGATAACCCAGGCGATCCGATTTGATAGTAAACAAAAGTCATAATAGCAATATTTGCGCAGGGCACAAATGGTCTGCCTCACTTGCGGTACCGCATCAGTTTTTGAGCGCCAACGCAAGTCTTGTCGCGTTCTGCCGCGGCCAGGCGCAAGGCTCATCCCCCCATACCCGGCCGGCACCGGTCTGCTACGAGCCTGGCAACAAATATTTCAGCCTGCTACATGAACAGGCCGAAGGATTCGATTGGCCGAATTGGTGTCGAACCCTCATCCTGCACCGGTTTGAATCTAATTCGCCGTTGGTTGGGGGCAATGGGTAACGAAACACCACTGAACCTGATATTATGTTGCGATTGAGCACGACGGAAAAACTCGGCACCTCTGTCTGGTATTTCTGCCGGCATCATTTCATGACCACGACATATGATTACTTTATCGTCTGGTGTTACCACCGGATCCGGGTAAGCGATAACAAGTTAAAACGGGATATTCAGTTTGAAAAAAGGTTTCTTTCTCGTCATGTTGGCACAGGCGCTCTCGTCCCTGGCCGACAATGCGCTTTTTATCGCTGCCATCGCCCTTATTGCTGAACTTTCCGGACCTGACTGGATGACGCCCGCCATGAAATGGTTTTTTGCGTTCGCCTATGTCATTCTGGCTGCATTCGTTGGCGCCATCGCCGACTCTTTTCCAAAGGGTCGGGTCATGTTTGTCACCAATGCCATTAAAATTTCCGGCTGCCTGTTGATGTTCGGCTTTGCCATGATGGCCCCGTCCGACAAAAGCCTGCACGCCTATATCGTCTGTTTTTCCTATGCCCTGGTGGGCATCGGCGCTGCCGCCTATTCGCCAGCCAAGTACGGCATTGTCACCGAACTGCTGCCGCCGCGGGATCTGGTCAAGGGTAACAGCTGGATCGAAGGGCTCACAGTGCTTTCGATTATTTTCGGGGTTGTCCTGGGGGGCAAGCTGATCGAACCGCCCTTGTCCGATTACCTGCTGGCTCTGCCCTGGATGGCGGCCCTGGCCAAAACGCCGGCCGAGGCGGCCATTGTTGTCATTGGCGGCATTTATATCCTGGCCGCCATCTGTAATTTGCTGATCCCCAATACGCACTTCGTGTATCCGAAGCAGGAATCCAATCCCGTGAAGCTGCTGAGCGTATTTGCCAGTTATGTGCGCATCCTGTGGCAGGATAAGGTCGGACAAATTTCACTGGCGGTCACCACCCTTTTTTGGGGTGCGGGCGCCACCCTGCAGCTCATTGTCTTGCAATGGGGACGAGACCACCTGCAACTGAGCATCGCCCAATCAGCCAATCTGATGGGTATAGCAGCCATCGGCACCATTGTCGGTTCGGTTCTGGCCGGCAGGGTTCCGCTGACGCGCGCACTACATGTGCTGCCTATCGGCGTTGTCATGGGCTTTTCCGTCATGTTGATGACCATAGTCAAGGACACCTGGGCGGTGTATTGCACGCTGATACTGGTGGGCGGGCTCTCCGGCTTTTTCGTGGTGCCGCTCAACGCATTGCTGCAGCACCGTGGGCATGTCCTTTTATCGGCAGGCCATTCCATTGCCGTACAGAACTTCAACGAACAGTTGAACATACTGTTCATGGTAGCGGCCTACTGGTTCATGCTGGAAATGAACTTGCACATCAATACCATCATTATTATCTTTGGCGTCATAGTCGCAGTACTCATGACGCTGGTGATTGCCTGGTGCTATCGCAACCAGCGACGCTATCCGGCGACCTTTGCCGAGATTGGTGAAGAGGGCCATGGACGTGCCCAGGCCGGGCATTAGCAGTTGAGCATTCGGATCAGGGGATATATAGCCAGCCGACGACATCAGACCCGACAGCGGGCAGCCCATTGCTTCATTCTCTGTCCGATTGCCGGCGTCTTATGCTGCAGCCCGCTGCAACAGCTGCCTCAGGCGTTTGAGATCGACCCATGCCAGCGGCTTGGCGGCCTGGTTGGCCATCAGATGATTCGGATGAAAAGTGACCACTACCGGTATCGCCCTGCCCTGTACCGTAATCTGCAGATCATGCGCCTCGCGCAGCTCACCCACCGATTGTGTAGTACCCAGTACAGACTGAGCAGCATTGCCAAATAACAGGACACATGAAGGCTGGACCATGGCAATCTGCTGTTGCAGATAATCGGCGCAGGCCGCGATTTCATGCGGCTCGGCCGGACGACTCACCATGGGCCGACACTTGACCACATCAGTAATAAATGTTGCCTCACGGGAAAGGCCGATGGCGGCAAGCATATTGTCCAGTAACTGGCCCGCCTGCCCACTGAGGGGTTCGCCGCTGATTTCATCCTGCGCGCCTGGCGCCTGGTCAATTATCATCAAGCGTGCTGTCGTGGCACCGGTGCCGGGCACCGGCTGGCGGGCATGCTCTGACAAGCCACAACGGGTGCACTGCCGAATAGTTGCGGCCAAAACCGGCCACTCAATCCGCGCATCTATCTGCACCAACGGATCCGCCGGGAGACTGTCTTGGGCCTCTGGCACCACGACCCCGGAAGCACTGTCGGGCATGGCGGTGCCGCCGCCCATCTCGCTCGTGGCCCCACGAGCGCCGTCTTCTTTCCCACGCCGCGTATCTACACCTGCGCGCCCCGCCGGTCGACGTTGCCGCTGCATCTGTTCGCGCAATTTTGCCAATGCCTGACGGGCAGGCGAGGCATCGTTTTGGACTACCGGTGGCACGCCAGCCACCGTTTCTTTTGTAATTGCCAGCGGGATATCTGGTGCTTTTGCGGTCGCAGAGACCGGCGCCGCAGGACGCGGGTTCGCATGCACCTGGGCAGGATCCGCTGCCGACGCGGCATCTGTCACTGAGGAATGTCTGGTATGCGACCCAGGGACCTGCGCAGCCCCCGTGGACACGGTTATTGCGCGCCCCCACAGACGATCAATCCCGCTCTCTTGTAACCAGAGCAGTTGAAGCGGGTTGACCGAAACGTTGGCCGGATGCGCCACGGGCTGGGCGCCGGCAGAAACTGAAGAAGATTCCATAGCCATCAGGATACCACGGCTTTCTGCAAGACCCAGGCATCTTCGCTATGACCGCGCCCGTCCGGGTAGTAGCCCTTTCGCACGCCGATCTGCTCGTAACCCCAACGATGATAAAACGCGATCGCCCGCGTATTGGATGGACGCACTTCCAGCACTTGGCTATCGAGCTGTTGCAGCAACAGGCGCTCTTCACCCCAGGCAAGCAGGCCGGCACCGATCCCCTTGCTTTGCCAGTCGGGCGCAACGCCAATGAGCAGCAGATGGGCCACATCGGGCGCCATCATTTGCAAGGAAAACCCCACTACCTCGTTGTCATGGCACACTACCCAGGCTTCGTAACCGGCTTTTAGGGCATCCAAAAAGTTGCCCTCGGTCCAGGGGTGAGACTGCACACGGCGCTCAATACTCACGACCGCCTCAATATCCTGCTGCGCCATGCGCCGGACCGTATGCGTCTGCTGCAGTGCCGTGATCATCTGGTTGCGCGTCTGACTTTCCGACGACACGGCCACTTGCGCGCCTGGCATGATCTGCTGAGCCGATAGCGGGACAGCACGCGGATTCCCTCCCTGCCCTAGTCCCCTTTCCTTGATCGTAAATGCCACCTTATCACGTACGTACAGCGGTGCCGCCTGATCGGCCGCGATAAATCTACCGGCGAGCCAGGCACGCAGGCCGATACGGGCCATGATCGCGGCACGCGGTTCAGCATCCGCAACCTGTTTGACGCCTGGCAAATGCGCCAGTCCCGTACATACATGCACCCCCGAGCCTACCAATATAATAGAAGGCTGTTCGTCCATGCCGGGCTCGCGCGCTGCCAACGGCCCATTCAGATCCGGCAAGGTCACATTTGCATCGTCAGCATTTATTTCCCCGGCGCCGCTAATGCCGTTGAGCCAAAGCGCAACTTGTTCTGCAGCAATCAGGCACGGCGCTTGCACCTGAACGAGTTCACTCTGACCGGTTTCCCTGAAACAGGCCAGAAACACTTCCTGCATACGGGCATCCAGCAGACTGACAATCAGCGTTGAGGGCGCGAGCGGTTTTACGGTTTCGGCCACGGCAAGCAGCGATGAAACGGGAAACACCGGAATATCCAGCCCCAGGCCCAGCCCTTGCGCCATGCCCGCTGCAATTCGCAGACCGGTAAATCCACCTGGCCCCTGGCCGAATACGATGCCGTTGATATCAGCTCGGTCAAGCCCTGCTGAATTGAGCAGGTGATCGAGCATCGGCAACAATTGTTCGGCATGGCCATTAGCCTGGTTGCTTACTTGCTCGGTGGTCTGGGACTGCTCACCGTCGTAGCGCAGCAGTGCAGCCGACGAACAGGTGGCCGAGCTTTCCAGGGCGATCAGATTGACATTCATAAACTACGCTTATTCAGAAAAAGGTGAACGGCAGCATGCCCTCAAAGGGCTGCGGCTGGCTGTCCCCGTATACGGTCCGCAATGATTGACCGACACTTGGGTAAGTGATCCCGCAATTATAAACAGGAAGCCAGTCTTGCCCGAGACGATTTGCGCTAAAATAGTCAGTACAGTTCACTTGCACGTTCAGTCCAGTTTTGTACAAGTACAAAACTACCTTCGCGACGGCCTATTATTTTCAATATGAAACAAAATGTATCTATTTGCATCACACTATCAGCACAAACCCAGAGAAATATTTTTAGTGTAACTGATGGTGAAAATTCGGCCATGCGCGATAGCAGAAACTGTAACATGTGCTCAAATAGTCCTGTCACTTCTCTCGGAAGCTCTTAACCAATTAGTATGAATACACCACAAACTGCCTCGTCAACACCTCCACGCAAAATTCTGGTAGTCGATGATGATCCTCGCCTTCGCGACCTGCTGCGCCGTTACCTGACTGAACAGGGGTTCAATGTGTTCGTAGCAGAAGACGGGAAGGAAATGACCAAGCTCTGGCAACGCGAACATTTCGACCTGCTGGTATTGGATCTGATGCTCCCCGGGGAAGATGGTCTGTCCATCTGTCGCCGGCTTCGCGGCGCCAACGACAATACCCCTATCATCATGCTCACGGCCAAGGCCGAAGAAATCGACCGCATTCTGGGTCTGGAGATGGGCGCGGACGATTATCTGTCCAAACCGTTTAATCCTCGCGAACTGCTCGCTCGGGTCAATGCCATTTTGCGCCGTCGCGGCTCTGAAGAGCACCCGGGCGCGCCCAGCCAGGAAAATGAATCGATTGCTTTCGGGCCCTACACTCTGAATCTGTCCACACGTACACTGTCCCGCGGCGAAGATGTTGTCGCCATCACCACGGGTGAATTCTCTGTACTCAAAGTATTTGCCCGCCATCCCAAGGTGCCGTTGTCGCGTGACAAGCTTATGGAGCTGGCTCGTGGCCGCGAATATGAAGCCTTCGATCGTAGCCTTGATGTCCAAATTTCCCGCCTGCGCAAGCTGATTGAGCCGAATCCGGCCAAACCGGTATTTATTCAGACCGTTTGGGGATTGGGTTACGTCTTCGTTCCGGACGGCGGTAACTAAAAGACGGCGCCGCCATGGCCGCTGCTCCGGTTCAGCTTCCTCAACTGCAGAATTTCGCGTCAAAAATCCGGCTGAGCTTGTTCAGCCGGTCTTTTTTCCTGCTGGCTGCTTTGCTGGCCGTCAGTTTGACGTGCTGGCTGATCGTTTTTTTCAACATGCAAGAAGAACCGCGCGCCTCGCAAATGGCCGAGCGCGGTATTACAGCACTTAAAATCACCCGCAAGTCGCTCGCCTACGTTCCTCCCAACGATCGCAACGCACTGGTGATTGACCTGGCCACCACCGGGGATATCCAGGTTTTTCCCCGGCAATTGGACGATGTATTGGAGCCGTTGCCAGATACCACATTCTGGCGCATCTTCGCAGACAAAATCCAGCGCTCCGACACCCAAAACGTAACCAAGATCGCATCCAGCATGAACGGCGAACCGGGTATCTGGATCAGTTTCAATGTGGGAGATGAACTGTACTGGCTGCTGCTCAAATCGTCGACCGACAATCTGCCACAAATGCGCGAATGGATCGGCTGGGGCGTGATCGCGCTGCTGCTGGCACTGATCGGGGCTGCAATCAGCGTCCGATTTGTCAACACGCCACTATCACGGTTGGCCAAGGCCGCCCAGCAGGTCGCGCGAGGCGAGAACCCGGCGCCCCTGCCCGATGACCAGGGGCCGCTGGAGATCCGTGAACTCAATAACGCCTTTAACCGCATGGCGCGCGATATCCGTCAAACCGAAGCCGACCGCGAATTGATGCTGGCAGGTATTTCTCATGATCTGCGCACGCCCCTGGCGCGCATGCGCCTGGAAATCGAGTTGAGTAATGTCAGTGACGAAACCCGCAGCGCCATTGACGAAGACCTTGGACAGATTGATCACAGTATCGGCCAGTTGATGGAGTACGCCCGTCCCGCCGGAGTGCTTCCGGAAAGAGCCATCAACGTTTCCTCGATTTTGCGGGATATCACCGACCGGGAAAAAGCGCATACTGAATCGCTGGGTGGCACGCTGCGCACCATGATCCAGCCGAATTTATACGCCCGGATCGGGGAGCTGAACCTGAAGCGGATTGTCAGCAATCTGATTGAAAACAGTCGTCGCTACGGTCGATCCGTCGCTGACGGCCAGCCCCACATCCTGGTGCGGGCCCGCGAAAAAGGCAGCATGATCGAAATCGATGTCTGCGACCATGGCGCAGGCATCAATGCCAAGGACACCGAGAGGCTACTGCGCCCCTTTTCCCGTGGCGAAGCCGCGCGCACCGGCGTGTCAGGCGCTGGGCTGGGCCTGTCGATCGTCGAACGACTGCTGCAGCACGTGGGCGGCACCCTGAAACTGCTGCCGAACCATCCCACCGGACTGATCGGCCACATAGAAATTCCCAAAGCGCGAGATAGAAATTATCAATTAGACAGCCCGTATTGATAGTGTAAAATAACATTAAAACTTATATTGGAAAGTGGGCGAGGCCATCGTGGCAAACCGTCCACTCCCTTGCCATGCCTTGCGGCGCGGCAAATAAGCAGGCCCGGTACCACCGGGCGGTTGTTCAACTTCTTATGAGGAACAGTTATGAAAACAGTTGGTGAAAAGCTCGAATCCTTCAAAGTAGTCGGTGTCAAACCTGGTTTCAACAACCATGAAGAAAACGGCGTTTCTGCATTCGAAGACATCACAGAATCGTCTTTCCCCGGAAAGTGGAAAGTGATCTACTTCTATCCAAAAGATTTCACATTCGTGTGTCCTACCGAGATTGTTGGCTTTAACAACCTGGCCAAAGACTTCGAAGACCGTGACGCCGTACTGATGGGCGGCTCTGTCGACAACGAATTCTGCAAACTGGCATGGCGCCGTGAACACCCTGATCTGAACAAACTGGGTCACTACTCATTTGCCGACTCTACTGGTTCGCTGATCGATCAGCTGGGTGTACGTGAGCGCAATGAAGGCGTTGCCCTGCGCGCTACATTCATTGTTGACCCGGACAACGTCATCCAGCACGTTTCAGTCAACAACCTGAACGTGGGACGCAATCCAGAAGAAGTCCTGCGTATTCTGGACGGCCTGCAGACAGATGAGCTGTGCCCATGCAACCGCGTAGCCGGTGGCGATACACTGTAATTTGCATCAAACCCGGTTCGCCGGGTTTTTCCTCCCCTTTCTAATAGGAAAAAACTATGCAATTTCTAACGACGATTAAAAATGAAATTCCCGATTGGGCCAAGGATATCCGCCTGAATCTGGATGGCACCATTGCCCGGTCCTCCCTGAAGCCGGCCGATGCGGTTGGCGTGGCCCTGGCTGCCGCCTATGCCGCAAAGAATCCGTTTCTGATCGAGCAGTTCAAGTCTGGCCTGTCGCCAGAAGATGTCAATGGAGTTCTGACTGCAGCAGCCCTGATGGGCATGAACAACATCTGGTATCCCTATGTGGAAATGACTGACGACAGTCAACTCAAAACCCTGCCGCCGCTGTTGCGCATGAATGCCTATTCTTCGCACGGAGGCATCGAGCATGAGCGTTTTGAACTGTTTGCCCTGGCGGCCTCGATTGTCGGCAAATGCCACTTTTGTGTTAAGTCGCATTTTGACAATCTTAAAAAGGCGGGCTTCACGATTGAACAGTTGCGCGATGCTGGACGAATCGCCGCTGTAGTCAACGCCGCTGCGCTGGCCTTGACTGCCGAAGGCAAATAAGCCAGTCTGCTTCTCAAATAAAGCCATGCCGTGACCCAATGTCGCGGCATTTTTTTATTTAGTGAGCGCGCGCCGGCCCACGCTTCTTGCTTGTGGCCGCCCATGGCACGGTAAGCTTATTGTCTGGCCAGCAAGGCGATCGCCGTGGCCGCAATACCCTCTTTGCGTCCCAGATACCCCAGATGCTCGTTCGTCTTTCCCTTGACGTTTACGCAGATGGGATCCAGCGCCAGATCAGCAGCAATATTACTTACCATGGCCGCCGCATAAGGCATGATTTTTGGCGCCTGGGCATGGATGGTGGCGTCCACGTTCACTACTTGCCAGCCGGCTTCGCAAACACGACGGTAAGCCTCGCGCAGCAGCACCCGACTGTCGCTGCCTTTGAATGCCGGATCGGTATCAGGAAACAAACGGCCGATATCGCCCAGCGCTGCCGCCCCCAAGATGGCATCGGTAATCGCATGCAACAGCGCATCGGCGTCCGAGTGCCCCAGCAGGCCATGGGTGTGGGCAATGGTGACCCCCCCCAAAATCAGGGGCCGCCCCTCCTGTAACGCATGAACGTCAAACCCCTGCCCAACCCGCAAGCCAATTGTCATACAGCACTCTCCATATCATTGCGTTAACGTTATTTCTTTAACTTCATTTATTTAACTTCATAGCTTTATGCGCGCGACATGCGTGCCGCGCCGCAGATCGACGGCTCATTATGCCGGCTCCTGCCCGGAGGCCGACCAAGTGAACGTTAGCCACCGCTCCATCATGGCAAAATCGCCGGGCCAGGTCACTTTCATATTTTCTGCCGAACCACGCACCAACAAGGGACGGATGCCGGCTGCTTCCATGGCCGAGGCTTCATCGGTAATGTCCAGCCCTTGATCGATAGCGGCAGTCAGCGCATCCAGCAAGGCGCGGGCCGGGAAAAGCTGTGGTGTCTGCGCCAACCACAAGCCTTCACGCGAAATGGTCTGCGCCACACATAACTGCTGTTGACCATCCAGGGTAGCGCGTTTGACGGTATCGGGCACAGGCAGTGCCAGCAACCCGCCCTTGTTCTGAGCCAGACAGGCATCAATCAGCGCCGTGAGGGTATTGGCCTGCAGCCCTGGCCTTGCCGCGTCGTGCACCAGCGCCCAGCCATCACGATCGTCATAATCAAGGACAGCCTGCAACGTAGCGCTGACCGTTTGCGCCCGCGTCGCGCCGGCAGTGCGATGAACGTAGACATTGCTGCCCAGGTTCAGTGTATCGATCCAGGTATCTTCAGCCGTAACCCCAATATGGACAGCGGCAACCCGGGCGTCTGCGCGCAGGGCATCAGTGGCCAGTTGCAGCATGGCCACGCCGTTGATCGTGCAATACTGCTTGGGAATCTGCCGGCCGGCAGTCAGGGCCCGACTGCCCACGCCGCCCGCGGGAATAATCGCAAAGATGTTGTCAGTCATAGTGGTTGCCGCCATTGAAGCGGCTGTCGCATCATTCAGGATGATCAGATAATATCATGCCGCTGCGCTGCCAAGCCAAATCGCAGCGGGCGATACGGTGGCTCGCGCAGCACAGGCCTGCCTGCGGACGGAGCATTGCCCTGACCGTTGCGAACGGCAGTCCTGACAGGCGGCGGCACGCCGGTATCTGATAAAATGGACGGATTCGATTCCCTGCTTCTGCCTCTGTGTCAAACACTGCCCTCACCCCGCTTCTTTCCGCGCTTAAACCCGGTCAACGCTATAGCTACCCACGTCCGCCGGGCTCGGGTGACGCCTGGCTGTCGGCCGAGCTGGCTCGTGCTGCCGGCAAGCCGCTGGTGCTGCTCTGCGCCGACCCCCTGCAAGCGCAACGGCTGCACGACGAAGTTGTCCTCTTTGACCCCATGCTGCGGGTGCGCCAGTTTCCAGACTGGGAAACACTGCCCTACGATGGCTTTTCGCCCCACCAGGATCTGATTTCCGAAAGACTCAAGACGCTGTCCGCGCTCATGCAGGGCAAAGTCGACGTTCTGACGGTGCCGATCACCACGGCCCTGTATCGTCTGGCGCCCACTGCGTTTCTGGCGGCCTATTCCTTTGCGTTCAAAAAAGGCGACAAACTGGACGAGGCCGCCCTGCGCGACCAGTTGATGCTGGCCAATTATGCACACGTCTCACAGGTGGCCGCACCCGGAGAATTCTGTATCCGGGGCGGGCTGATCGATTTATTTCCCATGGGTTCGGTACTGCCCTACCGGATCGATCTGTTTGACGACGAAATCGAATCCATTCGCAGTTTCGACATGGACACGCAACGCAGCCTGTATCCAGTCAATGAAGTGGAACTGTTGCCCGGCCGCGAGTTTCCCATGGACGAAACCGCCCGCAACCATTTTCGCTCGCGCTTTCGCGACCTGTTCGAAGGCGACCCGTCCCGTGCCATGCCCTACAAAGATATGGGCAACGGCATTGCCTTTGCCGGCATCGAATATTATCTGCCACTGTTTTTTGACGAAACCGCAACGCTATTTGACTATTTGCGTCCGGAAACCATCACGATCACCGTGGGCACAATCGAAGAGGCCATCCGGCAATTTTACGACGACACGCAAAGTCGCTACCGATTCCTTAAAAGCGATCGTGAACGGCCTGTGCTGCCGCCCGAGCACCTGTTTTTGTCTGAAGAGCAGTTATTTGTCCATCTGAAATCCTTTGCTCGACTGCATTTGGACGAAAGCTCCCCCAATGCACAATTTGCGCCTGCCCCCGATATCGCCGTGCTCAGGCGCAGCGATGATCCTTTTGCACGCTTGCGTGCCTGGCTGGAGCGTGGCGAACAGCGGTTGCTGCTGTGCGCCGATTCGGCCGGTCGCCGTGAAACGCTGTTGCAATTGCTGCGCGAACAACAACTGGAGCCCAGTGCCGCCTTCGATAACGTTCAGGACTTTGTGGCCTCTGATATCGATTTTGGCATTGCCATTGCGCCGCTGAACACCGGCTTTATCATCCGTGACCGGCAACTGTGCCTGGTCACCGAGAATGATCTGTACCCCGGGTCGGCATCAGTCGCCCAGCGTCGTCGCAAGAAACAGGAGCGCAGCAGCAACGTTGACGCCATGGTGCGCGACCTGTCCGAGCTGCGCGAAGGCGATCCAGTTGTTCATATGCAATACGGTATCGGGCGCTACCACGGTCTGGTCACCATGGACCTGGGCGAAGGCGATATCGAGTTATTGCATCTGCAATACTCAGGCAATAGCACGCTATATGTCCCGGTCTCGCAGCTACACGTGATTTCCCGCTATAGTGGCGCCGATCCTGAGCATGCGCCGCTGCATCAATTGGGTTCCGGCCAATGGGACCGGGCCCGCAAGAAGGCAGCCAAGCAAATCCGCGATGCTGCAGCCGAACTGCTGGCCCTGTATGCGCTGCGCGCCGCACGTGAAGGCTTTTCCTTCAAGCTGCCCTTTTCCGACTACCAGACCTTTGTCGAAGGCTTTGGCTTTGAGGAAACGGCCGACCAGCAGGCCGCCATTGATGCCGTGATCGGCGATATGACCTCCGGCAAACCGATGGACCGTCTGGTGTGCGGCGATGTGGGTTTCGGCAAGACCGAAGTGGCCCTGCGCGCGGCCTTTCTGTGTGTCGCCAATGGCAAACAGGTCGCGCTGCTGTGCCCCACCACGCTGCTGGCCGAGCAGCATGCCCAGACCTTCGCCGACCGGTTTGCCGACTGGCCGGTGCGCGTGGCAGAACTATCGCGCTTTCGCAGCACCAAGGAAGTCAAGGCGGCACTGGACGGGCTGCAGGACGGTACAGTTGATATTGTCATCGGCACGCATAAGCTGCTGGGCAAGGAAGTCAAATTCAAGCGCCTGGGGCTGGTCATCATTGACGAAGAACATCGGTTCGGCGTGCGTCAGAAAGAAGCGCTCAAGGCGCTGCGTGCTGAAGTGGACATTCTGACGCTAACCGCAACACCCATTCCGCGCACGCTGGGCATGTCCCTGGAAGGCATACGTGATTTTTCCGTGATTGCCACGGCCCCGCAAAAGCGCCTGGCCATCAAAACCTTCGTACGGCGCGAAGACAACGGCACCATTCGCGAAGCCGCCCTGCGTGAATTGAAGCGCGGCGGCCAGGTGTACTTTCTGCACAACGAAGTGGAAACCATTCAGAACCGCCGCGCTCGCCTGGAAGAACTGCTGCCCGAGGCGCGTATTGCCGTGGCCCATGGCCAGATGCCTGAACGCGAACTCGAAGAAATCATGAAGGGCTTTTATCAGCAACGCTTTAACATTTTGCTGTGCACCACCATTATCGAAACGGGTATTGATGTACCCAGCGCCAATACCATCATTATCCATCGCGCAGACCGCCTGGGCCTGGCGCAACTGCATCAGTTGCGGGGCCGCGTGGGCCGCTCGCACCATCAGGCCTATGCCTATATGCTTACTCCGGGCGAAGATGCCATTACCAGCAATGCAAAGAAACGGCTGGAAGCCATTCAGTCCCTGGAAGAACTGGGTTCAGGCTTTTTTCTGTCCATGCACGATCTGGAAATCCGCGGTACGGGCGAAGTGCTGGGCGAATCGCAATCGGGTAACATCAACGAAATCGGCTTTACCATGTACAGCGATCTGCTCAACGAAGCCGTGCGGGCGCTCAAGGCTGGCGAAGAGCCGGATCTGGAGACCCCGTTCAACTCCGTTTGCGAAGTTAAACTGCATACCTCTGCCCTGCTGCCGGCTGATTACTGTACCGACATCCATGCCCGCCTGTCCCTGTACAAGCAGCTGGCCCACGCCAAGACCGAAGATGACCTGCTGGCCATTCAGGAAGAGCTCACTGACCGCTTCGGCAAAATGCCTGAACCGGCGCGCATGTTGATCGCAACGCACCGCCTGCGCATTCTGGCCGAAGCGCTGGGCATCATCAAGGTTGACATCAGCGACGAACAGGCGCTGCTTGTATTCGGACCCAAGACCAGCGCGGACCCGCTTAAAATGATCGAGCTGGTGCAAAAACAAAAACACATCCGTTTTTCGGGCGCTGATAAATTACGTATTGAACTGAACAATATGCCCGACATCAGTCGCCGTATCGATACCATTCGCCTGCTGCTCAAGACACTGGCGGCCTGATTACTTTTTATCCGGATTTTCCTTAACATGCATCTCGTACTCCAAGCCCCCGGCATTCGCCATGACCTGATCGAACAGGCTGCTGCGCTGGTTAGCGCCAACCGCATTACTCCCCTGAATGCCTGCGCCATGCGGCTTGATGAGATAGACGAATCGGCACTTGCCGAGTTACAGTCCTGGGCCAGAACCAAACATGTAGACGTAGCCGCGCTTGAACATATCCGGCCCTTGCATGACATGAAAGTGCTGGCCATGGATATGGACTCGACCCTGATCAATATCGAATGCATTGATGAAATTGCTGATATGGTAGGTAAAAAGGCCGAAGTCTCCGCCATCACCGAAGCGGCCATGCGCGGCGAAATTACCGATTTCAGCGAGAGCCTGCGGCGCCGTGTCGCCCTGCTCAAAGGCGTGGCCGAAACTGATTTGCTGCGTGTCTACAATGAACGGCTGCAACTGAATGTGGGCGCCGAAAAATTGATCCGCACCATGAAGGCCGCAGGCGTGCACGTCATGGTCGTGTCCGGCGGCTTTACCTTCTTCACCGAAAAACTGCGCGCGCGCCTGGGCCTGGACAGCGCACATGCGAACGTTCTGGAAGTCAATAACGGCAAACTGACGGGACAGGTATATGGTGATATCGTAGATGGCAACAAAAAAGCCGCACACCTGCGTTCGCTTGCGCTGTCGCTAAACGCCATACCCGAACAATGTGTCGCAGTCGGCGACGGCTCCAACGACCTGGCTATGCTGAGCAATGCAGCTTACTCCGTCGCCTATCGCGCCAAGCCAGTATTGCAGCAGGCCGCTGCATTCCAGATCAACTATGCCGGACTGGATGCTATTTTGAACTGGTTCGACAGCAAGGAAGCCATGCAGGCAGCACAACCGCGCTGATATCACGTCACAACTCGCCGGATATCGTTCGAACTCACGGACACGGACCGGATAGGAATTGGGAGCCTGCCTGCCATGCAGCTAGTATGAGTTGCGGTCAATTGCATTATTGGCCACAACAATGCTCATCGCCTTGGCAACACGTTGATCGCCCATCGCCGCACGCAAAAGGGACCTGACACCGTGACCTTTTTACCGCTACCCATCGCTGCGAACCATGCATGTTTCAGCCTGATGGCATTTGCTCGTTGAAAGCGGCCAGTTGCGCAGCAAACGCCCGCTTAAAAGCAGGTCGCGCCTCGCCTCGCGCCACATAGTCCGACAAGTTCGGGTATTCGGCTAGTGGACTCTGGTTCGATTCCTTCAAAATACGCAGCACCGTTATCATCAGCAGATCGCCGGCGCTGAACCGGCCTTCAAGCCAATCCGCTTGTCCGAGCCGGCGACTCAGTTGATCCAGCCGAACGCGTATCCGCTCCAGTAAAATGTGCTGGCGTTGTTCATACCAACTCTGATCTGACTCAAGAATTCTGCCCATGACCCATTCCCAGATGGGCGGCTCAAGGGAATTGAGCGCCGCAAACATCCAGGCAATGCCACGCGCCCGGGCACCGGGATCATCCGGCAATAGTTGCACATGTTGCTGGGCAATGTGCAACACGATGGCGCCTGACTCAAACAGAACCAGGTCGCCCTGCTCATAGCTGGGAATTTGCCCGAAGGGATGCTGCGCATAATACGCGGGCTCTTTCAATTGTGCAAACGACAGGTAACGCACCAAATAAGGTTGCCCGACTTCTTCAAGGGCCCAGCGCACTCGCATATCGCGCGCCAGCCCCCTGCCTTGATCGGGAGACTGCTCAAAGGCAGTAATGGTGGGCGTCATTGCACTTGGCCGGCAGGCCGGCACCAGCAACCTGAACTTGCGTATTGGACAACGACAGCGTGTGCCACAATCATGGCTCCTCCCGGGTCTAATAATAAACTTCCGTTTGCGATTGAGTTGCGCCTCGGTTGCACTCTGGCTACATGTGTGTTTGCAATTCAGTTTGCGCTTTAGACACACTCAGGCGGTACTTCCAAGGACTGCTATGCGAAACAGATTAACAACCGATCCGTAGCGCGTCAAGAGCATCACTGCGACCGCCCGGTGACGTGCTTACCCCTAACCGCCGTGGCAGTTTTTTCGACCTACGCTGGTGCAGCCTGCAGCGTGCTTCCTGCGGTGTGACTGCGCAACTCTGAGCTGACAGCCGGCATGGCTCGCTTTAAGACGCATCAGGCCACCAGTCAGGTACGACAACACTTACCTGAAACAACCATGCAAACCGACTTGTACCGACCCGCTATGCGTTGTATGCGCTAGCATCCAGATCAGTTAAAATCATTGAAATCAACGGTTCATCGCGGTCAGCAAGACACATCCAGCAATACCGGGCATCGAAAGCAGGCAGTCTGTGCGAACGCGGGTCAGAATAAGGGAAGTTGAATACCCTGCGCCTGTCACCCGGGATACAGACAGGTTATGACCACCGACAACGCCTTCAAAGCGTGATCAACGTACTTCTACCGAAGGGACTCGACGTCATGAAAGTCAAACGTATTGTCGCCAATATCCAAAGCCCTAATGTCGCTGCCGCCAAAGCGTTTTATCAGGACATCCTGGGCCTGGACCTGCTGATGAACCATGGCTGGCTGGCCACTTACGGCTCAGACCAGACCATGCAGGCGCAGCTGAGTATTGCCAGTGAAGGTGGATCCGGAACCCCGGTACCCGATCTGTCCATTGAAGTGGACGACCTGGACCAAGCCCTGCAACGCTGCAAGGCGGCAGCTATTACACCCGAATATGGACCCGTGACCGAACCCTGGGGGGTACGTCGTTTTTACGTGCGCGATCCTTTTGACCGCCTGGTCAATATTCTGGTTCATCTCTGAGTGTCGCAAGCAGGTATAAAATAGCCCTGAAACAACTATGCCCATGAAGGGACCATATACTGCCCGACAGACGACAACCCATTGCCAGGGACATATCATGCAGTTGAATCAGGCTATCGTTGAGCATTTGAAACGCTTTCCACCCTTTCAGAACATGCAGCCCCGCGTACTGGAAGCACTGGCGGGCCGGCTGACCATCAATTACTTTGCCAAGGACGAAACAATTATCCCGGCCAACGCGCCGCCACCGGAAACCTTTTATATCGTCAAGCAGGGTATTGTGCAGACCGAGCAGCTGGCCAGCTCGGCCCGCCAGTATCGCGATACGTTCGAACTGCACGAAGGTGAATGCTTTCCCCTGGGCGCGATACTGGCCAGTCGATCCCCAGGCAGTCAGTTCGTCGCTGCGACCGATACTTTTGTGTATGAACTGAGCCTGGCTGGTTTTGCCCAACTGCGAGAAGAATCGCCGGTGTTCCGGGATTATTGCGAGCAACGCACCGCTCTGCTGCTTGAGTACTCAAAACAGATTATCCAGGCGCAATACAGCCGCAGCAGCGCTGAGCATCCGGCACTGACCATGCCCTTGCAGCAACTGATCCGAAGAGAGCCTGTGACCTGTTCGGCCGGCCTAGCGCTGCGCGACGCCTTGCAACACATGAAGGAACAGCAGATTGGTTCGATCATCGCGGTAGACGACAATAAGCAGGCTGTCGGTATTTTCACATTGCAGGACCTGCTTACCCGGGTCGCGCTGCCGCAAGCCGATCTGGATGCTCCTTTCTCCAGCTATATGACGGCTGATCCCGTATCGCTGCCACCGGAGGCGCCCGCCTCCGAGGCAGCGCTCATTATGGCCAGACGTGGATTCAGGCACATCGTGGTCGCTGACGCCGATACTGGCAGGTTGCGCGGAATGGTATCGGAAAAGGACCTGTTCTCACTGCAAAGAATCAGTCTGCGACAAATCAACCTGCGCCTGCAGGCAGCGCAGTCGGTTCAGGATGTCGCTGCCTGCTGCGACGATATTCGCAAGCTGGGCGACAATATGATGGCCCAGGGTATCGCCGTGGAGCAGATTACACAGATTATTTCGGCGTTGAACGACCTGACGCTAAGCCAGATTTCACGCATAACGCGCGACCGGCATCCACAAGTGCAGACACTGGATTATTGCTGGCTGGCACTAGGCTCCGAAGGCCGTATGGAGCAGACGCTCTATACCGACCAGGACAACGGCATTATCTTTAGCGCCACCAGTGCACAGCACGCGGAAGCGGCACGCCCTATTCTGCTGGCATTTGCCAAAGAGGTCAATCAAGCCCTGGATACCTGTGGCTTTCCCTTGTGCAAAGGCAATATCATGGCCTCGAATCCACAATGGTGTCTGAGCGCCGAAGAATGGCGCGCCTGCTTCGGCGCCTGGATCAGCAGCCCTGATCCGCAGGCCATCATGCATTCCACTATATTTTTTGATTTTCGTGCGCTGGATGGCAATGAGCAACTGGCCACGCAGCTGCGCCAGTGGTTGAACCAAACCTTGACACAGCACCCGCTGTTCCTGCGCTTTCTCACGCAAACTGCGCTCTCGCGCAAACCGCCACTGGGCCTGTTCCGTGATTTTGTCACGAGCCAGGATAACACCCTCGATCTGAAAACCCAGGCAGCTGTACTCTTTGTTGACGCAGCCCGTATACTGGCGCTGCAGACCGGCAGCAGCCACACCAATACGGTGCTGCGCCTCAAAGAAGCAGGGCTGAAAGCCGGACTACGACAGGAACAGGCCGACGCCTATGCCGAAGCCTTTTTGTACATTCAGTTATTGCGAATGCAATTACATCACCAGGCAGCCGCAAAAAATCAGTCCTACACCAACCAGATTGATCCTGGCACACTCAATGCCCTGGATAATCGGATCCTGCGTGAAGCCTTCAGGCTGGCCAAGTCTTTACAAAGCATGCTGGCGGTGAAGTATGCACTGTAAGATGCTGCGACAGTCATCAGAATCGTTCCCGCCGGCTGTAGGGAGCCAACAACCATGAGTCTGCTTGAGTTTTTCCGTTCGGGTAACGCACACCCACGACCTGCTTCGCTGCAAGTGCGCTTTGAAGCGTGGCGCGCGCTGCCGCAACCCAGTGGCACCCAGGCAGTTCACGACAGCAGAATTGTTGTTCTGGATGTGGAGACCAGTGGTCTCAATCTGAAAAAAGATACCCTGATCGCTATCGGTGCGGTTGCTATCGAGCGCGGGCGCATCATGCTGGACGATGCCTTTGACATTGTTTTGCGTCAAGAGCAGATCAGCAGCAAAAGCAATATTCTTATCCACGGCATTGCCGGCGGAAAACAACGCAGTGGAACAGATCCGGCCGAGGCGCTCATGCAGTTTCTTGAATACATCGGCCCCGATCCCTTGCTGGCCTTTCACGTCGCCTTTGACCAGACTATGCTCGAAAAAAGCCTGAAAATGTGGCTGCAAACTGATCTGAAAAAAAGACAATGGATAGACCTGGCCTATCTGGCTCCTGCCCTGTTGCGTGAACAAGCCTTGAATCACAGAACGCTGGACGACTGGATGCAACTATTTAATATACACAACCATCGGCGCCACAACGCAGTGGCCGATGCACTGGCGACTGCCGAGCTGTTTCTATGCATTAATAAAAAATGCGAGCAACAGGGCTGGCGCACGCTCAACACCCTGGGCGTCGCAGAGCGGCAATACCGGCAAATACTCGGGCAATAAACCGGCGCCTCGACTCACAGGGATTCAACCGATATCCACACCAGTGCTCTTGCGTCCAAAAAAATCCCGGCCAGTGCGCACACTGCCGGGATCTGATCAGACAGCCCCTCTTCAGGCCGCTTTATGGCGTTTGGGATGCTTCATCAGATGACGCCAGACAAAGCCGGGATAACCTAGTACTACGTACAGACACGCAGCAATGGCGTAAAACTCCCAGTTCTTCACTGAAGGGTTCGCATAGTTGGCCTCGATGGCAAAACCGATCGCACCCACAATAAAATAGCCAATAAACACTTCCAGCAGGCGCGTACTCACATGCTTGACCGGCACCCATGGCGTAACCACGGCGCCTGGCACATAGAGCGCCAGGCCCAATAGCAATACACCAACCAGCATATAGGGCAGGTTTCCGGCCTGTGTTCCCAGCAGCCAGCAACCGGCGCCAATCGCCGCGTAGGATAACAAGGCACGCAAGGGATGGAACCAGAACGGCTTTTGCTGCTCTCCCGCTTGCGGCCAAAGCGTAAAGACAAAGGCCCTTTCGGTCAGAAACGGTGCGATGGCAAAGACAAAAGCCAGCACAATAAAAATCCAGATCGACTCAGCAGGATACATAACAATCAGTCCGTCAGAATTTCAGAGAAGCGTCAATCACCTGCACGCACAGGGTCATCAGGCCGCCGGGCAGGATACCCAGCACAATGATCAGCAGACCATTGACGGACATGATGCCACTACGGAATGACCAGGTCGTATCAGGCGCCGGTACGCCTTGCACCGGCTCGTCAAAGTACACCACTTTGACAACGCGAAGATAATAGAACGCACCGATCAGCGAACACAAGACAGCATAGATAGCCAGCCACACGTGTCCGGCAGACACCACTGCCTGCAAGACGACCAGTTTAGCGTGAAAGCCGACCAGTGGCGGAATACCTGCCAGCGAAAACATCAGCAACAACATGCCGAAGGCCATTAGCGGACTGCGTTGATTCAAGCCTTTGAGATCATCAATGTTCTCGCATTCAAAACCCTGTCGGCTCATTAACAACACCAGACCGAAACTGGCCAGGGTAGTCAGCACATAGGTCACGATATAAAACAGCGACGAGGCATAGGCGCCACTCATGACCGTGCCGTTAGCGGCCACGCCGGAAAGCAGTCCCAGCAACACAAAGCCGACATGCGAAATGGTGGAATAAGCCAGCATCCGCTTGAAGTTGGTCTGCATGATTGCCGTCAGGTTACCAATGGCCAGCGACAGCACCGCCAGAATGATCAGCATGGGCTGCCAGCTCAGGGCAACGCCATTGAGCCCTTCGATCAGCAGGCGCAGCGTGATGGCCAGCGCCGCCAGCTTCGGCGCAGCGCCGATTGTCAGCGTAATGGCTGTAGGCGCCCCTTGATACACGTCGGGAATCCACATATGAAATGGCACGGCGCCCAGTTTGAATGCCAGACCGGCAACAACAAAGACCGTACCCAGCACCAGAGTCATTTCACCGGCCTGGCCACTGCGAATAACCTGCATGACGCCGGCCAGATCCACATGGCCGGTCGCACCGTACACCATTGAAATACCGTAAAGCATGAAGCCGGAAGCCAGCGCACCCAGCACGAAGTATTTCATGGCCGACTCAGTGGCCACCAGTGAATCCCGGCGCAGCGCAACCATCGTGTACAGGGCCAGCGACATCAGTTCCAGGCCCAGATAAATGGTCAGCATACTGCTGGCCGAAATCATCACCATCTGCCCGAGCAGCGCACACAGCGTCAGCGGATACAGCTCTCCTGACTTGGACATCTCGCGGTCCACCACATACTGGCGGCTGTAGATGAGCGTGACCAGCACCGCCAGATATGATGCGATCTTCAGAAAGTGCGCCAGGGGATCGGCAACATACATGCCGTAAAAGGTTGTGCCGCCGATACCGCTATTCCACTGCATCAGTGACACAACGGTCAGAATGATCAGCGCGCACAGCGAGAAAACATAGGTGGTTTTGCGACTGGCTTCATGACTGAGTGCATCGTAAACCAGAATGCCCATGGCCATGATCGCCAGAATGATTTCAGGCGCTGCAAGTGCAAAATTAAATTGATTTTCCATGATGACTCAGTTTTACAGTTTAGAAACGGCCACGTGATCCAGCAATTGCTGGACGGACACGTGCATCACATCGGTAAACAGTTTTGGATAGATACCCATTACCAGCACGAAGATCGCCAGGATCGCCAGCAGTGCATATTCACGGCAATTGACGTCTTTCATCTGCTTTACCGCTTCATTGGTAATATCGCCATAGGCGACACGCTTGACCATCCACAACGAGTATGAGGCTCCCAGAATCAGCGCGGTTGCGGTGAGCAGGCCGATCCAGAAGTTATGCTCGACTGCACCCAGAATTACGTAGAACTCGCCAACGAATCCGCTGGTTGCAGGCAGGCCACTGTTGGCCATTGAAAACAGCACGAAGAACGTGACGAACTTGGGCATCGTATTGATCACACCGCCGTAATCGGCAATGCGCCGCGTATGCAGGCGATCATACAGTATGCCGATACACAGGAACATGGCGCCGGAGACAAAACCGTGCGAAATCATCTGAATAATCGCGCCTTCCATGCCTGCGGTATTGAACAGGAAAAAGCCCAATGTGACAAAACCCATGTGAGCGACCGATGAATACGCCACCAGTTTTTTCATGTCGTCCTGAACGATCGCCACCAGGCCGATATAGATCACGGCAACCAGCGACAGCCCTATCATCAGGCCGGCCATGCTGTGCGACGCATCCGGCGCAATGGGCAGAGAAAACCGCAAGAAACCGTAAGCGCCCAGCTTGAGCATGATCGCGGCCAGCACGATAGAACCACCGGTAGGCGCTTCCACGTGTGCATCCGGCAACCACGTGTGTACAGGCCACATGGGCACCTTGACGGCAAAGGCAGCCAGCAATGCAAAGAAGATCAGCATTTGCGGCGTATAGCCCAGCTTGGCCTGCTGCCAGACCTGAATATCAAACGAGCCGGTCTGCGTATACAGATAAATGAAAGCGACCAATGTCAGCAATGACCCGAGCAGCGTATACAGGAAGAACTTGAACGCGGCATAAACCCGGTTCGGGCCGCCCCAAACGCCGATGATAATATACATCGGGATCAGCGTGGCTTCGAAGAATATATAGAACAGCAGACCATCCAGGGCAGCAAACACCCCAACCATCAGGCCAGACAGGATCAGGAACGCGGCCATGTACTGGGCAACACGCTTGGTAATCACTTCCCAGCCCGCCAGCACGACAATCACCGTGATAAAGGACGTGAGCAGCACCAGCCACATCGAAATACCGTCCACGCCCAGATGATAGGTCGCAGAGAAGGCATCGATCCAGGGCGCTTTTTCGACAAACTGCATTTGCGCCGTCGAACCGTCAAAACCGAAATACACCGGCAAAGTGACCAGAAAGCTGATCACAGAGCCGAAAAGTGCCAGCTTGCGGGTGAAATCGGCGCGTTCGTCGCTGCCCATGATCAGGACCAGAATTCCGGCAACGATCGGCACAAAAATTGCCAGGGACAGCCAGGGTAAGGTAGAAGTCATTTCGCCCATCTTAAAGTACCAGCACAAATATTGAAATGAAGGCAATTACGCCAACGATCATGGCAAATGCATAATGGTAAATATAACCAGATTGCAGATGACGACTGATGGCAGCCACCAGCCCGACCAGACGCGTACTACCCGAGACCAGGCCACCATCGATCACACCCTTGTCGCCGACGTTCCAGAACAGCGTGCCCAGAGCGCGTGCACCACGTGCGAAGATGTTTTCGTTGACCCAGTCTACATAGTATTTGTTTTCCAGGATCCGATTGATGCCCGACAGCGAACGATACACGCGTGCAGGCAGCGCCGGATTGACCAGATAGCAGTACCACGCGACAACCAGCCCGGCAATCATCAGCCAGAACGGCACGGTGATAAAGGCATGCAGACCATACGCAACCCAGCCATGGAATTCTTCTGCCAGCTCGTGCATGGCCGGGTGTTCTGCGGAAACGGCAATCACGCCCTTGAAGAAATCACCGAACAGCAACGGATCAATCACCCAGGCGCCAATCACAATGGAAGGGATTGCCAGCAGTACCAGAGGCAGTGTCACAACCCAAGGAGACTCGTGCGGCGTGCCGCCATGATGGTGATCGTCATGGCCGTGCGTATCATGTGCGGCAGCATGATCGTCGCCATGATGCGCATGACCATCTGCATTGAATCGTGGCTTGCCATGAAACACCAGGAAATACACGCGGAAAGAGTACAGCGAGGTGACGAACACGCCGATCAGCGTTGCCCAGTAGGCAAACCCGCTACCCCATACCGTTGCTGCGCCGGCAGCCTCGATGATATGTTCTTTGGAGTAGAAACCTGCAAAGAATGGCGTACCCACCAATGACAAGGTACCGATCAGGAAGGTAATCCAGGTAATTGGCATGTACTTGCGCAAGCCACCCATATTACGGATGTCCTGATCATGGTGCATGCCGATAATCACGGAACCGGCACCAAGGAACAGCAGCGCCTTGAAGAAAGCGTGTGTCATCAGGTGGAAAATGGCAATCGGATAAGCCGATGCACCCAGCGCCACTGTCATATAGCCCAATTGAGACAGGGTCGAATAGGCAACCACCCGTTTGATGTCGTTCTGAATGATACCCAGAATACCCAGGAACAATGCGCCGATACTGCCGATCACAATCACAAATGAAAGCGCTGTGGGAGACAGTTCAAACAGGGGCGAGAAACGCGCAACCATGAAGATACCGGCAGTCACCATCGTTGCCGCGTGAATCAGGGCGGAGATGGGGGTCGGGCCTTCCATGGAGTCTGGCAGCCAGGCATGCAGCGGCACCTGGGCTGATTTGCCCATGGCACCGATAAACAGGCAGATACATGCAACCGTGATCAGATGCCAGTCGGTACCCGGAAAAGCGGTCGCCGCCAGTTTTTCAGACTGGGCGAAAACGTCTCCGTAGTTCAGCGAGCCTGTATAGGCAAACAGCAGCGCGATACCCAGCACAAAGCCGAAATCGCCCACACGGTTGATCAGGAACGCCTTCATGTTGGCGAAAATCGCCGTCGGCCGCGTGTACCAGAAACCAATCAACAGATAAGAGACCAGGCCCACTGCTTCCCAGCCAAAGAACAGCTGCAACATGTTGTTGGCCATGACCAGCATCAGCATGGAGAAGGTGAACAGCGAAATATACGAGAAGAAACGCTGATAGCCCGGATCGTCGGACATATAGCCGATGGTGTAGATGTGAACCATCAGCGATACGGAAGTGACCACAACCATCATGAGCGCAGTCAACGCATCAACCAGGAAGCCCACCTCTGCAACGCGGGTGCCGATCAGGCTCCATGTATAGACCGTATCGTTATAGTAAGCTCCGTTAAAGCCGACCTGGTACAGCACGTAAGCCGAACCAAAGAACGACACGGCCACCAGGATGATCGTAATCATGTGGGAAGCGCGGCGGCTGACCGAGCGACCCACAAAGCCGGTTCCGAAGAAACCGGTAAGGACCGCGCCCAGCAAGGGAGCCAGCGCAATGACAAGAAGCAGTGAAGATGATAAGGAGTTGTTCATTCCGGATCCTTACCCTTTCAAACGACCGATGTCGTCCACATTGATTGAATTGATTTTACGGAACAGCATCACAAGAATCGCCAGACCGATAGCCGCCTCGGCAGCAGCCACCGTGAGGATGAAAAATACGAATACCTGTCCGGCTGTATCGGGCATGCCATCGGCACCCGGCATCCAGCTGGAGAAAGCAACGAAATTGATATTGACGGCCAGCAACATAAGCTCAATCGACATCAACAGACTGATCAAATTGCGACGGTTCAGAAAAATACCAAAGACGCCCATGGCAAACATAATTGCGCCAAGGATCAAATAATGAGCGAGTGATATGGTCATTTGCCTTCCCCTGCTGGTTTCACATCCTGTACTTCAGTTGTCGGCACTTCAGTCTGTGACGGAATATTGACCATTTTCAGACGATCGGATGCCTTGACACGCAATTGCTGATCGGAAGTGACGTACTTGCGATTGCGGCGCTCGCGCAAGGTAAGCGCAATCGCAGCGATCATACCCACCAGCAGCGTCATCGCACCAATCTGGATCGCATAGGAATACTGGGAATACAAGGCAATACCCAATTGGCGGGTGTTGTCGTAATCAGCCGGCATGGAGATGGATGGACCCGAACCCAGATACATATTGCCCAGTACAAAGGCGATTTCCAGGACCATCACGCCACCGACCACCAATCCCAGCGGCAGATAGGTTTTGAAACCGGAACGTAAATTGGCCGGCGTGATGTCAATCATCATAACGACGAAAAGGAACAGCACCATCACGGCGCCCACGTAGACCAGAACCAGCAACAGTGCCAGAAACTCCGCACCCAGCAGCATCCAGAGCATGGATGCCGTAAAGAACGTCAGAATCAGGTGCAGCACCGCCGTTACCGGGCTGGTCGCAGTAATGACCCGCGCACCTGCAATGATCAGGATAACGGCCAGAATATAAAAGAGAACAGTTGTAAACATGGTTATCTTCTCATTTGCCTTTATCGATACCGGGCATCGGCTTCGCGGCGCGCAGCGATCTCGGATTCATACTTGTCCCCTACGGCGAGCAGCATATCCTTGGTGAAGTACAGGTCGCCCCGCTTCTCACCGTGGTACTCGTGAATATGTGTCTCGACGATAGAATCGACCGGGCAGCTTTCTTCACAAAAGCCGCAGAAAATGCACTTGGTCAGATCGATGTCATAGCGCGAGGTGCGACGGGTGCCGTCATCACGCTCTTCCGACTCAATGGTGATGGCCAGGGCCGGACACACCGCTTCACACAACTTACAGGCAATGCAGCGCTCTTCCCCATTGGGATAGCGACGCAGCGCATGCAGGCCACGGAAACGCGGCGAGGCCGGCGTCTTCTCGTGAGGGTACTGCAACGTAATCTTGCGTTTGAAGAAGTACTTGCCCGTCAGACTCATGCCTTTCAGCAATTCAGTCAGTAACAGGCTGCCAAAAAAATCCTTAATTGCACTCATGTCTCTGTCAGCCTATTTCCAGATATTAAAGGGCGTCTGCATCCAGATCGCGACCACCAGCAGCCAAACCCCTGTGAGCGGAATGAATACCTTCCAGCCCAAACGCATGATTTGGTCATAGCGATAGCGCGGAAAGGAGGCGCGGAACCAGATAAACAGCGACACCACGAAAAACGCTTTCAGGCCCAGCCACAACCAGCCCGGCACCCAGGTAAAGGGCGCAAAATTTAGCGGTGCAGACCAGCCGCCCAGGAACATCACCGAGGCGATGGCGGACAGCAGAATCATGTTGGCGTATTCGGCCAGAAAGAACAGCGCGAAGCCCATGCCGGAATATTCAACCATATGGCCGGCCACAATTTCAGACTCCCCTTCGACCACGTCGAATGGGTGGCGATTGGTTTCGGCCACGGCAGAAATCACGTAGATAACAAACAGCGGCAACAGGGGCAACCAGTTCCAGGACATGAAAGTGACGCCGTGCGAGGCAAACCAGCCTTGCATCTGCCCTTGCACGATGCCGTTCATGTTCAGCGTACCGGATACCAGCAAAACCGTTACCAGCACAAAGCCCATGGCCAGCTCAAACGACACCATTTGTGCCGAGGCGCGCATGGCGCCCAGGAAAGCGTACTTGGAGTTAGATGCCCAGCCCGCAATAATCACACCGTAAACACCAACAGATGTAATGGCCATGACATACAACAGGCCGGCGTTGACATTGGCCAGAACCACTTCAGGGCCGAAAGGCACCACTGCCCAGGCGGCCAGCGCCGGAATCAGGGTAAGCACCGGGGCGATGAAATACAGCACCTTGTTCGCTTCTGCCGGCACGATGACCTCTTTGGTCAGCAGCTTGAGCACGTCGGCAAATGGCTGGAGCAAACCCCACGGACCGACACGATTAGGACCGCGACGCACGTGCATATAGCCGATCATGCGGCGTTCCCAAAGGGTGAGAAAGGCCACGCAGATAATGATGGGCAGAGCGATAACGACAATCATGACCAGCGTCCAGAGGACGAGCCATGCTACCGGACCGAGCAGATCGGTTCCCCAGACATTCACTGCCTTGACGCCGTCGGTAAACCAGGACCAGATATCCATCAAAGTTTCTCCACGAATACGTTACCGAAAGCACTGCCAAGAGCGGCAGTTTGTGCAAAGCCCTGGGCGATGCGAACGGTGTTGTCTGCCAGACGGTCATCCTGCTTTGCCTGGATCCGGATCTCGTTCCCGTTACTGCCGCGAACTCGTACGGTGTCGCCGCTTTGTACGCCCAGGCGGGCAAGCGTTGCTGCATTCAGACTGGCTACCGGCGCAGCACTGGCTGGCGCCAGTTGCAACGCCTCGGCACGACGCGCGATGGCGTCAGTGCGATAGATCGGCAGATCGGCAACGCGCTGCAGGGCACCATCGGCGATCGGCGCTGCTGCCGATGCACTGGCCGTTGCAGTCACCCGGTTGGATAATTTTGCAGTAAAGCCATTCATGAGCACACTGTCGCGTACAGACTCGGAGGTCTCGTCGTCGAAGTCGGTCAGCTTCAGAATATTGCCCAGTACCCGCAGCACTTTCCACGCCGGACGACTCTGTCCCAGACCGGCAACCACACCCTTGAAGCTTTGCGCGCGGCCTTCAGCGTTCACAAACGTACCTGAGGTTTCAGTAAATGGCGCAACCGGCAGCATGATACGTGCCCAGTTCTCGGCCGCCGATTTATATGAGGTCAGTGCAATAGAGAATGCGCCTGCCAGCATTTTTTCAGCCTTATCGCCATCATCCATGTCCAGAGCAGGCTCGGCGTGCAGAACCAGATACGCCTTGAGCGGATTGCGCATCATCTTGGCCACATTCATTCCATCTTCGGTCGCCACGGCACCGGCAAGGTAACCACCTACCGTATTGGCGCCCGCGGTCAGAAAGCCCAGCGTGCCATTGGCTTGCTGAGCAATGGTCTGTGCCTGGACAGCCAGTTGCGTCGCCTGTGGTGAGGCGACGGCCATATTGCCCAGAAACACGCCGCACTTGCTGCCGCCAGCCAGAATGGTCGCAACATCAGTTGCGCTCAGGTCCTGACCGTTAGACGGTTGTGCACCCTGCTCTGCATTACCGGCAGCGGCCACCTGGGCCACAAAATTGAGCAACTGATCCGGCGCAACGGTAATCCGTTTTGCTGTCGGGATCAGTGGATCCTCGCCTGTCGTGTCGATAATAACGATCTGAGTGCCATGTTTGGCAGCCTGGCGCAAACGCTGTGCAAACAGCGGATGATCCTTGCGCAGCACCGACCCGATGACAAGTACACGATCCAGTGTATTGAGTTCGGCAATGGGCATGCCCAGCCAGGGAGCGCCCTGCAGCGCATGCTCAAAGCCCGCATCGGTCTGGCGCAGACGAAAATCGATATGCTGCGAACCCAGGCTGCGAGTCAGGCGCGCCAGCAAGGCCAGTTCTTCGACCGTAGCGTATTCTGTGGCCAGTGAGCCGATCTGGCCGTCACCGTGCGTTTGATTGATCCGCTCCAGTACCTGCGCGGCAGCGGTAAGCGCTTCATTCCAGGATGCCTCGCGCCATACGCCATCATCACCCTTGATCATAGGCGTTTGCAGGCGGTCTTCAACGTTAAGGCCTTCGTAAGCCCAGCGATCCTTGTCGCTGATCCAGCATTCATTGATATCTTCGTTTTCGAACGGCACCACGCGCATCACGCGATCGCTCTTGACCTGCACCACCAGATTGGCGCCGACGCTGTCGTGCGCGCTGATCGAGCGGCGACGCGCCAGCTCCCAGGTGCGTGCGGTATAACGGAACGGCTTGGATGTGAGCGCACCGACAGGGCACAAATCAATCATATTGCCGGACAATTCGGATTCGATGGCATTGCCGACAAAAGTCTGGATTTCCGAATGTTCACCGCGGTTGAGCATGCCCAGTTCCATGACGCCAGCTACTTCCTGACCAAAACGGACACACCGGGTACAGTGAATGCATCGGGTCATCTCTTCAGCAGACACCAGCGGGCCGACGTCCTTGTGAAAAACTACCCGTTTTTCTTCATGGTAGCGCGATTGGTCACTGCCGTAGCCCACGGCCAGATCCTGCAACTGACATTCCCCGCCCTGATCACAGATCGGACAATCGAGCGGATGGTTGATCAGCAGAAATTCCATGACACTTTTTTGCGCAGCGACAGCCTTGGCCGAGCAGGTGTGCACCACCATGCCCTGCGTCACGGGTGTTGCACATGCCGGCAGCGCCTTGGGCGCCTTTTCGACTTCTACCAGACACATACGACAGTTGGCCGCAATGGACAGCTTCTTGTGATAACAGAAATGCGGAACGTACAGACCCAGTTCGCTGGCGGCATGCATAACCATGCTGCCTTCGGGCACTGCTACGGGTTTTCCGTCTATGGTAAGTTCAACCATGCTTTGACCTACAGATATTGAGGAACCACACATTGCTTATGCTCAATGTGGTATGCGAATTCATCGCGATAATGCTTCAAAAACCCGCGGACCGGCATTGCCGCCGCGTCGCCCAGCGCACAGATGGTGCGGCCCATGATATTGCCGGCAATGGTATCGAGCAGGTCCAGATCTTCCTGGCGCCCCTGCCCGTGCTCAATGCGGTTGACCATGCGATAAAGCCAGCCTGTGCCTTCGCGGCAAGGCGTACACTGTCCGCAGCTTTCTTCAAAATAGAAATACGACAGGCGCAGCAATGACTTGACCATGCAGCGGGTTTCGTCCATGACAATGACCGCGCCGGAACCCAGCATCGAGCCGGCTTTGGCGATGGCATCGTAGTCCATGGTGGTGTTCATCATGATGTCAGCCGGCAGTACGGGTGCACTGGAGCCACCCGGAATCACCGCCTTCAGCTTGCGTCCACCACGCATGCCGCCGGCCAGTTCCAATAGTTTGGAAAAAGGTGTACCCAGCGGAATCTCGTAATTGCCGGGCCGCTCAACGTCGCCGGTAATGGAAAACAGTTTGGTCCCGCCGTTATTGGGCAGGCCGATGTCCAAGTATTGCTGGCCACCATTGCGAATGATCCAGGGGACCGCCGCAAAGGTTTCGGTATTGTTAATGGTCGTGGGCTTGCCGTACAGGCCAAAACTGGCCGGAAATGGCGGTTTGAAGCGTGGCTGCCCTTTCTTGCCTTCCAGGGATTCGAGCAATGCCGTTTCCTCACCGCAAATATACGCACCATAACCATGGTGGGCATGCAGCTGGAAAGAAAATTCGGAACCCAGGATCTTGTCGCCCAGAAAACCCGCAGCGCGTGCTTCTTCGAGCGCTTCTTCAAAACGTTCGTACACCTCGAAGATTTCACCGTGGATGTAGTTGTAGCCCACTGTGATACCCATGGCATAGGCAGCAATGGCCATGCCTTCGATGACAATATGCGGATTGGAGCGCAGGATATCGCGATCCTTGAACGTACCTGGTTCACCTTCGTCAGAATTGCAGACCAGATATTTCTGTCCCGGGAAATTGCGGGGCATGAAACTCCACTTCAGGCCCGTCGGAAACCCGGCGCCGCCGCGGCCACGCAAGCCGGAGGCCTTGACCTCGGCAATGACCTCTTCCTGTGTCATGCCGGTAGTCAGAATCTTGCGCAATGCTTCGTAGCCGCCGCGCTTGACATAATCTTCAAGACGCCAGTTCTCGCCATTGAGGTCGGCCATGATCTGCGGCTGAATATGGCGTCCGTGCAGTGCCATGGAGCCATTCAGATCACCGGCAGGATTGGCATTGAGCCCCTGCGAATATTTACTCAGAATCACACTCATGCAGCGCCTCCCTGTTGGGCAAGCTCAGCCAGCATGGCATCGATTTTTTCGGTCGACATACGTACACACATATGGTGGTTGTTCACAATAAGAACGGGCGAGTCTCCGCAAGCGCCCATGCACTCGCCTTCCTGCAGAGTGAACAGGCCATCGCTCGTGGTTTCACCCAATTCGATGCCCAGTTTCTGTTTCAGATAATCGGCGGTTTTTTCACCATCACGCAAGGCACAGGGCAGATTGGTGCAGACACTGATCTTGAACCGGCCCATAGGCTTGGTGTTGAACATGTTGTAAAAGGTGGCAACCTCCTGCACCGCGATCGGCTCGACGCCGATATAGCGTGCCACATCGGCAATGATCTCTGCCGATACCCAGCCTTTTTCCACCTGCGCAATACGCAGGGCCGACATAATGGCGGACTGACGCTGGTCGGCCGGATATTTGGCCAGCTCTTTGTCTATCCTTGTATACGCCTGTTGAGAAAGCAACATTTTTTAATCCAGTAATCCGCTGTGATCAGCGGTCAATTTCACCAAACACGATATCCTGAGTACCGATAATCGTGACAGCATCGGCCAGCATATGGCCGCGGGACATTTCGTCCAGTGATTGCAGGTGTACAAAGCCCGGCGGACGGATCTTCAGGCGATATGGTTTATTCGCGCCGTCTGACACCAGGTAAATACCGAACTCTCCTTTCGGATGTTCGACTGCAGAATACACTTCGCCTGCAGGTACCGGAAAGCCTTCGGTAAACAGTTTGAAGTGGTGGATCAGCTCTTCCATATTGGATTTCATGCTGGTCCGCTTCGGCGGAGTAACCTTATGGTTATCATTGATAACCGGGCCGGGATTGTTGCGCAACCAGTGCACGCATTGCGAAATAATGCGGTTACTCTCCCGCATCTCGGCAATCCGCACCAGATAACGGTCATAGCAGTCGCCATTGGTGCCCACCGGGATGTCAAATTCCAGGCGATCGTACACTTCATAGGGTTGCATGCGACGCAGATCCCAGCTTATGCCAGAGCCGCGCAACATCGGACCGGTAAAGCCCAGCGCCATGGCGCGATCGGGATCGACCACCCCGATGCCGACCAGACGTTGTTTCCAGATGCGGTTATCGGTGAGCAGTGTTTCATACTCATCGACGCATTTGGGGAATCTCTCGGTAAATGCTTCAATGAAATCCAACAGCGAGCCATCACGGTTCTCATTGAACTGCTTGATTTCGCGCTTGCTGCGGTATTTTGAATCCATCTTATGCTGCGGCATGCTATCGGGCAGATCACGATACACACCACCAGGACGATAATAGGCCGCATGCATGCGTGCGCCGGAGACCGCCTCGTAGCAATCCATGAGGTCTTCACGTTCACGGAAGGCGTACAGCATGGCAGCCATGGCGCCCACGTCGAGCCCGTGCGTACCAACACTCATGAGGTGATTCAGCAGGCGGGTGATTTCGTCGAACATGACGCGGATGTATTGGGCGCGCAGCGGCACTTCAATACCCAGCAATTTCTCAATGGCCATGACGTAGGCATGCTCGTTGCACATCATGGAAACGTAATCGAGACGATCCATGTATGGCAAGGCCTGCAGATAGGTTTTATGTTCGGCCAGTTTTTCAGTGGCACGATGCAGCAGACCGATATGGGGATCGGCCCGCTGGATGACCTCGCCGCTCAACTCCAGGATAAGACGCAGCACACCATGCGCAGCCGGGTGCTGGGGACCGAAGTTAAGCGTGTAGTTCTTGATTTCTGCCATATTAACGTCCTACTCCGTAGCCTTCCTCGCGGATCACGCGTGGGGTAATTTCGCGCGGCTCGATGGTTACGGGCTGATAAATCACGCGCTGGGAAGCTTCGTCGTAACGCATTTCCACATAACCGGACAGTGGAAAATCCTTGCGGAACGGGTGCCCAATAAAGCCATAGTCGGTCAGAATACGACGCAGATCGGGATGGCCTTCAAAGACAATACCGTAAAGGTCGAATGCTTCACGCTCAAACCAGTTGACGGCAGGCCAGACATCGATCAACGACGCGACAACCGGAAAGTCATCATTCGGCACCCAGGTACGCACCCGCAGGCGCCAGTTATGCGTCAGCGACAGCAGTTGCACGGCAACCGCAAAGCGAGACGGAAAAGTGCGCGTGGCGTGCGCGCCGGGCTGGCCGTAAGTCAGATAGTCCACTCCGCACAAATCGATACAGGATTCAAAGCGGAAAGCTGCATCATCACGCAGAAACCGACAGGTATCTATCCATTTTTCGGCTGGGATTTCCAGGTTAAGCTCGCCATAGGCGCTGGTCAGGACGAACGACTCTTTATCGCCGAACTGTGCGCGCAGGGCTTGTTCCAAGGTTTCTAAACGGGTCATAACATTGACGCTTCTACAATAAGAGGTGCGGCCGTCGGCCGGTTACGCTTCGCGTGCGATGGTATTGGTACGACGAATCTTGTTCTGCAACTGCAGCAAGCCATATACCAGGGCCTCCGCAGTGGGTGGACAGCCCGGCACATAGATATCGACCGGGACGATGCGATCACAGCCACGGACAACGGAATATGAATAGTGGTAATACCCACCACCATTGGCACAGGAGCCCATGGAAACCACCCAGCGAGGCTCTGCCATCTGGTCATAAACCTTGCGCAGCGGCGGCGCCATTTTGTTGCACAGCGTACCGGCAACAATCATCACGTCGGACTGTCGGGGGCTGGGGCGGAAAATAATACCAAACTGGTCCAGGTCATAGCGCGACGCACCGGCATGCATCATCTCGACAGCACAACAGGCCAGACCGAAGGTGACCGGCCACATGGAGCCAGTTTTCACCCAGTTAAGCACGGCATCGGTTGAGGTAACCAGAAAGCCCTGCTTGTTCAATACGTTTTGTTCAGAAGACATAGTGACATACACTCCAGGGACAGGTTAATCCCAGTCTAGTGCACCCTTTTTCCATTCATAAATAAACCCGACAGTGAGTACTGCCAGGAACACGATGACCGTCCAGAATCCGACCAGACCGACCTGCCCGTTGGCAATAGCCCAGGGAAACAGGAAAGCGATTTCCAGGTCGAACAGAATAAACAGGATGGCCACCAGATAATAACGGACATCAAAGCGCATACGCGCGTCTTCGAAAGCTTCGAAACCACACTCGTAAGGTGAATCTTTTTCGGCACCGGGCTGACGCGGTCCAAGGAACGATCCCATTGCCAGCAATGCGACACCAATGATGCCTGCAACCACAATAAAAAGGAGGACCGGGAAGTATTCAGCGATAGACATAATACGCCGCCACAAAGGTTGAATATGAAAATTTATAAACTTTTAGATTGTATCATTTCACAAACATCCGCGCGCGGATTCATCCGGTAAAATCCAGATAATTAGGCTAGCACAGACACCTTGATACAACATTTTTCCAGGCAACTGAATCACAGCTTAACAGATTGATCTTTCAACCAAAATCGTGGACTACAAGATCAAAAATACCCAGAGCACTTGGGCACCGGAACGACCTCAGACATCAGATTACCCGTCGCAGCACCCACCCCAAGGTTTGCCCGCCTGCTGCCACCCGGCACATCATGGAAAACCACCGCGCAGACCAGCCACTTTCCAGGCGCAAACCCAATCTGGCACAACTGCCTACCCGACACAACGCCCCACAGCCCAGCTTACTCCACAATCAGACATAACGGAGCTTATGGGGTACTATTACGCGAATCACACCAGCAAATCATATGCCAGTAAAGATCCGGGCACCAATAGGGATAAGAAGAACAAGAGTTGATAGAAAACCAGGAAGGGCCGTAATGACGACGACCGCGCGCACAACCATAACGCACGCAGACAGAAGCGCCAGCCAGATTGCCATACAAGCAACACTAGAGCCACCCGCCGACCCCGTTTATAACGAGCAAAAAAAACCACCCCGAAGGGTGGCTTTTATGCTCTATGAAGACATCGCTAAGCGATGCATTTCATTAGAAGCGGTGTTGCATACCTACACCAACCAGAGTTGATTTCAGTTTAACGTTTTCTGCGTTGTCAAACTTCAGTTTGCCAGTACCGTAAGATGCGATTGCATACAGGCTGGTACGTTTAGACAGGTTATGTACATAACCCAGGCTGAAGATGTGCAGTTTGCCTTTCACACCATCAAACGCTTCGCCAGTGTTTTTGGAAGTATTGCCCTGGTAAGAGAACAGTGCTTTACCATCATCACCAACTGGAGCAGTCAGACCAGCCATCCAAGACTGTTGACGGTAGCCGTTAGTTTGTGTGTAGTTCTGACCGAAAGCGGAGCTACCAGGATTCTGAACTTCTGTGAACTCAGCCAGTGCGCCATTCAGGCCAACACTACCAACACCAGCTTCAGCAACAACGTCATTAGCTACAGAACCACGGATCTGACCGTAGCCCAAGTGCAGTTTAACAACTTCGAAGTCGTAGGCGCCAAACAGGTTCCACATATGTGTAGTACCTTTGAAGTCGCCACCTGTACCACGTACGTCTGTACGGAAACGGTCATAAGAAGCGGCTACAGAGATTGGGCCGTTGTAGTACGCCAGACCAGCTGTGATCCAGTTGGAAGTATCGCGTTCTTCTTCGTCGAAACCAAAACCATCATCAGATGTGGTTTTAGTGTTTTTACCAGCATAACCGATCGCCGCTTTGAAGCCTGCGAAATCAGGTGTCATGTACTTGATGGAGTTGTCCATACGGGCAGATGGTGAAGAACCGAAAGCACCGTCAACAATACCAGCTTGCTTGAAGCTAGTGCCGAATGGATCGATTGGAGAGATGAAATCATCAGCAACGTTGTACTGACGACCCAGAGTCAATGTACCCCAGCTATCACCAGTCAAACCAACGATTGCTTTACGACCGAACAGACGACCACCTTGTGAAGAGCGACCGTTACCCAGATCAAAGCCGCTTTCCAATTGGAAAATGGCGCTAGTACCGTTACCCAGATCTTCAGTACCTTTCAGGCCCCAACGGTTGCCGTTTTTAACGCCGTTAATCAGACCGATATCGCGTGTTTTTGTGAAAGCATCACCCTGAGTGACTTTGGTTTGTTGATAACCAATACCAGCGTCAACCAGACCATACAGCGTTACAGAAGTTTCTGCGTGAGCTACACCAGCGAAGCCGGTAACCAGAGCTGCAGCAAGCAAAGTCTTTTTCATTTGTTAAATCTCCGTAGATTTTGAGTGA
>JAFAEO010000018.1 GCA_023423975.1 Pseudomonadota bacterium
CAGGTATGTTTTGAAGCGTAAACCATGCAGGGCCGATGTCGTCGCTGAGTTCGCTCCACGCGATCGGAGTTGAGACGGGCGCGCCCGGTCGGGCTCGGGTCGAATAGGCTGCAACGGCGGTCGCGCCACGCTGATTGCGAAGGTAATCGATCAGGATCTTGCCGCGACGCTTGGCCTTGCTGACCGTTGCCACATAATGCGCGGGATCATCGCTGGCCATCGCCTGAGCCATCGCTTTCGTAAAGGCCTTCACCGCTGTCCAATCCGCCTTTGGCTTGAGAGGGGCGACGACATGCAGCCCCTTGCCGCCCGATGTTTTGACAAACGAGGCAAGGCCATGGTCCTGCAATCGCTGGCGCAGCTCTTGCGCGGCGCCGATCACAGCCGCCCAAGACACCCCCTCACCGGGGTCCAGATCCATGATCAGCATGTCGGGGCGTTCCCAATCGGCGATTGTTGAGCCCCATGGGTGAATTTCCAACGTCGCTGATTGCACCAACCCAATAAGCCCGTCCAGATCGTCGATCACGATCAAAGGCGCGGCGGATTTGTCTTTCGGATCCTGAACCTGCCGAACATGCGAGCTGATCCCTTTCCATGCATGTTTCTGAAAGAATTGCTGCCCCTCGATTCCGTCAGGGCAGCGCAGCAGGGCCAGCGCCCGGCCGGTGATCCATGGGGCAATATGCGGCCATATTTCGGTATAGTAATCCGCTAGACCTTCCTTGGTGACGCCGACATCCGGCCAATAGACGCGATCCGGATGGGTCAGCGTCACGCGCCGCTTTGGTGCGGCCGGGGCCTTGGCGGCTTGGGCCTCCTCGCGCGTGATCTGCTCTGCAGGCTTGTCCTCGCGCAGTCCCCGGAATGAGGCGTGGCGCAGATGGCCGTCAGCTGTCCAGGCGCGAAATTCGACTTCGGCGACCAGTTCGGGTCGGACATAGCGGACCTGACGCGCTTCATCGCTGGTCAGAGAGGTTGCGAACGGGCTTTCGGAAACCCGCAGCTTTTCCAAGCGCGTGAACAACCCTGCGCTGACAGCGGCCGAGAAGCCTGTGCCGACGCGACCTACATAGTCCAGATCGCCTTCGCGATAGACGCCCAAGACCAGCGAACCTATGGCCTTGCGCGAAACGGTCGAGGGGACAAAACCGCCGATAACGAATTCCTGCCGCGCCGAGCATTTGGATTTCACCCACGCCTTGCTACGCCCGGTGCGATACGGGCTGTCACGCAGCTTCGAAACGATGCCCTCAAGGCTCAATCGGCAGGCATGACGCAGGACCAGATCGCCGCTTTCGTCAAGATGATCCGACAGCCGCAGAAGGCCATCACCCGTCACCACCTGCGCCAGAAGCGCCTTGCGTTCGTGCAAAGGGGCTGATCGCAGGTCGTCGCCGTCCAGATACATCAGATCGAAGGCATAGAACAAAAACCGATTCGTGCGATCGGTGCTGAGATCGGCCTGCAATTGCGAGAAGTCCGACGCGCCTGAATCGTTTTCGACCACAACCTCGCCGTCGATGATCGCAGTGCCTACTGGCAGCGCTTGCAGCGCCTTTTGCAAGGGTTTCCCAAAACGCGAAGTCCAGTCCAACCCGCTACGAGTCAACAGTCGGACACGACCGGGTTGAATATGGGCCTGCAGCCGATAGCCGTCGAACTTGATTTCGTGGATATAGCGCGCGGAAGCGGGCGGTTTGGCCGCCAGCGTTGCCAGCATCGGCTCGATGAAATCGGGCATCGGCGCTTTGCGCGCCTTTGCGATCTTCACAGCCATCGGCTTGACCGGCTTGGATTTCTGCGTCTTCGGAGCTTTTGCCTCTGCCTTCACTTCGGCAAGGGTTCTGTTGGTCTTCACCGAATCCGGCATTTCTTCCAGAATGTCTGGTGTGTCGCGTGCGAATTCATCCTCTGCCTTGATCAGCAGCCAGTTGTCGCGCTTGTCGCGGGGTTTGCCGCGCATTCGGATCAGGTGCCATCGTCCCTGAAGCTTTTCGCCCTGCAGCGTAAATTCCAAATGCCCTTTGGCAAGCCCCTTTTCGGGATCGCCAATCGGGGTCCAACTGCCCCGATCCCACAAAATAACGGTGCCCGCCCCATAAGAACCTTTCGGTATGTTCCCCTCGAAGGTACCGTAATCCAGCGGGTGATCCTCGACCTGTACGGACAGCCTCTTTTCGCCGGGAATAAGGCTGGGACCCTTGGTCACGGCCCAGCTTTTCAGAACGCCGTCCAGTTCCAGCCGCAGATCGTAATGCAATCGCGTCGCTGCGTGTTTCTGGATGACATAAAGATGCCCCGCCTTGCGAGGGCGCAGATCCCCTCGCGGTTCGGGCGTCGCTTCGAAATCACGCTTGCTGTGGTAAGTTTCCAAACTCATCGGCGCAAAACCTCGACGAAGTCAGGGCGCCAGCGTGGACCCTGATCAATCAAAGCCTCAATTGCCGCTGATTGTTCCACACTGGATGTTGGATGGTCGGAGAAAGCGCCGCAGCGCTTTCTCCTGACGGCGATTTATTCGCCACCATTGGTGGCGCGGTCGTTCTGCCGGGTCTTGCGGTCACCTGCTTCGCGATTTTGGCCGCCGGCATTCGGCTCGTTCGAGCGTTGCATCTGACCGGGATTCAGAACCGGATCGGCATTGCCCATCTTTTCAGATTGCGCTTTCTGCCGTGTCTGGAATTTTTCATTCTCAACTTTGGGATCGAATTTCTCGCCCATAACGAATTCCTCCTTTCTAAACGACCGACCTAGGCGATCGGCCACCATGCCGGATTAATCCTTGTGTTCAGGCATGTTCTTCAGGTCGTCCTTGGTCCAGCGCGATACCGCATGAACGACATTGTTTTCGTCACGCATGATATCCAGATCGCGCGCCGCAACCGCGATCGGCTTCGAGCCGATGCCCAGAAAGCCACCGACATCAATTACGACATTCGCATCCGCGCCGGTGCCATGCACGTGGCCGATACTACCGATATTCTCGTCGCCCGGGCCGTAAACAGTCGCGCCAGTCAAGTTCGCTTCGGTCAACTCGTTCTGTTGCAAGCGAGTGTGAGCGGTATGGTCCATCACTGTTCTCCTGTCTGATTGGGTGAGTAATCGGAACAGGGTAGGGGGCGTTATGTTCCTTCACGCTGGCGTGAGGTGGGGACTGGCCTTGTGCCTTCACGGGAACATCCACCGTCGCCGCTCGTTGAATAGGCGCAGGGCATAGAGGGCAGCGGCCAGGGGGTTCTGATGGCATCTCGCGCGATCTGGAAAGGCTTTCTTCGGATAGCCGAGGTCAGCTGTCCGGTGTCGCTTTATGCAGCGGCGTCGACCTCGGAGCGGATCGGCTTTCACACACTCAACCGGGCGACGGGCAATCGTTTGCGGCGTCAATATGTGGACAGCGCGACGGGAAAGTCGGTCGAAAACGAAGATCAGATCAAGGGTTTTGAAGTCGCCGACGGGGAGTACATCACTCTGACGTCTGAAGAAATCGCCGACGCCGTTCCAAAAAGCGACAAGACCTTGGACGTCGCGAATTTCATCGCCTGCGACAAGATCGACGACGTCTATTTCGACCGACCCTATTATCTGACGCCCTCCGATCCAAGCGCCGAAGATGCCTTCGTGCTGATCCGCGAGGGGATGCGTCGAAAGAAAGTTGCAGCCCTTGCCCGCACCGTTCTTTTCCGGCGAGAGCGAACCGTTCTGATCCGTCCTCACGAGCAGGGGATGATCGCCACGACGCTGAACTTCGACTACGAGGTGCGCGCTGCGGATGAGGTCTTCAAGGACATTCCAAAGCTCAAGATCAAAGGCGAGATGTTGGATCTGGCCAAGCATATCATCTCAACCAAGATGGGTGAGTTCGACATCGCCGAGTTCGACGACCGTTACGACGAGGCCTTGCGCGAATTGGTCAAAGCCAAGTTGGAGGGCCGGAAAATGCCGACACGTAAGCCGACCAAGCGTGAGAATGTCGTGGATCTGATGACGGCCC
>JAFAEO010000056.1 GCA_023423975.1 Pseudomonadota bacterium
CGCTTTACGCTGGAGGTTGACGGCCAGGAGCCGGACACCTTTGCAGTGGTGAATTTCAGGTTAATCCAGAACCAGTCATATCCGTTTGTGATGAGTGTGGATGTTGCCAGCGACTCTTTTATGCAGACGGCGGAGATGCTGCTGGAGAAGAAGGCGACACTGACCATCTGGCAGGGCGCAGTGGCGCAGCGTTATGTCACCGGCGTGGTGGCGGGTTTTGGCATGCAGGAGAATAACGGCTGGCAGATGCGTTATCACCTGCGTATTGAGCCGCCGTTATGGCGGTGCGGGCTGCGGCAGAACTTTCGTATCTTCCAGCAGCAGGATATCCGGACGATATCGGCCACGTTACTGAACGAGAACGGCGTCACGGAGTGGACGCCGCTGTTTTATGAGGACCATCCGGCGCGGGAGTTCTGTGTCCAGTACGGAGAGAGCGACCTGGCGTTTCTGTCCCGGCTGTGGGCGGAGGAGGGGATTTTCTTCTTTGAGCGGTTTGCGGCGGACAGTCCGGAGCAGAAGCTGACGCTGTGCGACGATGTGGCGGGGCTGTCACAGGCGGGGGAGTTTCCGTTTAACCCGGACACATCGGCAGGAGCGGAGACGGAGTGTGTCAGTATGTTCCGTTATGAGGCGCATGTCCGCCCGTCATCGGTGCAGAGCCAGGATTACACGTTTAAGGTGCCGGACTGGCCGGGGATGTATGAGCAGCAGGGTGAGAACCTGAACGGACAGCTGGCGCAGTATGAGATATTTGATTATCCGGGAAGGTACAAGGATGAACAGCACGGCAAGGATTTCACGCTGTACCGGATGGAGAGCCTGCGCAGTGATGCGGAAAAGGCCACAGGGCAGAGTAATTCACCGAAGCTGTGGCCGGGAACGCGGTTTACGCTGACGGGGCATCCGCAGAAGATGCTGAACCGTGAATGGCAGGTGGTACAGAGCATACTGTCAGGAAGCCAGCCGCAGGCGCTGCACGGCAGCCAGGGGAGAGGAACCACGCTGGGCAATCAGTTAGAGGTGATACCGGCGGACCGGACGTGGCGTCCACGGCTGCAAAGCAAACCGAAGGTGGACGGGCCACAGAGCGCCATTGTCACCGGTCCTGCGGGAGAGGAAATCTTCTGCGACGAACACGGACGTGTGCGAGTGCAGTTTCACTGGGACAGGTATAACCCGGCAACGGAGGCGAGTTCGTGCTGGGTGAGGGTGTCACAGGCGTGGGCGGGGCCGGGGTTCGGTAACCTGGCGATACCGCGGGTGGGCCAGGAGGTGATTGTTGATTTCCTGAACGGCGACCCGGACCAGCCGATAATCATGGGACGGACATACCATGAGGACAACCGTTCACCGGGGAGTCTGCCGGGGACGAAGACGCAGATGACGATACGGTCGAAGACCTATAAAGGTAGCGGATTTAACGAGCTGCGGTTTGAAGACGCCACCAGTAATGAGCAGGTGTATATCCATGCGCAGAAGAACATGGATACGGAGGTGCTCAACGACCGGACAACGGATGTGAAACATGACCATACGGAAACCATCGGTAACAACCAGAAGATAACGGTGGTGAAGGGCCAGACGGTGAATGTGGGGAGCAAAAAGGAAGGTGGTCATGACCAGAAAGTGACAGTGGCGAATGACCAGACCATTACGGTACAAAACGATCAGCGGCTGGATGTTACCCACGATCGTCACAAGGATGTAGGGAACGATCAAATCAGTAAGATAATAGGAAAAGATACCGAAGAAGTCGTGAAATCCCAGGATATTAAAGTTGGAGAAGATTACAGCCTGACAGTTACCAACAGCCTCACCATTAAAGTCGGTGAATGCTTACTGAAAATGAATAAGGACGGTACTATCATTCTCAATGGTAAAAGTATCCAGATTGAAGGAAAAGATAAAATCAATATTTTCGGCGCAGATATTGATCTGGATTAATCTGGAGAAATTAACATGAATATTGAAAATGAAACTGGTTTTCCTCACTTTCAGTTCGAAAAAGTGGGATATTATGGTGAGTTATTCACAGTAGTGGTAGTTAATCAGACATTTGATTTTTCATATAGCGGCGGTCTCTGTCTGATTGCGGATGAGCAGCGACTGCCACTGATGACCGACTCCTGGTACGGCGAACCGGAAAGCAGCAGTCTTAAAACAGCAACCGATTTGGTTTGCAGAAAAGTCAGGGCAGATGTTTTATTAAATGGACACGCATGGCATGCCACCGGGGAAACCACTCGATGGCAGGCCAGTTTACAGGTGGGTAATCTTCAGCGCCAATTTGATATATGTGGCCCTTGCCAATGGCAATATATATCTAACCGCTGGCAACTTAGCGAACCTGAATTAACTGATCGGGTACTGTTACGCCATGAACTGGCGTCAGCCAGTGAATTTAATCCTGTAGGCATTGTTATTCCCTCCCTGATAACGCTTGGCGATAAATCGCCCTGTCCAGCTCCACAGTTATCTGCCTCACCAGGAGCTATTTGCCGTAGCTGGCCTTCACGATTGCGCTATGCCAGAGGTTTTACAGAACAGTGGCAAAAGACTGTTCAACCTTTTTATCCAGATGAATTCGATTTTGCATTCATGAATTATTCTCCACCAGAACAACAATACGATGGTTATTTAATTGGCAATGAAAAAATTATATTGAACGGCCTGTTACCTTCTAAAATGGAACAAACTTGTTTCCTTCCAGATATTAGACTATTGGCGTATTTGTTTTACCGCTCTGATAAAAACGTAGAACTGCGCCCATTGTTGGCTGACACACTGACCATCCACACAGACGATGAGCAACTAACACTACTCTGGCGCTTAACGCTCCCCGTGGATTCTCTTCCACAACGTATTGTTTTGACGACGGAGCAGAGGGGACCTCATGGCTGAAAATCATATTGGTTGTCGTGAATCGAAGTACGTTGCGATATGTATTGCGCCTGATGTCTGCAAGGTTGGTGATGCGATAGTGCCGTTTGACAGCTTTCAGAACCTGACACATGAGAAAATTTATATCAGCAATGTCAGGGCACGGGGCAATCCAATACTGACCGTGGACTGTATTATTGCAGGTACACGAAGTAATGCCGGGAAAGGTGTCAGTTCTGGCACCAGTCTGGGCAGCGGTGACTGCCGGATACTGACAGGCGTGGATCATATAAAGTGCAAGGGAAAGCCGGTAGCCAGGAATCTTTCGCTGGTTGCCATGAATAATGATAATACTGTTGGAAAACTGTATACCCAGACAAACCCGCCAAATCAGATAATACCTGTTAAAGAATCATCGCTTTGGGCCAAGTATCTGGAACTGCAAATACAACAGCAAGAGTTTGAGCTTGAGTCCAAAAAGCAAGAAGCAGATGCAATGATAGGATTAGGCAAGGCATTTATTAATGGCTGGTATATGTTGGGTGCATTGATTGCCAAAGGTCAGATGCAAAATGACATTGCCCAAATGGAAAGTAATATTGCTCTGGCGAGAGGGTTGGGGATGGATACCCAAATTATGGAGCGGGCGAATGAGACCAACAGGGAGGTAATGGAAACTATTGATCCTAGAGAGCCATTGTTGAAACCTGCCAATGAAACCCAAGCAATGGCGATGGAGGTTGAGCCATGGCTGGAACTTATGACCGGGGTTGGAGCACTGGTGAAAGGTTTGGTCAAGTTTTCAGCGAAGTTTGCAATAAAATCGGTTGGCAGAATGGGGAGGAGCGGTGCTAAAATTGTGCTGGATGCAAATGGATTGCCTATTCCTGTTCCTCCAAGCGTTGGCGCTGCGGGAAGAGTTCCGAGAGTATTACAAACTGGAGGTAATACTCTTGAGGCAAGAACTGCCAGGGAGTTAAATGAATTTTTTGGTAAAAATATTAACAGGAGAGAATGGGGGAAAGCTTTAGAAAAGTTGAAAAAAGATTTACGCTTACGAGGTGATCACCATGGTCGAATACTTGATAATGGTGATTATATTGATGACTCAGGAAATATTTTAGGAAACATAGAAGATTATTTATGATTAAGAATATACAATCAAGGCTTACCCCGATATCTCATGAATATCCAAGTTGTGATGAGTGCTATGCTAGCCTCTTGATTTACACAGGTAATACTCACCCTAATGAAATAAGTATTCACTTAGAACTTGAGCCAACATCAATTAATATAAAAGGAGATGAAATTATTACTCTATCGGGAAAGAAAAGATATGCAAAAAATTCATATTGGATGCTCTCGTCAGAAAATCTAGTGAACTCGAAAGATATTCGAGAACATCTGGATTGGCTACTTCACAAACTTGGACCTAAATCATCAAATATTGCAAAATTGCAAGCATTAGAAAATATTTCAATGGGTATTGACTGTACCTGGAGATCATTGAATTGGCACGGTGGGCCAACTTTATGGCCTGAGCAGATGAAAATAATGGCTAATCTTGGATTGGAGTGTTCATTTGATATTTATTTCGTCGGCAATGAAGATGGCAATCTTTAATTATTGCTCGCAAATTTTTAATAAACAAATAGCACAATAAAATACTCGGTATCTATGGTATATACCTAATAAACAAGGGCAGGGAAAGATCATCAGAAGTACACTTTTTGTACCAGGGAAAGATCACGTAACGCTGCTTTTTTGTACTAAATAATTCGCATTTTATGTTTAAAAATTGAGATATTCCTCATTACCTGAAGCTGTTTTTTATTGAGTATACATGATCAAATACTCCTTACATAATTAAGGAGAACACAATGGAACTTAAAAAATTGATGGAACATATTTCTATTATCCCCGATTACAGACAAGCCTGGAAAGTGGAGCATAAATTGTCGGATATTCTACTGTTGACTATTTGTGCCGTTATTTCTGGTGCAGAAGGCTGGGAAGATATAGAGGATTTTGGGGAAACACATCTCGATTTTTTAAAACAATACGGTTATTTTGAAAATGGTATTCCTGTTCACGATACCATCGCCAGAGTTGTATCCTGTATCAGTCCTTCAAAATTTCACGAGTGCTTTATTAACTGGATGCGAGATTGCCATACTTCAGATGATAAAGACGTCATCGCAATTGATGGAAAAACACTCCGGCATTCTTATGACAAGAGTCGCCGCAAGGGAGCGATTCATGTCATTAGTGCGTTCTCAACAATGCACAGTCTGGTCATCGGACAGATCAGGACGGATGAGAAATCTAATGAGATTACAGCTATCCCAGAACTTCTTAACATGCTGGATATTAAAGGAAAAATCATCACAACTGATGCGATGGGTTGCCAGAAAGATATTGCAGAGAAGATACAAAAACAGGGAGGTGATTATTTATTCGCGGTAAAAGGAAACCAGGGGCGGCTAAATAAAGCCTTCGAGGAAAAATTTCCGCTGAAAGAATTAAATAATCCAGAGCATGACAGTTACGCAATTAGTGAAAAGAGTCACGGCAGAGAAGAAATCCGTCTTCACATTGTTTGCGATGTCCCTGATGAACTTATTGATTTCACATTTGAATGGAAAGGGCTGAAGAAATTATGCGTGGCAGTCTCCTTTCGGTCAATAATAGCAGAACAAAAGAAAGAGCCAGAAATGACGGTCAGATATTATATCAGTTCTGCTGATTTAACCGCAGA
>JAFAEO010000008.1 GCA_023423975.1 Pseudomonadota bacterium
TCATCTTATTCCTTTCGGCTATCGGGTACGGGCGCGAGGTAACATCCCTGTAAAACGCGCCCTCAGCCCACATCCATGTGGGCTGCCCCGGCCTACAGGAAACGATTCGGCGATTTACAGCCGGACCCACACCCCCGCTGTAATGTCCATGTACCACAGACAACGCTTCATTGCTGAAGTTATAAGGCGTTACGCAGCATCGGGTAAAATGACCGATACCATCACACCTCGTACTCCATCTCGCCATCCTTACGCAGCGGAATAATCTGCACCTTCTGTACGCGATGGCTTTCCACCTGCAACGTTTTAAGCAAATAATCCCCCTGATATTGCAAGGGCTATTCAGGCAATTGATATCGAGAAACTCTAATAAACCATAGTGATGTTTTTTGACAATGTGTTAGCTCTTTATCAATAGGCCGCACGGTTGTTTGGTGGCGTCAAAATTGCCGAGGCGTTCCCTGAAGGCCGGGGCAGCCCACATGGATGTGGGCTGAGGGCGCGTTTTACAGGGATGTTACCTCGCGCCCGACCCGGTAGCCGCAAGGGATAAGCTGAGGGTACCGCGCAGCGGCGATTTTGTTCGCCAGAGCCCGGGGGTGCAGGGGGCGGCGGCGATTGGCCGCCCCCTGCGCGCTCCCTGCGCCAGTCACTTTATATGGCATGACTCATAAAAGGAGCGCAACAAGAACTGGATCTCACAAACGCATTAAGTAAATACCAATCACTCTTTCGGTTTAAACCGCAGTAACCGGTTGGCGTTACTCACTACGGTAATCGACGAGAGCGCCATTGCCGCTCCGGCGACCACCGGGTTAAGCAGCGTACCGGTGAACGGCCACAAAATACCGGCGGCGACCGGAATACCAATGCTGTTATAGATAAACGCACCGAGCAGGTTCTGCTTCATATTGCGCAGCGTTGCGCGGGAAATCGCGAGCGCATCTGCAACACCCATCAGGCTATGGCGCATCAGGGTAATCGCCGCGGTTTCAATGGCAACATCACTGCCGCCACCCATCGCAATACCGACATCCGCCTGGGCCAGCGCTGGCGCGTCGTTAATGCCGTCGCCCACCATTGCCACCTGACGTCCTTCACTTTGCAGACGTTTGATCGCTTCGGCTTTACCGTCCGGCAGCACCCCGGCGATCACCTCATCAATCCCTGCTTCTTTGGCGATCGCATTGGCGGTGGTTGGGTTATCCCCGGTTAGCATCACCAGACGATATCCCGCTTTATGCAGACGTTGCAGCGCCGCCACGCTATCGTTACGCAACGGATCGCGTACTGCCAGCAAGGCCACCGCTTTCCCGTCAACCGCCAGCAGCACAGGCGTTGCCCCTTGCGATGCCTGAGCTGAAATATCTGCCTCAATCGCTTTAGTATCAACTTGCTGGTCATTTAACAGCGCCTGATTGCCCAGCAATACCGCATGACCTTCAGCTTCACCGCTCACACCCAGCCCGCGCAATGTGCGGAAACCGTTGACCTGCGGTAGCTGCATATCACCTGCTTTATCGAGGATCGCCCGTGCCAGCGGGTGGCTGGAACCTTGCTCCAGCGCCGCCGCCAGACGCAATGCTTGCGCTTCATCAACATCAGCAAATGTTTTTACTGCGACAACCTGCGGCTTCCCTTCGGTCAGCGTCCCGGTTTTATCGAACACCACGGTGTCGAGCGTACTGGCGCGTTGCAGCGCGTCGGCGTCCCGCACCAGCACACCAAACTCAGCCGCCCGCCCGACGCCCGAAATAATCGACATCGGCGTCGCCAGTCCCAGCGCACACGGACAGGCGATAATCAGCACCGTGGTGGCAATCACCAGGGTATAAACAATTTGCGGTGCCGGGCCAAAGAAATACCAGATTGCCGCACTGACCAGCGCAATGACTACCACCACCGGCACAAACACAGCGGAGATTTTATCCGCCAGTTGGCCGATTTCAGGCTTGCTGCTCTGGGCCTGGCGCACCATGCGAATGATTCGTGACAGCGTAGTATGGCTGCCGACCGCACTGGCACGAAACAGCACACTGCCGTCCTGTACCACTGTCCCGGCATGGACACTATCGCCTTCGCCTTTTTGCTGCGGGATAGGTTCGCCCGTCAGCATCGCTTCATCCAGCCACGCTTCGCCCTGGGTAATCTCGCCATCTACCGGCACGCGATCGCCGGTCGTCAGGCGCAGCAACATACCTGGCTGCACTTCCGCCAGAGGCACGCTTTTTTCACCTTCGTCAGTAACCAGGCGCGCCGTCGGTGGGGTTAAATCGAGTAATTTCTCCAGCGCCTTAGAAGAACGCTGACGTGCGCGTGCTTCCAGCATATGGCCGAGATTGATCAGACCGATAATCATCGCGCTGGCTTCGTAATAAAGATGTCGCGCTTCCATCGGGAACCACTGCGGCCACAGGTTGACGCTCATCGAATAGAGCCACGCCACGCCAGTACCCAGCGCCACCAGCGTATCCATCGTCGCCGCACCGTTCAGCAGGCTTTTCCATGCACTGCGGTAAAAATGGCCGCCGGCGAAAACCATCACTGCCAGGGTTATCAGGCCGATAACCAACCACAGGCTGCGGTTGTCAGCGGTGACCATCATGTTATCGCCGATCATCCCCCAGACCATCACCGGGATACCCACCGCCAGTGCGACAATTGCCTGCCAGCGGAAGCGCTTCATCGTAGCGACGGCGGTTTCTTGCTGGCGCTCGCGGCGTTTAGCGTCATCTTCAATCGCTTCCGCGCCGTAGCCCGCTTTTTCCACCGCCTGCACTAAATCTTGTG
>JAFAEO010000075.1 GCA_023423975.1 Pseudomonadota bacterium
GTGCCGGGGCTGTCTGCGCAACCGGGAAGAGCGGTTCGAGTGGCAGACTTTTTCCGACGCCCGCAAGCGTGACGTACTGCGCTTATGCACGCTGCGACGTCACAAGCTGGTGCACGAAATACTCGCCGCCCGCGCGCAGGCAGCGGCGCAACAGACAGACGAAGCGCAGATGGATACGGAAGACATCGAACCGCGTTTGCCCGGTACCTGATGAGTGACAGCATTGGACGTTTGGGGCACGGGCTTAGTCAGATTTGTCTTGCCCTTTACCGGCCGCTTCGTTTCCCGGAAACTGCGCCATATCCATCCAGATAATTTCCCAAATATGACCGTCAGGATCGTTAATACTGCGCCCGTACATAAAGCCATGCTCCTGGGGTTCGCGAGCTTCGGTGGCGCCCAGCGACAGGGCGCGTTGTGTCAGCTCATCCACTGCGGCGCGTGATTCCCGGCTGATGCACATGAGCACTTCGCTACTCTTGTGCGCATCGGCAACGGTTTTGGGGGTGAAGTCGGCAAAGCGCTTGCGCTCCAGGAACATCACACTTGCCATCGGGTTCAGTTCCATGCATAGCGTATCTTCACTGCAGAACATGGTGTTGAAGGTAAAGCCCAGGCCAGAGAAAAAGGCTTTTGTGGTGTCAACGGAATTGACGGGCAGGTTCACAAAAAGCAGGGTGGGGTTGTCTGTATTCATTGTGTACTCCGGGAAGGTGATTGAGGTGATTTGCTGCCGAAATAGTTCAAGTACCAGATCTTTCCAAAACGATCGGCCACGATAGCGAACATGTCGGCCCAGGGGGTGGGGCCGGGCGGCACGGCAAGGGATCCGCCGCTGGCCAGAATTTCGATCGATCTGTGCAGGTTATCCTCGCTATCGATACTGACGCCAAAGCTGAAATCATTACCGGGCCGGAACCCGGCCGGATTGTTCATATCGGTGCCCAGAATCGTAAAATCCTGGTTGACCAGCTGGCCATGCATAATGGTGTCAGGGTCGACAGAGGCGGTCGGACAGTCGGGCGAGTCTGCAGGAAATTCGGCGACGGTACGAAACAGCAGCTCGCCGCCGAAACACGATTGGTAAAGCGTCAGCGCCTGGCGGCACTGGCCGTTGAAATTCAGATACGGTGAGAGTGTGACGCGCATGTTCGATCTCCTGGAAAGGTGTCAACGACATGGAGCCACTATAGTGGCAGGATGACAAATGTGAAAGTGCAGATAACGCCAATACCACAGGTTGATTGCGACACGCACTTGTCGTATAGTGAGCGCGTGGGCGGTGCGTCGCGCTGCCGTCAATTCCCAAGCGGGGTGTGCTGTGAAACACATTGTTTTTCTTGTTCCCCAGGGGGTCAATCTGGCCGGCCTGGAGCAGGCCAGGCTTGGCCTTGCCGAAGCATGTCGCTACCGACAGCAGCACAACCTGCCCCAGCCGTTCGAGGTATCGCTGGCAGGGGCCAACGCCGACATTCGTGCCGGCAATGGCCATTACACCATTCACCCCGATCATTTGTTGTCTGCCGTGCCGCAGGCTGATCTGTACATTGTGCCGCCAACCGAGCCTTCTCCGGCGGCGCTGCAAGAGAACGCCCCCTTAATTGGCTGGCTGGGTTCGCAGTTCGCCCAGGGTGCGCCCATGGCCAGCCTGTGCCTGGGCAGCGCGCTGCTGGCCGCCGCTGGCATACTGGACGGCCTGCGCGCAGTGACGCACTGGCAGGCGCTGGAACCCATGCAGCAGGCGTTTCCCGGGGTTCGCTGGAATGTCGAAAAAACCATGGATTTTGATGGCGGCGTATTCACCAGCGGAGGAGCCGTGTCGGCCAGCCGCCTGATTCTGCATCTGATTGAAATGTATTCGGACCGGCCCACCGCCATTTATTGCGCGAAGGTCTTTCAGCTCGATTACGAACGTCATTCGCAGTTGCCTTTTTCCATTTTCAATGGATGGAAGGAGCATGGCGATTCTTCCATCATGCCGGTGCAATCGTTTCTGGAGCGGCACTATTCGGAAAAAATTACCGTCGAACAGCTCTGTGATTCGTTTGCCATGGGTCGCCGCACCCTGGAGCGGCGTTTTCGCAAGGCCACCGGGCAGTCGGTACTGGAGTATCAGCAGCGGGTACGGGTAGAGGCGGCCAAGCGGCAACTGGAAATGACTTCCAGCACGATTTCAGATGTGATGTATGGAGTAGGGTATAACGACGCCAAGGCCTTTCGCGATACCTTTCGCAAGTACAGCGGCCTGTCGCCGCTGGCCTATCGGGAAAGGTATCAGTAAAGCCGGTCCCATCAATAAAGACTTTTTACCTGCGCCGCGCCTCGAATAGTCTCAATGGAGTGCAACCCGGCATGCAACTGCTCGTCCGACAGCGTGTTGCCATAGTGTGCCAGTCCCAGCACCTTGTCGCGGATTTCCTGGCGCGACAGCGTGTTGCCGGGATCGCCCTTGGGTTCGTCAACCCGCCCTTGCAGGGTTCGCCCGTCGCGGGTTGTGACCGAGACCTTGCCGATCCAGCGCTCTGGGTAGGCTGTGTCCACTTCGTCGTCACGCTCCATACTGACCTTGTCACGGAATGCCGCAACAGACTGGTCATCAAGCGCGGCATCGAACTCGGGCAGGCCTGCACGCTGACGCAGCGCGATCAGCGCCAGAACGGTACCCATAGAGAACTTGGACTGATGCACCGTTTCGGGACGGGTGACCGCACCCAGTACATCGATGGCCCCCTGGTGTACATGTGTCACGACCCGCACAATGTCGTCCGCTGACAGCTTATTGTCCTGCATGACTTGCGCCAGCGCGTCAGCAGCGGGATGGGTATGACGACACGAAGCGTGATATTTGAACGAGGTTTCCGCCAATGCCCAGCGCGATCCCAGCCTGTCGGTCAGGCGGGCCGGATCTGCGTCGCTGGACATGCCCGCCCCCATCCCTTGCGTGCCTTCCAGAATCTGTCTGGCGCCTGTGAAACCATCGCGGGCCAGCCAGGCCGCCGTCAGGCCATTGGCGGCCGCTTTGGCGGTATGCAATTGTTTGGAGTCGGCGGCGGTACGCAGAAATTCCCACAGCCCTGCCGCCTGAGTGCCAGCCGAGCCAATGGCATCGAGCATTTGGGCCGGCGTCAGTGACATCAGACGGCCAACCGCGACAGCGGCCGCAATGGTGCCTGCCGTCCCTGTCGTATGAAAAATCCGGTAATGAGAACGCCCCAGGAATTCTCCAACCCGGATGCCCGCCTCGTATCCAGCCACGCAGGCGGTGAGCAGCTGGCGGCCCGAGGCGCCTGTTTCCTGGGCCACGGCCAGCGCCGCAGGAAACACCACGGCGGCAGGATGAAAGACCGAGCCGTTATGCACGTCGTCCTGTTCCACCATATGCGCTGCGGCACCATTGGCCAGCGCGGCAAAAAGCGGCGACGTCGTCCGGGTCGAACCGATGATTTGCGCACTGCCCTGGGCTGGCCCCATGGCGAGCGCAAAATCGCGGATGGATTTGACGGGGCGGGCCGGATAGCCCGCAAGCATGGAACCGAACGTATCCAGCAGAAAGTCCTCGCAGCGCGACATGACCGCGTCGGGGATCATGTCATCGGTGAGGGTAGCGGTAAATTCGGCGAGCGTAGCACTGGGAGTTTGTGACATGGCATATATCCTGGACTGGGGCAGAAACGCGTTGACGGGATCAGAACGAGCGGGGCAGCCCCAGCACATGTTCGGCAACGTAAGAGTAAATCAGATTGGTCGAGATCGGCGCCACCTGGTACAGCCGGGTTTCGCGGAATTTGCGCTCGACATCGTATTCGTTGGCAAAGCCAAAGCCGCCGTGAAACTGCAGGCAGGCATTGGCCGCTTCCCATGATGCTTCCGAGGCCAGCAGCTTGGCCATATTGGCCTGGGTGCCACAAGCCTGTTTGGCGTCGAAACGATGGGCGGCTTCATAGCGCATCAGGCTGGCCGCTTCGATATTGATGAAGGCTTTGGCAATGGGGAACTGTACCCCCTGGTTCTGGCCGATAGGCCGACCGAACACCTTGCGCTCCTTGACGTATGCACTGACCTTGTCGATAAACCAGTAGCCGTCGCCGATGCATTCGGCTGCAATCAGCGTGCGTTCGGCATTCAGGCCATCCAGAATATATTTGAACCCTTTGCCTTCTTCGCCGATCAGGCTCTCTTCTGGCAACTCCAGGTTGTCAAAAAACAGCTCGTTGGTTTCGTGGTTCACCATATTGGGGATGGGCTGCAGGCTCATGCCTGACTTGAGCGCCTGATGAATATCGACCAGAAAAATGGACATGCCTTCAGACTTGCGGGTGACCTGTTCCAGCGGCGTGGTGCGGGCCAGCAGAATCATGAGATCGGAGTGCTGAACGCGCGAGATCCACACTTTCTGGCCATTGATCACGTAGCGCCCGTCTTTTCTGGTTGCGGTGGTTTTGATCTTGGTGGTGTCGGTGCCGGTGGTCGGCTCGGTCACGGCCATGGACTGTAACCGTAGCTGGCCGGTAGCGATTTTCGGCAAATAAAGTTTTTTCTGCGCGTCAGAGCCATGGCGCAGCAGGGTGCCCATGTTGTACATCTGGCCGTGGCAGGCTCCGGAATTACCACCGCAACGGTTGATTTCCTCCATGATGACCGACGCTTCAGTTAGACTAAGGCCCGAACCGCCATATTCCTGCGGAATCAGGGCGGCCAGCCAGCCTGCCTCGGTTAGTGCGTTGACAAAAGCTTCCGGATAGGCGCGCTTTTCGTCAATATCGCGGAAGTATTCGGCAGGAAACTGGGCGCACAAATCACGAATGGCATCGCGAATATCCTGGTGGGCGTCGGTTTGATGTTGCATGGTCGGAATCTCGGAAATATGAACAGGAACAGCCTGTACTGTGACAGATCGCGTCGGTTCTGAATATTGTTGTTTGCTTAACTAAGACTTTAGCGTTGATTAAGGAGCGCCGCAGATGGCGATGCATTTTGACCTGACGGATATGCAATTGATGGTACACATCAGCGAAGTGCACAGCCTGACCAAAGGTGCCGAACGGTCGCACTTGTCCTTGCCCGCCGCCAGCAACCGGATCAAAAACCTCGAAAACAATCTGGGGACAGCCCTATTGTATCGGAACAGCCAGGGCGTGACCCTGACCCCCTCGGGCGAGGCCTTTGTGCGCCACGCGCATATCGTGCTGCGTCAGCTGGAACATCTGCGCGGCGATATCCGTGAGTTTGCCGAAGGCATCAAGGGCAAGGTCCGCGTTTACGCCAATACCACTGCGATGAACGAATTCATGCCCGACATCCTGAGCCGATACCTGGCGCTGCACCCGGATGTCAGCGTTGAGCTGCGGGAGCGGCTCAGCTATCGCATCGTCAAGCTGGTCAGCGAAGGCGTGGCCGATATTGGCGTCGTGGCCGGTATCGACGAAGATCAGGCGGTGTCCGAAGAGGGTGTGCGCTTCATTCCCTATCGCTCCGACAACCTGGTGCTGGTGACCTCGCGCGGGCATCAATTGGCCGACCACGATGAGCTGTCGTTCGCAGAAAGCCTGTCGTACGAATTTGTGGGCCTGTCGGAGTGGAGCGCCATCCATTCCTTTCTGAAGCAGGCGGCCGAAACGCTGGGCAGCCCGCTGCGCTTTCGCATTGAGGTGGGCGGCTTTGAGGCGGCCTGCCGGATGATTGCCGCCAACGCCGGCATTGGTGTGATCCCCGAGACGGCCGCGCTGCGCTATGCCGCCACCATGCCGCTTAAAATTATTCGTCTGAACGACAGTTGGGCGCTGCGCCGGTTGTATGTCTGCGTGCGCCGTCTGGAAGAGCTCCCGTCGTTTGCCCAGGAACTGGTTGCGCTGATGCAGCAAGACGCGGGCGCTTCAAACGGCGTCGATGCTGCGTGACCGGCATGGATAGTGCGGTGCGTGCCTGGGCCCATGCCGTTTTGTGCGGCATGCGCCTATCGTGTCCGGCAAAGTCCCCCTTTCAGGATTAATAATTCCCCAGTGCATGCCGAAACGGTTATGCTGATATTAATTTATTCTATTTATATCAGGAAACAGTGCGCATGACACAGGATGCTCGGCAGTCCGACCTTTCCGACTGGATTGGTCGTCAGGAAATAGCTCAGGATTTCATCAATCCGTCCCACGTAAGAAAAATTGCGGCATCGCTGGAAGCGAGCGCGCCTGCGGCCGGCGAGGCACTGCCGCCCTTGTGGCAATGGGCGCTGTTTATTGAACCGGCACCACAGGATCAGCTTGGTGCTGACGGTCATCCGCAGCGGGGCGGTTTCCTGCCGCCGGCCGATGATCGCAACCGCATGTGGGCGGGTGGTCGCCTGCAGTTTCATCGGCCACTCCTGGTCGGCCGGGATGGCGAGCGCGTATCCACCATCAAGGCAATCAAAGAAAAAGAAGGCAGCACTGGCAAACTGCTTTTTGTGACCGTCGCCCACGAATACACACAGGACGGTGAACTGTGCATTTACGAAGAGCAGGACATCGTCTATCGTGAGCCTTCGCCGCCGAAACTGAGCGGCACCGAGGCCGCGCAAACGGCGGCCTGGTCAGAAAGCATTTCGCCGACCAGCACCTTGCTGTTTCGCTATTCCGCAGTCACCTTCAACGGTCACCGCATCCATTACGACCATCCTTATGTCACTGAAACCGAAGGTTATCCGGGATTGGTGGTGCATGGTCCCATGATTGCGACTCGCCTGCTGCAGGCCTTCACCCATGCCAATCCCGATAAAACCGTGACCGGCTTTTCATTTCGCGGCCATCGACCGCTGATTGCGCCCGCCGTCTTTCGGGCCCAGGGCACCATCATCGAGCCTGGCCGCGCCCGCGTGTGGGCAGAGCAAGAGGGTAGCGTTGCCCAGACTGCAGAGGTTAATTTCAAATGAAAACACACAAGCAAACAGACGGGGTTCGTCCCCTTGACGGCATTACCGTCCTGAGTCTGGAACACGCCATCGCGGCGCCGTTCTGCACCCGCCAGCTGGCCGACCTGGGCGCGCGCGTCATCAAGGTGGAGCGGCCAGGCGTGGGTGATTTCGCACGTAATTATGACGAACGTGTTAAAGGCATGGCTTCGCATTTTGTGTGGACCAACCGCTCCAAGGAAAGCCTGACGCTGGATCTCAAAAGCCCGCAGGCCAGTGAAGTACTCGCGCGCCTGCTGCCTCAGGTCGATGTGCTGGTGCAAAACCTGGCGCCGGGCGCGGCGGCGCGCCTGGGGCTGTCATTCGAGGCCCTGCATGAACAGTATCCGGAACTGATCGTCTGCGATATCTCCGGCTACGGTGCCGGCGGCCCGTATGAGCACAAAAAGGCCTATGATCTGTTGATCCAGAGCGAAAGCGGTTTTGTTTCCGTCACGGGCAGCGCCAACGAACCGGCCAAAGCCGGCTGCTCCATTGCCGACATTTCAGCCGGCATGTACGCCTATTCGCATATTCTGTCGGCCCTGCTGCAGCGCGGCAAAACCGGCAAAGGCAGTCACATTGATCTGACCATGCTCGAGAGCATGGTCGAATGGATGGGCTTTCCCCTTTACTATGCATTTGAAGACGCACCGGCGCCGGTCAGGGCGGGGGCGGCGCACGCCTCCATCTACCCTTACGGACCGTTTCTGGCGGGTAACGGCAAAACCATTATGCTGGGGCTGCAGAATGAACGGGAATGGAAAACGTTCTGCGACCTGGTGCTCGAAAAACCCGAACTGGCAACGGACGCCCGTTTTGTTTCCAACTCTATGCGCACCGCCAATCGTGATGCGTTGCGTGACCTGATTATTCAGGCCTTTGCCGCCTATGATGACGAACAAATCATCGAACGGCTGGAGAAAGCGGGGATTGCCAATGCCCGTGTCAACGACATGAAAGCCGTATGGGAGCACCCCCAGCTCAGGGCGCGTGATCGCTGGACTCATATGGAGAGCCCGGTGGGTACGCTGCCCGCTTTGCTGCCGCCGGGCGTAAACAATAGTTATGACTTCCGGATTGATGCCGTTCCGGACCTGGGGGAGCATTCGGCCGCGATTCTGACCGAGCTGGGCTATGATGAGGCCACCGTCAGTGAGTGGAAAGCGGGTGGTATTGTCTGAGCGGCTTGCCAGCCGATTTCTGTCACCTGTTATGCCGTTTAATCCCCATTAGGAGTTTTGCCTGTCATGAGAATGCGTTCTGCACTGTTTGTTCCTGCGACCCGGGTCGACCGGATCCCCAAGGCCCTGGCCAGTGGCGCCGATGCCGTCATTGTCGATCTTGAAGATGCCGTTGAGCAGGATGCCAAGGAAAGCGCACGCGCAGCGCTGCGCGATTTTGCTCAGGCCAATCCGCAGGCGCAGTTTTTGTTGAGAGTTAACGACGCGCGCAGCCGCTGGTTCAATGACGATATCGCCATGTGCGCAAAAATTGCGAATATTACCGGCGTCATGCTGCCCAAAGCCGAAAGCAGCTCCCAGATTCAGGCCACCAGCCTGGCCCGCAAGCCGGTCTATCCGATCATTGAAAGCGCGATGGGCATTATGCGCATGCCGGAACTGTGTCAGGCGCCCGGCGTGGCCCGGCTGTCTTTCGGCGCGCTCGATCTGGCGCTGGACCTGAACATGGACCGCGATTCGGCGGGGGCGCAGCAGTTGCTGGCCAGCGTACGCCCGCAACTCGTTATACAGAGTCGTGCAGCAGGCATTCAGGCGCCTCTGGACGGGGTCTTTCCCGATATTTCGGACAGCGACGGGCTTGCGCAGTCGGTCGGACTGGCCAAGGGTATGGGGTTTGCGGGTGCCTTGTGCATCCACCCGGCGCAACTGGCGGTTATCCATAGTGTGTTCGAATCTACGGCCAGCGAACGGGAATGGGCGCAACGGGTGCTGGACGAACATCAGAAAAGCGGCCGTGCCGCCTTCAAGCTGGATGGCCAGATGGTCGATATGCCTGTCATAGAGAAGGCCCGTCAGATTCTTCAGGCTCATCCGTAGGCAGACGCACGATAAAGTCTGGGCCGCAAGCGGGAGCCGAACTGCTTTTCCGCGTGTGGCGGGCATCAGGTCCGAAATTACAGCAAAACAGTTGTTTTTTGGGATGTCGGATCCAGATAGAAAGCTGAGGCCGGGCAGCAACACATCCGGCTGTTCAGTTTATTCTCGCAACGTCCTGTTTTCTTGACGTTTTATCGCAATTATGTTAATGTTACGGGCTACCTAGTGGTAATAGCGTTAGGTGGTAGTAGTAAAAGCAGTAGACTTGTTGCTCTTTGGTGGCCTGAATGTGGCAAAACAGGGTTCTGGTAAAGGTTTCGCGTAAACTATTCTGGAATGGGTTTTGCAATTTCGGTGCAGACATCTTCGGGAGCACAATTTTAAAAGCCGTATCCTGGTCAGAATGTCGTGCCAAAGCAACATGCAGACAGACAACCCCGCAGTCAGGCGCTTTGCGTTCATGGGTGCAGCGGTTGTGTTGATTGCCTGAGCTTCGCACATGGCCTGTACAGGTTTTTTCAGCAAGAGAAAAGATCCTGTCCGAACAGTAGCGACACGCACCGGTCATATGCCGGCGTTAATATCGCGACTTTGCTCCTCATTCTTTCCAGACGTACATTAACGTCAGTACGTAAAACAGACGCAAATATAAATCGGTACAGGTTTTTCTGTACATGAAATAGGATAGAAGGTTATGCCAACCATCAGCCAGCTCGTGCGTAAACCGCGCGAAAGCAGCCATGAGAGCAGCAAAAGCCCAGCGCTTGAAAACTGCCCTCAGCGTCGTGGCGTATGCACACGTGTGTATACAACCACACCTAAAAAACCGAACTCTGCGATGCGTAAAGTCGCCAAAGTGCGCCTGACCAACGGTTTCGAAGTTATTTCGTACATCGGTGGTGAAGGTCACAACCTGCAGGAACACTCCGTGGTTCTTGTTCGTGGCGGTCGTGTAAAAGACCTCCCAGGCGTGCGCTATCACATCGTACGCGGCTCACTTGACCTGCAAGGCGTCAAGGACCGTAAGCAGTCCCGCTCCAAATACGGTGCAAAGCGTCCGAAGAAAGCCTAATCCGCTTTTTTTGAACGGTTTACCCGTTAGGCGGAAACGCCCAGACAGCTTCCTTCCCACCGGTTGGTAAGCGTGCAGCCGCAGCTGCGAGAAAAAATTATCTGCGGTACGTAAGGGGTTGACCTCTCATATAGGCAGCCACGGCCACGCAAGTGGTTCAACTGAAACAGACACTCTAAGGAAGTACAATGCCACGTCGTCGCGAAGTACCAAAACGCGAGATCCTGCCTGATCCAAAATTCGGCAGTGTTGATCTTGCAAAATTCATGAACGTTGTCATGCTGGCAGGCAAGAAAGCCGTCGCAGAACGTATCATTTATGGCGCGCTTGATCAAGTTCAGGCCAAAACAGGTAAAGAACCTATTGAAGTGTTCAACCTGGCAATCAACAACATCAAACCCATCGTCGAGGTCAAAAGCCGTCGCGTGGGTGGTGCCAACTATCAGGTACCCGTCGAAGTCCGTCCCGTTCGTCGCCTCGCGCTGGCAATGCGCTGGCTACGTGAAGCCGCGAAAAAACGCGGTGAAAAATCCATGGACCTTCGTCTTGCCGGGGAGCTGATGGATGCGGCCGAAGGCCGCGGCGCTGCAATGAAAAAGCGTGAAGACACACACAAAATGGCAGAGGCCAACAAAGCCTTCTCCCATTTCCGCTGGTAATTTAAGGACACAACCATGGCCCGCAAAACCCCGCTCGAACGATACCGCAACATCGGTATTTCTGCCCACATTGACGCCGGTAAAACGACAACAACAGAACGCATTCTGTTTTATACCGGTGTGAGCCATAAAATCGGTGAAGTGCACGATGGTGCAGCAACGATGGACTGGATGGAGCAGGAACAGGAACGCGGTATCACCATTACTTCAGCCGCGACCACCGCTTTCTGGCGGGGCATGGCGGGTAACTATCCGGAACACCGCATCAATATCATCGATACGCCCGGACACGTTGACTTCACGATTGAAGTTGAGCGTTCCATGCGCGTGCTCGATGGCGCCTGCATGGTTTACTGTGCAGTAGGCGGCGTTCAGCCCCAATCCGAAACCGTATGGCGTCAGGCCAACAAGTACAAAGTGCCGCGTCTGGCCTTTGTGAACAAAATGGACCGTACCGGTGCAAATTTCTTCAAGGTCTATGACCAGTTGAAAACGCGCCTGCGTGCCCATCCTGTGCCTATCGTCATTCCTATCGGGGCTGAAGACACTTTCACCGGCGTGGTCGATCTGATCAAGATGAAAGCCATCATCTGGGACGAAGCCAGCCAGGGCACCAAGTTTGAATATCTGGAAATCCCTGCTGAACTGGTGGATTCTGCCAATGAATGGCGCGAAAAACTGGTTGAGACCGCTGCCGAAGCCTCCGAAGAACTCATGGAAAAATACCTTGAGAGCGGCGAGCTGAGCGAAGAGGAAATCAACCAGGCAATTCGTACCCGCACCATTGCATGTGAAATTCAACCCATGCTTTGCGGCACCGCGTTCAAAAACAAGGGCGTGCAGCGCATGCTGGATGCAGTGATCGACTATCTGCCGTCACCGGCCGATATTCCTCCTGTTACCGGTGAAGATGATGAAGGTAATGCCATCAGCCGCAAGGCCGATGACAAGGAAAAATTCTCTGCACTGGCATTCAAGCTGATGACCGATCCTTTCGTTGGTCAGCTGACTTTCGTACGTGTTTATTCAGGCGTTCTGGCCTCTGGCGATACAGTCTACAACCCGATCAAGGGTAAAAAAGAGCGTATCGGCCGGATTCTGCAGATGCATGCAAACAACCGTGCGGAAATCAAGGAAGTGTTGGCAGGCGACATCGCCGCTGTGGTCGGTCTTAAAGACGTGACAACGGGTGAAACCCTGTGTGACGTGGATTCGCATATCATGCTTGAGCGCATGGTATTTCCTGAGCCCGTGATTTCACAGGCAGTCGAGCCAAAAACCAAGGCTGACCAGGAAAGAATGGGTATGGCCCTGTCTCGTCTGGCCGCAGAGGATCCGTCCTTCCGCGTGCGCAGTGACGAAGAGTCAGGCCAGACCATTATTTCCGGTATGGGCGAGCTGCACCTGGAAATTCTGGTCGATCGCATGAAGCGCGAGTTCAACGTGGAAGCCAACGTGGGTAAACCACAAGTGGCCTACCGTGAAACCATCCGCAAGGTATGTGAAGAAGTTGAAGGCAAATTCGTTAAACAGTCCGGTGGTCGTGGTCAGTATGGTCACGTTGTACTGAAACTGGAGCCCCTGCCTCCTGGTGGCGCCGGTTACGAATTCGTTGACGCGATCAAGGGCGGTGTGGTTCCTCGTGAATACATTCCTGCTGTTGACAAAGGTATTCAGGAAACCCTGGGTGCCGGTGTCGTCGCCGGATATCCGGTCGTTGATGTCAAGGTAACCCTGTTCTTCGGTTCTTACCATGACGTTGACTCGAACGAAAATGCCTTCCGCATGGCCGCATCCATGGCCTTCAAGGAAGGGATGCGCAAGGCCCAGGCGGTTCTGCTGGAGCCGATGATGGCTGTAGAAGTGGAAACACCTGAAGATTACGCCGGTACTGTGATGGGCGATCTGTCCTCACGCCGTGGTATGGTTCAGGGTATGGACGATATGGTTGGTGGCGGTAAAGTGATTAAAGCCGAAGTGCCACTGGCAGAAATGTTTGGTTATGCAACCAATCTGCGTTCTCTGACACAGGGTCGTGCAACGTACACGATGGAATTCAAGCAATATGCTGAAGCTCCGAAGAACGTTGCCGAAGAAGTCATCAGCGCCCGCAGCAAATAAACACAACAGGTGTTGCGCCTGCTCTGCAAAAGATTCAGACAGGCGCAACGTTTTCATATTCAGATAGATTAAGTATTGGATAGATATTATGGCAAAAGGTAAGTTTGAACGTACCAAACCACACGTAAACGTAGGTACGATTGGTCACGTTGACCATGGCAAAACAACGCTGACAGCGGCGATTACAACGGTATTGTCTCAGCACTTTGGCGGCGAAGCCAAGGGCTACGACCAGATTGACGCGGCGCCTGAAGAAAAAGCGCGTGGTATCACGATCAACACCTCACACGTTGAGTACGAAACCGAAGCCCGTCACTACGCACACGTAGACTGCCCGGGCCACGCCGACTATGTTAAAAACATGATCACGGGTGCGGCGCAGATGGACGGCGCGATCCTGGTATGTTCAGCTGCTGACGGCCCGATGCCTCAGACACGTGAGCACATTTTGCTGTCACGTCAGGTTGGCGTGCCTTACATTGTTGTGTTCCTGAACAAAGCGGACATGGTTGACGACGAAGAGCTGCTGGAGCTGGTCGAGATGGAAGTGCGCGAGCTGCTGTCCAAATACGACTTTCCAGGCGACGACACGCCAGTCATCAAGGGTTCAGCCAAACTGGCGCTGGAAGGCGACGAAGGTCCGCTGGGCAAGCAAGCCATTATGGCGCTGGCCAACGCACTGGATACGTATATTCCTACACCAGAGCGTGCGATTGACGGCACATTCCTGATGCCAGTAGAGGACGTGTTCTCTATTTCCGGCCGTGGTACAGTGGTAACAGGCCGTATTGAGCGCGGTATCGTCAAAGTAGGCGAAGAGATTGAAATCGTCGGTATCAAAGACACCGTCAAAACCACTTGCACGGGCGTGGAAATGTTCCGCAAGCTGCTGGACGAAGGTCGTGCGGGCGATAACGTGGGTATTTTGCTGCGCGGCACCAAGCGTGAAGACGTTGAGCGTGGTCAGGTTCTGGCCAAGCCCGGTTCAATCAAACCGCACACCGGCTTTGCAGCCGAGGTGTATATTCTGTCTAAAGACGAAGGTGGTCGTCACACACCATTCTTCCAGGGCTATCGTCCCCAGTTTTACTTCCGTACAACGGACGTAACCGGTACGATCAAGCTGCCAGAGGACAAAGAAATGGTTCTGCCCGGCGATAACGTATCAATGGATGTAGAGCTGATTGCACCGATCGCCATGGAAGAAGGTCTGCGCTTCGCGATTCGCGAAGGTGGCCGTACCGTCGGCGCCGGCGTGGTTGCTAAAATCACGAAGTAATATGTACAGATGCATCCGGCAGTCTTCGGGCTGTCGGGCGTCTTTGTCGCTACCCTGATCAGGTAGTTCGTTCTTTATAATTGTTCTTTAGGAATTCCCATGAAAAACCAGAAAATCCGTATTCGCCTTAAAGCATTTGACTACAAGCTTATCGACCAGTCAGCTGCTGAAATCGTGGATACAGCAAAGCGCACCGGTGCTGTTGTCCGTGGCCCAGTTCCACTGCCAACGCGCATCAAACGCTACGACGTACTGCGTTCACCTCACGTGAACAAAACATCACGTGACCAGTTCGAAATCCGTACGCACCAACGTCTGATGGACATTGTTGATCCAACAGATAAAACCGTTGACGCGCTGATGCGCCTGGATTTGCCTGCTGGTGTTGATGTAGAAATCGCACTGCAATAAGACATATGGTTGTTCATTGGCCGGTCTGATCCGCCGCTCTGGCGATGGCTCGCTGGCCATAAAAAATACCGTGCCCAGGCACGGTATTTTCTTTTCAGGACAACGATAACGGTTGGCTGCCGCGCTGCAAGGCAAGCCTGACGCATGTGAATGTGCCCGGTTCCGTAACGAGCAAGGGGCGGGCTTGCCGCAGAGGGCGGCAGTAAGAGCTTGCGGCAATCCTGCTGCCAGCGTGATTGTGGCAGAATAGCGCAATAGGCACCCTGTATCGGCACCCTGCAATCAGCAGGCTGCATTGCACTACGGTACGTGGTCAGAGTCAGGTTGTTCCGGCGCCGTCGTACCCTGCTGCTTTGTTTGTTGTCTTGCAGAAGCCCTGCTATTTCGTCAATTCTATATATCTATAAGCAATATTCAAATAAAAACAAATTTATACAGGTAATATAAAATTCGTTTAAACCACACCGCTTCTCAGAGTATGCACGTTGATTGAGCTAAAGAATATTCATAAATCCTACGCTTCCCGCGACAAAGTGGTCGAGGCGCTGGCCGGCGTCAGTCTGGACATCGCCCAGGGCGAGATTTTCGGCATTATCGGCCGTTCCGGCGCAGGCAAAAGCACCCTCATACGCATGCTCAATCTGCTGGAGCGTCCCACCAGCGGCAGTGTGCTGCTGCACGGTCAGGACATCACCAAAATCAGTGAAGCCGCGCTGCGGACCTTGCGTCACAAGATCGGCATGGTATTTCAGCACTTCAATTTGCTTACCAGCCGCACCGTGCTGCAGAATGTGGCCTTTCCCCTGCGCCTGGCCGGGATGGACAAAAAGGCAAGAACCGAGAGGGCGCTGGCATTGCTGGAATTGGTCGGACTGCAAGATCATGCCTACAAATATCCCAGACAGCTGTCGGGTGGGCAGCAACAACGGGTGGGCATTGCGCGCGCGCTGGCCAATGAGCCGGAGCTGCTGTTGTGTGACGAGGCCACCAGTGCGCTGGATCCGGAAACGACCCAGTCTATCCTGAACCTGGTGCTCGACATTAACCGGCGCTTTGGTATTACCGTGGTGCTGATCACCCACAGCATGGATGTGATCCGCAGCGTCTGTGATCGCGTGGCGATTATCGACAATGGCCGGATCGCCGAATCGGGCGAGGTGGTCGAGGTCTTTTTGCATCCACAGCATGCAACAACACTGTCGCTGCTCTCCGAGAGCGGCGTCGATGCCGATGGCTGGAAAGCGTTGATCGAAGGCGTGCCGGGCCGCATCGTGCGCCTGACCTATCGCGGGCACAGCACGGCGCGACCGCTGCTGAGCCAGGTCAGCCGCGACCTGGATGTAAATCTGAGCATCCTGCAGGGGGCGGTCGGCAAAATCAAGGACACGCCCTATGGACAGCTGGTGCTGGCTGTGGATGCCGATCCTTCGCGCTATGAGCCGCTGGAGGCGTTTTTTCGGCATAATCAGGTCAATTACGAGGTATTGAGAGCATGAATTGGAGTACGCTGGACTGGCCCCTGATTGGAGAGGCCACGATCGATACTTTGCTGATGACCGGCTGGTCGCTGTTGTGGACCGTGGTAATCGGCCTGCCGCTGGGCGTTTATCTGTTTCTGACCAGTGACCGCCAGTTGCTGGCCAACAAGCCTATTTACCAGTCTGTGTCGCTGGTGGTCAATGTTTTGCGTTCGGTGCCGTTTCTGATTCTGTTGATTGTGCTGATTCCGTTTACCCGCCTGATCATGGGCAGTGCACTTGGCGTAGGCGGGGCGATACCGCCTTTGGTCGTTGGCGCCGCGCCGTTCTTTGCGCGCCTGGTCGAAAATGTCCTGCGTGAGCTCGATCCGGGCATATCCGAAGCATGCCGGGCCATGGGCGCCAATTCGCGCCAGACCGTGCTGTGGGCACTGCTGCCCGAAGCCACCACCGGTATCATCAGTGCGGTGGTTGTTACCACGATCATGCTGATCAGCTATTCAGCCATGTCCGGCGTGATCGGCGGTGGTGGCCTGGGCGATCTGGCCATCCGGTTCGGCTATCAACGCTATCAGACCGAAGTCATGATCATTACTGTGGTTATTCTGATCCTCATGGTCCAGCTGGTGCAGACCGTGGGGGATTATCTGGTTCAACATTTCAACCGAAAATAGCAATAAGGAGTATTGCAAATGAACTTAAAACACATTCTGGGTGGGCTGCTGGCAGCCGCTTCCCTGATCAGCCTGTCAGCCACTGCCAATGAGAAATTGAGTGTGGCCGCCACACCAGTGCCGCATGCCGAGCTGCTTGAGCACATCAAGCCTGCGCTGGCCAAGGAAGGAGTTGATTTGACCGTCAAGGTCTTTACCGACTATGTGCAGCCGAACCAGCAAGTTGCCGATAAGCAGCTGGATGCCAATTTCTTCCAGCACAAGCCGTATCTGGAGACGTTCAACAAGGAAAAGGGCACCAAACTGGTTTCAGTCGGCCTGGTCCATGTAGAGCCGTTTGGCGCATACTCCAAGAAAATCAAAAATGTTTCCGAGATCAAGGACGGCGCAATTGTTGCCATTCCTAACGACCCGTCCAATGGCGCGCGCTCGTTGCTGTTGTTGCAGAAACAGGGCCTGATCAAGCTGAAAGACCCTGCGAATCTGCTAGCCACTGCAAGGGACGTGACAGAAAATCCCAAGAATCTGGAATTCAAGGAACTGGAAGCCGCTACATTGCCGCGAGTGCTTGATGACGTGGATCTGGCGCTGATCAATACCAACTATGCGCTGGAAGCAGGTCTGAATCCAACCAAAGACGCCTTGTTTATTGAAGGCGCCGACTCGCCTTACGCCAATCTGGTGGCCACCACGGAAGACAAAGCCAAGTCTCCTGCAATCGAGAAGCTGATCAAGGCGCTGCAGACGGATGATGTGAAAAAATTCATCGAAGAGAAATACAAGGGCGCGATCGTACCTGCGTTCTGATAACGGCGCTTGGCACGCGTGACGGCCCGGGCTGCAGCACCTGCAGCCCGGCTGCCTGCTGCCGGCGTCTGCCTTGGATGTCTGCAGCTTCGATGTTTACAGCGCCGGTCTTTACGGCTTGCGTCGCTCCCGCTTCGCGGCACGCCCGCGTGGCCGGACATCTATCCGTCTAAGTGGCAGCCCGGCGCGCCTGTCCAGGTACCCGCGTTCAGGCACCCTCAGATCCCTGTAGTAATCCGCTATTACCCCCACCTGCCTGCTCTGCTGCATAATCCAGGGACGGCGAGGCCGGTGGCATCACCGCCAATCCCGTGCATCGATTTTTCTAAGGTTACAGGGGGACCACGATTTGGCAAAAGTCATACACGTCATGTTGCGCTGTCTTGATCTGGCAGCATCCAAGGCATTCTACAAAACCGCTTTCGGTCTGGAGCCGGCGCATGAGCTGGACTTTCCGGACTTTACCCTGTCTTATCTGCGAAACGCGGAAAACGATATGGAAATTGAATTGACCTGGAACAAGGGGCGTCAGGAGCCGTACGCGCATGGCGATGGCTATGGTCATGTGGCCGTCTGTGTAGACGACCTGGAGGCCGAACATGCGCGTCTTGTGCAGGCAGGCCTGTCTCCACTGGAGATAAAGAGCTTTCATGATGGCGATACTTTGCTGGCCCGGTTCTTTTTTATATTGGACCCGGACGGCTATAAAATCGAAGTCCTGCAACGGCACGGGCACTATCAGTAGCGCTTGGGCAGGGGCAGTTTCGATGCTCGGGCAGGCGGTCGTGCCTTGCCCGGCTGACGATTCTGCTAAAGTGGTACTATATAATCACACGGTTGACCGTGGTCAGGTCCATAACAATTGCAGCGTCAACGCGTTCCGTGCGGATGCCATTTCCCGTGCGGCAATGCGGGCGAGACCGGGTTTTGTACCGGCCCCTCCCGTCGGCCGTCTGCAGCAGGAGACATTATGTGCAGCATTTATTCTCATACTGATCCCATCATGTACGAGTGCCGCAGTCGTTCGGTACGCATCGCCAAAGTGGTAACCAGCATCAAGCTGGAAAACATGTTCTGGGAAGTGCTGGCGGAACTGGCGCGCCGCGATGGCACGACCACCAATCAACTTATTGCCACGCTTTACGATGAGGTCTACGCCTATCGCGGCGAAGCCACGAACTTTACCTCTTTTCTGCGCGTTACCTGTATGCGCTACCAGGCTGTGCGCTACGCTACAACAGGCGGCGCGCAGCAGTCACTAGAAGCTGCCTGTTCTGCGCCCAACCTGTCCCCCGTACAAAACAAGATCGCGCTGGTCGGCTGATGCTAGTCGATGCCAGGTCGCTTGTTCCTGGCAAAGCTTGCGCTAAGCGAGACCGAAAAATAGCGCAAGCGCGCGTTCGACCTGCAGCATGGTGCGGGTATCTACGCAACCAAACGGCGCGCTGACTCTTTCCCGGGAAACGGTGATTGTTTTATCAATCATGATTTGGGAGGGTTGGCGCAGCTTGTTGCCTGCATCTGGCATCAGGGTTATTCTGAAAATCGGCGCGTCAATGAGTGTGCTGGTCAACGGTAGCAGGGTCACGGTGGCAAGTGCTTCGAATAGATCAGACTGGATGACCAGGGCAGAGCGCGGTTTACCAAATTCTCCTTGTATGGCGACCGTGACTAACTCCCCACGTTTCATTCAGTCCAATCCTTCAGATCGTTCAGCGCCGCTTTCTGTAGCTCAGGCATTTGTTCGTCGCGCACGTCAGTTTCGCATGCGAGCGCAGATTGGTTCCTGCATCGCAGGACAAAGTCGGGGTTACGCGTATCGGGCACCCAGATTTGTATCGGGCGCAGCCCTGCATCGCGCAGGCTATTTCGATGTTTCTGAACACGCACACGAGTATTGGACATAGCGATGAGTCACCAAAAATTGCGTTACATGTACTTGGTGTAAATCGTTACATGTAACGGATCAAGACAGGATATTGGGCCACAAGGGACCCGCTCGTTATAGTAAACGATGGGCGAACCTAGTGAACGTCTGATGGATAGAAGCAGCCACAGTGGAAAGCCTGGATACCGCATCTGGAGCGGTTCGGCAGCAACCGCCTCTGTAGCAAACCCGGAAACGCCTCGTGAAGCAACCAGTCGCGCCGATAGCAGGAAAGCGGCAATACTCGGGTTTTCCTCTATGCATGTAGTACATGGTTGTTACCTGCGCGATTTGGCAAGGCACATAATGTCCAGATCATAGAAAAAAAGAGCCGGGCGCCTGGCCTGTGTCGTTGCAGACAATGCGTAAGGCTCGCAAGAGGAGGATACATGGACACACCCATCACATTACAAAAAATCAAGCCCTGTAGCGGGCTGTCTCGCCGCCGGTTTCTGAGCGGTGCCGCGGTGTTGACGGGGGTGCTGGCAGCCGGCTCCACGTTGGCCGCCTTTGCACCGTCGCGTGCCTGGGCGCTGGAAACCAAGCACCTGAACCAGGTACAGGCCGAGACGCTGCTGGCAATGGGCAAGGCGCTGTACCCGCACAAGGATCTGCCCGATGCGGTCTACGCCTTGCTGGTCAAGGATATGGATGCACAAATGGGCGATAGCGCGCAGGCCACGCTGGTGGCCGATGGCGTGGCAAAACTTAACCAGCAGGCAGCAGGCGCTTTCTCAAGCCTTACTCTGGATAAACAAACGGCGCTGTTGCAGCAAATGGAGGCCGATCCGTTCTTTCAGGCCGTCCGTGGCCAATGCATCACGTCTATTTACGACAATGATATGGCCTACCGCCACTTCGGCTACGAAGGCGAAGTCTGGAGCAAGGGCGGCTATCTGGCACGTGGCTTTGATGATCTGAAGTGGCTACCCGACCCGCCCCAGAGCGCCAGCCCTTCAATGCAATCATAAACAGCGCATCGATGCTAACAGACAGAGACAGGCAGGATTAAGGAGATAAGCATTATGACAAGTTTTGATCACAAAGACGACAGCGTTGTTGTCATTATCGGCTCGGGCGCAGGCGGTGGCACGCTGGCCAATGAATTATGTCAAAAGGGAATCAGCGTTGTGCTGCTGGAAGCCGGCGCACGGCAAAGCACCGCATCGTTTGTTCAGGATGAATGGAAGTCATTCAGCCAACTGGCCTGGCTGGACAAGCGCACGACATCCGGCACCTGGCGCATTGCCAAGGATTTTCCCAATTTGCCTGCCTGGATCTGCAAGACGGTAGGCGGCACCACCACACACTGGGCCGGTGCCTCCCTGCGGTTCCAGGAGCATGAGTTCAAGGCGCGGTCCCATTATGGGCAACTCAAGGATGCTAACTTGCTCGATTGGCCCATCACGCTCAAGGATATGGAGCCCTATTATGCGCGGGCCGAAGACAAAATGGGCGTAACGCGCACGAATGGCATTCCCGGCCTGCCCGGCAACAATAACTTCAAAATCATGTATAACGGCGCGACGCGCCTAGGTTATAAAAAGGTCAGTACCGGACACATGGCCATCAACAGCCGGGCCCGTGACGGCCGTGGCGCCTGTGTCCAGCAGGGGTTCTGTTTCCAGGGCTGCAAGATGGGGGCCAAGTGGTCAACGCTGTATACCGAAATTCCCAAGGCAGAAAAAACCGGCAAACTGGAGCTGCGTACCGAGTGTCATGTGGCGCGTATCGAGCACGATGCAACAGGCAAGGTCACCGGCGTGGTGTATTTTGACAAGGAGGGCAACGAGCAGCGCCAGTCTGCCCGCATTGTATGCGTGGCCGGCAATTCCATTGAAACGCCGCGCCTCTTGCTGCTGTCGGCATCGTCCAAATTTCCCGATGGGCTGGCCAACAGTTCCGGTCAGGTCGGGCGTAATTACCTGCGCCACACGACTGGATCGGTGTATGCCGTGTTTGACGAGCCGGTCCATTTTTATCGCGGCACCACCATGGCCGGCATTGTTCAGGATGAGGCAGGCCATAATGACAAGCGTGGTTTTGTTGGCGGTTATGAACTGGAGACCATCGCGCTTGGCCTGCCGTTTTATGCCGCATTTCTTAACCCGGGCGGCTGGGGCAGCGATTTTGCGTCGTATATGGATGCCTATACGCGGACGGCGGGCTTGTGGATTGTGGGCGAAGACATGCCGCGTGAAACCAATCGCATTACCCTGAACCATGAGCAGAAAGACCAGCACGGTTTGCCGGTGCCGAATGTGCATTTTGATGATCACCCAAACGATCACGCAATGCGCGAACATGCGTTCGGTCAGGCAATTGCCATGTATGAGGCGGCCGGCGCCCGCAAGGCGTTTCGCACGCCGCCATACCCCTCGACGCACAACCTGGGCACCTGTCGGATGAGCGCCAGGCCAGAAGATGGCGTTTGCAATAAACATGGCCAGGCACATGACATTGCCAATCTGTTCATTTCCGATGGCAGCCAGTTCACCTCCGGCGCAACAGAGAATCCCACATTGACGATTGTCTCGCTGGCTATTCGCCAGGCTGAATACATCGCCGATCAGATGCAGCGCCGGCAACTGTAGCAAGGGAAACAGAATCAGCGGCAACAAAAGCCCGGAGTGCAGACTCCGGCGCAGGCGTCGCCGCAACGCAAAGGCGGGGTATGCCAACAGGCGTGTCAGCGCTCATTGGCGACAAGGAACCGTAGTCGGCCCCGTCTGCCCTTGCAAGGTAGCGGCGGCAGATTCAACGGGCGCCAGGCGCGCAAGCCCTGCGTTGCACCAGCGCTGCGGACCTTCAGGGCCATAGCATAGCCTCTGGGCCGGGTGCGGCTGTTGTGCGTTTGCGCTAGAATGCAGGACATGCCCAGATTGTCGGGCTGCTTTCCGGGGTTCTGTCGTTATGTGTTTGTCCGCTCTGTCTGTCGTTCATGCTTCAAACGTGAGCAGGTGCCGTGCGCCTGCTGTCGCTGCCAGGCGCTATTGCCCATGGTCGCAGCCGGAGTGCGCGCATGAATGAAGTGGTCGCCGCCCTGCAGGCGTTGCCCTTGCTGTGGGTGCTGGTTGTCGCTGGTGCCGTGGCGGGTGCGCTGCTGTGCGCCTTGTTCATGAACTATCGGCTTGCCACTGCCCGGGCGCGGGCAGCAGGCCTGGAAGATCTGCTGGCCGAGCGTGACCGGTTGCAGGAGCAGGAGCAGCATCGCTATGAACAATTGCAGATGCAATATCGAGAGCTGGATACTCAAAAGGATGAGCTGGCTGCTCAACTGGCAGCCGCGCGCAGTGATGTGAGCCATGCCCGGCAACAGAACGCTCAGCACAGCGACAGGCTGGCGCAGTTCGAAGCGCAAGTGCGTGAGCTGGAAGCAGCGCGCAATACACTTGAAAAACAGCATATTTCCCTGCAGGCCGATTATGCCTACAAGACGCAGAGTCTGGAGGCCATGAGAGCCCAGTTTGATGCGTCCCGCGAGCAATTGGGCACTGAGTTCCGTAATCTGGCGACGCGCATCTTCGAGGAAAAGGAACAAACTTTCTCACGCAACAGCCGCCAGTCCATTGAAGGGCTGTTGCAGCCTCTGCGTGAACAGATCGACCGGTTTCAGACGCGGGTTAACGAGGTGCACGATCAATCGCTGCAGGGGCACAGCATGCTGCGCTCACAGATCGGCCAGTTAATGGACATGGGCATGAAAATGACCCATGACGCGCAGGCGCTGGCGCGTGCGCTCAAGGGTGATAAAAAGGCGCTGGGCAATTGGGGGGAAATGCAGCTGGAAAGCGCGCTGGAAGCGGCCGGGCTGCACAAGGGCGCCCATTTTGATACGCAGGTGCTGTTTCGCAGCGAGGACGGCCGCGCCAACTACCCGGATTTCATTGTCTTTTTGCCTGATGGCAAGAACATTGTGCTGGACAGCAAAGTGTCGCTGGTGTCCTATGAGCAGGCTGTGAATGCCAACGAAGAAACGGCGCGACAGGGGTTTCTGGACGCGCATCTGCGGGCGGTGCGCACGCATATTGACCAGCTGGCGGCCAAGGACTATACCGCGCTGGCCGGCATGAAAAGCCCGGGCTTTGTGTTGATGTTCATGCCCATAGAAGGCGCTTATATCGAGGCCTTGCGCCATACCCAGAATGTTTTTCAGTATGGGTATGAGCGCGGCGTCATTCTGGTATCACATACGACATTAATGCCGATTCTGCGTACCGTGTCGTATTTGTGGATGATGGCAGACAGCAATGAACAGGCCCAGGCTATCGGCGAACGCGCCAGCGATGTGTATAACCAGGTGGCGCGGGTTGCCGAACATCTGGGTAAACTGGGCGGTACCATCGGCACACTGAGCACGCATTACAACGCCGTCGTGCGTAGTTTCGCCGGCAATCAAGGGCTGACCGGCAAGGTTGACCGTTTCCAGAGCTTGTCGGCCAAGGCCGTCAAGACCATGCCGGAATTGCAGCCAGTCACCACCGAGGTCGATGTGCATCGACTGTCTGGAGTCCTGCAGACAACGCCGGATTCTGCTCAGAACGCTAACCTGGATCGGCATCCGACGCCGTTACAAGATACGCTTGCCGCAGGCAGCGATGCCGTGCCGGACCCGCAAGCTACCGATAGCACAGGCAAGTGTGTGACGCCGGTGTCCTCAGGCATGGCAGATCCGGCAGTGAGCGATCAGAGCGATCAGGCAGCCTCAAGGTCGTGACTGCGAGCCTGCAAAGTCTCGGCCAGCCTATGCCTGCGCACCTCTATCGGCCGGCGGTTTCGGTTGGAGGCGGGTGTTGACGGCTTGATTCTGGTGTGTACCGGCGCCGGCGGCCATGCCGGCACCTTAAGCCCCTTGCGCAAGCCGCTGCGTGGCGCGGAAAAGGCGTTCACACCCCAGAACAATCTGCTCCGGTGTACTCATGGTAAAACTCAGTCTGATGGCCTGTGGATCCGGTTGCGCTGCATAAAAAGCGCTGCCCGGAACAAACATCACGCTTTCCTGTATAGCCAGTGGCAGCAGCGAGGCGGCATCCAGGCCGTCCTGCAGGCGTGCCCAAAGGAACATGCCGCCTTCGGGCTCGAGCAGGGTCAGACTATCACCAAAGTGCTGCCGCAGCGACGTAATCATGAGGCGGGCGCGTTCGCCATAGGAGGCGGCGATGTTCGGCACATGAATTTCATAGCGGCCGGAGTCCAGATAGTGGGCAGCCACTGCCTGCAAATAGGGCGCCGAGCACAGGTCATCAACCTGCTTGGCCAGGACACACCTGCGCAAAATTTCAGCATGCGCGCGCATCCAGCCCAAGCGCAGGCCCGGGGCGATGGTTTTTGACAGGCTGGACAAATACACGATCTGGTCGGCCACGGGCGTATCGTGAGCCAGTTGGGCAAGCGTTGGCACCGGCGTTCCGCTAAAGCGCAATTGACCATAGGGGTCGTCTTCAATCACGACGCAGGACGTGCCGGCAAGCAGATCCAGCAAGCGGCGTCTGCCCTGCAGGTCCATGGTGGCGCCTGTCGGATTCGCAAAGGTGGGTACCAGGTAAAGCAGCTTGGGCTGGTGTTGCCTTAACACTTGGTCCAGCTCCGTCAGATCGGGCCCCTGGGAGCCGCTGCCAACCGTGACAATGTTCGCGCCAGCCAGCCGTAATCCCTGGAGAGCCGCAGGATAAGTGGGCCGTTCTACGACCACCGTATCGCCAGGCTGGATGAAGGCGCGCAACAGCAGATCAAAACCCTGTTGAGAGCCGCTGGTGACAATGAGTTGCTCGGCCTCTGTAGGAATTGCGCGAGCGGTAGTCAGGCGTGCAAAGGACTCGCGCAGTGCGGGCCAGCCCTCGGTCGCGCCATAGGACAGCGTGGTGCCGGGGTGGTGTGCCAGCGCAAGCAACGAGGTCTGCAATCCGGTTACGTCGAACAGCTCGGGGGCGGGGTAGCCTCCCGCAAAGGAAATCATGCCCGGTTGCGACAGATAGCGGAACAGTTCACGGATGGGAGAGCCCTTGACCTGTGCAAAGGGTTCGGCAAAGCGGAAGGTAAATGCCATAAAATTGCTCGCGGTAAACGTAATGTTCGGACAGCGTAACGGTCAGACAGGTTCAGCAGTCGGCTGAAATTGACAACAGCTTAAAACAGCAACAGCAAGACAACAGCATAAAGCAGGCAGGACAGGAGGGACACTTATTGCATGCGGCATACATGGCATGCAAGCCGCATCGCCGGGAACCGGGTTTCAAACCCGGATGCCAGCAATGCAGTTGGCATTTGCCATCGTATGTGCTGGCGCTTAGTCTTCGCCGAAGCGGATACCTTGAGCCAGTGGCAGTTCGCGTGAATAGTTCACGGTGTTGGTGGCGCGCCGCATATAGGCTTTCCAGGCGTCTGAGCCTGATTCGCGGCCGCCGCCGGTTTCTTTTTCTCCGCCGAAGGCGCCACCGATTTCTGCGCCCGATGTTCCGATGTTCACGTTTGCAATACCGCAATCGGAGCCCGATGCTGACATGAACAGCTCTGCTTCGCGCAGGTCTGTGGTGAAGACGGCAGAAGACAGGCCCTGCGGTACATCATTCTGCAACTCGATGGCCTCTTCGAACGTGTCATAGCTCATGATGTACAGAATAGGCGCGAATGTTTCGTGACGCACGACGTCTGTCTGTCCGGGCATTTGCACAATCGCCGGCCGCACATAGAATGCGTTGGGGAAACGCTCTTGCAGTGCGCGCTCGCCCCCTGTCACCGTGCCACCCTGTTCGGCGGCCTGGCCCAGCGCATTTTGCATGGCCTCGAAGGCGGCTTGATCAATCAGCGGTCCTACCAGCGTGCCGGCTTCCAGTGGGCTGCCGATCGTAGCAGATGCATAGGCTTTTTTCAGGCGGGCGGTCAGCTCCTGCACCACATCGCGATGCGAAATAATGCGGCGGGTGGACGTACACCTCTGACCGCAGGTGCCGATGGCGCCAAAAAGAATGCCGCGCACGGCCAGATCCAGGTCTGCCGATTGGCTGACAATAATGGCATTGTTGCCGCCCAGCTCCAGCAGGCTGCGGCCGAAACGGGCCGCCACGCGTGGTCCTACCTCGCGACCCATGCGGGTCGAGCCGGTGGCCGACACCAGAGCAACCTTGGGGCTGTCTACCAGCACCTGGCCCACGTCGCGCTGGCCTATGACCACCTGGGCCAGATGCGCCGGTGCGTCGCCAAAGCGCTTGAGGGCGCGCTCAAACAGGGCCTGGGTTGCCAGTGCCGTGAGCGGAGTTTTCTCTGAAGGCTTCCAGATGACCGCGTTGCCGCATACCAGCGCCAGCGCAGTATTCCAAGACCACACGGCTACCGGGAAATTGAATGCGGTGATCACGCCGACCACGCCTATCGGATGCCAGGTTTCCATCATGCGATGGCCGGGACGCTCCGATGCGATGGTCAAGCCATACAACTGACGCGAGAGGCCAACCGCGAAATCACAAATGTCGATCATTTCCTGCACTTCGCCTTCACCCTCTGCGGTGATCTTGCCGGCTTCGACAGACACCAGACGACCCAGGGCCGCCTTGTGTTCACGCAGCTCTTCACCCAGCAGCCTGATCAGCTCGCCACGGCGCGGTGCCGGAACAGTGCGCCATGCTTTCTGGGCAGCAACGGCCTGGTCAATTGCCTGGTTCGTTTGCTGTGTCGTGTGTACCCGAACATCGGCAATGCGAGCACCGTCTACCGGCGAGTGGACCGGCAGCGTACCGCCGGTGACCGATTCCTGGGCGATGCCCAGCGCGCTGAATAATTCTTTGACTGAATCCATTTTCGGTTTCCTTGTTTGCCGGCAGAACCGGGATAATTGATGGTAACAATAGGTACGCAGAACAGACACACAGGTGACAGAGCCTGAAATGTCAATAAATGCCAACGAACTTCACTTAGCGCGGCTTGACGATGATTCTGTCCTATATGCTATTGTTAACATAAAAATAATTGCGAATGAAATTTTCAACCAATACTGTCTGACTAGAACGTTGGGCACAGCTTTAACAGAGCTGCAATCCGAGCTTTAACAGCGCTTTGCACAGTGTTTTAACCGCAGCTTTGAACGGAGGAGGTGCTATCACACTTGAAGTGCTACCAGTGACGCCGGCGTGATGCCAGCGCAGTGCCGGCATTGGCCGGGCGCGTGCAGCACAGGCAATGCTCGTTCAACAATCAATTGTGTAGCGTACTGCCATCCTTTCTTAAAGTCAAAAAATTTCTTAAAGGAAATTTAACACTAACGGAGGTGTCGTCCCATTCGTACTTTCCCCTGTTCATCGTGACCGAACACTGCCCTGCGCCACCGTCACCGTTTGGCTCAGCCTGAAAGTGGCATCACTTTTGCTTTGGCATCCCTGCGCAATCAGTTAACAAAGGAAACAGGTTTATGGCTCCCAAGTTTTATAACGAGATATGGCTGGAAGAGGCCAAAAAGAAGCCGGTCCCACGCAAGCACTACGAAGAATACCTGAAGTGGCTGGAGCGACAGGAGGCCGATTTGCTGCTGAACAAGCGCGAAGAAGCAGAGGCGCTGTTTCAGCAGGTGGGAATTACCTTCTCGGTATCGGGCGACGGCGATGGCACGGAGCGGACCATTCCGTTTGACATCATTCCCCGCGTATTCCCGCAACGAGAGTGGAACGCCTTGCAGCGCGGCGTCGAGCAGCGCGTCAGGGCCCTGAATATGTTCCTGCATGATGTCTACCACGACAAGGACATGATTCGCGCCGGGCTTATCCCTGCCGACCTGATCATCAATAACACGCAATACCGCCCGGAGATGGTCGGTCTGGATGTGCCGCATCAAACCTATGCGCATATTGCGGGCATTGACATCGTGCGCGCGGGCCAGGGTGAGCTGTATGTGCTCGAAGACAACCTGCGGGTGCCGTCCGGCGTGAGCTACATGCTGGAGAACCGCAAGATGATGATGCGGCTGTTTCCGGATCTTTTCAGCAAAATCAAAGTCACACCGATAGCGCACTACCCCGATCTGCTGCTTGAAACGCTGATCGAGTCGGCGCCTGAAGGCATCGACAAGCCGACCATTGCGGTGCTCACTCCCGGGATGTACAACTCGGCATACTTCGAGCATACGTTTCTTGCGCAGCAAATGGGCGTGGAGCTGGTCGAAGGCAAGGATCTGTTCGTCAAGGACGATTATGTCTACATGAGAACCACGCAAGGGCCGCAGCGCGTCGATGTAATGTATCGCCGCCTGGACGATGACTTTTTGGATCCCGAGGTGTTTCGCAAGGATTCGGCGCTGGGCGTGCCAGGCCTGATGCGGGCCTACAAAGCGGGCAACCTGACGCTGTGCAATGCCATCGGCACCGGAATTGCCGATGACAAATCGGTCTATCCGTATGTCACGGAAATGATCCGCTTCTATCTGGGCGAAAAACCGCTACTGAACAACGTACCCACCTATATGTGCCGCAATGAAGAGGATAAGGCCTATGTACTGGCCAATTTGAAGGAACTGGTGGTCAAGGAAACGCATGGCGCCGGTGGTTACGGCATGCTGGTCGGGCCGGCGGCCACGCGGGATGAGCTGGCCACGTTCGAGCAACTGATCAAAAAGGATCCGGCCAAGTATATTGCCCAGCCTACGCTGGCGTTGTCCACTTGCCAGACGTTCGTCGAGGCCGGCATCGCGCCGCGTCACGTGGATCTGCGGCCGTTCGTGCTGTCCGGCAAGACGATTCGCATGGCTGCGGGTGGATTGACCCGCGTGGCATTGAAAGAGGGGTCGCTGGTGGTCAATTCGTCGCAGGGGGGCGGCACCAAGGATACCTGGGTCATCAACCGGCGCGGCTAGGATCGATAGCCGGTTGCCAAGCGGGTGGATGCCGTCTGAATGAGCGCGCCTTTGCGCTGCCCCAGGCCGCATTATTGTCGAATAAAAAATAAGGAAGAATCATGTTAAGTCGTACCGCCGATCATATTTACTGGATGTCCCGTTACCTGGAGCGGGCAGAAAATACCGTGCGTCTGCTGGAGGTCTGCTACCAGACGACCCTCATGACCAATGACGAAGACCATTCGGACTATAGCTGGCGCAGTGTGCTGGCAACGCTCGAAACGCTGGAGCAATATGAGGCCGAATGCGGTGCCATCAGCGCTGATCGGGTGATCGAATTTGTCGTCAACAGCAAGAACTACACCTCGTCCATCGTCTCGTGCATCCGGCTGGCGCGGGAAAACGTACGGGCGATACGTGGTACCGTGACCTCCGAAGTATGGGAAACCATCAACGCTACCTGGCTGGAGATGAACCGCTTGCTCAAGACGCCGATACTGGCCAGCAACCCGACGCGGTTCTTCGAGTGGATCAAGACCCGATCCCTGCAAACACTGGGTGCGCAGGAAGGCACCATGCTGCGCAACGAAACGTACAACTTCATGCGCCTGGGCACCTATCTGGAGCGCGCCGACAATACTGCGCGCATGCTGGAAATCCGTTTCTACCTGGAAAATGCGGCCGACGACAAACGTAAACTGGTCACCCAGCTATATCACTGGACGGCCGTGCTGCGCTCGCTTTCCGGCCTGGAAATTTATCGCCAGGTGTTTCGCGAAACGGTCGACCCCAAACGGGTGATTGAGCTGATTGTTTTGCATCCGGATATGCCGCATTCATTGGCTCATTCCTCGCGCGAGCTGCTGGCCCATTTGCAAAAAGTGCGCAATGTCAAATCCGATGAAACGCTGCGCCTGGCGGGAAGACTGGATGCGGACCTGCGCTATACCACGATCAATGAAATCTTCAAGGCGGGTCTGCATGACTGGCTGACCCGGTATCTGGAGAGCATGGAGACGATCGGCCAGGGCATCAATGATGATTTCCTGTGGCAGCCGGTGCAATAGCATCATTGGAGGGTTCAGGCGCCAGATGAACCGGCACTGCGCCGAAGGCGCGCGATTGCTTGCGGCAGTATGCCCGCCTGGGCGCCCCTACGATAGCCGGCAAAGGGTGTGGTGCATGTGCATCGTTGTCGCCGATTAGTCGAAACAAGGGGTAGGCGTCTGGTCGAAATTGCGTACAATGACTCATTGTAAAGTCATCATCAATGGTTGCATGGACTTTTCCCTCGATCAATTACTGAGCCCTTCCCCGGATGGAGCGTTTTCCGAGCTGCGTGACCAGGCCGGACGTCTGGCGCCGGAGTGGGATTATGTGCTGTCTGCACTCAGGAACCTGGCCCCCGACGATCTCAAGGGCTTTCTGGCGTATATTTCAGAAAATATCCAGAACCGGGGCAGCATCTACAACGCCTACAGTGAAGACGGCAGCACCGAGCCCTGGGAATCGCTCAGCGTTATTCCATATGTGATTTCTGCCCAGGAGTGGGATTTCATCGAACTGGCGGTGGCCCAGCGCGCGGCCGTGATCAACGACACGTTGCGCGATATTTACGGCCCGCAGCAATTGATCCGGCAGGGCCTGGTGCCACCCTCGCTCATTTTCGGCCAGCGCGGTTTTCTATGGCCTTGCATCAATACCCTGGATGCGCACGAAAACCACCTTCACATGTACGCCGTCGATATTGCTCGCGATGAAAAAGGGCAATGGCGGGTGCTCAAGGACCGCACCCAGGGTCCGCTGGGTGCTGGCTACGCCCTGCAGAACCGCCAGATCATGAGTACGGCGCTACCAGCGTTATTCAACCAGTTGCGGGTCCATCCGCAAACGGATTATTTCCGCGCCCTGCGCCACACGCTGCTGTCAAGCATGTCGGTCGAAGACGGCAACGTAGTCACAGTGCTGCTCTCGCCGGGGCCAAAACATCCAGCGTATTTCGAACATGTTTTTCTGGCCCGGCAAATGGGTGTGCCCATTACCGAAAGCCTGGACCTGACCGTACGCAACGATCTGCTGTACTTGAAGACGTTGCGGGGCCTGCAGCGGGTGCATGTGGTGCTGCGTCGCCTGGAAGACAGCGAATGCGATCCGATGGAGCTGTATGGCAGCGACTATCCGGGTATTCCGGGCTTGTTGCAGGCTATCCGCAAAGGCAATGTGACGGTATGCAATGCGTTGGGCTCAGGTGTCCTCGAATCGGCAGGCATGCTGGAGTTTTTACCCGGCATCTGCCAGCATCTGCGCGGCGAACCCCTGCTGATGGATTCGATCCGCAGTTGGTGGTGTGGTGACGAGGCCAATCTGGATTATGCCCGCAGGCACTTTGATTCGCTGATGTTCAAGTCCAGCTTTTCATCGATGCGTGGCAGCCCGCAATACGTGCCTGATCTGAATCAGGCACAGCGCGAGGCACTGTTGCAGCGGCTGCAAACCAGTCCGCGTTCACTGGTGGCGCATGAGGTGATGCCGCTGGCCCGCATTCCGGAAATTGATTTTGAATCGAGGCAGTTGCAGATGCGCCGCTTTACCATGCGGGTGTTCGCCACCTTGACCTCGGATGGTTCCTATCAGGTCATGCCCGGCGGGGTGGTACGGGTCGAAGACAAAAGCAATACGCCGGTATTGTCTTCGCGCAACCGGCAGATCAACAAGGATCTATGGGTCTGTCGAGTGGGGCGTCCCGCTGTGCCGACAGTGGTTACCATACCACCTGACCGCGCCCGGGTGCGCAGTATACCGGATGCGTTTGAAGCCAAGCCGCTGACGCTTGAGCAATTGCTGGCGGCACATACGACCACCCCGGCTCGCATCGGCGAGAATCTGTTCTGGATGGGTCGATATGGTATCCGCGCCGAGTTGTCGGTACTGTTGCTGCGCACCATCACCCGCAACCTGACCGAACGCGTGACCGAGAAGGAAACGCTGATCACGCTGCTGTATAAACTGGGTACGCATCTGCATGTGCTGCCTGTGCCGTCGGCAGAAGCCATTGGCGCAGACGATAACTATGACATCAATTTCATCCGTCATCAGTTGGGCGCGTCACTGGCGCCCTCATCGCTAAATGGCGCGCTGGCCAACAATGTGAACTATTTGCATCAGTGTGCGTTCAACATACGGGAAAAGCTGTCTCTGGATGTATGGTGGGTTGTCAATTACATGCCTGCCTATCTGGGCTCCGCCGAACTGGATCTGACCGTGGTGCAGCAGCGCATGCAGGAGCTGTTTGCCAGTTGCTCGATCCTCTCGGGCTTTACACATGAACAGATGACGCGTGATGAGGGCTGGAGCTTTTTGTTGCTTGGCCGCCTGATCGAAAAGCTGGGTCGCATGAGCGACACGCTGGGATTTTTTCTCAAGCAGAGCGAGCATGACAAAACCATTATGCTCGAGTCGCTACTGGAAATCGCCTACAGTATCGTCACCTACCGCGCCCGCTACCATCGCGAAGAAGAGATGCTGGCCGTCCTGTATTTGCTGGTGTTCGACCGCAGCAACCCTTATTCACTGCGTTACCTGTGCCAGAGCCTGCTCGATAACAGCGCTGCATTCAATGTTCAGGATGCACAAAGCAGGCAAATCCTGCAAAAGGCGCTGGGCGATCTGGACGCGGTTGACCTGGCGCGCTTTGCCGTGGGAACGCCCGCAGCTGACCAGATTTACCAGCAACTGGGCAGTGTATGTGCCGATATTTCTTATGCGCTGTCCATTTTCGCCAACAGCATCAGCCATCAGTATTTTCTTGTTACCGAGACTATCACGAGCGATACCGGTCTTGAGGCGGCCAACAAGGAGTTCCTGTAATGGTGACCTATCACATCCAGCATGATACGGAATACGATTACTACTCGCCGGTGACCCAGTCAAGGCAGATACTGCGTCTTTCTCCGCGCATTTTGCCCTGGCAAGGGCCCGAGTCCCATACCATCAATATCGATCCGCAGCCGGACAAGATCGATTTTCTGCTCGATTGCTTTGGCAACCCGCTGCAGTATTTCACCCTGATGGGCGATCACAACCGGCTGGCTGTACGCGCGCACTCAGTGGTCAGCCTGACCCATCGCAGGCTGCCCGACAGCGACAGTACGCCGCCCTGGGAAGAGGTCGTGAACCATTTACGTTATATGTCGGGCAGGACGTATCTGCCTTATGATTTTGAAGCCACCCAGTTTCGTTTTGAATCGAATCACATCCGGCTGCTGCCGGCCATTGCCCAGTGGGCACGCCAGGCCATTCGTCCGGGTATGCCGGTGCTGGCTGCGGTGGCGGCGCTGCAAGCGCGGATCTTTAACGAATTTGTTTTTGATCCGCAGGCCACTACCATCGCCACGCCGGTGCTCGAGGTCTTCCAGAAGCGTCGTGGCGTATGCCAGGACTTTGCGCATTTCATGATTTCCTGCCTGCGCGCCATCGGCCTGGCGGCGCGCTATGTCAGCGGCTACCTGCTGACCCATCCGCCGGCCGGTCAGCCCAGGCTGATCGGCGCCGACGCCTCGCATGCCTGGGTGTCGGTCTATATTCCTGGCCATGGCTGGGTGGACTCGGATCCGACCAATAACGTATTTCCCGATCAGGAGCATATCACCTTGTGTTGGGGCCGCGATTTTTCTGATGTCTCACCAATTCGGGGCATGATGTACGGTAGTAGTGCGCATAGTCTGAAAACCTCCGTCACGGTCATGCCGGAAAGCGAAATGCCGCGTTAAATTGCTTCTATTTCAATTGTGATAATTGTAAATTTCCTGTCGGAATTATTTTTTAGTAAGGGTTTTCCATAGGAACAAGGCGATTTTCATCATTCGTAACATGTTGATTTATAACAATAAAAAATAACAGTTAAAAATTTACCTTTAAACTTAAAAAAATTATTGACGAATTTTTTTTCTTATGAGAATTTAGATATATGTCTTAACTTCTTCCCGGAAAATTCGGTGTGAATAGTCAATATGATGTCGTGATCGTTGGTGGTGCAGCCACGGGCAGTTCGCTGGCCTATTTCCTGAGCGCATCGGCTTCCTTCGACGGTTCAATCCTCGTGATTGAAAAAGATGCCAGTTATCAAAAATGCGCAACGGCCTTGTCTGCCGCTTCCATCCGGCACCAGTTTTCAACACCGGAAAATATTCAGCTCTCGCAGTTCGGCACCGAATTCCTGCGCCATTTCGGTGACACGCTGGCCGTCGATGGTGACCGGCCGGATGTGGGCTTTCAGGAAAAAGGTTACCTGTTTTTGTCCACCCCTGGGGGTGAGAAAGTCATGCGTGAAAACAATGCGCTGCAGCGCAGCCTTGGGGCCGATATTGTTTTGAAAATGCCTGCTGAACTGAAGGCAACATGGCCGTGGTTGAACGTGGACGACTTGGTGCTGGGCTCCTATGGTGTGACAGGCGAAGGCTGGCTGGATGCCTATGGCATGATGCGCGCTTTTCGCCGCAAGGCTATCGCCCAGGGCGTAACCTACCTGGAAGACGAGGTGCTTGCCATCCAAAAAACCGGCAGAACTGTGACGGGCGTGACCCTGAAAAGCGGCGGGCATATTGCCTGCGCCACGTTGGTCAATGCAGCCGGAACAGGGGCGGCGGCGCTCTCTGCACAAGTGGGCGTGGTGTTGCCGCAAGAGTCGCGCAAGCGCAGCGTTTTCTATTTCACCTGTCCCGAAAAAATCGCCGACTGCCCCATGGTAATCGATCCGAGCGGCGCCTATTTCCACCCCGAGGGCGAAGGCTTTATCGGCGGCATACAGCCTCCTGCGGAGCAGGATCGCGAATGCTTTGACTATGACGTTCAGCATGAGCTGTTCGACGAGCTGCTATGGCCGATTCTGGCCGCACGCGTTCCGGCCTTCGAGGCTCTGCGCTGCGAGCATGCATGGGCGGGCCATTATGACTACAACACATTCGATCAGAATGTGATTCTGGGCTACCACCCGGCTGTAGAAAATATGGTTTACGCTAATGGTTTCAGCGGACATGGTATGCAACAATCACCCGCTGTTGGTCGCGGGCTTGCAGAGCTTATCGAATTTGGAAAGTATCGCAGTCTTGACCTCTCACGCATGAGCTGGGAACGTGTTTTGAACAACCAGCCCATTGTGGAGCAGAATGTGTGGTAGTGGTGGTAAGTAGTGTGGCCGGCGTGTGCCTGTCGCATATTCAAAATTGGTTTTGCCTTGCGCAGGACCCGTGCTCGTCGATCAGGAGAAAAGCATGAACAAAATGTTGAAGAGAGTATTTCTGGCCTCCGCGCTTACCGCTGCCTTCGGGACGCCAGCGCTGGCCGCAGATGAAATTAAAATCGGCCTGGGTGCGCCCATGACGGGGGGCAGTGCGGCTTTTGGCAAGCAGTTGCAGACAGGGGCGCAGGCAGCCATTGATGCCATCAACGCCAAGGGCGGGGTTAACGGCAAGCAGCTCAAGCTGGTTACTGCTGATGACGCATGTGATCCCAAGCAGGCAGTAGCCGCCGCCAACCGCCTGGTCGATCAGGAAAAAGTCACGGCCGTGATCGGACATTTCTGCTCGTCCAGCACCATCCCCGCTTCCGAGATTTATGACGAAGCCAATATCCTGAACATCACTCCTGCGTCCACCAATCCCAAGGTCACAGAGCGTGACCTGTCAACGATTCTGCGCACTTGCGGACGCGACGATCAGCAGGGTGAAGTCGATGCTAAATTCATGAAAGATGTGCTCCAGGTCAAGCGCGTTGCGATCATCAATGACAAAGACACCTACGGTGTCGGCCTGGCCAATGCCACGCGCGACGCTGCCAAGAAGCTGGGTATTGAAGTGGTGCTTGAAGACGGGGTGACTCGCGGCGAGCGTGACTACAATGCGCTGGTCACAAAAATCAAGGGCGCCAATGTGGATGCTGTTTTCTTCGGCGGTCTGTATGCCGAGGCTGGTGTGCTGGTCAAGCAGATGCGTCAACAGGGTCTGAAAACGCCATTCATTTCCGATGATGGCATTGCCGACCCGGCATTCGTGACTGCAGCGGGCGGTGTGCAGAATGCAGAAGGCGTTTACATGAGCTTTCTGAAAGACCCACGTAATGACCCAGCCTCCAAAGGCGTGGTCGATGCGCTGAAAAAATCCGGTAGCGATGCCGAGGGCTTTACGCTGTATTCCTATGCTGCAGTACAGGCTGTCGCAGCGGCGCTGACAGCCAACAAGGACGAGACAGACGGCACCAAGCTGGCCGACTGGCTCAAGGCCAATCCGGTTCCTACAGTAACAGGTAACAAAGGCTGGGATGAGAAGGGTGACCTCAAATCCAACGACTTCGTTCTGTATGTCTGGAACAAAGACGGCAAGTACGTAGAGTACAAGAAGTAAGGTCTGAACGGAACGGCGCATGAGATCAGAGATCACCATGCGCCGTCTGCTTTTGCTGCATCAATACTCCCAAGAAGCGATGGCTGTTTTTTCGCAAAACGCCAGACCTTTGTCTTCACCCTGAAAAGGTACAATCATGGATTGGTATATTCTGGGCCAGCAATTGGTAAATGGCGTCACGCTGGGCGCTATTTACGGCTTGATTGCAATTGGCTACACCATGGTTTATGGCATTATCGGCATGATCAACTTCGCTCACGGCGAAATCTACATGATCAGTGCCTATATCACTGCAATTGCATTTGCCGTATTCACATTTCTTGGCATAGATTCGCTGGCGCTTTCCTTGCTGCTTACCCTGATGGTTACCATGTTTATTACCGGGCTGTATGGCTGGTATATTGAACGTACCGTGTACCGCCCGCTGCGCACAACCAACCGCCTGGCCCCGCTGATTACGGCCATTGGTGTATCCCTGTTGTTGCAAAACTATGTGCAGGTGAGCCAGGGGCCTTATGTACAGGGTGTGCCATCGGTTATACAGGGCGGCTTTACCATCGGGTCTGATACCGGCTTCTTCCAGATTCGCTATATCGATCTGCTGATTGTGGTTGTCAGCTTCATTGCCATGATGATCCTTACCTGGGTGATCCAGAAAACCAGCCTGGGCAGGCAATGCCGGGCCGTTGAACAGGATCGCAAAATGGCGACCATTCTGGGTATCAATACCACCAGGATTATTTCAACTGTATTTGTCATCGGTTCGGTGATGGCGGCGGTGGCCGGCGAACTGGTCACGTTCAACTATGGCTCCTTCGATTTTCATATCGGCTTCATTCTTGGCATCAAGGCGTTCAGCGCGGCCGTGCTGGGCGGAATCGGTTCGTTGCCCGGCGCCATGCTGGGCGGCCTGATCCTGGGTGTGCTCGAATCGCTGTTCGCCGGCTTCGTGAGCAGCGACTACAAGGATGTGTTTTCCTTCAGTGTGCTGGTGCTGGTGCTGATCTTCAAACCGAGTGGCCTGCTGGGCCGGCCTGCCGTGGAGAAAGTGTAATGAGTACCACGCAAACCTCAACCATCGATTTTGGCCATTCATTGCGCGACGCTGTGGTTGCCGGCATCTTGACCATGCTGGTATTCAGTCCGATTACCAATTTCGTTCTCAAGCAGTACTCGTTCACGCTGGATTGGTTCCGCAGTCCGTTCTTTCTGAATGGTGTGGCTATCGGCCTGATTGTTGCATTCGTGCGCTTTTTCGTATCGGTGGGCGCGCAGACGCAGACCGGGCAGAATTTCATTCAGAATTTCATCAAGACCGAACACGGTGTCGAGGTGGAAGATGAATATGCCGATGGCGGCAAGCGCTTAAGACGCATACTGCTCTGGGGCGGCGGCCTGATGGCGGTGTTCCTGGCGCTGGGCCTGTCCGGCATCATCTACCGGGGTGCCGGCATTGCCCTGGTGCTGGTCGTGCTGTTTGTCATGATTGCCATGGGTGTGCGTATCCCGAAGCGCCGCGGCAAGAAGCATCCATGGAAGGGGGCGTTACCGGTATTGTTCCTGGTAGGCTTGCTGTTGCCGCTGCTGTTCTTTTACTTCGGCTGGTTCGGCAAAAGCTGGATCAACAATCTGACCCTGGCCATGGTGTATGTATTGCTGGGGCTGGGTCTGAATATCGTGGTCGGGCTGGCCGGGCTGCTTGACCTGGGTTTTGTGGCGTTTTATGCGGTCGGCGCCTATTTTCTGGCGCTGGGCGCCGAGTATCTTGGTATCGGTTTCTGGTCCGCACTGTTTCTCGCGCCATTGCTGGCGGCCTTATGCGGCGGTCTGCTGGGGTTTCCGGTGCTCAAGATGCATGGGGATTATCTGGCCATTGTGACGCTGGGTTTTGGCGAAATTATTCGCCTGGTGCTCGTCAACTGGATCAGTTTTACCGGCGGCCCCAATGGCGCATCGGTTCCGGCCCCGACTATTTTCAACCTGGAATTCGTGCGGCGGGCCCGCGGCGATGCGGTGCCGTTCCACGATTTTTTCGGTTTGCCATATAGCAGTGATTACCGCTATCTCTTTGTCTATCTGCTGCTGTTTGTGATCAGCATGATCGCGCTGCGCTTTTTTACCCAGTTACGTGTCATGCCCATCGGGCGGTCCTGGGAAGCCTTGCGGGAAGATGAAATTGCCTGCCGTTCGCTGGGTATCAACCACGTGACGGTCAAGCTGTCTGCGTTCATGCTGGGCGCGATGATCGGCGGCCTGGCCGGGGTGTTTTTTGCCACGGCGCAGGGTTTTATCAGCCCGCAGTCGTTCAACTTTTTCGAGTCGGTGCTGATTCTGTCCATCGTGGTTCTGGGTGGCATGGGGTCCTCCATCGGCGTGATCATTGCCGCCTTTACGCTCACGCTGCTGCCTGAGTTCCTGCGCGAATTTGCCGGTTACCGCGTGCTGCTTTTCGGTCTGCTCATGATTCTGATGATGATCTGGCGGCCCAACGGCCTGCTGCGACCGAAACGTTCCGTATTCAGAAAAAGCGAGGTGGCATAATGGCTCAGGACGTCAAAGAGGACGCCATACTGTCGGTTCAGCACCTGACGCGTCGATTCGGCGGCATTATTGCCAACAATGATGTCAGTTTCGATGTGCGCAGGGGATCGATTACAGCGTTGATCGGTCCCAACGGCGCCGGCAAAACCACGGTCTTTAACTGCATTACTGGCTTTTATACGGTTTCGGCTGGACATATCTACCTGACCCAGCCCGACGGAAAAGTGGAAATAGGCGAACTGCTGAGCCGCAAAGTGACCGGTGGTTCATACTTGGTGGCCCGGGCCGGTATCGCCCGCACGTTCCAGAATATCCGTCTGTTCAAGGATATGACCGTGCTGGAAAACCTGTTGGTGGCACAACATCGCAAGCAGAACCGTAACCTGTTTTCCGGGCTGCTGGTCACTTCTGATTTTTCTGACAAGGAAGAAGCCAGCCTGGCACGCGCCTTCGAGTGGCTCGAGATCGTTAATTTGTCCGAAGACGCCAATCGGCTGGCCGGCGAACTGTCCTATGGCCGCCAGCGGCGCCTGGAAATTGCGCGCGCCATGTGTACCGATCCGGGAATCATCTGTCTGGATGAGCCGGCCGCGGGCCTGAATCCGCGTGAAACCCGCGAGCTTTCAGCGCTCATTCGCAAGCTGCGCAACGAGCATGGCGTGACCGTTCTGCTGATTGAACACGACATGGGCCTGGTCATGGAGATTTCCGAGCATATCATTGTGATGGATCAGGGCAAGGTGATCGACGCCGGCACGCCGGAACACATTCGCAATTCCGACGTGGTGATCGCTGCCTATCTGGGCACCGAAGTGGAGGACTAAGCATGGCAGACACCCCAATTCTTGAGATCAAGGATGTGAGCTCCTACTACGGACAGATTCAGGCACTCAAAAACGTGTCCCTGCATATCAATCCGGGTGAAATCGTAACGCTGATCGGTGCCAATGGCGCAGGCAAAAGCACCTTGCTCATGACCATTTTCGGTACGCCGCGGGCGCGCACCGGGCAGATTCTGTACAAGGGCAATAACCTGTTGCGCCTGCCGCCGCACAAGATTGCCACCCAGGGCATTGCCCAGGTGCCCGAAGGCCGCCGCATCTTCCCGAAAATGACCGTGGAAGAGAACATCATGATCGGGACGCTGCCCATTGGCGACGCGCACCTGGACGAAGACCGGCAGCATATGTTTGATTTGTTTCCGCGCCTGAAAGAGCGGCGCAACCAGCGTGCCGGGACACTCTCCGGCGGGGAGCAGCAGATGCTGGCCATCGCCCGCGCACTCATGAGCCGGCCCGACATGATTTTGCTGGATGAGCCCAGCCTGGGGCTGGCGCCGCTGATCGTGCGCCAGATTTTTTCGGTGCTGCGGGAGCTGGGCAAAAGCGGTAAAACCATTTTCCTGGTTGAGCAAAATGCCAACCACGCGCTCAAGCTGGCCGACCGGGCTTATGTCATGGTAACCGGCGAGATCAGGATGACCGGCACTGGTGCGGAACTGCTGGCCAACCCGGAAATCCGCGACGCTTATCTGGGAAGCCATTAGGATGGCTGCTCGCGAGGAAACACCGCTGATGCAGCGGCTGCGCGCCGTGCGCCAGGCCAATGACCTGACGCTGGAGCAGGCCGGACGGGCCTGTGGTATCGCGGCCTCGACTCTCTCGAAAATCGAGAACGGGCTGATGTCGCCCACCTACGATGTGCTGCAGAAGCTGGCCATCGGCCTGTCGCTGGATGTCTCTGAGCTGTTTACGCCGGCTCGCGAACCGATGGGGGCAGGTCGTTGCGTGGTAGACCGCGCCGGACAGGGAAAAGTCCACAAGACGCGGTACTATGAGCATTTGCTGCTGTGCTCGCAGCTCTCACACAAGCGGATATTGCCGTTTCTCACAACAATTACGGCCCGGGACCTGACGGCATTCAGTGACTGGAATCGCCATGAAGGCGAAGAATTCGTTTATGTGATCAGTGGCCAGATCCAATTGCATACGGAATTTTATTCCGAGGCAACGCTGGGGCCGGGCGACAGTTTTTATATTGACAGCCGTATGGGGCATCGCTGTATCAGCGTCAGCCAGGAGGATGCACAAGTGCTCTGGATGGCGACCCAGCGCCCCGAGGCAGAATCAGGAGAAGTAAATGAGTAGTCCGGTGCCACGTGTGTTCAGTGCCGAAGAAACGCGCCAGTTGATCGCTTTCGGGCCGTTGCGCCAGCATATTCTGGATGCCGCCGTGCAATACGCGGCAGGCCAGATCCACAGCCCCGATCGCCAGGTGCTGACCGTGCCTGGCAGCAAGGATGGTGTGCTGCTGTCCATGCCTTGCACTGCCCAGGACATTTGCGCGCATAAACTGATTTCGCTGCTGCCGGACAATCCTGCGCAGGATCGGCCCACCATACAGGGCATGGTATCGGTGCTCGATAGCGCCACCGGTGTTCCGCTGTTCGTCCTTGACGGCCCCACCGTGACGGCAAGGCGTACCGCCGCGCTGTCCATGGCCGGTCTGCAGCTTTTTCTGGAACATGAGCCGCGCACCATTGTGATTATCGGTGCCGGGAGCCAGGCCGATGGGCACGTGCAGGCCATAGCCGAGCTGTATCCTGAAGCCACGGTGCATATTGCCGCACGCGAGCAGTCCTGGGCAAAGGCACAGGCCTTTTGCGAACGCCACGCAGCCCTCGGCCTTCGCTTGCAAGTGACCGATCTGAACCAGTTGCCGGAACAGTTTGACGCGGTCATTACGCTGACCACGGCTGTTGAACCGGTTTATCATGCGCCACCGCTGGCAGGACGTCTGATTATCGGTGTGGGTGCTTTTCGATCGCATATGGTGGAAGTGGCGCCGGAAACGGTGATGAACAGCGTATGCTATGTCGACGACCTGGTCGGCGCGCAGCATGAAGCCGGCGATTACATTCAGGCGAAAAAGGACTGGAGCGAAGTCACCACCCTGGCGCAAGCCATCGAAAGCGACGTCGACTATTCGCGCCCCATTATGTTCAAGACCGTCGGCTGCGCCGCCTGGGATCTGGCGGCAGCGCGATGCGCACGGGCCGCAGCGGGCTTTTAGTGGGGGCTTGAGGGGCGTTAAGTGAGCCGCGATGAGCAAACGGTCCGTTCATGAATTATTGAATGGCTCCCCTATGCCGCGCCTCGGTCCCCTCTGATCTTTTAGCCGCTTTTTTGGATGAACGAGAGTTCGCGCTCGATACGACAGCGCCCGCACTTGTCGCAAATTTCTGACATAAATGATTGATTCGGCGTGGCTTTTTTGTTCAATGCCGGTAAGTTTTCTTGCCAAACGGCTCACGCAATGCTATAGTCACAGGCTAACCACTGTAGTTGGGTTCACTGATTGACCGGCTTTTGAACTGGTTTCAGGCGCTAAACAAGTATCAAAGAAAGATTTTAAAGATGGGCGAAGCGGGCACGGAAAGTGCGGCGCGGCGTAGTCTTTATGCCTTTTCTTGTACCTGTATGCGCCTTGATCTGTTTGGTCAGTTGCCGGTTTTGCGATGCCGTTTTTTGGGTGCCGCAATGCCACTGGCAGCACTTTGAATTGAACCTGCATGGGTATTGTTGTCCGGGAAGGCAATGCGTTGCAGCCTTGAGTTTGCCGGATGAATCATATTAAATTTAGCCCCAGCCAATCGTAGCTGGGAATTGGAGAAAATGATGTCGAATACGACACCTACGCCTGCCGCTTATCGGCTGGGACTGGTTGGTCGCAAGGTTGGCATGATGCGTATCTTCACGGAAGAAGGCGAGTCAATCCCTGTCACCGTGCTGGACGTATCCAACAACCGTGTTACCCAGGTCAAGTCTCTGGACACAGACGGCTATGCTGCCGTTCAGGTTGCCTACGGCGAACGCCGTGCAAGCCGTGTGGTCAAGGCACAAGCAGGTCACTACGCAAAAGCCGGTACAGAAGCCGGTTCCATCCTTAAAGAATTCCGTCTCGATCCTGCAAAAGCCGCTGAATTTACAGCCGGCGCCGTTGTTGCTGTCGAAAGCGTATTCGAAGCCGGCCAGAAAGTCGACGTGCAAGGCACAACGATCGGTAAAGGCTTCGCAGGTACCATCAAGCGTCACCACTTTGGTTCCCAGCGCGCTTCTCACGGTAACTCCAGGTCGCATCGCGTGCCTGGTTCTATCGGTCAGGCACAGGATCCAGGTCGTATTTTCCCTGGTAAACGCATGTCCGGTCACCTGGGTGATGTAACCCGTACCGTTCAAAATCTTGATGTTATCCGTGTTGACGCCGAACGTGGTCTTCTGATGGTCCGTGGCGCAGTGCCCGGTCACAAGAATGGCGACGTCGTGGTTCTGCCGGCCATCAAAATGTCTGCGAAAGGAGCCAAATAATGGATCTTAAGCTCCTGAACGATCAGGGCCAGTCTGACGCAACCGTCAGCGCACCTGACACAATCTTTGGCCGTGACTTTAACGAAGCACTGGTTCACCAGGTCGTGATTGCCTATCAGGCAAACGCACGCGCCGGTAATCGTGCTCAGAAAGATCGCGAACAGGTCAAGCACAGCACGAAAAAACCATGGCGCCAGAAAGGCACCGGGCGCGCTCGTGCCGGTATGACATCTTCCCCAATCTGGCGTGGAGGTGGTCGTGCATTCCCGAACTCTCCTGAAGAAAACTTCAGCCAGAAAGTCAACAAAAAAATGTATCGCGCGGGTATCCGTTCGATCCTGTCTCAACTGGCTCGCGAAGGTCGCATCGCCGTTGTTGACGCTTTCACTTTCGATACGCCAAAAACAAAACTGGCTGCGTCAAAACTGAAAGCCATGGGTCTGGATTCTGTTCTGATCATCACCGACACTGTTGATGAAAACACCTACCTGGCAACTCGCAACCTGCCAAACGTAGCTGTTGTAGAACCGCGTTACGCTGATCCGCTGTCTCTGGTCCACTACAAAAAAGTGCTGATCACCAAAGCAGCTATCGCTCAATTCGAGGAGATGCTGGGATGAAAGCAGAACGTTTATTGCAAGTGATTTTGGCACCCGTCATCACCGAGAAAGCGACATTCATCGCCGAATCTGGTGCGAAGCCCCAAATCGCGCTGCGTGTTGCACCCGATGCAACCAAGCCCGAAGTGAAAGCAGCTGTTGAAATGCTGTTCAAAGTTGAAGTTGATTCCGTCTCTGTACTGAACCGTAAGGGTAAGGTCAAGCGCTCAGGCCGTTTCGTCGGTCGCCGCAAAGCCAACCGTATTGCCTACGTTTCACTGAAGCAAGGTCAGGAACTCGACTTTACGGAGGTAAACTGAGATGGCCTTAGTTAAAACAAAACCAACCTCTGCCGGCCGTCGCGGCATGATCAAGGTTGTGCATGCGAACCTGCACAAAGGTGCTCCGTTTGCAGCCCTGACAGAACATCAGAAACGTGGTTCCGGCCGTAACAACAATGGTCATATCACTATTCGCCATCGTGGCGGTGGTCATAAAAGCCATTACCGTCTGGTCGATTTCCGTCGTAACAAAGATGGTATCCCTGCAAAGGTAGAGCGTCTGGAATACGATCCTAACCGTACAGCACACATTGCCCTGCTTTGCTATGCAGACGGCGAGCGTCGTTACATCATCGCTCCTCGTGGTCTGGAAGTCGGCGCATCACTGTTGTCCGGCAAGGAAGTGCCTATCCGCGTGGGTAACACCATGCCGATCCGCAACATTCCTATCGGTTCAACCATCCACTGCATCGAAATGCTGCCAGGCAAAGGCGCGCAAATCGCCCGTTCCGCCGGTGCATCCGCTGTACTGATGGCCCGTGAAGGCATTTACGCCCAGATCCGTCTGCGTTCAGGTGAAGTTCGCCGCGTGCATATTGATTGCCGCGCGACAATCGGTGAAGTCGGCAATGAAGAACACAGCCTGCGTCAATACGGTAAAGCCGGTGCGATGCGTTGGCGTGGTATTCGTCCGACCGTTCGTGGTGTTGCCATGAACCCGGTTGATCACCCACACGGTGGTGGTGAAGGCCGTACAGGTGAAGCTCGTGAGCCGGTCAGCCCATGGGGTACACCGTCCAAAGGCTTCAAAACCCGCCGCAACAAGCGTACTGACTCAATGATTGTGTCACGTCGCAAGCGTAAATAAGGGGCGAACTAAATGTCACGTTCTA
>JAFAEO010000083.1 GCA_023423975.1 Pseudomonadota bacterium
TGGCTAAACAATCCTATTGATTGCCCAGAACTATTATCATAACGCTTTTACGAGTCCAAATACAGGAACGTCGCCAAGTCATGAACCAAACTCGCCTTTTCCCCCGTATCCGGTATGGTCTGGTCGCCTCCCTTACAGCACTTGCGGTGCTGGGTGGTTGCGCCTCAGGAGAATGGGGTTTCCCATACAGGCCTTCTGTTCAACAAGGTAACTGGATCACCGCCGAAGATGTCGCTCTCCTGCAAAAAGGCATGACAGAGGACCAGGTGCGCTATGCACTGGGCTCGCCGACCCTCAAAGACATGTTCCATCCTGATCGCTGGGATTACCCCTATTATTTCAAACCGGGCTATGGTGATCCTGTACAACGCAAATTCTCTGTCTGGTTTGTCAACGGCCGGGTAGACCGCTGGGAAGGCGATGAACAGCCCTCCTTCCAGCCCTTCGAGCAAGAAGCGCGCTTGTACCGGCCTGGCGATAAAGCACCAGAGAACGAAGTGACCGACCCGCAGGCACTGCAAGCCGCGCCGGCAGGTACTGACAGCAACGCGGTCACCACCTACCCAATGGACGATGGCAGTACTCAGGGGGCTGCAGGTTCCGCTCCTGCTGCGCCATCGAATGAACCGATCAACATTGAACCGGCTCCCGGCGCAACCCGCACCCAATAAGCGTGCCCACCATCCTGTGCCCGAGCCGATGGCTTGGGCAGGATAGTGTATTGCCACGGGCTGCATTCCCGCTTTCACTCCCTATTTATTTGCATGCCCGCACCGGGCTGCAGCATTCTTCAGGAACTATCCCACCATGCGCATAGCCATTTCCGGAGCCAGCGGCCGTATGGGCCGCATGCTTATCGAAGCCGTCCTGGCGCGTCCCGAACTCACGCTTGCTGTCGCACTGGATCATGCCAGCAGCAGCCATCTTGGGGAAGATGCCGGCGCCTTCCTGGGCAAAAATACCGGCGTGCAACTGGGCAGCGATCTGGCAGCGCTCAAAGACTGCGACTGCCTGATTGACTTCACCCGCCCCGAAGGCACCCTGGCGCATATCCAGGCTTGCGTACAGCACAAGGTCAAAATGGTCATCGGCACAACGGGTTTTGATGCCGCAGGCCAGGCAGCGATCGCATCAGCCGCCGAGCACATTGCCATCGTGTTTGCCCCGAATATGAGTATTGGTGTTAACGCCACGCTGCGACTGCTCGAGGCGGCGGCAAAAATGCTCAACAACGGCTATGACGTAGAAGTATACGAGGCCCACCACAAGCACAAAGTAGACGCGCCTTCCGGCACGGCGCTGATCATGGGCGAAACAGTCGCCAATGCCTGGGGCAAAAAGCTGGAAGATATTGCCGACTGGAGCCGGCATGGCCACACCGGCGCACGCAAGGACGGCCAGATCGGCTTTTCCGTGGTGCGTGGCGGTGATGTGATTGGCGATCATACCGTGATGTTTCTGGGTACCGGAGAGCGTATCGAAATTACGCACAAGTCTTCCAACCGCAGCACCTATGCCCAGGGCAGTGTGCGGGCCGCGCTGTTTTTACAGGACAAGCCATCCGGTCTGTTTTCCATGCAGGATGTGATTGGCGGATAACACCCAGTGAGGGCTTAGCGCCCTCTGATCCATCGATTGAAGCGAAAGGAGCGGCTGCCATCAGGCAGCCGTTTTTGCATTTGAAAGAATCGCCACAGACATGATGATAATGTCAGCAGCAACAATGACAGTCGTGATAACGACAGTTGTAATAACGGACGCTCTGATGAATCAATCGAACAACACCGGCTCGCGCTCCAGCGTCACGTCAAATTTCTGCTGCGTCGACGCTATTACCGCATCGGCCAGTGCCAATACATCTGTTGCCGTTGCTCCACCATGATTGACAAGCACCAGCGCCTGGCGATCATGCATGCCGACAGACCCGAGCGAGCGCCCCTTCCAGCCGCATTGCTCAATCATCCAGCCGGCCGCCAGCTTAAAGCTGCCATCAGCTTGTGGATAGGACACGAGCGCAGGATAGTCTGTTTTCAATTGTGATTGCTTCGCCGCAGACACGATCGGGTTCTTGAAAAAAGAACCGGCGTTGCCGATTTTGGCCGGATCAGGCAACTTGGCCTGCCGAACTCTGCAAACCGCGTCAAAAATCTTTTGTGGTGTGGCGTTCTGCGCAAGCTCAGGGTCGTTTTTGAGATCAGGATACGAGATGACTGGAGCCCACTGTTTGGGCAAACGAAAGCGTACCGCCGTGATCAGATAGCCCTGTCCTGCCGGCTTCTTGAACAGACTGTCGCGATAAGAAAACGCACAGTCCTGCGCGCTGAACAAACGGGACTGGCCTTGCGCCAGATCCCAAGTGTGTACGCTGTCGATCCGATCCATGACCTCGACGCCATAGGCGCCGATATTCTGTACCGGGCAAGCGCCCACCGTACCGGGAATGAGTGCAAGATTCTCCAGCCCATACCAACCATTGCGAATGCACGTTGCAACAAAGTCGTGCCACACTTCACCACCCGCCGCTTCCACAATATAGGCTTCGGCACTTTCTTCGATCAGCCGGATTCCCTTGAGCAGATTATGCACCACAGGACGGGACAGGCGTTCACGCAGTATGAGGTTGCTGCCGCCGCCCAACACGTAGATCAGGCCGCCTGCCGTCTGCCGCCATTGCGTGACCATGGGCAACTGCTGTTCGCTTTCGAGCCGAAAATAATGGGCGGCATGCGAGACCAGTCCCAATGTATTGAGACCCGTAAGATCCTGCGTTGTTTCGTCCCGCATCAAAAAGCACCCGCTAGTGTGAAATTAATTTGACATTATAATTAATTTACTGCTATAGTTTCGCCTCTTCGCAAAGAGATTCATGTGGCAGCAGCGACTGTTCCGTTATGGCGACGGAATCACCCCGGTGATGCATAAAAAACACAGAATTGAAATTTCGAAGAACGCAGCAGGAAAACATGTTGCAAATCTCAAATAGCTTGTATATAATTTATGGCTTAGCTGATCGAGATTGCAAATGCAGTTACCGAATAAGTAAACATTATTCGACTAAATGCAAAGTGATTTTCAGCTGAATTGCGGGAATAGCTCAGTTGGTAGAGCGCAACCTTGCCAAGGTTGAGGTCGCGAGTTCGAGCCTCGTTTCCCGCTCCAGAATTCAGTGTCATGAAATTTTCATGAGCACGCAAAAAAAAGCCGAAAGATTATTTCTTTCGGCTTTTTTATTTCGGGCGACGTATACGGACGTGAGCAGTGCCACTGCGTCGTGCCACACTCAGTCAATTTCAACTCGATGAAGGCTATCAAACATCCCTCCAACCAGCGTTTATACTCCAAGCAACCACCTCCAGGAGCGATAGCAACACCCTCTCTGCGTCATAGGTGGTCACATCTTGAGCCAGGCGCTTTTTCGTTTAAATCAAAGTTAAACAACCATCACCGTACTATTTGGGTGAATGCATGACTACTATATACGGCCCGCCACGGAGCTGAGTCAGCCTAGCCTCCATCGCTCGGAGAAATCGTATTGTAGATTTGTCATATTCCTCGATCAGTTCTTGAGCCTCTTTCATAAGAGAATCATATTGCTGTCTGTTCTCAACAAAACCCGACATGCCCGCCGCCGTATCCGATTCAACTAAGGACAGCGTAACTGATGCTAGCCTCAAATAGCATTCTGCCTGTTGCATAAGACGCTCCATATCAACACTGAGCAAAGTGCACAATCCCGAGCCCTTCGTATCGGAGGCGTCCTGATCAAAATTTTTGTCATCTACATGGATTAGCTCGTTGGCCAGATCCTGACCAAAATAGCGAGCTAGCTGAAAATGGTGTGCCATTAACCGCTGACGCCAATGTCGATGAAACGCCATGAACTCACCCCACGGGCGGTCTGTTATCTGCTCCCAAGATTTTCCATGGGATTCACGCGCAAGCCTAGCCAATGCAACATAGCCATCGCTCAGCAAACGAGCCGTCTCTTGTGCTGCATTGTAAGCCCCATCCAGCAATAATTTTTTTTCAAACTGCTGCCTCTGCTCGTTCAACTGCCATGCAATGCCTAAGATTGTAAACAGTCCTGTAAATACTGCGGCAACTATCGAGCTCCAAAACGACATACTCAAATTCGGCAACGCCTTGTCTACTAACCTTTGCTTAAACCGAACACGCCTTGCCCGACGACTCTGGACTCGCATGTGGCACCTCCCAACACAATCAGCATACTTTCCTCAAACTGAACCGGAAACGAACCAGTATGAAGAGCATATTTTTAAAAGAAAGCCTTAACGATTACGTGGCCGTCCCAACAACTCCGACCGCCCAATGACCACTCGCTCACTTTCGGGCTTTTCAGGCTCTGAAAATCCTGCATGTGCAATCGCGTCACTCAGCCCTCTGAAAGCAACAGTAGTCTTCGGGCTTTGCAATGACGCCATCCCATCGTTCCAGGCATACACCATCTGCTTGGCAACGGTATGCCAGCGTGGCTCATTCCTGGCCGCCTCGATTACCTCTCGCCCAACCTCAACTGCAGATTCGCATAATCGCTCCACCATCTCTGCATATAGTTTTGGGGCAATGCCGAGCCTGGCCTTGAAAAATCGCTCCAGCGTTTTGCCCACCACCCAGGTTTGCCGACCGTCCGCAGGCAAGCCCGGCGGATTATCCGCATAACGTGGATAAGCCTGTGTGGTAACCAAGTCGTAAATAGGTGTGTAAGCCACGTCATTTAAACCGGTGTAATACAGAGCGATGTTCTTTGCATGGCAATCGGCATTGCGCACCACATAGTTGGTCAGCAAGTGCCAGCCGAACTGCGCCAGTTGAGCTCCAGTGGCCGCAGCAGGCACATAGACCCTGGTAGCATTCAATACGCGCTCATTCGTTGTTGCATATTTCTCATGAGGCGGCAGTCCCAGCAAGCCGCAGGCATCTTCAACCCCATGCGTGACAGCACCCTGCGCGTCCACGTCGAATCGATCCACAACTAGCACACGCCCATCGTCCGACATGCGCGTCTTGGCCACTGGTACAACATTTAGTTTCTCCAGTACCCGCATAGTGTAAAACTCATTGAACCCGAGGTAGGGAGTGCTATCATCCGATCCCTTGATGATGTGGCGACTGGTACGCAACGTTGATTTGCCCACCACATGCACAGTGGTTTCCGTATCTTCGGGCGCAATGAACTTTGGCATCATCCCGGAAATGGATGAACGAGCATAGCGACGCACCAAGCTCGCGAAATGCGCCGTGGTGTTCTCCGCTTTGAGCAAGGCCTCGATCTGCAATGGCTCCATGTCTGCGCCCAGCGCCCCGCCTTCAGGCGTGACGGTGACGCGTCCAATCCCCATTCCACCAACCACCGCCAGCAGCGAAAGATCCGTGCCATCGAGCAGCGGCCCGAACTCTTCGCGGATGATGCTCAGCAGATAGCCCTCGGGCAGGTTCTGACGAAAGAAAGGATGCAGATCACGCGGCCAGCGCCAGGGCTCCAAACGCACCGGCATCGTCAGGCTGACAAAATCAGCAGGGTCGGTGTCAGGCAGATAACTCAAGACATACTCGTCACGCTCCCGATAGAGCTTGGCGACTACTCGTCCGCACACACGCACGTCGAGTTTCATGCCTCATCACCCCGTCGCTGCTCGTCCAGAATATCTTCAATGGTTCGCACATGACCCCGCTTGATCGGCTTGAGGTCATAGCCCACGGCTTCCAGCAATCGTAGCAAAACAGAGACACTCATGTCGCCTTTGGCAAGCGTTTCCATACGAGCAATCGTTGTACGCGAGACGCCAGCACGTTGCGCCAGCGCTTCCTGGCTCAAACGCTCGGCCTTGCGAACCCTACGCAGCACGTCCGCAACGTCAGCTAATGTTGTCACTGTATCTCCTGGGCATCAAAATTAAGTTCCAAGCTTAAAATGTAGCCCAGGAGACACATTATTGCAAGCGATCCACATAAGTAACAATTCATCTATCGATACAAATAATAATTTATAGAGAATTTTGTAGCCTATAAGCATCAAATAGGTCAATATATTCACAAATTTGTAGCCCAACAGCTACAAAAATTACTACAGCCAAAGGCTATTCAAATCAAGACCACAGTCGAGGTTGAGTTTATAGAAAGCCCAATGTGATCCTCGTTTCCCATCCCAGAATGAAAAAAACCCAAACCGAAGTTTGGGCTTTTTAATTTAGCTATGAGCGACCGTAAGGGAAACTCGCAGCGCCACCATTACAAACACGGCTCTCATCCGCGCTTGCGCACGGTCAACGGCTTTAGCTTGCGATTGATCCACAACGCCAGCACCGTACATGCGGCCCCGGACAGCAGGTAGAGACTGACAGCGACCAGGCCAAAATGTATCGACAAGCCTAGCGCCACCAGCGGAGCAAAGGCGGCGCCCAGCAACCACGCCAGATCTGACGTTAACGCCGCACCCGTATAACGGAAACGCGGCGAAAAATTGGCAGTCACGGTTCCTGAGGACTGACCATAGGACAAGCCAAGCAAGGCAAAACCGATCAGGATAAACGCGTCCTGCCCCATCGCGTCGCCATTTAACAACAACGGCGCAAAACACCCGAAAATCGCAATGAGAATGGCCAGGGCAGTCAGTGTTGTACGGCGTCCGATGCGATCGGCAATAATGCCAGATGTAATAGTAGCCGCCATGGCGACAGCGGCGCCAATAACCTGAATGAAAAGCACCTCATTAATGGATTGAGTGGCCGTCAGGGCAATCCAGGATAGCGGAAAAATGGTCACAATATGAAACAGGGCATAGCTTGCCAGCGCAGCAAACGCGCCGATGAACAGATTGTATCCTTGCCCGGCAAGCATCTCCCATGTACCAATAGGCTCCAGTTCCCCCTCTTCCAGCAACTTCGTGTATTGCTCTGTCAGGACAAGCCGTAAGCGCGCAAACAGCGCCACCACGTTAATGGCGAAGGCCACGAAAAACGGATAGCGCCAGCCCCAGCCCAGAAAATCTTCGGCTGACAAGGTGGAATGCAGAAACAGGAACAGGGAGCTGGCCACCAAAAAACCCACTGGGGCGCCCAGTTGACCGAGCATGGAATACCAACCCCGGCGCTGCTTAGGAGCGTTCAGGGCGAGCAGAGAAGGCAAGCCATCCCATGAACCGCCGAACGCGACCCCCTGCAGACTGCGAAACAGTATCAACAGGGCAATCGACAACGCGCCAAACGATTCGTAGGTCGGCAAAAATGCAATACCGGCCGTTGCAGTGCCGAGCAGAAATAGCGCCAGAGTAAGCTTGGTTCCCCTTCCCCATCGCCGCTGAATGCTCATGAACAGGGCGGTGCCAAATGGACGGGTAATGAAGGCGACGGCAAAAATGCTGAATGAATAGAGCGTACCGGTCAGCGTGTCGACAAACGGAAAGAACAGGGCGGGAAAGACCAGTACCGATGCCAGACCGTAGACGAAGAAGTCAAAATACTCGGATGCGCGACCAATAACGACACCAATGGCTATTTCGCCGGCAGCAACCGGACCGTGGCCAGCCATTTGTTGTCTGGCATCATTTTCCATCGTACGCGAGGAGGGCTCAGTACTTGTCTGGTCAAAACTCGACATAATAGGTTCAATTCAATTAATATAATCCAAAAACGAAGGATCGCATCTGCCGCGCATTTACACCATAGGACAAAACGTCCAATTCCTAATGGGAACGGTTTAAGTATATGCTATATTTTTCCACGGCTCTATGCTGGCAACTTTTTGGCATGCTTGATTCCAAGACCTTTCGATTCCTGGCCCTGTCGGCGCTTGCACCCATTCTTACGGGGTGCAATGCTGTCCTGCTCTCTCCTTCCGGCGATATCGCGCTGCAGCAGCGCAACCTGATCTATATTTCAGTTGCATTAATGCTGATTGTGATTGTACCGGTCATTTTCCTGACATTGTTCTTTGCCTGGCGCTACCGAGCGTCCAATACCAAGGCGACATATGCGCCAGAATGGAATCATTCCACGCACATTGAACTGGTAATCTGGCTGGTCCCCCTGCTGATCATCATTGCACTGGGGGCCGTGACCTGGGTCAGCACGCACAAACTGGATCCCTATCGCCCACTTGAGCGCATTGACGCGCAGCGCGCGCTTCCTGCGAACGTCAAGCCTTTAACGGTACAGGTCGTGGCCCTGGACTGGAAATGGCTGTTTTTCTACCCGGAGTACGGCATTGCAACTGTCAATGAGCTGGCTGCGCCTGTCGACCGCCCTATTGCGTTCCGGCTGACCTCATCCAGCGTCATGAATTCCTTCTTTATTCCCGCGCTGGCCGGCCAGATCTACACCATGGCCGGCATGGAGACGCAACTGCATGCGATCATCAACAAGGAAGGCACCTACAAGGGCTTCTCTGCCAATTACAGTGGGGCCGGATTTTCGGGCATGCGGTTCAAATTCCATGGACTGAATGCGGAAGACTTTGACGCATGGGTAAAAACAGTCAAGCAAAGCCAGACTGAGCTCAGCCGCGTGAGTTACCTGCAATTGGAAGCACCGAGCGAGCGCGAACCGGTACGGCATTATGCCAGCGTGGCTCCCGGACTGTATGACGCCATCCTGAATCGCTGCGTCGAGCCAAACCGCATGTGCATGCGCGACATTATGGCCATTGATGCGCAGGGAGGAATGGGCGTGCCTGGCATATACAACATGGCGGAACTGGATAAAACCACCCGGATCAACCTTGGCCTGGAGAACGTCAGACACAGGACTTATGTGAGTGGCTTTTGCACTAGCACAGACCCCGCCTTTTCCTCGCTTAAACTGATGAATGCATCGCCCTGAGGCGGTGCCCTCCCATAAGCAATATCCCGGCCAGCACTATTGGCCGTCACTCTATTTTCGATAATTTGAGCCCATGGATCTGCACTCTCTTATTCTAGGTCGCCTCGGTTGGGACGCTATACCCTTCCACGAACCTATCCTGATCGCCACCTTCGCCGCCGTGTTGCTTGGCGGTGTCGCACTGATTGGCGCAATCAGCTATTTCAAGCTGTGGCGCTACCTATGGCTCGAATGGTTTACCAGCATTGATCACAAGAAAATCGGCATCATGTACATGATCCTCGGCCTGATCATGCTGCTGCGCGGTTTTTCCGACGCCATCATGATGCGGATTCAGCAGGCCATTGCCTTTGGCGATGCCACAGGCTACCTGCCGCCCCATCATTACGACCAGATATTTACTGCACATGGCGTGATCATGATCTTCTTCGTGGCCATGCCCCTGGTGACAGGGCTGATGAACTATATCGTCCCGCTGCAGATCGGTGCGCGGGATGTCGCATTTCCGTTCCTGAACAACTTCAGTTTCTGGATGACCACCGGCGGTGCCGTGCTGGTGATGATTTCCCTGTTCATTGGCGAATTCTCGACCACCGGCTGGCTGGCCTATCCGCCGCTCTCAGGCATAGAGCATAGTCCCAGCGTCGGCATGGATTATTACATATGGGCATTGCAGGTAGCGGGGATTGGTACGACCCTGTCGGGCATCAATCTGATCGTGACGATCATCAAGATGCGTGCGCCCGGCATGGGCATGATGAAGATGCCGATATTTACCTGGACATCGCTGTGTACCAACACTCTTATTGTGGCATCGTTCCCCGTCCTGACCGCCGTTCTGGCCCTGCTCACACTGGATCGCTACGTAGGCACCAATTTCTTTACGAACGATTTGGGCGGCAACCCCATGATGTATGTGAATCTGATCTGGATCTGGGGTCACCCCGAGGTCTATATCCTGATTCTGCCATTGTTCGGCGTCTTCTCCGAGATCGTTTCCACTTATAGCGGCAAACGCCTGTTCGGCTACGCGTCCATGGTGTACGCCACAGTCGTGATCACGATTCTGTCCTATCTGGTCTGGCTGCACCACTTTTTCACCATGGGCTCAGGCGCCAGTGTCAATTCCTTCTTCGGCATTGCCACCATGATCATTTCGATCCCGACGGGCGCCAAGCTCTTCAACTGGCTGTTTACCATGTATCGCGGCCGGATTCGCTTTGATGTTCCCATGATGTGGACACTTGGCTTCATGGTGACATTCGTCATCGGCGGTATGACAGGCGTCATGCTGGCCATCCCGTCAGCCGACTTTGTCCTGCACAATAGCCTCTTTCTGATTGCACACTTTCACAATGTCATTATTGGTGGCGTGTTATTCGGCCTGTTCGCCGCCATCACATACTGGTACCCCAAGGCATTCGGCTACAAGCTGGATCCTTTCTGGGGCAAGTGCTCATTCTGGTGCTGGCTGATCGGCTTTTACATGGCTTTCATGCCACTGTATGTGCTGGGTTTCATGGGTGTTACCCGTCGCCTGAACCACTTCGAGGATCATTCCTTGCAGATCTGGTTCCAGATCGCTGCCGCCGGCGCTTTCGTGATTGCGCTGGGCATCGCCAGCTTCCTGATCCAGCTGGTTGTCAGCTATCGCAAGCGTGATTCGTTGCGCGATCTTACTGGCGACCCATGGAACGGACGCACACTGGAGTGGTCAACTTCATCACCTCCGCCATCCTACAACTTTGCGTTCACGCCGCAAGTGCACGAAGGCGATGCCTGGGATCATATGAAACAGAACAACGTTCAGCGTCCGCTTACAGGTTTCCTGCCAATCCACATGCCCGCCAATACCGGTGCAGGCATTATCATCGCCGGTCTTTGCACATTGCTCGGATTCGCGCTGGTCTGGCACATGTGGCTTGTCAGCGCCCTGACATTTCTCGCCATCATTGGTGGCACCATTTACCATACGTTCAACTACAAGCGTGATTATTACATTCCCGCAGAAGATGTTGCCCGTACCGAAGCCGAACGCACTCGTTTGCTAGCCAACCATGTCTGATACCACCGCCATCCCCCCTCGTCAGGTAGCGGCCGCTGCGCCCCTTGATTTCTACCTGAAACAAGAGCACCATCCGCAGAACGGAACCGCATTGGGGTTCTGGATCTACCTGATGAGCGACTGCCTGATCTTTGCCTGCCTGTTCGCCGTGCATGGCGTAGTAGGCCGCAATTATGCGGCAGGGCCATCCGGGGCAGACCTGTTTGATCTGCAACTGGTCGCCGTCAATACAGCCATGCTGTTGCTCTCTTCCATTACCTATGGGTTCTGCATGCTGGAAGCGCAGCGCAATCGCCTGCGTCCCGCCATGATCTGGCTGGGCATTACCGGCCTTTTCGGACTCGTCTTCCTGGGATTGGAACTGTACGAATTCGCTCATCTGATCCATATGAATGCCGTCCCTCAGCGTAGCGCATTCCTGTCATCTTTCTTTACTCTGGTTGGTACGCACGGCCTGCATGTTACCTTTGGGGTCATCTGGCTGGTCACGCTCCTGTTTCAACTGAAAAAACACGGCCTGATTCCCGAGAACCGGCGGCGCCTGATGTGTCTATCCATGTTCTGGCATTTCCTGGATGTCATCTGGATCGCCGTCTTCACCTTTGTCTACCTGATGGGGGTCCTGCCATGACCGCACCTTCCAATACTGCACAGCACCACACAAACGCACACGACAATCACCACGACGATGACGGACACGGCGAGAGCACATTTCGCGGCTATATGACCGGCTTCATCCTGTCTGTCATTCTGACCATTATTCCGTTCTGGCTGGTCATGGGCAATGTGTTTGAAAAATCCGGCGTCACGGCCCTGGTCATCCTGGCTCTGGGCGCCATACAGATGTGTGTGCATGTGGTTTACTTCCTGCACATGAACACGCGCGCCGAAGGTGGCTGGAGCCTGCTGGCCATGATCTTCACGATCATCATCGTCGTTATCGCGCTGGCTGGCTCGCTGTGGGTCATGTACCATCTGAATACCAACATGATGCCCAATATGATTCATGACATGAAAAACATGCTCTGATCCATACTGCCCAGGACTGTGCCCAGGCTTGCAACCAGCAACCGGGGCGTGCCTGAGTTCCCGGCAGGAGACTATCGTCAACTCCCCTTCTTCCTCTTCCTTTCCCCAACCTGAGCCCCATCGTCCGAAACGGACCTGGGTGCTCCTGGTCGGGTTACTGATTGCCATGCTGGTTTTCACCAGCTTTTGTGCGCTTGGTATCTGGCAAGTGGAGCGACGTGCCTGGAAACTGGATCTCATTGAGCGGGTGGCGCAGCGCGTTGATGCCCCGGCCGTTGCACCACTTGATCGCAGCGACTGGAATACCATTTCGGCGTCCCGCGATGAATATCGCCGCGTCAGGCTGCGCGGTACTTATCTGCATGAGCAAACTGCGCTGGTGCAAGCGTCAACCGTTCTTGGCACAGGTTATTGGGTCATGACGCCCCTGCGTCTTGATGATCAAAGCATTGTTCTTGTTAACCGGGGTTTCGTGCCGCAGGCACAGAGGGACGGCCCCTGGCGCCACAGACATGAGCCGGCGGGCGAGGTCACGCTGACGGGTCTGATACGCTTGACCGAACCCCGTGGCGGTTTTCTGCGAGACAACCTTCCTGACGAAAATCGCTGGTTTTCCAGAGACGTGCAGCAAATCGGGAAAAGCCATAAACTCAGCCCATTGGCTCCCTATTTTGTGGATGCCGATGGCCCCGGCGCCCGTATTTTTCCGGGCATGTCGCCGGCCGCGCCATCCAATAACAGCGAACCCGCAGCAGCGACCGCCACGAACGCCTCTGGCCAGTTGCGTATTGCCGATGAACATCTGCCAGTTGCAGGCCTGACGGTAGTATCATTCAGTAATAACCATTTAATGTATGCCATCACCTGGTTTGGTCTGGCTATACTGGTCATCCTCGCTGTGTGCTATGTTTGGCGTGAGGAATATCGCATCCGCAAGTCGGAAAAATGACGCGCAGTTTTCCGCCATAAATCAGGCGTCGACCCGGAATTATCTGAATTGGACCCTTATCGAAACCAACCCTCCCTGAGTCGGACCACATTCCTGCAGGCAACTGATCCCGGCGGGCTCGATGATGGCAATGCAACGGGCCGGCAGAATATGCTTCAATTGATCCAACTGCGCTGGATTGCCGTGCTGGGTCAGGTGATGACCATCCTGGTCGCGCGATTTGCCCTGGATCTTGCACTACCACTCAATACCATGCTGGCCCTGGTATTGTTACTGGTGCTGTTCAACGTGGGCAGCATGCTGTTCCTGCGTGCCGGCAATCCAGTCAGCAACACTCAGCTTTTCGTCTCTTTGCTGGCCGATGTAGGCATACTCACAGCCCAATTGCACTTTAGCGGCGGTGCGAGCAACCCGTTCATTTTTCTGTTCTTGCTGCAGCTCACCCTGGCAGCGGTTCTGCTAACGCCGCGCAGCACGTGGATTATGGTGTGCATTACCAGTGTCTGCTTTACCTGGCTTGCCCTGTCCAAGCAAACGCTGATCCTGCAACCTGCCCATGAGCAGGGCCTGAACAGCCTATACGTCCTGGGCATGCTGGTCTGCTTCACGCTCAATGCGGCTCTGATCATGGTGTTCATGACACGGATCAGCCGAAACCTGCGCATGCGCGATACCCACCTGGCCGCCATGCGCCAGGCGGCGGCAGAAGAAGAACATATTGTCCGCATGGGTCTGCTGGCATCCGGTGCGGCGCACGAACTGGGCACGCCACTGTCGACGATGGCCGTCATTCTGGGCGACTGGCAGCATATGCTGCCCTTTACCAACAACCCCGAATTGCTGCAGGATATCGATGAAATGCAGACCCAGGTTATGCGTTGCAAGGCAATCGTTACCGGTATTCTGGTTTCGGCCGGTAAAACACGCGGTGACTCTCCAACAGAAACAACCGTGCATCAGTTTCTCGATCAAGTGCTGGAGCAATGGCGCACGCTACGCCAGCCCAGGCAAATGCTTTATGAAAACCATTTTGGCCCGGACATGCGCATCGTCTCGGACTCTGCATTGCAACAGATGATCGGCAATGTCCTGGATAATGCGCTGGAAGCCTCGCCCGACTGGCTGCGCGTACAAGTCACACGTGAAGACGATCTCCTGATTCTGACTGTCATGGATGCCGGTCCGGGATTTGCGCCGGAAATGCTGGCGCACCTGGGACAGCCTTACAACTCCAACAAAGGCAAACCTGGTGGCGGCTTGGGTCTATTTCTCTCCGTCAACGTTGCCCGCACCCTTGGGGGCAGTATTACCGCACAGAATCTGCTGTCTGGCGGCGCATCAGTTACACTGTTATTGCCCCTGTCGGCCATCAAACTGGAAAAAGGAGATGACCATTGACGAATGACGCCATGAAAGGTGAGCTATTAATCGTGGAAGACGATGCGGCGTTCGCACGCACGCTAACCCGTTCGCTGGAGCGCCGCGGCTATGACGTCGTTGCCGCCAACAGCCAGGAATCCGTGCTTGCCGTTCTGCAGCACCACACACCCGCGTATGCGGTTGTTGACCTCAAGCTAAAGGGAGAAGGCTCGGGACTTGCCTGCGTGAAGGACCTGCATGCCCATAATCCGGACATGCTGATCGTCGTACTAACCGGATTCGCCAGTATCGCCACCGCCGTTGAGGCCATCAAACTTGGCGCTTGTCATTATCTTGCCAAACCAGCCAATACAGATGACATTGAAGCCGCCTTTGGCCGTTCAGGCGGCATGACCAACGTCAAGCTCAGCGCGCGCCAGTCATCCATCAAGACCCTGGAATGGGAGCGCATCCACGAAACATTGGCAGAAACGGGATTCAATATTTCGGAAACAGCACGCCGCCTGGGCATGCATCGCCGTACACTTGCCCGCAAACTGAACAAACAACAAGTGAAATAACCTGGTATAGATCCGATTGATCTGGCGTCATGACATTTCCATGAGCACAACGACGAGCCGAAAGATGATTGCTTTCGGCTTTTTTATTTGTCGCAACACTCGTTCGCGTCCAACACAAATAATGAGTCCAGATTCATTTTTACACCTTATTCATGCATAAAAGATCAGGCTGGCTGCCCATGTCTGATTAGATAATTATTTTGCGTTCGATGCTCGCCGGCATTGCCTTTTTTTCGGCGTAACAATATGATACGAATCATTCATATTCTGCAGCACCTTTTTCATGGCTCCTTCCGAACATATCGCTTTCCTAGTTTCCAATAAACTTGGCGATTCCCTGTTGCTGCTTGCTCTGGCCCACAATCTGGTGCGCAGCGGGCGCCGGGTCACCGTGTTCGGACGCCAGGCGCACGCACTGGCCTCGTGGTTGCCAGGCCTTGAAGTGCGGCCGATTCCTTCTGAAGGCGCGTTGGCCTTAACGCAATTTGACAGCGTGTTCCAGATGGATATTGATCAGCCCATCGCGCTTGATCCACACAACTGTCCGCGCCCGCTCAGGTCATTGACCATGTGGTTGCGCCAGCAGCCGGCACAGCCCAGGCTTTTCCTGAACGAATTGTGCCATTTTGCAAAAGACGTTTATGGTATTGAAGACTGGTCCAGTGCCTGCGGCCTGGTTCTCCCACATCCGGAGCGCTGGCGGCAAAACCGCAGACGTATTGTGATTCATCCAACCGCCGGGTCAGCCGAACGCTATTGGTCAGATTCCAAATTTATAAAATTGGCGCAACGCTTGTGCCGCGCTGGCAATGACGTTGCCTTTGTGGTTGAAGAACGCGAAGCAGCAGCATGGCAGGCCGCCGCACAGGGACAGCCCTTCACTGTGAATTATTTTGAATCGTTGCAGGCGCTGGGCGAATTTATTCACGAATCAGGCTATCTGATCGGCAACGATTCAGGCATTGGCCATCTGGCCTCGGCTCTGGGTGTACCAACTGTCACGATTTCCCACCGGCCCCGCAATATGTTACGCTGGCGTCCCCAATGGGCGCCGGGCGTAATCGTGCCACACCTGTGGTTGCCACTACGCGCGTGGCGTCGCAAGTATTGGCGCGCTGCAGTCACAGTCGCTGCGGTCACCCGATCACTGCGCCAAGTGCAGAAATTGGAAGCGCGCAATGACAGGCAAAACGCAGCCGCCCAGCCAGGGCTGGGCAAAGCTGTGGCCACCAATATACCGCCAGCATAACAATACGTTGGGTACCCATGTGCCCAAGCCAATATCGTTACAAAGCAACAATACCGTTCACGCCTGCGGCCGAGCGAACTGCAGCTACCCTCGGTTAGACTGGCCCGTGATGAAAGCAGACAAGCTAGCGCCTTGGTAAGCGGTCGATGTCTGTGCCACTACACTTCGACCCACGCGTTTGAATAAAACATCCTTAGGTGAACTACTCTTTTAAAGTATCGGCCCAATCTGCAATGGCATTGGCTGTTTCTATCGGCTTTTCAGCGGGCAGCGCATGGCTTGCATTCTCGATCACCTTGACCGTTACCCGATCGCCAAATTCCTGCTTCAATTCGTTGCGCGACGCTGCCGGACGAAAGGGATCGGCACCGCCTTGCAGATCAAGCATGGGCACGGTACCGCCGGCCCACCAGTCATCCCGGTTGGTCAGTTTGCGGGCCGCGCGCTGGCTTTTTGTCACCGCCTGATTCCAGCCCTCAAGCCAGGGTTCCGGATCGCTGCCCTGTGCAAAGAAAGCCAGTTTCAAGCCTTCCAGACGTTGCTCGCGCGAGGACGCTGGATCATTGATCATCGTAATGGCTTCACTCAGTTCCTTCGGCCACGTCTTGGCGCCCGCTGCAACAAGAACGACGCCGCGCGCCAGTTCAGGGTGGTCCGACGCAATTGTACGGGCAATCCAGTTGCCATATGCATGCCCCGCGAGGATGGCTTTATCGCCCTCGTTCCTGATGACAGCGGCAAAGTCCTTGGCAAAATCATGAAAGGAAACCTCTTGCATGGGACCATGACTGCCACCGATACCGCGCGGCTCCGGTCGCAGTACGCGATAACCCCGTTGCGCCAGGTGCTCGGCCAGTTGGCCAAACTCCTCGGTGCCGCGTCCTGTTGATGCTATCAGCAGAACCAGCGGCCCTTTTCCTTGTGCATGATAGCTAATCGTCGCGGCGCCATTCTTCACCGACTTGATGGCCGCCTCTTCTGCGCGCGCTGACCCCATGCCGATCATTGCAATGGCGCCAACAGCGAGGGCTACAGCCCCAAATTTTATGCTCATCTCTACTCTCCCATTATTATGTATATCAATTACTCAAGCCAAATTAATCCGTTAAAACTTGTAGCTAACAATCATTTAAGGCAGCGGAAACCAATTGCGTCCAGTGCCTGATATAGCGGCGCTTCCGTTCGGAAAAGACTGCGGCCGTGTTGTTTTCAAATGAAGTTTCAAAGCGTCATGCCTATCGCTTATTAGGAATGTCACTTGTCATGCCTATCGCTGGTTACTGTTATGAGAACCGTGCACAAATGCGCCTGCGAATTCGCAAGTGCAGCGGAACCCGCGAACTATCGGATCAGCATATAAAAAAGCTTGGCAATCTCATGACTATGTCCTCTTATGCAATTTCCCTGCGCACCCTCAGCGCACGAATTGATCGACGCAACTGCTGGGGCACTAATGACGAATGGCATATTTATTCATCAATACAATGCACGCTCATCCTAACCGCTTCCCATTTTAATGTCAATAAGCTATGTTATTGACCTTTTAATTGATTAACTGCCATTTCAATATTTCCTATAGCAAAGGTAGCTTATATTTCAATACCGAATTTAGTACTCTATTTCCACAAGCAGTACTGATTAAAGGAGGCGGTCGTTATGCTGTCTGAAGAGCAATACCAATCTCTCGCTGGCGGGCATGGGCCAACAAGCCCCGGCATGACAGCATTACAGTGGCTGTTGATGCAGCCGTCTACCGGCGCCCGGGAAAATCGCCGCATGCAGATAATGGATTTGCGAACGTCGGCTTGCTGATGTGTCCTGTAGATTAAACGGGCTCTGGCAAACAAACAACCAAACCTGGTCCGCGGCATCACCCAGCCAGCCTGTCAGCCGAAGCCTGCAGGCCCTGCAAAATACTATCAGCCAGCGACTCGGAAAATGACTTGGGTAGCCTGGCCCGCACGGCACGCACGACCGCTGGCGTTCGGGCCACAAGATCATCTACAACTGCTTTTGCGCTGTGCCCGTCAGGCGTTACCACCCCATAACGCTCGCCCACATTCAACCAGTGCCGTCGCTCAATTGTTCGCATCAGGTAATGTGCGTTTTTTGAGCGCACGGCCATCGCCATTTTCACCCTGAAGGGCGAGAGCTTGCCCTTGCCTTCTCCCAGAAAAGGCAGAACGGAAAGAATGTCATATAGTGGCGTGAGCTCGTAGCCTCCACCAGGCCTGAGAAAAACGCTGAAATTTTTCGCATGACCATCGGGCGCCCACAACATCCAGAAGAGTATTTGCGACTGGAAAAAAGTGCGTTTATCACGTTCAGAATAAAGAGAGGTGTCAAGCAGCCTCATGATGCGATCTACGCCAGGTCCACCATCAGCCTCATATTTCAAATGGGGTGGCGTCGCCGTGACCTGGCAAAAATCCTCCTGTGGCAGCCGGACCAGCCACGGCTTTTGCGCATCCTGGGCAATCCAGGCACGATCAAATCGCGTTACGGACAATACCTTCATGTCTTCGAACTGCAGCGGTTCGCATTCGGCTACCGGCAGCCCGTAGGCGCGCAGGATCTGGGCACAAAGCCATTCGTTTTCGACAGACTCGCTCAAGTCCAGCTTCATATTCCCGACCAGACCCATTGGCAACTTGAAAATATGGGTCGTGGGCGTTGCGCCTTGTGGACGGCACCAACGGCCCTGGAAGTACAGCAGGGCCGTTTTTTCCTGCGCACCGGCAATGGAGATGCGCAAGTCTTGTGCATCGGCACCGGCTGCGCCAGCCAGGGGGCCGGGATTGAGGGTATCGCGCAACAAGCGGGCGATCTCGGCCTCGCTCAGTGGTGTGGCATGAACAGCGTTTATTGCCTCTGGCTGCATGCCTTTGGGAAGCAGTTGTAAGGCACCCACGCAATCGCGGCCCACCTGCATCAGCAAATCGAACGCATCGGTGGAACCCGTCTGGTAACGACGCGCCACCCGTTGGCGAATTTCTTTGCTGTCAGGTAACAGATTTTCGAAGTAAGCCCGCACGGCCTCGCCACGATGCGGCGGATTGCCAGGTGCAAAAGGAAGAGACAGGGAAAGCGCCCGGCCGCGCGTCGAGGCAACCCAGCTGTCGGCATACTGCAGAACCTCGCCGTCGCCTGGCCGGGTATGCCAGGCCCCCACATAGTCTGCATTCATCCATAGCCCGAGTGTGCGGGCATGAGAGCGTCTGCCCATGGCGTTACCAGACTGAGGGGTTTACGCCGCCCGCAGTGTTGGGCTCACTGCTTTTACGCAACACAAGATCCACGCCCAGAATGCTGAGCAATCGCAACAATCGGTCTGCGCTCACGGCGTCGGCGTGACGCTCCAGTGCAGACAACGTCTGCTGCGTCACGCCCAGCCGAAGGGCGGCTTCACGTTGCGTGAGCCCGGCCTCCTTGCGGAATGCCTGCAGCAGCATGGGCAGTTGTGCCGATGTTTGAACTGTATAGTCGCGCATCCATCTCTCCTGAAATTTTACAAATTATAAGCTGTAAATATGAAATACAGTATTTAAATTGTATTTTCGTTATACATATTATATTTTGTACTTTAAATATACAACTTATTGACTGTACTATCTACTTTAAAGACGCTATCCTCGTAGCCATCAACGCAGAAACGCCTGCTGTTTGGACAACATCGATAAGGCCAAACGGACACTACCGCCAGTGAGCAAACTAGCTTTGCCTCGCGCTTGCGTATAATACGATCTCCATTCATATCGTCCACGCTCGTTCAGCACCGGCTGACATGACGATTGAAATCGGTATGTGGTTTTACATGCCTGGTTGGACATATGCCAGTGCCGCATCCGTGCATCCACAATAACTTCAACAGGAATTTCCCCGTGCTCCATATCATTATGGCGGTCATTGGTCTATACGTCAGCGCACGCGGCATCTGGCCGCTTTCGCTTAATCTGACTACAAAAATCGTATTGACTCTTGCTGTCCTTTGCATCGCCGAACATCACCTGATCACCCGAACCTGGTTTGGCTCCATGGCCTCACCTGAAGTGCCTGCTGCCGTCTTGATGCTGCTGGGCTGGCTATTTTGCACGCTGCTTCTGCTGGGCTTTTTCATTCTCATAAAGGACCTGCTGGGAATAGTGACCTATCCTGTATCGGCTGCCACCGGCCGTTTGCTGCTGGCCTCGCCGCGGCTGCTAGTGGTCATCACCATGATCACCCTTGTGATCGCCGCTGTCGGCGTCTGGAATGCAGTGAAGATCCCGAAAGTAAAAACAATTGAAATTGCGTTGCCCGGCCTGCCCACAGCCTTTGACGGCTTTCGTATTGTTCAATTAACCGATTTGCATGCCAGCCGCCTGCTGCAGCGCCCCTGGATGGCCGCTGTCGTTGACCGGGCCAATGCGCTGGACCCCGACCTGACTGTCATCACTGGTGACATGGTCGATGGCTCACCACAGGCCAGAGCAGATGATGTTAAGCCGCTGCAATCGCTGACCGCCAAATATGGCGTGCTGGCCATCCCGGGAAATCATGAATATTATTCCGGATACCAAAGCTGGCTGTCGGCGTTCAACGACCTTGGGCTACGCATGCTTATTAACCAGCACATTACCATTACCCGCAACAACCAGCAGATTGTGGTGGCCGGCATCACCGACCATGCGGCCGCTCGCTTTGGCCTTCCCGATCCGGATATCGCTGCTGCCCTGGAACAGGCACCGACAAACCAGACCATCATCCTGCTGGCCCACCGCCCGATGGGTGCCTCCGCCCATGCGCAGGCCGGCGTGTCGCTGCAACTGTCCGGGCACACGCATGGCGGCCAGATTTTAGGCGCGCACGTGCTCACAAAAATGGCCAATGACGGATTCGTCGATGGTTTATATGATGTGGATGCCATGAAAATGTACGTCAGCATGGGAACAGGACTATGGAATGGCTTTCCCGTCCGGCTCGGACGCCCGTCCGAGATCACGCAGATCGTGCTGCGAGCCAAAAGCGAAGTAACGCTGCCGCGCGAATAATCCGACCAGGTCGGGCATATGCAGTACGTGCCTGACCTGACGCAGTTCACCCCTTTGCGTTATGACTTGGCCAAAAATCACAAAAATCACTTTTGTGATTTTCACAAAAAAATTACACAGCCTTGTCATTATTTTTATGGTAAAGTATTTTTCAGCTGGTTGTAAGTTTCCGCATTCTACTTGCGCCAAACCGTACCGGTAGCTCCACCATTGCCGGTGTAGACAACATCAAGCGGCGCCCTGACAGGCATAATGCCCGGTCGCGCCGACCATGCCCTTGCTGCCCACATCTTGACGGGACAGTATCTGCGGCACTCTTTGCAGCACCTCGATATCCGGACGCCACAGCGTCATTGCCACGCAGCATTCAGCTTTGTTTGAACTATTTTTGTTTGACAGCAAGGGAATCAGATGACTGACCACAACCCGAACCAGGCCAGGCCGCAGCCCCAGCTTTCTGTTTTTGACGCAGTCACTATTGTGGTCGGACTGGTCGTGGGTATCGGCATCTTCCGCACGCCGTCAATTGTCGCGGCCAATGTCGCCTACGAATGGCTGTTTATCCTGGTCTGGATTGCTGGCGGGCTTATCACACTTGTGGGTGCGCTATGCTACGCCGAACTGTCTGCGGCGCATCCTCATGCTGGCGGCGAATACCATTTCCTGTCGCGCGCCTATGGTCGCTCGGTTGCCATGATGTTTGGCTGGGCGCGCTGCACCGTGATCCAGACCGGCGCCATCGCGGTAGTTGCGTTCATGCTCGGTGACTACGTGGCGCAAATTGCCCCCTTGGGGCCCCACGGCCCTTCTATCTATGCAGCGGTCTCGGTAATTGTGCTGACCGGGATCAATTTTATAGGCACCACCGAAGGCAAGAACCTGCAGATAATCGTCACCTTTATCGAAGTTGCAGCGGTCGCCGCCATCATTCTGTTTGGTCTTCTGGGCTCGGGACAGGCGCCGCCCGCAACGCAACCCGCTACCCCGGAAACGGCTGCACTTGGCATGGCCATGATATTCGTGCTGCTCACCTATGGCGGCTGGAACGAAGCGGCCTATTTGACCGGTGAGCTCAAGAACGCGCCGCGCAACATTGCCAAAGTGCTGATGCTGGGTACCCTGATTCTGGTAACGCTTTATGTCCTCACCAATCTGGCGCTGCTCTCTATTCTGGGCCTGGAGGGCCTTCGCGCATCCAATGCCGTTGCCGCAGATATGATGTACGTGGTCGCTGGCGAACCCGGCCGGGTCGCAGTGTCCCTGGCCATTATCGTCGCGGCGATTTCTACCCTGAATGCAACCATTTTTACGGGTGCCCGGGTTTTTTATGTCATGGCACGCGATATGACCATACTCAGGTGGGTGGCGATCTGGGACAGCCGCGGCAAAACCCCGGCCAACGGCCAGATTCTGCAAGGCATCATCGCTCTGGCGCTCATCGCCATGGGCGCCATTACCCGTGATGGTTTCAAGGCCATGGTGGACTATACGGCACCGGTGTTCTGGGCTTTCATGCTGCTGGTCGGCCTATCGCTGTTCGTGCTTCGCTGGCGTCATCCTGAACGCATCCTGCCCTACAGAGTCCCTTTGTACCCATTCACGCCCATTCTGTTTTGCCTGACCTGCCTGTACATGTTCTACGCCAGCGTCGCATACACCGGCGTGGCCGCGCTGATCGGGCTGGGTGTGCTGGCCGCGGGCGCACCCATTCTCTTGTTCCGAATCAGGGACGATCAGGAGCCGGATGGGCCGCAAGCACAAACTGAAATCACCGTTCTGAAGTAATCACCTCAACAGGAGAGAATCGATGACTACGCCTGTACAAACCCTGATCGCCGCACTACTGTTCACCATGACGGTGAGCTCCCCGCTTGCGGCACAAACCGCCCCCACCGCTGCCGACAACAGCGCGGCCACCAAACAATACTCGCCATCTGTCGGGCAACAGGGCAAAGACGTCGTATGGGTGCCAACCTCACAGGCGCTGGTCGACCGCATGTTGCAGATGGCCCAATTGACCGCCGATGACCGGTTGGTTGATCTGGGCTCGGGCGATGGTCGGCTGGTTATCACCGCAGCCAAGCGCGGCGCGATCTCGCGCGGCATCGAGTTCAATCCGGATCTGGTTGCCATCTCAAAACAGGCGGCACAAGCCGAAGGCGTGACGCAGCGCGCAACCTTCGAACAGGCAGATATCTTCGAATCTGATTTTTCAGATGCCACTGTGGTCACGCTTTTCCTGTTACCGAGCCTGAATCTGCGCTTGCGTCCGACCCTGCTGGACATGAAACCCGGCACGCGGGTGGTTTCCAATTCATTTGCAATGGAGGCATGGGAGCCGGACGAATCAGTCGAAGTCAAAGAGAACTGCACTAATTACTGCCATGCCTACAAATGGATCGTTCCGGCCAAGGTTGCCGGCACCTGGAAAATCGGCGAGCGCGAGCTGCAATTGAAGCAGACATTTCAGATGCTGGACGGAACGCTGAACGACGGCGCCAACCAACGACGTATCAGCAATGCTCGCCTGAACGGGGCGAACATTACCTTTTCCGTGGATGGACAGACATACTCTGGCAAAGTGGAGAATAAACAAATGCGCGGAACCATAGACGGCAAAGCAGACTGGACAGCGCGACTGGTATCTATGCAATAGATGTGCTTAACATCCGAACTAAGAAACCTGTTCACGTCAGCGCTTGCAGCAAACCACCTGATGGCCAAGGGCCTCGCCCCAGCCATGACAGCGTGCTAATATTTATCCAAACGCGGTATTCCGCACGCGTTTCTTCGCTATAGAACAGGTAAACAGGTGTCCAATGACCACAGTGCGCACAAGCAGCCAGAAGCGTGAAGATTTTTTGCAATTGCACCAGACCGGCTGCTTTACCATCCCCAACCCCTGGAATATCGGTACTGCGAGATGTCTGGAGCAAATGGGCTTTGCGGCGCTGGCATCGACCAGTTCAGGACATGCCTATGCCAACGGCATGCCCGACGGCACGCAGTCGCTTGAGATGGTTCTGGCCCACCTGACCGAACTGGCCGCTGCAGTGAATATTCCGCTGAATGCCGATTTCGAAAATGGCTATGCCGATGATATAGAGCAGATGCAGCAAAACATTATCAAGTGTGTTGCGACCGGCGTGGCAGGGCTGTCCATTGAAGACGCACCACAAGGTGGCGCGGATGGTTTGTATGAATTTAACGTAGCAGTCTCGCGCATCAGCGCGGCGCGCGCTGCGATTGATCAGACGGGAGAGCGGGTGCTGCTCACCGCCCGGACCGAGGGCTTTATACGTGGTGCACCCGACCTTGAACCAACCACCCGACGCATTGCTGCGTTCGTAGAGGCAGGTGCTGACTGCATCTATGCCCCCGGCATAAAAACCGCGGAGCAGATCAGCGCCGTTGTCAAGGCATCCAATGGATGTCCAGTCAATGTATTGTGCGGCAGCGCAATCGGCATGACCGCCGCCGAACTTGAGCAACTCGGCGTGCGTCGGATCAGTGTGGGCGGCGCGCTGGCGCGCGTGGCCATGGACAGCTTTCTGCGGGCCGCACAGCAGATCGCACAGGAAGGCAGGTTCGACGGCTTCGGCGGAATTATTGGCGGCGACGAACTGGATCGCCGGTTTGCGCGTTAATCCGACTAAGCCTATAGCGGTCCAATACATAAGCCGGCAAAGCCGATAGGCTTACATTACCTGTCATTAGCGATGTCGGGCAGCGCATATTGCAGCAGTATCAATAAGCGCTACCCTTGCCGCCCGTGCTGCCTATTCTCGTGAACCGACCGTCTGCAGCTCATGCGCAAATCGCATCACAGTCACCCCCACCTTTAACTGACGCAGGGACGGCATGACCAAAACACAATTGTCATAGGGCGTGACGATAGGCTTGTCATTATCCTGACCGATCTGCGTGCCTGCATACGCAATACATTCCATTCCCTGATATGGCTCGGAAAAAGTCAATGACTCCGACATCGCCACGACCGGCGCAGTTACCTGCAACACCGTCTGCGGCCCTTTTTGTGCAAGCATCCAATGGCCCGGCAGGTCGTCTGCATCTACGATGCCCGACTCAAGCAGAAAATGCGCGACCACGTTTCGCGCCGTGTCCACAGAAGATGGATCTCCGTGATACCCGCATTCGATCAGCAACGCCAGCGCCTGCGATTGCGGATCGCCAAACTGGGCGAAGTCACGCATACGCGTGCCGTCTTTGTGCCCCGCATCCATGATCACATGTTGCGGTACACCCAGACGTTTAGCCAAATCCACATTGCGCTTTAACATACCGGTCATCATCAACGGCGGGCTGGGTTCGTGCATGGAATGGATATCAAGCAACCAGTCTGCCGCCGCAACCCATTTTCTGAGTTCGAGCGCGCGCCGGCGTTCCTGTGTGACCGGCTGATCCAGTTTTGCGCTGTTCCAGACCCGGTTCATGTCTTCATCAACAAAACGAGCAGCATCGTGCGCGGCCACATCCAACGTATCGAATGCCGCCAGATTGCAAAACGCCAGTACCAGTTGGCCTTTTTTCGGACGCAGGCCTGCGGCCAGCAATTCCTTCAAGGCCCAGGCGCCGCAAATTTCATTGCCATGAATCAATGCCGTAATCAATAGCGTGGGACCGGCATTGCCCGAATCAAACGCCCATACGCCGGGTGTATCGGTATTACCCACTCGCTCTGCAGACAACTCCGGTACCGCAATCTCAAACCCTGTACTCATGGCCGCCCCGTTGCGATATGGGCCGTTTCGGCAAGTTGCTTGAATTTATTGTGCTCTGCCTGAAAGAACGCGGCCAGATCGGGCTGCTCGCGCATGACATTGCTACCGGTAGCTCGGTATTTCTCCTGAAACTGCGGGTCGGCCAGCACCTGCTGCAGACTGGTCTGCAATTTTTTGACGACATCCTCGGGCATGCCCTTGGGGCCGAACAGGCCAAACCAGACACTGATATCCATCGCCTTGAGGGCAGGGTTTTCAGCCAGCGCCGGAATATCGGAGGCAAAAGAGGAACGTTTTGCGCTGGTGACGCCGATGGCCGTTATCTGGCCCGACTGTATTTGCGGCAATGCCGAAGACAAGGCAAACACCCCCAGAGGCAGGCGCCCGCTGGTCAGATCCGTGACCAGCGGTGCAACGCCCCGATAGGGCACGTGCAGGAATTTGGCCTGCGTTTCGGCATTGACCATCTCACCTGCCATATGCAACGAAGTGCCTACCCCGGAGGAGCCATAGCTGTAGCTATCCGATTTTCCTGACTGGGCGACCTTGACAAGATCAGCGGTATTCCGGATATCGGTCTTTTTGGAGGCGGCCAGCACCAACGGCTGATCACCGATCAGGCCGATAGCCTGCAAATCGGTAACACCGTTATATTTAACCGCCGGATTTACCAGGCTGGCGATCACAATTTCATTGAGCGAACCCACCAGTAGCGTATAGCCATCCGGCTTGGCGCGAATTACTTTCTGGGCGCCGATAGTGCCGCCTGCGCCGCCCAGATTTTCAACCACCACATTTGCGCCTATTTTCTTGGCCAGCGTGTCCGCCACTACCCTGCCGTTCAGGTCAACACTGCCGCCCGCCGGATAACCCACCACAATCGTGATAGGGCGATCCGGGTACATCGAGGCCGCCAGTGCCGCCGTGCCGCTTGCCCCCAGCAAGACAAACGCGCTCAGAACACAGCATGCTCGTCGTTTAACGTGATTACTTAACTTTTTCATGACAATGTCTCCGTTGAAATTCTTATTGCCTCTATACTAAATGCTGAAAAACACTATCATTGTGCTTTTATTGCACAATGACGTGCAAAATAAAACCGCAAGGGCCCATGGCACAACGACACTATTTCAATGGGCCAGCCCCACATTGAACTCCTATTGATACGGTAGCTATCCCATGGCAGAAACCAAGCTTCTGAAAGATCTGATTGCCCTGTCCAAAACATGCAGTTTTACCAAAGCCGCAGAGCTACGCAATGTGACCCATCCCGCGTTCAGCCGGCGCATTCGGGAACTGGAACACTGGGCCGGGGCAACGCTGGTTGATCGCAGCAAAATTCCCGTCAGGCTCACGCAAGCGGGGCGCGAACTGCTGGTGACGGCCGAATACATCGTTGCCCGGCTCAATACGGTCAGCAAAAAAATAAAATCGCCCGGACAGGATGCGAGCCATGCATTGCGTATTGCGACGGGGCGCTATCTGGCCAGTACGCTGGTAGCGGACTGGGCCTGCGCGATGTCAGATGTCATTGGCCGGGAACTGTCGGAGACCGTGTCAGTACAGATCAGAACCGGCTCGACGCCGGATATGGTCGCCCTGCTGCAGCGAGAGGAAGTGGATTTTCTGTGCTGCTATGAACACCCCAACTTATCTGTCCCGGTTGCGACTGCCAATTTCCAGTATCTGCAATTGGGTACAGACCGATTTGTACCGGTGTGCAGCGCTGCCAAATACGGCGACACAGTCTATGACCTGCTTGATGAATTCACGCCCATTCCGCACGTAACCTATCTCAATACGCTGTCGCTGCACCATATTCTGAGCGATCATCTGCGTGCCAGCAGTTATGCGTTGGAACCCGTGGCTTATTGTGATTCAGTGGAAGTGGCCTGGTCATTGATCAAGAAGGGACGTGGTATCGGCTGGCTGCCCTGGTCCGTGGTGGCGCAGGACTGCACTTCAGGAATATTGCGCGTATTGGGCGGCAGGCAAAACGAAGTGCCTTTCGAAGTACGGTTATATCGCTCCAAGGAGCCGCTGTCGGTTGCAGCAGAGATGATCTGGGAACGAACCACGCGCTGACGCCGACGCCAGAGCGCGGCTTGCACCCATGCCTTGGTCGGCGGCACACCGTTAGTTTGCAAGGATCGCGCAGCACTTGCGCGCCGGATTACATCCCGGCGCTAAAAAATAGCTCGGTTACGACCCACTGCCTCCAAGTGCGCAATACGCTGCAACCTCGGGCATCTGCCTGACTTTGGATTTGAGCATTTTTCCTGTGGCGCCCAGAGGGATGGCGTCCACAAATATAACGTCGTCCGGTATCTGCCATTTGGCAATCTTGCCTTCATAAAACTGCAGCAGCTCCTCCCGAGCTAGCGTCATTTGCTCGCGCAGGACAACCACAATAATCGGACGCTCGTCCCATTTTGGATGACTGACGCCGATGCAGGCAGCCAGTTGTACGGCAGGATGCGCCATGGCGATGTTTTCAATATCAATCGAGCTGATCCATTCGCCGCCGGATTTGATCACATCCTTGCTGCGGTCCGTAATCTGCAGATAGCCATCGGCGTCGATGGTCGCTACATCTCCGGTGGGAAACCAGCCGTCTACCAGTATTGCATCGTCTTTACCGGGGAAATAGTCGCGCACAACCCAAGGCCCCTTAACGTATAAATCGCCATATGTTTTGCCGTCCCATGGCAATTCGCCCGCATCGTCGCCGACAATTTTGAAATCAATTCCGTACATTGCCCGTCCCTGCTTGCACCGCAGCTTTATTTGTTCTTCCTCTGGCTGCATCAGGGACTTATTTTTCAGCGCACATAGCGCTCCCAGCGGGCTGGTTTCTGTCATTCCCCAGGCATGGATAACCTCGACGCCGTACTGCTCCCGGAATGCTTGTATCATGGCCGGCGGGCAGGCCGACCCGCCAATCACGGTACGCTTGAGCGTGGAAAATTGCTGACCCTCGCCTTTAGCATGATCAAGCAGCATCTGCCATACGGTTGGCACACCAGCGGCAAATGTCACCCCTTCCTGTTCGATCAACTGGTAGACCGATTTTCCGTCAAGCCGCGGACCAGGAAAAACCAGCGCAGCGCCGGTCAGTGCGGCCGCATAGGGGATGCCCCAGGCATTGACGTGAAACATGGGCACCACAGGCAGGATCACATCGCGCGCCGAGATGGCCATAGAATCGGGCAATGCAGCGCCATAGGCATGCAGCAGCGTTGAACGATGGCTGTACATGACCGCTTTCGGATGCCCTGTGGTCCCACTGGTGTAGCACATGCTGGAAGCGGCGTTCTCATCAAATTGCGGCCAGCGATAGTCGTCCGATTGCTCTTCGACCCACTGCTCGTAACTGATCAGGCCGGGTATTGCGCTGTCCGATGGCAAAGCGTCACGGTCGCAAAGCGCAACATAGTGCCTGATCGTTTGGCATTTGCCATGCACTGCCTGCACCAGAGGCAGAAAGCTCAGGTCGAAACATAAAACCTGGTCATCGGCATGATTGGCAATCCACGCAATTTGATCCGGGTGCAGGCGCGGATTAATAGTATGCAGCACCCTGCCCGACCCACTGACACCGAAATAAAGTTCCAGATGCCGGTAGCCATTCCAGGCCAGCGTGGCCACCCGCGCAGAAAGCGGCATGGCCATGGCATCGAGTGCGCGTGCTACCTGGCGGGAACGGCGGGCCACATCGCGCCAGCAATAGCGATGCAAATCCCCCTCTACGCGGCGCGAGACAATCTGACCATCACCATGATGGCGCTCGGCATGAACGATCAGCGACGATATCAGCAATTGATGCGGCTGCATCAGGCCCATCTGTATTTCATCTGTCATAAGTCTCTCTCTTTTTGGATTTATTCTGTCCACCCTCACGCACTAGGGTTGCCAGGGCCAGCCGACTACCAGACTCACCCAATGCAGCACCGGCTACGCGATTATTGTCCCACAATTGTTCAATAATTCAATTGCTGATTCCACGATGCCTCGCTCCGCAAAAATCAGCTTGCGGGTTGCCACCAGACTAATCGCCGACAGATCAAACAACAGACTTATATTGCACGTCCTGCGATTGCCACCGACGGTGGTCAACGATCGAAACCACAAGGCAACAGCATGCATCCTGCAACCGACAACGATTACGCTGTCGCTTCCCGTTCCAGCAACTGGCGCTTGCGCTCTACCCCCCAGCGATAACCTGAGATATCGCCATCTCGCCTGACCACGCGATGGCAGGGAATGGCAACGGCAATGCGGTTAGCGCCACAGGCCTGAGCCACGGCACGCACAGCGGTGGGCGCCCCAATCCGCTCGGCAATCTGACCGTAACTGACGGTCGTGCCGGCCGGCACCTCCCGTAATGCCTGCCACACCCGTTCCTGAAAAGCCGTACCACGAACATCAAGCGGCAGGTTCAGCCCCACAGACGGCGCCTCTACAAAACCGATCACCTGCGCCACCAGACGCTCAAAGGCAGCATCGCCGCCGACCAGCTGCGCCCTGGCAAATTGATCCTGCAAGTCGCGCAGCAGCGCATCGGGATCATCTCCCAGCATAATGGCGCAGATGCCGCGGTGGCTTTGCGCCACCAGAATGGCGCCCAGCGAACATTGCCCGATAGCAAAACGAATAACAGCGCCCTGCCCCCCAGCCCGATACTCCCCGGCGCGCATCCCCAGCAACTGCTCGGACGCTTCATAAAAGCGGCTGTTGGAATTGAAGCCTGCCGTATAGATTGCGTCTGTAATCGATGTGACAGAAGACCCCAGTTGATCGCGCAGTTTTCTGGCACGCCAGGCCGACGCATAGGCTTTTGGCGTGAGACCGGTTTCAGCCTTGAATACACGATGAAAATGAAATGGACTCATATTGGCTTGTGCCGCCAGCTCATCCAGACTGGGTGGCGTTTGCGCCGATTCGATGTAGCGGCAAGCCTGCGCCACCAGATCGGCCCGTTCGTCTGCAGCGGCAGTGCGGTCCGCCCGCGCACGGAGGCTGGCGCGATAGCCTGCTGCCTCAGCCTCTTGCGCCGTATCAAAGAAAACGACATTTTTTCGCTGTGGCAGGCGAGCTGAAGAACTGGGACGGCAATATACGCCCGTGGTCTTTACAGCATAGACAAATTGCCCATCCGCCTGCCGATCGCGACTTTGCACCGCCTGCCAGCGAGCCTCGTCGGACGTAAACCGGGCTTGTACTTGCGTCGATGTCATGATTGATCTCCTGGATGTATGGCAGTCATAATCAGAATAGAACTCAATTCAATCGCAAGCAATCTTTTTCTTGCGATTGAATTATCAATAAGTAACTGGCCAACAGCGTCCCCTCCCCAAAACACTTTCGCCCGTTCACAACCGCTATTACATATGCAATCGGCGACGTCACCAACAAAGTGCTATCACGGCCCGCCAGCTCGTACCGCTGTCATCGATATCCCGAATATACCAACTGATATATTAATGTTTCAATGATATTCGACCTTATTTATTATGCTTCCCCAAGGTAATACACCATGTCAAAACGTACCTATGATTCGCTGCGCAGTGCCCGCTGGTTTGCCCCGGATGATTTGCGCTCTTTCGGACACCGATCCCGTATCATGCAAATGGGCTATGCTCCTGAAGACTGGGAGGGCCGTCCTGTCATTGCCATCCTGAACACCTGGTCGGATATCAACCCTTGCCATTCGCATTTCAAGCAAAGAGTGGAAGATGTCAAACGGGGGATTTTCCAGGCGGGAGGCTTTCCCATAGAACTGCCGGCCATCTCCCTGTCGGAAAACTTCGTCAAACCCACCACCATGCTATATCGCAATATGCTTGCCATGGAAGCCGAGGAACTGTTACGCAGCCATCCGGTAGACGGCGCGGTACTGATGGGCGGCTGCGACAAGACTACGCCGGGCCTGTTGATGGGCGCCATCAGTGCGGGACTGCCCTGTATTTATCTGCCTGCCGGCCCCATGCTGCGCGGTAACTGGCAGGGAAAAATCCTGGGATCGGGCTCGGACGCTTGGGAATACTGGGATGAGCGACGCGCCGGCAAGATCAGCAAAACCGAATGGATTGGCGTAGAAGGCGGCATTGCCCGCAGCGCAGGCACATGCATGACGATGGGCACCGCCAGCACGATGACCGCCATTGCCGAATCCATCGGCATGACGCTACCTGGAGCATCATCGATTCCCGCAGTCGACGCCAACCACATTCGCATGGCAGCCGCTTGCGGCCGCCGTATCGTTGAGATGGTATGGGAGGATCTCACACCGGCGCGCATTCTGTCCCGAACCAGTTTTCTGAATGCCATTGCCGTAGCCATGGCAATGGGATGCTCCACCAACGCAGTCATTCATCTGATTGCCATGTCGCGTCGCGCCGGTTGTGATGTCACGCTGGATGACTTTGATGCGGCCAGCCGCAAGGTGCCGGTCATTGCCAATGTCCGCCCCAGCGGCAGCACTTATTTGATGGAAGATTTTTATTACGCAGGCGGCCTGCCAGCCCTGATGCGCCGCCTGGGCGATCATGTACAGGGCGAGACCATGACGGTGACCGGCCAGACGCTGGCCGACAATATCAAAGATGCGCAGGTGTATAACGACGACGTGATTCGTCCCATGGACAACCCTTTGTATCCTGAAGGCGCACTGGCCGTGCTGCGCGGCAATCTGGCGCCGTCCGGCTGCGTGATCAAACCCAGCGCATGCGCGCCGCAGTTTCTGCAGCACACCGGCCCCGCGCTCGTCTTTGATGATTATCCAAGCATGAAAGCAGCAGTAGACGATGAAAACCTGGATGTCACGCCCGGGCACATTATGGTGTTGCGCAACGCCGGCCCGCTGGGCGGTCCGGGGATGCCCGAATGGGGCATGTTGCCGATCCCGGTCAAGTTGATCAAACAAGGCGTACGCGATATGTTGCGTCTGTCCGATGCGCGCATGAGCGGCACCAGCTACGGCGCCTGTATTTTACATGTGGCCCCCGAATCGTATGTTGGCGGCAATCTGGCGCTGGTACGCACTGGCGACATGATTACCGTTGATGTTCCCGCCCGCCGCATCCACCTTGAAATCAGTGACGAGGAACTGGCCGCAAGACGCGCAGACTGGGTCGCACCCGAACGCCGTTTCGAACGCGGCTACGGCTGGATGTTCTCGCAACATATTCTGCAAGCCGATGCCGGTTGTGATTTCGACTTTCTGGAAACCAGCTTCGGCGCCCCCAATAACGAACCCAGCATTTACTGATCAGGAAATCATCATGGCCCTAGACCCACACGTTCGCAAGCAACTGGCGACCGTCAGCACTGCCACTTTGTGTACTGCCTTGTATAAGCGCGGGCTGCGCAATCAGTTCATTCAGGACGTCCATCCGCTCAACCCCGATTTGCCCACCATGGTAGGCGAGGCTTACACGCTGCGCTACATTCCGGCACGCGAAGACCTCAACCCCATTACCGTCTTTCAGGACCGCAGTCATCCGCAACGGGTTGCGGTTGATCAGTGCCCGCAAGGCGCGGTGCTGATGATAGATAGTCGCAAGGATGCACGTGCCGCTTCAGCCGGCTCCATTCTGGTTTCCCGACTGATGCAGCGAGGTGCGGCTGGTGTGGTCACCGATGGCGGCTTTCGTGATTCACCGGAAATTGCCAAGTTGTCCATTGCCGCCTATCACCATCGTCCTTCTGCACCCACTAATCTTACCCTGCATCAGGCGCTGGACATCAACGTGCCTATCGGCTGCGGCGATGTTGCCGTTTTCCCGGGCGATGTCGTCGTCGGCGATGCCGAGGGCGTGGTCGTGATCCCCGCGCATCTGGCGCAGGAAATTGCTGCCGAGGCCATAGAAATGACGGCATACGAGGATTTCGTCACCGAAGAGGTACTCAAGGGCAGATCCATTATCGGGCTGTACCCCGCGACCGATGAACAGGCAAAAACCGATTTTTCCGCCTGGCGACAGCGCAATGGCAGATAGCATGTCGACGGCGGCACGATCAGCAGCGTTGCCATACAGGTCAGTGCGCAATGCGCGCCGCGCGCAATTGAACGGCTGGGCTGTCAATTATCTGGCAGCCTTGCACGTATTTGGTATTGCATATCGCGTATTGCATGGTTATCGCATCGGCTGCGTTACCAGTCACCGACATGACACATGAAACCAACCACGCCACTTGATCGCAGCCGCCAGGCAGCGCCGCAGCTTTACCAGTTGCTGCGCCGGAAAATCATTGCCCTGGAACTGGCGCCTGGCGCCCTGCTGTCACGCGCTGAACTGGCCGACAGCTATGGGGTCAGCCAGACACCGGTACGTGAAGCGTTACTGAAACTGGCGGCGGACATGCTGGTGGATATCTTTCCACAGGCTTCGACGCGCGTCAGCCTGATTGACGTTACCCTGGCCAGACAGGCACACTTTCTGCGGCAGTCCCTTGAACTGGAACTGGTGCGGGAACTGGCCCAATCGCACGACGCGGGCCTGATCGGCTCATTGCAAGCGCTGGTGCAACAACAGGACGCCTTGCGGGCCGCCAGAGATCTGAGTGCTTTCAGTCTGGCCGATACGCAATTTCACCGCATGCTTTATCAGGCAACAGGAAAAGACGCACTGTGGCATCTGGTGCACAGCAATAGCGGACATCTGGACCGACTGCGCCGCCTGCATCTACCGGTTGCCGGTAAGCTGGAACGCATTGTCAGCGATCACCGACTGATTGCGCAGGCCATTTCCAACCATGCGCCGGAGCTGGCGCAGCAACGCGTGCGCGAACACTTATCGGGAACGCTCGAATACGTAGAACAGATTTTGGATGCACATCCGCAGTGGATTCGCATGAATGATGAAATCGTGACAAAACCAGCAGCAGCTTATTAACCAGGCAGGCGACAGCAACGTCAAACTGATCAATGCGAACGTCTTTGCATGCATTCACGTCATGCCGAGTGATCTTTTAATTGGCAATTCTAATGTGCACCTTGACTGCGCACGGAAAATCGACCATAATGCTTGACTCTTCGTTTGTTATTACTTAGGCGCAGTAGCAAAGCGGTTATGCAGCGGATTGCAAATCCGTCCAGAGCGGTTCGACTCCGCTCTGCGCCTCCAATATTTATGCGGTTTTCAGGGCAATTACAAATATAAATCTGCTCCGCAAAAACGGGCTTGCTTGCGCAAAATCCCGGAATACTGGCTCTACTCCATAATCCGGGGTGGGCTTCACCAAAACTCTATTAGTCACACCATTGCCGCCACGAATTTGAGCATGCTGGTCAGCGCGTGCATGAAACTGCGAGCAAACATCGCTGCGACAGCGCGAGTAATCCAAACCGCATTTTCCAAATCCAGGCCCCCAAACCAGAGGCTAGTAAAGCCCTTCCTTGCCCGCCCACTATCCGATTGTGGTGCAAACCCCACTTTATCAACCCGATTATTTTCAAATACTGGTTCCACCCTATTGATGTTTAATGTAATAAATTGTAGTATATTTTCACATGTTGTATAATTTATAAATATTAGAAATTTGCGGCCACGCTGAATTAGCAGCCATGTTATTTACAGATATACAGCCATCTCATCAACTGTTATTTTTTTATACCCGTTGTTTATTTTCAGTTTTTTGCATCACCTGTTTATCACAGGTGCGTGATTTATAGCAGCGCCATGCATATCGGCACCATTTTTTGCAGCTGGCTTTAATGGATGTGATCTACGCTCATGCTATCTGCCGGTTTGGGATCACCGGTGCTAGCGAATCCAGCATTCAAGGTATTAATTTTAATAATCATCAGTCCTTGTTAAAGCGCCCCAGAACATTGGGCGCAGACAGTATCGGCACAGGCGAAAGCACAGACGGATCGAACAGTTAAACATATATAAGTTCGGCCGCGTCATGCAAATATTATTTGGAGATCATAATGAATCACGTTAAATCAGTGAGTGTCCTGTACGAACACGGGGTGCCCGGTGTCAAATTCCATTACGAAAATGGGGAACCCGCATATTGAACGACGAACAGGCAATCAAATTCGTTAGTCTTGCGGAAAGTGAACGTCATCGCAGCGATATTGATTTCCTGGATATAAATCGCGTTCGCAAATATGTCGCTAATCAGTATTTTTATTGAGTCGGTAGCAACCACCCGATCCCTGCAGTGCCCGAGATTAGACGATGACCTTGATGCGCGGGTATCATGGCGTTTTATCTGACGTATGATTGAAAAGAGCCGTGAATCGCAATAAATTTTTCAGCAGTATCACACAGCATGATTCAGTGCCTGCCGAGATTGCGGCACAGGTGGCAAGCGCCTGCACTCTGCTGTCACATCATTTAGGCGACACGCTGCAAGCCATCCATATTTTTGGCTCAGCGGTGGATGGCGGACTCAAGCCGCAAAGCGACATAGATCTGCTTGTTACCGTCAATAAAGCGCTGACCAGATCCGTCAGAGATGGCTTGATGATGAGCTTACAGTCCATTTCAGCCTGGCCTGTCGTTGACGGCATACGCCCATTGGAAGTGACCGTGATCCGGCACGCTGCTGTCGTCCCCTGGCGCTACCCGCCAGAGCGTGAATGCCAGTACGGCGAATGGCTGCGCGACGAATTGGCTGCGGGCCGGATTCAGGGCGCTTGCACAGACCATGATCTTGCCATTCTCATCACCAAGGCACGGGCTCACAGCATTTGCCTGCGGGGTGCCCCTGCGGCTGATTTGTTCGAGCCGGTGCCATGGCACGATCTGCTCCACGCGTTCAGGGACACCATTGAGCAATGGCAGGTGCCGGCTGATTGGCAGGGAGATGAGCGCAATATGGTGCTGGCCCTCGCCCGCATCTGGTTTAGTCTGGCAACGGGCGGTTTTGCATCAAAAGCGCAGGCTGCGCAATGGGTGCAGAACCGGCTACCGGCGCAACACCAGCCGGTGCTGCAAAGCGCCATGGCTTCCTATTTGGGCCAGGGTGTTGATGATCTGGCCGATGACCGCTTGCGGGTCGCTGACTATGTGCACTTCGTGAAAGCAACGATCAACGCTTTGGATCTGTTCTCCCCGGGCAGTGAGCAACCCGGGGCTGAATGAAATTGCATCAGGCGATCGTATCCAGCCGTTATTTGCGTACTCCGCGCTCAGGCAATGGCAGTTTTCACCAGCAGCGTGATATGCCCTAGGGCTGTCACGCTTGCATCTCGCAAGATCAGGTAAACCAAAAAATGCAAAACGGGTACACCCGGCAGGATAACTGACGCTCCCGAATAAATATTTTTCCGCAACTGCATCCGATTGGCTGTTTGCTTCGTATATGTTTATGTGAGGTGATGTCACCCATACAATGAATGCAAGGAAATCGTCATGAAAAAACTTATTCGCTCACTCGTGCTGACATCGATGTTAACTGGCATGACCATCGCAGGCGCTGCAACCATTAACGTCGGTGGCTCGCCTATGCTGGCACAAAAAAATATTGTGGAAAACGCGATGAACTCAAAAGACCATACCACACTGGTCGCAGCCGTAAAAGCAGCAGGACTGGTGCAGACACTCCAGGCAAAAGGACCCTATACTGTATTTGCGCCAACCAATGCCGCTTTCAATGCCTTGCCGGCTGGCACCGTCGAGACCTTGCTTAAGCCGGAGCACAAGCAGAAACTGACCGCAGTGCTTACGTACCATGTTGTTGCAGGTAAATATACCAAAAACGATCTGGAAAAGATCATCAAAAAAGACGGCGGCAAAGCCATGCTTAAGACGGTCCAGGGGGGTACGTTGTGGCTGATGATGAATGGTCCGCAGAATATACAGATCAAGGATGAAACCGGGGCAATGGCCAACATCAGCACCTACGATGTCATGCAGTCAAATGGCGTCATCAATGTCATCGACACTGTACTGATGCCCAAATAACGATTGAGTCAGGAGCATACGCACAGATGCAAGTCTGGCCGACACAACGGACAATGACCGGCTGATGCCATGCGCTCTATCAGACGGTTCTTCTCCGGCGTCAGGCACGACAGATTCACTATGTATGCCTGCCCGACACTTGTAAATCCGCTATATCGAAGTAAGCAGAGCTTATTGAAAATGCATTGACGGCAATTGGAATTTCATGTGACTATGAGAATCAAGCCGATAGGAAGGTAAGCACCCAGATGGCGCAACACAGCGATACCGAGCATCTTGATCTTCTTCTGGCAGTCGCCCGCAAGGACCGACAGGCATTTGAAATCCTGTACTTGCGCGTGTCACCGCGCCTGTATGCGGTTGCCCTGCGCATGCTGAAGCGACCCGAGCTGGCCGAGGAACTATTACAAGATGTGTTTATTACCGTCTGGAATCAGGCAGGTAATTACAATAGCCAATTCAGTGCACCACTAACATGGATGACCAACATTGTCCGCAATCGCGCTATTGATCGCCTCCGAGTAATGGAGCCGGCCAGCGCCGAGTCTGGCGATGACGATCTGGCACTATTGCAGGATACCGACCCGGGCCCGGCTGCCCGCTACGAACAAGTCAGATCATCAAAAAGACTGGATGACTGCATGAAGCAACTATCGGCCGAACAGCGCCAGAGCATTTTTCTTGCCTACTACCATAGTCTGTCTCATGCTGCGATTGCGAAACAAATAGCACAACCTTTAGGAACGACAAAAAGCTGGATCAGACGAGGCCTTGCCCAGTTAAAAGGGTGTTTGCAATTATGAACGAACTAAAACCCAGGGATCTTCTGGCCGCAGAATACGTGCTGGGCACCTTGCGCGGCGGCGCGCGCCGCCGTTTTGAACGCCGCCTGCAGCAAGAGCCCATGCTGGTCCGGGAAGTGGCAGGCTGGCAGCAAGCCTTTGCACAACTGGATCTGCACGATACACCGATCCAGCCGCCCGAGCGTGTCTGGCAAGCAATCAGCACGCGTATCCCGCCCGGGATAGATGATCGCACCCAGGCTGAAACCGGCGCTGCCAATCACGATCAGTATGCAACTGACCTCAAGAGATCGGAGCCAGTTCGCATCCCTGCGTACCGCAGAGCAGGTCTATGGCAATTGACATCAGCAGCCCTGGCTGCGTGTCTGGTTGCGGCCCTGCTTTGGCCCGCTTCGACGGTCCATAGAGACGTGCCCTCAGCGGTTCAGCCCATCGCAGTGCTGTCTCCCACCTCGCCCGATTCAGCAGCCCATCTGATCGCTGGCTACGATGCACACCAGCGAACATTGGTTTTCACGCCGCTGAACGTAGTGGCGCCAGATTCTCAACACAGTCTGCAGTTGTGGCGAATAGGTGCCGACAAAAAACCTGTTTCGCTGGGTCTGTTGAATCGATCAGGCACGACGCAGGTCAGCGCAGAGCAACTGCCGGCGCTCGAAGGGATTACGCTTGCCGTCAGTCTTGAACCGGCGGCAGGTTCACCAACCGGCCAGCCTACCGGACGCGTGCTATATGCGGGGGTCGTTACCATCGCTTTAAATGAATTCGAAAAATAAGTATATAGTATGATTTTATTTCGAATGCCATTACAGTGGGCGCCGACCCTGTCAGCAGCAAGGTTACCTTAGCAACGCCACCACAAGCATCCTTAAAATAGTGGATGACGCCATTTGGCTTTTATCGGCTTGCGGCGTAAGATAATCTTTTCATATTCAATATCGTCACCAGGCGATTATTTCATCATGGCCTCGAATCCTTCAACGCTTCCCTCCCCTGCGCGATCGCAGATCAACCTGATTCCCGCCGCAGTATCGGCCGCCCTGATTGTGCTGGGTGTTATCTATCTGAATGGCGCAGTCAGTGGCCGACAGGCCGCGTTGTGGATCGTGGGCATCCTGCTGGGTGCCACGCTGTATCACAGTGCCTTTGGTTTCACATCGTCCTGGCGCGTATTTATTTCAGATCGGCGCGGCGCCGGACTGCGCGCGCAGATGCTGATGCTGGCGTTCGGCTGCCTGCTGTTTTTTCCCGTGCTGGGCAACGGCACCTTGTGGGGACAAACCGTTAGCGGTTTTGTTAGTCCCGTCGGCACCTCAGTATTGGTTGGTGCCTTCATTTTCGGGATCGGCATGCAAATGGGCGGCGGTTGCGCCTCCGGCACGCTTTATACCGTTGGCGGTGGCAGTACGCGCATGATTATTACGCTGGTCGGTTTCATTATCGGCTCGGTTGTCGGCGCGGCCCACCTGCCCTGGTGGGCCAGCCAGCCATCGTTCGCACCGTATTCCATCGTGCAAGAATGGGGGGCTCCTACTGCGTTGATCAGCAGCTTCGTATTGTTTCTGGGTATTGCCCTGTTCACCGTCTGGGCTGAAAAGCGCCGCCACGGGACGTTGATTTCTTCTGCCGTTAGCGCCGGTAAAGCCGGCGGCTGGGGCCGGCTACTTTCCGGTCCGTGGCCGCTGGTAATCGGCTCCATTGTGCTGGTCCTGCTCAACTTTGCCACACTGGCATTGGCGGGACGCCCTTGGGGCATTACCTCAGCCTTTGCCTTGTGGGGCTCGAAAATATTGATGGCCGTTGGCTATGACGTCAGCAGTTGGGGCTTCTGGCAAGGACCGGCGGCAGCTTCGCTGACTGCCCCGGTGCGCAATGACATTACCAGCGTCATGGATATCGGAATCATCCTGGGTGCATTGCTGGCGGCCAGTCTGGCTGGAAAATTCGCCCCGGTCTGGAAATTGCCCGCACGCTCTGTGCTGGCTGCGATCATTGGCGGCCTGCTATTGGGCTATGGCGCACGCCTGGCTTTCGGTTGCAATATCGGCGCCTATTTCAGCGGCATTCTCTCCGGCAGCCTGCATGGCTGGCTGTGGTTGATTGCCGCCTTCGCCGGCAATGTGATTGGCACAAAAATACGTCCCTTTTTCGGTCTCTCGGTAGAGAAAACATCGCAAACAGCGTGTTAATGGAAACTGTATGATTTACGTTAGACCGACGTGAATACTTAACAAAAATCCACAATCACAAAGACGTGACAATGTTAGAATTGTTACGTCTTTTTCATTTTAAGGCAGGGCATGCGGAATCTTTGATGCGGGGTTCTTTGATGCGGAATCCTTTATGCCAGTTTCCCGTGTAAAAAGAACCTATCTACTGTGTCGGTAACAGCCATTAGCAAAGTTCAAAACTAGCCGCTGGTATGGGATGAACAAACCGACTTTTCAAGGCATACAAAATGAACTCCATTTCTTCATTACTTGTCTTATGTTGCCTGATACTTCCGGTTGCCGCATGTACCCCATTCTCTGGTGCAGGCGCCAATTCACAGACCGGTGTTTCCGGAACATTACAGCCCAAACCCGACCCATTTACCGCAGGTGACTCATCGGCCGGCAGCATCAGCCCACCCGCTTCGGCATTCACCGCATTTGGCAGCAAACCTGTCGCCTGGCGCGCCATCATTGACGGCCCCTTGCTGCAGATAGAGCGATCTGCGACCGAACTGATCACTCTCACGGCCGAACGGTATGACTACAAAGGCGGCATCAACGTCGTCGCGACGGACTATTCCGTTAAACCGCAACACAGACGTCGCAAAAACAATGTCAATCTGACCATCAACAAAACACCCTGTACAAACACCCGCAGTACCTATGACCTGAGCGCTATACTTTTTTATAAGAACAAAAAATATACCGGTTGCGCGGTCGCCGGCGCTCCTGTCACAGAACAGTGACACGCCGCAATGCAGCAGGCAATGGCACTAGATTCTCGCCCGTGCCTTCAGCCCCAGTTGTTGCTGAAAACACCGAAGCCGGACAATGAATCCGGCTTCGCTCTATTGCTGATTGATGACTTCGCCTTGATGTGCACTACTGCCAGACTTCGTGTCCGGACTTAAAAGGCGTCCCCCGGCCCGCATGCAGATTTATCACAAACACATCTGTAATAAGCATGAGCTCACCCAGTGATTACTGCAGCTCGTGGATCTGCACACGGCGGTTTTTTGCTCGCCCGGCTTCTGTGGTGTTGTCGGCCACCGGCGCCTGCGTACCCTGCCCTTCGGTCTGGATCTGCTGCGCCTGCACGCCGCGCAGGATCAGATAAGCTTTGATCGATTCAGCCCGACGTTTCGATAACGCTTCATTACCCGGTTCGCTGCCGGATTCATCGGCAAAACCGACCAATTGCACCGATTTTCCGCTCTCCTTCAATTGCTGGGCATACCGGTCTAGATCGCCATGGAAACGGCTGTCGACCTGTGCGCTGCCAGAAGCAAATTGCACCAGGGGCGGCACGCCCGTTGCGGCCGCTGCATTGGGCGCCGCTGTACGGGTTGTTGCAGCAACCTCAGCCTGATTATCCACCTGGATATCAGCACCGACCAGATTCTGAACCTTGGTGGTCAGCGCCTCTTTTTCCTCGCTTGACGATACCTGCCCGGTCAAGGTCAAGGCGTCCTGCTGCAAACTGACATTCACATCGTGATAACCGCGAAGCAGACTAAGCAAGCCCGAATAATCATCGAATCTCGATGCTGCTACCTGGCTATCCACTTTCAGTTCATCTTCGATCTTGCTGTGGCCATCAACAAATTTGGCCGCATTCAAGATGCGGTTGCGTGCCGACTCATCAGGCACGGTTCCGCGGATCCGGAGCGCATCGCCGTCACGCTCCAGCTTAACCTGCGCAGCGGCACCGGCCTGGACACTGCCAGTGGCTGCCGCGGTGGCAGGAGATTGGCCAGCATTGTCGGCTGTGGTAGCAGTGCTGTCGGCCTGCGTTGCACCGGCGCTTGCAGAATCATCCGATCCCGTTGCCCCAAATGTCGTGGTTTTACCAGAGGGCTCGGTGTTCGTTGCAGACGGAGCAACCTCATCGCCGGCTGGTGCAGTGCCGGACTGGGTATCAGCAGGCTGATCGGCCTTTGTGTCTTGTGGCTGCGCCGGTTCGGGCCGGCTGCCTGACGAATCGGATTCGGCAAAGGTTGTGGTTTTGCCGGCAGCGCCTGCCGGTTCAGGTGTTGACGCAGCTGGCGGTGTGTCCGGTTTGTCTGCAAGAGGTGCAGGTTCAGCAAAAGTTGTGGTCTTGCCCGATGCTGCAATGTCTGCTGCCGTATTGGCTGTTGCCGCTTTATCGGTTGTGGCATTGCTTGATCCGGCTTGTTCGGCTGTTGTGCTGGATGCCTCCGGCGCAGTGGTGGCCGCTGCGACCCCTTCTGCTGCGGGGGCTGGCATCTGATCAGCCTGCTTACTGTCTTCAACTGTCGCCGCTGGTTTTGTATTGTCTGTATTGGCCTGTTCCGCAGACGATGGGGCTGTTTGTTCGGTCGCCTTGTCAGCAACGGAATTGGCGGCGTCTGTACTCGCGGTATCTGTACTTGCCGCAGCGGCAGTTACATCAGACTGCGCTTCGGGCTCCATGGTGTCACTGGCCTGGCCGTAAGTCGGGCCAGCGGTTTGGCCATCATTCGCGTCATTCGTCGATTCAGTCTTCGCTGTATTGGCGACAGGCTCGGGGTCAGCCGTTGCTGAGGTTTCCGGCTGAGTGCTCTCGGTCGCCGGTGCGTCCGCTTGTCCGCCCGCTGATGCGGACTGCTCGCCGTCAGGCTTGTCGCCAGTCGGCGGGACTGTCTCTGTGTTCTGCTTGCTCTCTGTGTTCTGCTTGCTCTCTGTGGTTTCTGCAGGTGCAACTGCGGTTGCTGGTGTGTCTGCGCCCTCGGCCTGCGCGCTTTCCGGTTTTGCGCTGTCCTTTTGTGCGCCTTCAGCAGCGGGGGCAGCCGCTACGCCGGCAGATTGCGTCGAGTCCGGTTCAGGGAAATTGGCAGAAGGCGCTGTAGCGTCTCCTGGCTCGGCCGCCTTACTATCAGCACCGGTCGTGGCCGCAGGGGCGACAGCCTGCGGGGTCGCAGGTGTTGCAGCGGGAGCCGTTGCTGCATCGGATGCCGGCGCGTCGGTTGCAGACTGCTGCTGGTCTGCCGGTTTGGCATTGTCAGTCTTTGTCGTATCCGATTGCGTGCAGCTCTTGACCCAGGCGGCACCGGCCAGCACCACAGCCAGCGTCAGCACCCATTTAAACCAGCCATTTGCTGGTTTTTCATTTGCCGTTGCACCCTGCGTCGACTCGTGCTTGCCGTTTTGTGACGAAGCAGCGGCATTGCCGGGCGCCGCGGCTAGCGCATCGGGTCCGAACAGGCCTTCCAGGCTGTCCTCGCCAAGCGCAGCAAGCGCCGGCGCATCCAGTTGGGTGGCCACGTGCGGCGCCTGGGCGGCAAACAACACCGGCAGGCTTTGCGCCGGCTCGTTTTCAGTTGTGATATTGTTTTTCAAAAAGGAAAGGACAAACGGCACAACAATAGACAGCAACGATCCAACAGCTTTGGTATCCAGGCCGGTTGCCACTTCCAGATGGGCCGTGACCGCTTCCTGCTGCTGTCCCAGTATGATTGCCTGTTCGCTTTCGCCCAGCGTCACGATCTGTGCGAACTGATCGTTGGTTAGTACGGTTGGCGACAAGGCACTGGAGGTCAGGCTGGTCTGGGTCTGGCTGTCTTGAATGTGAGCCGCCAGGGCTTGCGCACCTTCTGGCTTGCCCGCCCGCTGCGCCATCGCACCGATCACCAGCGCCACCGCCTTGTCGTAAGCGATGGTCGCCTGCGGGCGGGAAATATCCAGATAACCGGAAACCTGTGCAATCAGGCTGTCACGAATCGGGCCATTAAAGAACTGACTGAAATCGACACTCATGGAATCCTCATACCTTTACTGGAACTGAACGGGGCCGCTAGCCGGGCGCTTGCGGTTCCATAGTATCACTTTATTCAGCGTCAATTAAGCATGTTGGCTTGACCCTGCAGGACAGGCCGTGCGAGATTCGGCAAAGGCCTTTCTTCTGCCTGCAGGCATCCCCGCAAAAAATGCGCTCGGGACCCGCGCCGAATCATCGTGAATGAACCACCAACCTTAGCCGTCGGCACGTGCGGCCTTCTGCCGATGATAACGCTGCGTTCCGGCATGAAGCACCCGATCGCCCGGCAGAATCTGATCCGGCGTATAAGTAGATTGATCGATGATGCGAGCGTAGATCGGATCGAAATCAATCTGCGCCAGTTCGAAAAGATCATCCAGCGCGTTGATCACAAAATAGCTTTTCTGCAGATCATCAATACGATAGTCCGTACGCATCACCCGTTCCAGATCAAAGCCGAGCCGGTTTGGCGAATCGTCTTGCAGACAGTACTGGCTTTCGGTAAATGACGAACTGATACCCGCGCCATAGATGCGTATGCCATCCTTTTGCTGGACCAGGCCGAACTCGATGGTGTACCAGTACAGCCTGGAGATGAAGGGCAAAATGCCGCGCTCGAGCGCTTTTAAGCCACCCTTGCCGTAGGCCTGCATGAAATCGGCGATGGCCGGATTCATCAACATGGGCGCGTGCCCGAAAACGTCATGAAAGACATCGGGCTCCTGCAAGTAATCCAGCTTGTCTTTTGAGCGGATGAACTGGCCTGCCGGAAAGCGACGATTGGCAATATGGGTGAAAAATACGTCGTCGGGCACCAGACCAGGTACAGCCACGATCTGCCAACCGGTATGCTGCATCAGCAGATCGTTCACACGACGGAAATCGGGAATTTCGTCTGCTGTAATGGGCATTTGCTTCATGCAATCCAGATACTGGTCGCACACACGTCCGGGCAGCAATTTGCTTTGCCGCTCATAAAGCGTTTTCCAGACGCCATGCTCCTCTTGCGTATAGGCTTCCCAGTTCTGATCAATGGTCCAGTCGGCCGACGGCGCCACCGCCTGCGGATCGGCGCAGCCATGTTTCTCGACAACATTCAAATTTAGCGTTTCCATAAGGTGTCTCCAGGTATCACTATTATTTGGAAACAATATCACGCGCATAAAATGAGGGTGAATTCATGCCGAACTTTGGAAAATAACGCAATAATTTATTTTTTATTGCTATTTCCATAGAATTTATTTTATTTTATATTTCGAAATACGGCCGTGCAATACAGAAAATGCCAAGGGCGGCAGCTAAGGTCTGTCTGCAACGCTTAAGGGGGTGTCAACCCATGCCGCCTCAGCCGAGCGGGGAAGCTGCCCATGCCCATCCTCTATGGCCTTAAGCGCACCGCTCTACTGCGTTTATCGACCACCCTTTGTCAGAGCGCGTCTATTGCCTGGGCCAGTTTGACGTCTCTTTCGGTCAGGCCATCCGCATCGTGTGTCGTCAGGCGGATATCTACCTTGTTATATACATTGCTCCATTCCGGATGGTGATTGGCCTGCTCGGCCAGCAAAGCGACTTTTGTCATGAAGCCAAAGGCCTGGACAAACGAGTCAAATTTAAAATGCCGCCGCAACGCTTTGCCGTCCTCGTCCAGCCCCCACCCATCGAGCGAGGCCAGCGCAATACCTATATCTGCGTCATTCAATGGTGTCATGACAAACTCCTGTTGCCATCTGTATCCTGATGGCTTGATCGTTGGTAAACTGTATTTTCTATAGTAATGCAAAGCGTCGGCGGCAACAAGAAGCCGGGGCCGCTCCCATACAACCGGCCTCACGCCCTCCTTTTTCAACGGCAATTTTCAACTTGCTTTTCAACTCCCATCAGCCCTTGCCTGCATCCAATTTGCAATCACACTTTCTTGCCGGTATGACGCTTCATGCTGCCCCGGGTCGCGCGACTGACGTTATTATCAACAGAAACGTAATCATGCGAAGGAACACAAATCATGGATGAACAAGTTCTGGGCGCGATGCAAAAGTGGCCCAATGTGCCGGCAGTATATGGCTGGCTCTCGCTTAATGCCCAGGGCGACTGGCTGCTGCATACTCATGGCGGCGCACGCGAAGGCCAAAGCGGCGAGAAAATAGCCAACGAACAGATCCGCCATTTCATGAATCGCAACTACGCGGCAAATGAGGCCGGCGAATGGTTTTTTCAGAACGGTCCGCAACGGGTATTTGTCGATCTTGCCTGCGCGCCCTATATTGTCCGCCTGACCGACGATATGCAAACGCTTCTTACCCATAACGAATTGCCCGTCATGCGGATCAGCCAATGGTTGCTGGATGCAGAAGGCCGACTGTATCTGCAGACCGAACACGGCGCAGCAATGCTGGCAGGGCGTGACATGGGCCTGTTGAGCACCCGCCTGATGGCCATGCCCGGGACGAGCGGCACGCCCGCGGCAGCCACTGCGCTGGACCAGAGCCATTTGCAAGCACTGCAAGACGGCAACACCTTGCTGGTATCGCTGGACGGCGCGGCCAATTGGACGGCGCCGATGCAATGGCTGGAAAACGCACTCATTCCTGCAAGACTGGGCTTTGTTCGTGAGCCGGCAGCCAGCTGATGCTTTTTGCCAATAACCGGGCATTATTGTTTACACTATGCCTGAATTCACCGCACCAGAAAAAACACCATGACGTTACCCAGCGCTTTGCACTATTTTCCTGCCCCCACGACCCAGGCTTTCTGCAGCCAGTGCGGCAATCCGCTAACGCGTCTGGTCCCGCCTGATGACAATCGTGAACGCGACGTCTGCAATCATTGCGGCGCCGTCCATTATCGCAACCCGCTGATCGTCGTGGGCACCGTTCCAATCTGGAATGATCAGATCCTGCTGTGTCGCCGGGCCATTGAGCCCCGTTACGACACCTGGACCCTGCCGGCCGGCTTTATGGAACTGTCCGAGACAACCAGCCAGGGAGCCTTGCGCGAGACCGATGAGGAAGCCGGCGCGGAAATCCGGTTGGGTAACCTGTTTACGGTCCTGGATGTGCCGCGCGTCAATCAGGTGCATATGTATTTTCTGGCAACGGTTACCAGCGAACACCTGAACCCCGGGCCCGAATCACTTGAAGCCCGGTTTTTCAACCTGGACGACATACCCTGGGACGAACTATCGTTCCGCACCGTTTCCCATACCTTGAAGGCCTACCTGCTGGATCGGGCCAGCGGCATCTTTACAACGCACTATCACAGCATAGAATAAGCAGTTGCACCCGGGTTCTTCGCCACCATGATTACATTGCCCTGCCTAGATAACGGCGAGCCATTTCCTCCGGCCTGCCAGGCATTGAAAGAGCCGGATGGCTTGCTGGCGTTTGGCGGCGATCTGTCCACAGCCCGCCTGTTGCAAGCCTACAAGCTGGGCATTTTCCCCTGGTATTCAGCCGATCAACCGGTGCTTTGGTGGTCGCCTTCTGCGCGCATGGTGCTGCAATGCGATGACTTCAGAATCTCGCCAAGCCTGGCCAAATTGCTCAAGCGCGTGGCCCGTAACGAACGCCAGCAAGACGCTGCCATTACGATCACGACCGACACATGCTTCGAGGCTGTAATGCGCGCCTGCGCTGCGCCGCGTGGTGCACAGGCCGGCACCTGGATTACAGATGAAATGATCGCGGCCTACACAGAACTACATCGCCAGGGCTATGCCCATTCGATTGAAACCTGGGTGGACGGGCAGCTGGCCGGCGGCCTGTATGGTAATTGCATCGGCCGCATGTTTTATGGAGAATCCATGTTCTCCACCAGCAGCAACACATCCAAAATCGCCCTGGCCTGGCTGGTGCGCTTTCTCAAGGCCAATCAGGTAACGTGGATTGACTGCCAGCAGGATACACCCCATCTGGCCAGTATGGGTGCACGCCCCCAGGCCCGGGCGGCGTTTCTGCGTCATGTGTCAGAGACCGTCAATCAACCTGCCCTGCTATGGCCCGCTGGCCAGATGCTGGGAGATGGAACTATCGTTCCCCCGATGTGAGCAAATACATTTTTAAGGTATAGTTGGCAAAACGCCCCACAGCCGGTAACCAGCCATGAGCGATATCCACGACCCGTCTTTCAACGTCCTGCAGTTTTATCTGACCGCACCTTATTCCTGTAGCTATCTGGACGGAAAAATGGCGCGCTCACAGGTCGTCGTACCCGGGCACCTGATTCGCCCGCCGGTTTATGCCCAATTGCTGCGCAATGGCTTTCGGCGCAGCGGCCTGTTCACCTACCGGCCCCGCTGCGACCAATGCCGCGCCTGTATTTCAGTCAGAATCAATTGTGCACAGTTCGCGCCCAGCCGCACCCAGCGCCGTATCCTGAAACGCCACAGCAATTTGCAGACCAGTATCCGCGCCCTGGAATGGGACGACAGCCACTTTGATCTGTATAAAAAATACCAGGCGTCGCGCCACGCCGGCGGTGGCATGGACGATGACAGCGCCGAACAATATGAAGAGTTTCTGTTGACCAGCCGCATCGACTCGCAACTGGTGCAGTTTCATGATGAGGACCAGGTGCTCAGGATGGTATCCATCATCGACGTGACCGATGACGGGTTATCCTCCGTATACACCTTTTACGATCCAGATTATGCTGGCAGCCTGGGTACGTACGGTATTTTGTGGCAGATCGGTCATTGCAACGACCGGGGCCTGCCGTGGTTGTATCTGGGCTATTGGATCGCTCAAAGCCGTAAAATGGCATACAAAATCAATTTCCGGCCAATCGAGCTTTATATTAACCACCGATGGATCGACAGTGCAAACATTGACCTGTCTGAACTATCTACTTTCTGATCTGCCATGTCACTTGCCTATCGCCTCTATCCGCTGATCCGCCCGGTCCTGTTTTCCATGGACCCCGAACGGGCGCACGAACGCACCCTGGAGGGCTTGAACAGATTGCATCAATGGGGCCTGCTGAAAAAGGTGCTGGATGCCAAGCCCAGTGCTCCCTTGCGCATGCTGGGCCTGAATTTACCCAACCCGGTCGGGCTGGCTGCCGGCCTGGACAAAAACGGCGCCTATATTGACGCACTAAGCCATATGGGCTTCGGATTCATGGAAGTAGGCACGGTAACGCCCAAGGCGCAACCGGGCAACCCGAAACCACGCATGTTTCGCCTGCCGCAAGCCGATGCCCTGATCAATCGCCTGGGCTTTAACAACCAGGGACTGGAGGCCTTCCTGGCCAATGTGGCGCGCAGCGAATGGAAAAAACGCGGCGGTATTCTTGGACTGAATATCGGCAAAAATGCGGCCACCCCAATAGAGCAGGCAGCAGATGATTATCTGCTGGGTCTGGCAGGCGTATACGCGCACGCCGATTACGTCACCGTAAACATATCGTCGCCCAACACCCAGAATCTGCGTGCCCTGCAACAGGTAGACGAACTGACCGGATTGCTGACCGCACTGCGCGAAAAACGCAAGGAACTGGCCGATCAGCACGGGCGTGCCGTGCCTGTTGTGGTAAAAATCGCACCTGATCTGGACGCCAACCAAATTTCCACCATTGCCGGGCTATTGACCCAATATGAGATTGATGGTGTCATTGCCACCAATACGACCTTGTCTCGCAAAGGCGTCAACGGACTGTCCCATGCCAAAGAAAAGGGCGGCTTATCCGGCATGCCTGTGCATGAAGCATCGCTCAAAGTCATTCGCGGTCTGCGGCAGCAATTGGCGCCCGATTACCCCATTATCGGGGTAGGCGGCATTATGGAAGGCGCTCAGGCAGTCGAAAAAGTGCAGGCCGGCGCCAATGCCATTCAGCTTTATACAGGACTGATCTACCGGGGTCCCGTGCTGGTGGACGAATGCGTCAGGGCGATTGCTGGGCTCAACCAGCCTGGCGCTGCCTGACTCGTTTTCGAGTATCCTTTTCGAATATTTCGAATAGGCAAAAAAATAGCCCTTCACAGTATGAAAGGGCTATTTTTTCATCCCGGGCGTCGCCGAAGCGCCGCCCGTTGTTCGCGCAGATTAAGCCTGACGGCGAGCAGTTGAACGGCTTGCCGTTGCGGCTGCTTTAGTGGCTGTCTCTGTTGCCTTGATGGTTGCGTTAGTTGCTGCAGAGATATTGGACTCGGCAACTTCAGCAGCCTGCTTGGCAGCTTTGTTCATAGAATCATAGGCAGTCGATACGGTTGCCAGTGATGATTTCATCAATGCAACAGCACTTTCAGAACCTGTAGGCGCATTTTTGGCCAGTTGGTCAATGGCTTCAGAAACCTGTTGCTGACCTTCGGCAACTTGAGCTTCTGTCAGTTTGATCAGTTCGTTGCTCACGCCAGAAACGATGTCATATACGTGCTTGGTGTAAGCAATGGCTTTTTCTGAGTTGGGCTGAGCCAGTGAAGACACGTAAGCGGCGGCTTCCTGTGGATCTTTCAATTCAGACACTTGCTGGGTTTGTTCTGCAACTTCACCCAATGTCGCTTTGATTACTTTCAGGTTCAGGTCAACCAGCTTTTCAAAGCCGCTGAACAGGGAACCCTGAACGGCAACAGCAGCGTTCAGAGCAGATTTTTGACGGTCAAGAATTTGTTGTGGAATGGCGCTCATGATGATATATCCTCGGTAGATAGTACAGTGTTAAGTTATACAGGGCCTGGTGCTCGGGCACGACAGGTCTCTGCTAAAACAGTTTGCTGCATTGGCGGCAATGTTCTTTTCACTTCCCGGGCTATGACCACCCACCCTATTATTGTTGCATTGCACAATTCAAATTATACACATCATTTTCAGTGGGTCAAGCTTTTTTGTGCATCGCAACAAAATCTGCTTTTCCCAGCCGTCAAACAGCGATAATTTGTTGAATATTATATGAATTATATGACTGAGCCATGACACCCAGAAGGCTCTGGGAGAGACGATTATGCGCACGCAATCGTCACGCTACAGGTTATTCGTAACCCAGGGCGGCGGATATTTTTGCTGCGGTGCTTACCAACATTTCCACCCATTCTTCCTGCAGGCGCTCTGCTGGCGCGGAAATGGACAGCCCGGCCACCAGCTTGCCCGAGTCGTCGTAGATTCCGGCAGAAATGCAACGCACACCCAGCTCGAGTTCTTCGTTATCACGGGCATAGCCATGGCGACGCACAAAGCTCAGGTCGCGCTCAAGGCGATCCAGGTCAGTCAGGCTGTTGCGAGTGTTGCCCGATAGACCTGTACGCGTCGCGTAGGCACGCACGTAACGGGCATCGGACGAGGCCAGAAAGAGTTTACCAACAGAGGTCAGGTGCAGCGGTGCCCGGCCGCCTATGGCCCGCACAACCTGCATGCCCGAGCGTTCGCTCCAGGCGCGATCAATGTAGACAATGTCATCGCCCTGCTGAATGGACAGATTCACGGTTTGTCCGGTCAGATGGTGCAGGGTCTGCAAATGGTCGTGCGCGACATCGCGCACATTCAGCCGGTCCTTGACCAGCGCCCCCAGCTCCAGTAGCCGAATACCCAATTGGTACATGCCGTTATTGACACGCTCAACATAGCGGCCTACGGCCAGATCGTTCAGTATGCGGTGGGCGGTGGAGGCGTGCAGCGTCGTGAGCGCCGCGATGTCCTTAAGCGAGACCGGGTGCGGCTGATCCGCCAGAACATCCAGCACCTTCATTGTGCGTTCCAGGACCTGAATACTGATGCCGGAAACAGCATTAGTCTTATCAGAATCGGACGCAGCCTGCGTAGTTAAGGGCCGGTTAGCCATGATGGAGGGATTCAAAATATTGCAGTGCAATATATTCTATATCATATTGTGAAAAATGAAAACCCTATAATGTCGGATTTTCTTTCAGATGCGACAATAGTGCCCTTTATACGGGTTTGTCCGGATGAAAACGTCCACCCACGCGCAGGATCTCACCTTTCAAATAATCGAACGCGGCAGTTGCGCCCGGCTCTTCACCTTTGACACCCAGATCAATATAGGCGCCCGCGCCCTGGCCCATGGTTGGCAGGCTGAACGTGCTGATGCCGGCCCAGTTCGTTTCGATGTGCTCCAGCGCCGGCGTGATCCGCGATTCGGGAACACCGTAGGCCAGAATGTTGTGCGAGACCAGCTGACTCAGGTTCTGATAATCTGCATAACGGTTGTCCAGGGTCCACTCGACCATGGGCCAGGCCATTTCCGGGAATCCCGGGACAAAAGTATGATCCTGGATAAAAAAGCCCGGAATGCGGTTATAGGGATTGGGCACAATCTCGGCGCCCACCGGAAACACCCCCATGGCCAGCCGGCGCTGGTTCTCTGGCGAGCCAGGATCGTGCGTACCACGCCCTTCGAGCGCAAGTTGCGCAAAGCGTTCAGTGATCAGCCGTTCGGCTTCGGGATGCAGGGCCAGCGGCACACCCAGCGCCTGCGCGACTGCCGTGCGGGTTTTATCGTCAGGCGTGGCGCCAATGCCGCCACTGGAAAAAACAATATCGTCCGACGCAAAACTGCGTTTGTAAGCAGCAATCAGGGTTTCAAGATCGTCCGGCAGGAATTCGGCGCGCGACAGTTGCATACCTCGCGCGGCAAGCAACTCGATGATTTTGGACAGATGCTTGTCCTGACGCCGGCCGGAGAGGATTTCGTCTCCCACAATGATCAAACTGACTTTACGTGCTGCCTTATCGTTCATAATGCTCATCCTGTTGTTGCCCCGTCTCGGGATGACGCTATTCTAACGCTAAAGATTGGACTGTGCCGACAATAGCGGCGGGCTGTTCCGACGTTGTTCGGCCAATGCAGCCAGACCGTGGTGCGCATAGACCAGGGAAGTAAATACAGGCAATACAATCCAGGTCAGGGGAATCAGGTTGATCGTCGCGCAGATCGTGCCGATCAGCCAACCGCCGCCACGCCGACGAGCGATAATCTGCGCCCGCTCCTGGCGCGTAGCATGCTCGATCAGTGCATCAAAGCGCAACATATGGGTAAAGGCATAAGCCCACCAGAATATATGCAGCAGCACGGCAACGGGTGGAATCAGCCACAGCGGTAACGTAATGACCCAGCCAACGATAAAAATCAGTACCACTTTAGCCGAGTTCACCAGGCTTGAAACAAAGACCTGGCTGCCCCGGCGATCCAGTTCCGGATAATCGGTGCGCGCTACATGGCCTACCACCATGGGCATGACCAGCACTGCGGCAATCAGCAGGCCGATACTGCTGCCAATCGTGACCATGATCACAAACACCAGGATATGAACCAGATAAACAGTCATGGATAACAGTCCGACGCCAGCCATCCAGCCTTCCATGCCGGTCATCATTTCCGACTGCGTGACAAACAGGTTTAACCAATCGGCCACCGGCTCCCACAGGAAACGCGCAAAAAACAGCATGACAATGAGCGCCGCGGCAAACGGCAGCAGCAGCGCCAGCAACATGCGTGGCTGCAGTTGTGAGACCATCGCCCGTGCGAAAGCGCGGCCAACCCCTTCATATGGCGATGGCATACTTTCTGATTGCTGCCCGAATGGTGTACTATTTTGCATGACTTTCCCTTTGCGCAATGGCGTAAATGGTTTCAGATCCAACCGTTACCTGTTACTCGTTTCCTGTCACTCATTTGCAGATTCAATATGTTCATTCAAACCCCCGGCAAGCACGTCCCGCAGTTGCTCCAGGCACTGGACAATCCCGACACATGGTTGATTGCCTGTTACTGCGCCGCCTGGTGCGACACTTGCGGCGACTATCACGCGGCCTTCCAGGCCATGAGTGAACGCTACCCCCAGCATCTGTTCCTGTGGATCGACGTTGAAGACAATCCCGAACTGCTCGATGACCTGGACGTTGAGAACTTCCCTACGCTGCTGATCCAGACCGGCGGGCAAACCCGTTTTTTTGGCACCATGCTGCCCTACATCAGCCACCTGGAACGCATGCTGCAGGTCGTGGGCGACGAACCTGACACGCGCGCCGACGGGCCGGCCGATCTGCGAACGCTGTTGACCGCCTCGGCCTGAAACAGCACCTGCCGACGCCAGGCGCGGAGCAAGATCGGGCAATGCGGCAATTGCGCAGCATCATTGACGCCCGCTTGCCGCAGCCTTGATTTAAACAGGAATGTGGGAATAGTAAGCCGCGGTTTCAAGTATTTGAACGCGGCTGAAACATCAGTTTTCAGGCGAGTTGTCGGTACTGGGACGGCCACCCAGCAAAACGGCCAGCATGGGCTTGGGTCCATGCCCTTCAGGACGCCGGTTTACCACTGTGTCGGATTCGGCCTTTTGCTTGGTCGGCTCGTAAGGACGAAAGAAAAAATCGTCAATGGGGGTAGCCCGGGCCGCAGGAAAAGTTTTCTTGTAACGCTCAGGTTTACCGGTCGCAGCCCGCGCCGGGTGATGCCCGCGCGCCAGAAAAACGCTGGGAATGGATAGGACACCCCTTGGCACCGGCGTTTTGATCAGCTTTTCGATATCTTCCAGCAGGCGCTCTTCGGTCTGCGTATAAAAAGCGATGGCCTCGCCCTTGGCGCCTGCCCTGCCGGTGCGGCCGATACGGTGAACGTAGTCTTCGGCGTTATAGGGCAGGTCCATATTGATCACGCAAGGCAGCCCGACCACGTCCAGGCCCCTGGCCGCCACATCGGTTGCTACCAGAACTGCAATCTCGCCCGACTTGAAGCCCTCAAGCGCCTTGATGCGCTCGGCCTGCGAGCGATCGCCGTGAATGGACTCGGCATTAATGCCTTCACTGACCAGTTCCCGGGCGACGCGGCTGGCGCCGATTTTGGTATTGACAAAAACAATGACCTGGCTCAGGTTGCGCGACTTCAGCGTATACAGCACTGCCGCTTTCTTTTCGTTTGGTGCAACCGGGTAAGCGATTTGCGAGACATTTTCGGCTGTGGCATTGCTCGGCGCCACATTGATTTCCACCGGATTGTTCAGGAAACTGCGCGCCAGCTTGCGAATATCATTACTGAACGTGGCCGAAAACAACAGGCTTTGGCGCGGTTTTGGCAGTAACCTAACGATGCGTTCCAGATCTGGCAGAAAACCCATATCCAGCATGCGATCGGCCTCATCCAGCACCAGCACGCTAACCTGGCTCAGACTGACGTTTTTCTGTTCGATATGATCCAGCAGTCGTCCCGGCGTGGCAATGAGCAGTTCGCACCCCTTGCGTAACTGGTCGCGCTGGGCGTTCATATCCACCCCACCAAAAACAACAGCCACACGCAAGGGAGAGCTGTGGCTGTAGCGTTTAACGCTTTCTGCAACCTGATCGGCCAGTTCCCGCGTGGGCGCCAGGATCAGGGCACGTACCGGATGGCGGGCTGGTGACATGCTGCTGTTGGCCATGGGCATGAGCCGATGCAGCAGCGGAAGCGTAAATGCCGCTGTTTTGCCGGTACCGGTCTGGGCAGCGCCCATGATGTCGCGTCCGTCCATAATCAGCGGCATGGCCTGTTCCTGGATGGGCGTTGGCTTGGTATAGCCGCTGGCCATCACCGCCTTTAGCAGGTCGGGGTGCAGGCCGACCTCGGTAAAGGATTCGAAGGTAGTGGTTTTGCCGGAGGTAGTCGTATTGGCGTCGGTCATCAAGTATATGTAAAGGAACTTGTAAAGGAACTGAAAATTGCGGCAAGCCGCGAAAACGTCATTTTACTCTACTCATGTACCCATCTATGCCCATTGGCCTGGAAATAGGGAGAAAGCCTTAGAAAATCCAGCGTAAAAGCCACAAGACGACCATACCGACAGCAATCATGAAAAGAATATTACGCACCCGCAAAAATGCCAGGGCGGCTACCACCGCCGCAAAGAACTCGGCGCCAACCTGTGGCCATTGCCCCACAGCCCAGGGCAACAGGCTGGGCACGATAATGGCCGTCAGAGCAGCGACCGGGGCGTAGCGCAGGCCACGACTTACCGTCTTGCTTAAGGGAAAATACTGGCCCAGCATGAGGTAACCTGCCCGGGTCAGCAGACTGCCGATGCCCAGCAACACAATGACAAGCGCAATATAGGTATCAGTCATGCCCGTATTCCTTTGGTCGTGAATTTCTCGGACAGGATGCCCGCAGCGATCCCGGCCACAATAGCAATGAACAGACCCATGCGCAGCGGCAGCGGCTGGCCCAGCCAGGCCACTGCACCGGCGACCAGCACCGTCACCAGCATGGGTCGGCCTTTGATGAGCGGGATGACGACAGCCATCAACGTGAGCACGCCGGCAAACTCCAGCGACCATTCACGTGGCACGCGATCGCCGATCAACACGCCGGCCAGGGTACTTAACTGCCATGCCCCCGCAATTGCCGTACCCATGGACAGATAGGTCCACACATAAACCGTGCGGCGCTTCTGGCGGACATGGCGGAACAGGCTGACGAAGACAACGTAATTGATATCAGTCAGCAAATACCCCAGCACCAGTCGCTTGAAATGGGAATATCGTTCGAAAAACGGGTAAAGCGTCGCGCCGAATATGACAAACCGGATATTGACGATAAAGCCAGCCAGAAACACCATCCAGACCGGGGCGCCCGCGGCCATCAGCGGCAATGCCGTCAGCTGCGCCGAACCGGCATACACCCATAGCGACATGATCATGGCCTGCCAAAAGGACAGACCGTAATTGACCATGGCCACGCCAGACACGAACCCCCAGGCGGACAACGCCAGCAGATGAGGAGCCACCGCCCGCATCCCCAATTGAACGGCCTGTCGACGCGCCAGGCGGTGCGCATCGCTGGCGGCAGGCAGAACCCGCGCTAAAAGAATAAACGGGGAAAACAAAATAGTTCCTTGTGCTGTACAATACGCTGTGCAACGGCGTATGAACGGATGCTCGGTAGCGGCGTAGACAATGAAGATATGCTGGGAATTCTAGCAAAAGCAGCGCGCTCATCCTCATTGCACCCGCCCCAGGGCAGAAATATAATACGCCAGCACCCATCGGCCAGAGCAAAGTGACGCTGCGCGGCAACACTCGGGCCGGTTACCATCAAACACACGTGCGCGCCGTTTGCACAGCGCGCATAACATGTCTTTCCGCTTTTTTAGGAAGTAACTGATGTCTGCACAAGTACAAACGGCACCCATCGAGGTGTCCGCAAGCGATCTGCCTGTTTATTGCCCTGGCCCGAATGCGCCAACCTGGAGCCTGCATCCACGCGTTTTTCTGGATGTCAGCAAAACCGGCTCGGCAGCCTGCCCGTATTGCGGCACGGTATACCGCCTCAAAGAAGGCGAGAAAGTGCATGGGCACTAAGAGCACTGCTGCGCCCAAACGCGCAGTCTTCGCCAGCCCCGAGGAGGTCGAACAGGCCTTCTACGAAGCGCTGCGCCTGGGCGATGTCATGCGTGTCATGCACACCTGGGCTGACGATGAAGAAACCGTTTGCATTCACCCAGGCGGTGAGCGCCTGACAGGCACCAGCGCCATCCAGACTTCATGGCACGAGCTGCTCAATAGCGGCCCTCTCCATATTCATGCCCATCATCCCGTGGTCATTACCTACGGCATGACCGTCATCCATATCCTGATCGAGGAAGTCCAGGCCAATACCCCGCGAGGCAATCGGGAACTGCTGTTTTATGCAACCAATGTGTATCACAAGGGTCGCACCGGCTGGCATCTGGTCCACCATCATTCAGCCCCCGCCCCTTCTGACGTTCTGCTATCGGAAATGCACGACATTCCCAACCTGCTGCATTAATCCGCCTGCAACACTGTCCTGCCGACCGCACCCGCGATCGCAAGCAGCAATAACGCCTTTGCCCCTGGCCCGGCCTTGTTTGCCTGTCTGATATTTCATCTGCATACCTCAACGGAATCACTGGACCTGCTGTGACTGCCCGACTCAATCTTGACGCCTGCCCTTCCCCGAACTGGCAATGTGAAGGCCATATTCAGACGATTGCCGCCATGAAATGGGGACGCCGCCCCCAACAGCGGTTCGTACGCCAGCGACTGGATACGCCCGATGGCGATTTTCTGGATATTGACTGGGCCGGCCCCCAGGCGCATACCTATTGCCCATTCAATGGACCGGCACTGGTCATTTTTCACGGGCTGGAAGGCAGCAGCCAAAGCCATTACGCCCAGGCTATCGGCTCGTACTTTGTTGAACGCGGATGGATGGTTGCCGTGGCGCATTTTCGCGGCTGTTCGGGCGAGCCGAACCGGTTGGCCCGTTCTTATTTTTCCGGCGACTCCCGGGATATTGATTGCATTCTGAGCCAGGTACGCCGCCAGTTACCCCTGGCGCAATGGCACGCAGCGGGCATTTCGCTGGGAGGCAACGCCCTGCTCAAATATACAGGGGAACAAGGCCAACAGTTGAACTGGCTCAATGCAGTAGCAGGTATTTCCGTACCGGTAGACCTGGTAGCCACCGGCATGCGGCTGCAAACCAGCCTGATGGGACGCTACGTGTATACCCCTCATTTTCTGGCTTCCATGCGGAGCAAAATACAGCAAAAAGCCAGCGCCTTTCCGGGCGCCGTCAACTGGAACAAAGCACTGCAGGCACGCACGCTGCTTGAGTTCGATGACGCTTATACCGGGCCGGTGCATGGTTATCGCAGTGCGCTGGATTACTGGTCGCGTTGTTCAAGCCAATATCATCTGCAAGCCATTCGGGTACCGACGCTGCTATTGATTGCGCGCAATGACCCCTTTATTCCCGAAGCCAGCCTGCCCGGTCCTGACCAGGCAAGTGATCAGGTGCTGTTGCATTACCCATGCAGTGGCGGCCACGCTGGCTTTGCCAGCGGTTCGGGACGCGGCGAGCTGACCTGGCTGCCGCGCCGGATTGAACAGTTTTTCACGCAGAACCGATAATATTCTCTCGCGGTCTTGCCGGTACGTATCGCATCCACCCGGCAGACTGCGGCATCAATTGCGCATTGTGTATTGCTGCGATCACAACCGGCATTGCAACAGACAAAGCGCTGCAGCCCGCGTTCACACGACCTTGAGCCGCTGCTGCGCCAGGCGCATTTCACGCATTTGCCTGCCGGTTTTCTGACGCCCCTTGGCCGACAGGCGCATCATGGTGCTCAGGGCAAATAGCAAGCCGAACGTCTCGACCATCGCCGCCGGAATCCACATGGTCAGGCCGCCAATACTCTGGTCGGTTATCGCAGACATGGGCAGCGCCCTTCCGCAAAGATCGAAGAGCGGGTAAATATCGGTGGTAGTGAACGTGATGACTGCTCCCACGATCATTTGCGGCAACATGGTGATGATGGGCGACAGAATGCGCGCACCTGGCGACAGGACTGCCGGGGAGCCCGATGCAATGGTCCATTGAAAAAAACGACCGATCCATGTTTTGGCCGTGAGTACAGGCGCGACATAGGGACGGCGATCCAGGATCAGGTTCCAGTACATAAAGCCGCTGACCACAACCGACCAGTTCATGAGCCGGTACAGGCGCCAGTCGAGCATGGAATAGAACTGGATTGTTGGCAACAGCCAGAACAGCACCAGAAAGACGAACAGGAACGGGACCAGGATTTTATTGGTCAGCACGCCCGTAATGAATCTGCCGGAAAAACTGCGACGATAATCACGCAGCCAGACGCGCGCGCGCAGGGGGAGACCGGCGCGCAGCACCTGCCCGGGATAGGCGCCCATAATGAGCAAGGGACCCAGGTGATGCAATACCAGATGCTGAATGCGGTGAATGAAAAACATGCGCTCGGCATAATAGTCAACGTGCGTATGCAGCGATAGATAAAGTACGACAAAGCCTGACCAGAACAGAAGCTGTCGCGCAAGCGTCACGCGATGCACGCGTGTGCCGCGCACGAACAGCCAGCCGGCGAGAAGAAACAGAGCAATCAGCGTAGGAGAAAACTCCCAGGGGGCAAGCCAATGCATCAAGTCCAGATCCATCGAATAAAACCTCTTGAATATGTTGGCGCCGTATCACAAACGGCATCCCGGTCACTAGCAGGTCATGTGCAGGCAAGTGATGTGCGCCACAACCATGGACAGCGTAAACATGGAAACCATGCCAGCAATCAGCAAATTGAGCAGCGCCATCAGCCCCGGCGGCACGCCAGATGGTTTGCGTCGCACCTGGTTGACATTATAAAGCGCATCGAATTTTTCATCGGCGCGCAGACAGTAAACAGCCGACTCAATGAAACCTGCCCATAGCGGGATGAACAGGAAGAAAAACGGAATGGAGTCCCACCACACGGGTTGGGTGAACGACCATGCCAGCATTGCCAAGCTGAACAGCGTAATGACAGGTGCAATAGGCCGCTTCAGATACCAGCCCTGCAGACCCAGCACGCCAAAAAAACAGGCCAGAAACCCGGCAACGGTTTTGGAACGAAAATGGTTTGCAGGCCTGGCCCGCCACAACTGATTCAACATTTCTGATTCAACATTTGCTCTATGTCAGGCACGCTGCCAACTTTGAAGGCTATATTGTACGACACGCGGGCTCACTGGTGCGTACGCCGGATTTTTTCAGGCAAAAGGGTAAAATAGCGACATGGAAAATGTTGATTTCGATATTGCAATCATCGGCGCCGGCCCCGTAGGGCTGGCACTGGCCTGCGCCCTGGACAAACTGCCCGGCATCCGGCCAACGGTCGCCCTGTTCCAGGCCGACCATCCGGTCATGCATAACCCGGCCCGCGACACCCGCGTGCTTGCCCTCAATCACGGCAGCCGGGTCTTTCTGGAACAATTGCAGGGCTGGCCCGGCCAATACGCTGCCATTGAAACCGTGCATGTCTCGCAAAAAGGCCGCCTGGGACGCACGCTTATTAATCACACCGATTTTGACGTTGCAGCGCTGGGCTATGTGGTTCCCTATCGTGCGGTTCACGCCAGCCTGCAGCAGAATGTGAACGACGGGCACACCTTGCGCCTGGCCGGGGCACCGGCCACTGTGGCCAATGAACCGGACAGTGCCGCAGCCAGCATCAGCCAGAACGGTAAAACCTATCGGGCGCGTATTGTCGTGCAGTGCGATGGCGCAAAGCCGGACACGCAACTGCGCGACTACAACCAGCATGCCATCATTACCTCGGCCCGCGCCGCCCTGCCCAGACCAGGCTGGGCCTGGGAGCGATTTACTCGCGAAGGCCCGCTGGCGGTCCTGCCGCATCCGGTCTTTGCCGATGCCCAGTCGATCGTCTGGTGCACCAGCCCGGCGCGCGCACGAGAACTGCTGGCCGCAGACGACGCGAGTTTTTCCCGGGCACTCACCGACCATTTCGGTGACCGACTGGGGCCCTTCTCCGTGCTGGAGTCGCGTCATATTTTCCCGCTGGCGCTCAGCGTTACCAAAAACACCGTAAACGGCCGCATTGTGACCATAGGCAATGCAGCCCAGGCACTGCATCCGGTGGCGGGCCAGGGACTTAACCTCGGGCTGCGCGACGTTGTGGGGCTGTTGCGAGCACTGCAACCGTGGCTCATCGACCCTGTCCAGGATCCCCAGCCGGCACTGTCCGTTTTTGCTGGCTCCCGTCGTGCCGATCGCGGCATTACCCGTCAACTGACTGACCTCATGCCGCGTATTTTCACCACCGGCAATACGCTGATCGAACATGCCTGTGGCTTGTCTTTGCTGGCGCTGGACCTGACCGAACCGTTGCGGCGACCGCTGGCCCGCCACCTGCTGCAGGGTTATCGCAACTAAGGCAACGGCTTTCCCGACCCCGCTGTTCAACCTTGGTTAAAATGTGTCCATGCAAATCGGTAACTGGTCCCTTCCCAATCCTGTTTTTGTTGCTCCCATGGCCGGCGTAACTGACAGACCCTTTCGTCAGCTGTGCAAGCAGTTGGGGGCGGGCTATGCCGTATCCGAAATGGCGGCCAGCAACCCGGCCTTGTGGGAAAGCGTCAAAACCTCCAGAAGACTGAATCATGATGGCGAGATTGACCCGATCGCGGTGCAGATTGCCGGCGCCGATCCGGCCATGCTGGCCGAGGCCGCCGTGTTCAATATCGGCAAGGGCGCACGCATCATCGACATCAATATGGGATGCCCTGTAAAGAAGGTATGTCATGTCGCCTCGGGCTCGGCGCTGCTGCGCGACGAAGATCTGGTGGCGCGCATTCTGGAGACGGTGGTGGTGGCCTGCCGGCCCTTTGATGTGCCGGTCACGCTCAAAACGCGCACCGGCTGGGATCGGCAAAATCGCAATGCCTTGCGCATTGCCCGACTGGCGGAAAACGCGGGTATAGCAGCGCTGACCTTGCATGGTCGAACCCGCTGTGATCTGTACACCGGTCAGGCCGAATACGATACCATCGCCGCCGTCAAGGCGGCTATCGGTATTCCCGTGATAGCCAACGGCGATATCACGGATCCGGTCAAGGCCAGGTATGTGCTCGATTACACCGGCGCCGATGCCATCATGGTGGGGCGCGCTGCCCAGGGCAATCCGTGGATATTTCGCGAAATCAATCACTACCTGCAAACCGGATCCTTTCTGCCGCCGCCATCATGGGAACATATGCGCGATGTGCTGCTGGCCCATCTTGACCATCATTATGGGTTCTATGGTGAATACACCGGCGTTCGCACCGCCCGCAAACATATCGGCTGGTATATAAGCAGTCTTCCGGATGCAGAATTGTTTCGGCAACAAATGAATCGCCTCGAAAGCTGTCAGGAGCAGTACAATGCAGTCAATCAGTGGTTCACCAAGCTGGTCAATGAATCGGCGCCGCGGGTTCCACAAGCTGCAGTCCATTAAGTCAGAACAACAAAAATTTCCCCAACACCGCCATTATGAACAACACACAAGATCTTCAGGAATGTGTACGCACAAACCTTGAACTTTATTTTAAAGAATTGGGCGACGGCGAAGCCGGCAACCTTTGGAACATGGTCACAAGTTGCGTAGAGAAGCCGCTGCTTGAAGTGGTCATGCTCAAGGCCGGGCACAACCAGTCGCGCGCCGCAGATATGCTGGGCATTACCCGCAACACGCTGCGCAAGAAACTGATTTCTCATCATTTACTGTAATTATTCTCTCATGACTATCAAGACCGCTTTGCTTTCCGTATCGGATAAAACCGGTATCGTGGACTTCGCCCGTGCGCTTCACGGCCGGGGTGTAAAACTTCTGTCAACCGGTGGCACCGCGGCGCTGCTGAAAAAAGAAGGGCTGGACGTAACTGAGGTTGCGGAACATACCCAGTCGCCCGAAATTCTGGATGGCCGGGTCAAAACCCTGCATCCGCGCATTCATGGCGGACTGCTGGCGCGACGCGACAGCCAGGCGCACCTGGACACGCTCAAAACACACAATATTGATCCGATCGATTTGTTGGTGGTCAACCTGTATCCCTTTCGCGAGACCATCGCCAAACCAGGCTGCACTTTTGCCGATGCCGTTGAAAATATCGATATCGGCGGTCCGGCCATGTTGCGTGCCGCTGCCAAGAATCACGGCACACGCGAAGGCGGTGTAACCGTTGTGATTGACCCGTCCGATTACGAAGCCGTGTTGCGCGAGCTTGACGAACAGGGTGGCACTTCATATGGCTTGCGTTTGTCCCTGGCAAAAAAAGTGTATGCGCATACCGCTGCCTATGATGGCGCCATCGCCAACTATTTGAGCGCGATTACCGATGCCGAACCCGAACAGGAAAATGAACCAGCTCGCCAGAGCTGGCCGCAGAACCTGACCATTCAATTGCGTCAGCATCAGGCGCTGCGCTATGGCGAGAACCCGCATCAGTCGGCCGCTTTCTATCTGGATGCCAGTGTGCCGGCCGGCGTACTGGGCAACTATGTCCAATTGCAGGGCAAGGAACTGTCCTATAACAACATTGCCGATGCCGACGCGGCCTGGGAATGCGTGCGCACCTTTGCCGCCCCCGCCTGCGTCATCGTCAAGCATGCCAACCCTTGCGGCGTCGCCGTTGCCGACGATGCAGCCGGCGCCTATCGCAAAGCATTCAAGACGGATCCGACCTCAGCGTTTGGCGGCATCATCGCCTTTAACCGCATTGTCGATGAGGCAACTGCACAAGCCGTGAGCGAACAGTTCGTTGAAGTTCTGCTTGCACCCGAATACACGCCCGATGCGCTGGTATTGCTGGCCAGCAAGAAAAACGTTCGGGTCCTGACCCTTGCCCTGGGCGATGGTCAGAACGCCTTTGATGTCAAACGTGTTGGCGGCGGCTGGCTGGTGCAAAATCCCGATAACAAACCGCTGGCAGCGGCCGACTGCAAAGTGGTCACACGCAAGCAGCCCACAGCGCAACAGATGGATGATCTGCTGTTTGCCTGGAATGTTGCCCAGTTCGTCAAATCCAACGCCATTGTATTCTGTCGAGAAGGCATGACTTACGGCGTAGGCGCCGGCCAGATGAGCCGTATTGATTCTGCCCGCATCGCCTCGATCAAGGCTGAAAACGCCGGCCTGTCACTGCAAAATACGGCAGCAGCATCCGATGCTTTCTTCCCGTTTCGCGACGGGCTTGATGTTATCGTCAAGGCGGGCGCCGATTGCGTGATCCAACCCGGCGGCAGCATGCGCGATGATGAAGTGATCGCCGCAGCCGACGAGCACGGCATTGCCATGGTACTGACAGGCACCCGGCACTTCCGTCACTAATTGCAGTTGTGATAATGCCCCGGCCCGTGCCGGGGCAACTCCAGGGAGTCATTGATGTTGCGGATTCTTGGCATTGACCCGGGCCTGCGCCGCACCGGTTTTGGCGTGATCGACGCTGCCGGCATGCGCATCTCCTACGTGGGCAGCGGCACCATTGTGGTCCCTTCCGATATCCCCCTGCACGAACGCCTTAAAGTTATCCTCGATAGCATCCGCGAGGTGGTCGACACCTATTCTCCCACCGAGTCTGCGCTGGAAAAAGTCTTCGTCAATACCAACCCGGCCTCGACCCTGCTGCTGGGCCAGGCCCGTGGCGCAGCCATGTGCGCGCTGGCGGACCGGCATCTGGATGTGACGGAATATACTGCCCTGCAAATCAAAAAGGCTGTGGTCGGTAACGGCCATGCGCAAAAAGAGCAGGTCCAGCATATGGTGCAACGCCTGCTCACACTCAACAGCCTGCCCGCCCCTGACTCGGCCGACGCGCTGGCCTGCGCCATTTGTCACGCGCACGCCGCACCGCTGGCGGCACGCCTGGCCGGCAAGGATGTGTTGATGGGTGCTCGACGTGGTCGCAGTCGCCTGCGTGCCGGTCGACTGATCGACTGATCGACTGATCGCCTACTACCTAATACCTGATACCCGCGTAACTACCGAGAGACAGCGCAACCTGCATGTGACCAGGACCGTTACGACCCTGGTCCAGGCTGCGTCGAACATCATACCCGGACGCATGTCTGTTGACCGCGCTGCCGCTTGCCTCGCGTATGTGCACTTACTGCCGTACTTGGGAAATTGCCCGTTTTTTCAAGCGCCAGACGACAAGGTTGTGTACCATAGCCCTTTGACTTTTTCTGATGATCCCTGCATAAAACAGGGTCTGTGGAGTTCCTGATGATCGGACGACTAACCGGCCTGCTGATTGAAAAACAACCGCCAGGCCTGTGCCTGGATGTCAATGGCGTGGGCTACGATATCGACGTGCCCATGAGCACTTTCTATGACTTGCCCGAAGCGGGCGCCAAGGTCACGCTATACACCCACCTGGCCATCCGCGACGACGCGCATGTCCTCTATGGCTTTCTGCGACACGATGAACGCGCCACCTTCCGGGCCCTGATCAAGGTCACCGGCATTGGTGCACGTACGGCCCTCGCGGTGCTCTCGGGCATGAGCAGCGCCGACTTGTCAGCCGCGATCGCTCAGCAGGACACCGCCCTGCTCACCCGGATACCGGGCATTGGCAAGAAAACCGCGGAACGCCTGTTGCTGGAGCTGCGCGGCAAGCTCGATGCCATTGCACCGGCCACGCCTGCGGCAACAGGCCAGAATGATATCCTCAATGCGTTGCTGGCGCTAGGCTATTCCGATAGGGAAGCGCGCGCGACGGTCAAATCGTTGCCGACCGATCTGGGCGTTTCGGAAGGGATCCGCGCCGCGCTCAAGATACTGTCCAGCTAACCACGAGCCACCCTGAACAGGTGGCTTTTTTGTTTCTGTTAACAGTACATCGCGCCACCTGGCCATTTCCCTAGGGTTTGCACTAGTCGCAATCGAATTGCGCTGTGCGTCGCAAATATTGCCGTAAAGTTACCCGATAATTTTATTTCGACCTATAACACCCACTTTGGGGGGACAATATTATGCGCGCTCACTGGATCAAGAAAGCTCTGGCAACCAGCCTGCTGTCAGCCGTTGTCATGGCGCCAGCCATGGCGGAACAGACACTGAAAATGGCCTATGCCCTGTCCAAAACATCACACTATGGCGTTGCAGCAGATGCCTTTGAACAAGCCCTTGGCAAAAGCACCAACGGTCAGTTCAAAGTTCAACAGTTTCCCAACAGTGCACTGGGCGGTGAACGGGAAGTGATCGAAGGACTGCAGCTGGGCACCATCGATGCGGCCGTTGTATCAACCGGCGCGACACTCAATTTCGTGCCTGAAACAGGGGTTATTGATATCCCCTTTCTTTTTCGCGACCTGGATCATGCCCGCAAGGTGCTGGATGGCCCGATAGGCCAGAAGCTGCTGGCCGATTTCCCGGCCAAAGGCCTGATTGCGCTTGCCTGGGGTGAACAGGGTTTCCGTCATCTGACCAACAACGTGCGCGCAGTCAAGACACCTGCCGATTTGAAGGGCCTGAAAATCCGTACAACGGAAAACCCGATTCACATCACCGCCTTTCGCAAGATCGGCATGCTGCCGACCCCTATGGCGTGGCCCGAAGTAGCCACGGCCTTGCAGCAAGGCACCATTGATGGTCAGGAGAATCCGATTTCCGTGATCGTATCGGCCAAACTGTCGCAAATGCAAAAGCACCTGTCACTGACAGCTCACGTCTACGGCCCTGCCCTGATCCTGGTCTCGCCCTCTGTGTATGAAAGCTTGTCTGACGAAGACAAAGCCAAATTCAAAGAGGCCGGCCTGGCGGCAGCCAAAGCCATGCGCACATTTGTTGACGAAGTGGAAACCAGCGGCGTTGAAACGCTGAAAAAAGAAGGCATGCAGGTGCAGGACAAGGTTGACCACGATGCCTTTGTCAAGGCAGTGGAGCCGGTCTATCCCGAGTTCTACAAAAAATTCGGCAAAGAACTGGTCGAATCCATCCGCAATACCAAGTGACTTTTTGCCTGATCACGGAGACTTGAATGAGCAGATTGACACGCTTGCTGGACAGTACCCTGTTCCGTCTGATTTCCGTCATTGCCCAGCTGTTTCTGGTGTCAGCGGTATGCGCCTCTTTTTACCAGGTGATCGCGCGCTTTATCCTGCAGGAACCTTCGGACTGGAGTGAGGGCTGGACCCGCACTGCCATGATCTGGCTGGTTCTGCTGGGCGTGGTACTGGCCTGCCGCCAGGGCGCTATGCTCAAAGTGGAAATGCTCCATTCCTTGCTCAAAGATCCCTGGCAACGCCGTCTGGAACATCTGGTCATGCTCATCATGGCGGGCTTTTTCGGACTGATGACCTGGATCGGCGTGCTCATGACATACCGGGTGCGCTTTCAGACCATTCCGAGCCTGGGCATTTCCATCTCCTGGATTTACGCCGCCATTCCCGTTGGGATGGCGCTGGCCTTGCTTGCTGTTATTGTCCATTGGGCCAATGCCAGAAAAGAATCCCAGGAAGAAGACCTGACGCTGCTGTAGCGATCGTGCTCGTGATTCGGGACCATCATCCCGTCGCAGCCTGCCCACAAGAACGTACGAGCGGGCAAAATGCCAGGCCCGGGCGCGGATGTCAAATGGCTTCATGAAGTTGTACATCGGCTGTAAGTTGCAGACGATGAACGTTTTTTTGCTCCATCCACATTTCTACCGCCTTCGAGACAGATTATGTCGCAATTGATGATTTTATCCATGCTGGTCTGCTTTGCGCTGACCATCCCGGTCGCCGTTTCCATCGGACTGGCAAGCCTGTTCGGCGTGTACGTGGCCGGCATCAACTGGCTGGTGGTTGCTCAGCAGATTTTTGCCTCGCTGGATAAATATCCTCTGGTAGCCATTCCCTTCTTTATTCTTGCCGGCAACCTGATGGAGGCTGGCGGCATTTCGGAGCGGCTGGTCAATTTCGCCAAGAGCCTGGTCGGCTCGGTACAAGGCGGGCTGGCCATGGCCTGCATCATTACATGCATGATTTTTGCCGCAGTGGCCGGCTCCAGTGTAGCCACTACGTTTGCGGTCGGCGCGATTCTTATTCCGGCCATGGTGCGCCACGGCTACCCCAAGCCATTCTCGGCGTCACTGCAGGCCACTGCCGCCGAACTGGGTGTGATCATCCCGCCGTCCATTCCCATGATTCTGTTTGCTGTCTCCACCGATACGTCGGTAGGCGAGCTGTTCATCGCCGGCATCTTTCCGGGCGTACTGATTGGCTTTGGATTGATGCTGTATGTCTGGATTTATGCCAAACGTCACGGCTATGGCAAGCAGGATGGCGATGGGCGCTTACCGGTATTCAAGGCTTTCCAGCAATCGTTTCTGGCACTGCTGATGCCGGTCATCATTCTGGGCGGCATCTATGGCGGGATCTTCACGCCGACCGAAGCATCAGTGGTTGCCGTGGTGTATGCGCTGCTTGTTGGCACCCTGGTCTATCGCCGTATTTCATTTGGCATCTTGACCGAAACGCTGCACCGAACCGTTATTTCCACGGCGATTATTATGTTTGTGATTGCCAATGCCGGCCTGTTCGGCTTCCTGCTCAATCGTGCCGGCGTACCGAATATGCTGGGCGAATGGCTTGGTCACATATTCAGCGACAAAATCGCCTTTCTGCTGGGTGTCAATGCCGCCCTGTTCATGATCGGCATGTTTATTGAAACCTCTGCATCCATTGTGGTGCTGGCGCCATTGCTGCTGCCGGTGGCCCAGCAATTCGGAATTGATCCGACGCACTTTGGCATTATCATGGTAGTCAATCTTGCCCTGGGCATGATTACGCCGCCCTTCGGCGTCAATCTGTTTGCGGCCTGCGCCGTCGCAAAGCTGCCCATAGAACGGTTATTCAAGTCACTCATCCCATTTGTCGGCGTAATTTTGCTGTGCCTGCTGCTGATTACCTACGTGCCCTGGATTTCCCTGGTCCTGCGTGATCTGGCCTACCGTTAAGGGGATACCGCCAAGGATCGGCCGTGGCAGGCAGCGCAGCGCGGCGATTCAGGTAAAATAGGCCCCGACCCTCAGTCTTCAAGAAGATACCGCTGCCCCATGGCCATTCAAAACGACGCGCTTACCAGCGCCGCCCCCCGCATTGTCTCTCCGGAGCCCATGACCCCGAACGAAGAGTCCATTGAACGCGCCCTGCGTCCCAAGGCGCTGGACGAGTATGTCGGCCAGGTACGGGTACGGGAACAACTGGAAATTTTCATTTCGGCTGCGCGTATGCGCAAGGAAGCGCTGGACCACGTGCTGCTGTTCGGCCCGCCAGGGCTGGGCAAAACCACGCTGGCCCACATCATTGCACGGGAAATGGGCTCGCAGTTGCGGCAGACTTCCGGCCCCGTGCTGGAGCGCCCTGGCGATCTGGCAGCCATACTGACCAATCTGGAAAAAAACGACGTCCTGTTCATTGACGAAATTCACCGGCTTTCGCCTGTTGTGGAAGAAATCCTATACCCCGCGCTGGAAGATTTCCAAATCGACATCATGATTGGCGAAGGTCCGGCCGCGCGCAGCGTCAAAATCGACTTGCAACCGTTCACACTGGTGGGCGCCACGACCCGCGCAGGCATGCTTACCAATCCCCTGCGCGATCGGTTTGGCATCGTCTCACGCCTGGAGTTCTATAACACTGAAGAATTGGCCCGCATTGTGTCGCGCAGCGCCCACCTGCTCAATGCCGGCATCACGCCCGAAGGCGCCCACGAGATCGCGCGCCGTTCACGCGGTACCCCGCGCATTGTCAACCGGCTGCTGCGCCGCGTGCGCGACTATGCCGATGTACGCTCCAACGGCATTATTGACAATGCCGCGGCAACGGCTGCCCTGGCCATGCTCGACGTAGATCCGATGGGACTGGATCTGATGGACCGCAAGATTCTGGAAACCATTGTGCACAAATTCGATGGCGGACCGGTAGGCATTGACAATCTGTCGGCAGCCGTGGGCGAAGAACGCGATACGATTGAAGACGTGATCGAACCCTACCTTATACAACAGGGATATATTCAGCGCACATCCAAGGGGCGCGTGGCGACTCTGACCACATGGCAACATCTGGGTTGCACGCCGCCGGAAGGCCCGAACAAACCCTTGTTCTAAGCAGGGCCGTAGCCGCCGGAGTTGTCACAACGCCGGTGCTGCCTACACGCCTTCTTATTCGTCCGCCTATGCGCCTGCACACACCGGTCAGGCCCACTCCTGCTGGAGATCCACCAACTGGTGACTACCTACCAGCGGCGTGGATTGACGCCGAAACGCTTTTTGAATGCCGTGGAAAAATTGCTACTGTGCCGGTAACCGGCGAGCGCGGCCACTTTTTCCACCGACTCACCCTGCTCCAGATAACGCTGCGCCATCTGCAACCGATATTCTTTCACGCAAGTCATGATAGACGTATTGAATTTCAGTTGAAATTTCTTTCTGAGCGCACTCTCACCCATGCCGGTAAACTGCGACATCGAGCGTATGGTATGCAATTGCCAGGGTTCTTTGTGAATGTATTCACGCAGCGCGCCCAGCCGCTCATGGTCCTGGCGGCTTAATCTGTCATTGTTCTGCCATTCGGCCGGTGCGCTGGGCGCTGCCCTGACCCGGGCCAGCAATTGCAGACCCAGCGCCTCGTAAATCAACGGGCCGACACTCTCGTCCTGCGCCATCTGCAATTGCAATCGAACATTATCAAGAAACGCATCATCCTGTTCGGCCACGGCAAACGTCGGCGGCGCCGCATCAAGTATGGGCAGCAAACGTTCAGTGTAAGCGTTCTGTTCAATCTGCGTCTGATCCACCAATACATCCAGTGCCGCCAGCCGCATCCCGGGCAGGTAATGGGTCTGCATGCGCTCGTTGCGATAGCTGGTGTTGATGCCGCAAGCAGGCCCCACGGTTTGCAAGGGCGAGCGTTCACGCCCGATACGCAGCTGACCGTTGAGCAGCATGGCAAAAGAATACGCCTCTTGCACGCGGGACTGGGCATGATAGGGCACCAAAAAATGCATATCGGTATGCAGCAGCGTCACTCCCTGACATAACGCATATTCGCGCACCTGGCCGTAAGCCAGCGTCTCCTGGTGACGGCTCGGATCCTGCACAATGGCCTCGGGCAGGTAATGCGTTACCCCGTGCTGCTGGCCATATTGCACAAAATCGGCATAGGTAAAGGTTCTGGTCATGGTTTGAGGTACTCGTGTGTAGACAGTTTTGCAACAAAAAAACTGTGCTTTCTGACATATTTCATATGAATCGTGACATTATTTCGATAATTAACGAATTATAAATAACAATCATTCTTATTTGTGTTGCTTATTGTTTTTAAGGATATTTTTCTATCATGACCCCGTCCATGGTTCGCTTTTCAGCGGTACCTCGCGCCCTGTATGTCGCCGTCCTGGCTGTGCTCTCTGTTTCCGGTGCCCAAGCCCAAACGCAGCAGGAGGGCAAAACGACGCCTGTCGCCCAACTGGGTATTATTCGTGCGACCAGCGACGCGACTTCAACCGAACCCACCATTGGTTTTCAATCTACGGTCAGTCGTGCGGCCAGCCGCGCCGACATGGACTGGATCGAAACTCCGCATTCGGTGTCATCGCTGACACGGGATCGTATTGATGCCATTGGCGCTTCCACGGGAACCGACGCCCTGCGCTATACGCCGGGCGCCTTTACGGGACTGGTGGGCGGCGCGACCCGCTACGATTACATCAGCCTGCGCGGCTTTAACGAAAACAGCACCGACAACCTGAATCTGGATGGACAAAAGGTCCTGAGCGACTCGGGCACCTATAGCTCAGTACAAATCGACCCGTACACCCTGGAGCGCATCGACGTTTATCGCGGACCCACCAGCGTATTGTATGGTCGCAACTCACCGGGCGGCCTGGTCTCCTACAGTTCAAAACGACCGCTGGATGAGCCCTACCATGAAATCACAGCCGGCATCGGCAATATGGGACAAACCCATCTTGGCTTTGATATGACCGGCCCGATAGACAAGGAAGGCAACGCCGCCTATCGCATCGTGGGCATCACACGCAACAGCAAAACCCAGTTCGACAACAACCGGGTCGAGCGCTATACGCTGGCGCCGTCACTGAAATTCAGACTGGGCGAAAACAGTCGCTTGCTGTTGCAGGGCTACTTCCAGAAAGACCCCAGCACCGGTTTTCATAGCGGCTTCCCGGCAGATGCCACGATCAATACCAATCATAATGGCCGGCGCATTTCTCCGGAATTCTCGGACGATGATGAAGGCGGAAAATTCAGCCGTACACTGTCCATGCTGGGCTACCAGTTCGAACATGATTTCACGCCGAACCTGACATTCAAGAACTCGTTCCGGATGACCAGCCTGAAATCCAAAATGGCCCAATTCTATGGCTACGGCTGGTACGACGAAAATTCGCTGAACAGGTACTATTCCGGCGGTTACGAAGAACTGGAAGCTCATCAGTTCGATACCAGCCTGACAGCGGTTTTTCACACCGGCGCAGCCTCCCATGAAGTGATCGCCGGCTTTGACTATCAACATCGCAACGCCAGTGGTCGGTGGGATTACGGCATGGCCAACCCGCTGGACGCCTTTGACCCGGTATATGGCAACCCTGGCCTGAATATCTACAGCAGCGAACCGTTTGATCGTACGCTGGAACAATTCGGCATGTATTTGCAGGACACGGTCCGCTACGGCGCGCTGACCGGCCTGTTCAGTATTCGTCATGATATCGTGGACCTGGACAATCGCAATCCCCTGCTCAACACAAAATCCGGCTATAAGGGCAACAACACCACGTTCCGTGCCGGCTTAAGCTACGCATTCGACAACGGCATTGCGCCCTACGCCAGCTACAGCGAGTCGTTCAACCCCAATGGCTACACCGACATTAACAATCAGGTGCTGCCGCCAACCGAAGCCAGGCAATATGAAGCGGGTGTGAAATACCAACCGAACGAACATGTCATGCTGTCTGCCGCCTACTACGATCTGAAGCAGGAGAACGTTGCTGCACGGCATTCTTCGGCTACCAATTACTACGTGCCGCTGGGCGTGGTGCATTCGCGTGGCATCGAGCTGGAAGCCAACGCCAATATCACCGACAACTTCACCGTCATGGCCAGCTATACCATGAACAACATGAAGCTGAAAAAAGGCGATAATGCCGGCAACCGGCCATTTCAGGCGCCCAAGCAAATGGCCAGCCTATGGGGCCGCTACAGCATGAACAACGGGCTGGCCTTGTCGGCAGGCGTGCGCTATGTTGGCAAGAGCTGGGCGGACAACGAGAACACCGTGCGGGTTCCGGCCTATACCCTGCTTGACCTGGGTGCAGAATATGACCTGGGCCGCATGAATTCGAATCTGAAAGGCGCCACCGTTCGCCTGAACGTGAACAACGTGACCGATAAGACCTATGTGGCCTCATGCGCCACCACCGACTTCTGCTACTATGGAGAAAAGCGCAATATCAAGGCCACCTTCAGTTACAAATGGTAATTCTGGAAGACCTCTCCTTCTATGAGCAATTGCAACAGGCGCTTGGGCGCCTGTTGCCTGTTTCTACGACGCCGCTGTGCGGCCCTGCCGCCCTGAGCTTCGGTAAGGTGCGGCAGGATACATTGCAATTGCTATTTGACGACGTGGCACGGCTTCACCCAGAGGCCGGGCGCCACTACTGGAACGCCCATACCTGGCGCACCTGCATGTGGGTGCCTGTCTATACGACCATTCTTGCCTACGAACATCATCGCTGCCTGGTGGACTCTCGCCAGTTGCAGCTGCGTTTTGCCGAGGGTTTGGCAAAACAGGTGTATCTGCCTGAACAGGCCATTACGCTAAATATTGCAGACGAAATGGCGCCGGCAACGGCACTTGTCGAAAGTCTGGAGCAAATACGGCAGACGCTGAACAATATCACACCTGTGGCTGCCAAACTGGCAGGACGCCACACGGCAGACAGTGTGCTTGCGGCATTGCTGCTTTACTACCATGACCTGCCGCAATACAGTACCGCGCATATTCGCGCTCGCGGCGATGTCTGGTTGCAGGCTATCGGCCTGCCGGCAGAAAGCGGTTATCTGGATATTGATATGAGTCGCTACAGTCTGCCGGACCGGCTCTCGCTGAACCGTCGCGTCTGCTGCCAATACTTTCGCTGCCCGAACGCCAAATTGTGCAGCAATTGCCCCAAGATTCCCCTGCAAGAACGTCTGCCACTCTTGGCCAGCGAATGGGCAGAACACGATCGCGCTCACGCAGAAAGCGACGGATAACACCGAAGAAAAGCAGAACCTTTTGGAACAGGGTTGCATGTGTTTTGATTGGCCTGAAAAGCCATCAGAATGCGCCATCGCTGGCGTTATATCTGCAAGGTCAAGTCTGTGGCGTTCTGCGACAGGGGCTCAAATCGTTATTTACTCTAAACCGAAACGCCTGAGGTTTTCAAGTTCGTAGGGTGCGTCTTCTGCGGGATATCTGAGCGTCGTATTACCGTTCTTTTTGGCAATCGACCAAATAATACTTTCTCCTGCGGGGATCACATCAGGCTGTTGTCTGTAAAGAGGATCAGCATAGGCAGTCTCGGGGTCAATCCATTCCCAGCCATGCGCCTTGAACGCAGTGATAATATCGGACAGCGACTGGGCATTGATTTTGTTCGTGTGAAGCAGGATCACATGTTTGGGAGAATAGCCCAGTATTTTTTTCCCCAGATCATCATAGTAATCCGCGCGATCAAGCAAGTGCCTGATATACGCTTTTTTCAAGCGTGCAAGACTGTCCGTCTCCCCTGCCTTTGCATACGCCAGATACCGTATATTGTAAAACCAGTCACTGGCATCGATACTCACCGCAGCGGATCGATAACCTCGCTCATTCAGCCAATGACGTACAGCATCGCGCTTTTGCCGGGTGTCGCCCTCTTTCAAAAAAGGAAACCGGTAACGGGCAGTCCAGCCCGGAAGGATTTGCAATTGGCGTTCGGCACCCTCAATACCAGCGATATAGTCTGCTGCACTCACTTGCTTTTTATTCAGATTCAAATGCCGTTCGCTATGATTGCCAATCGCGTGACCCTGCATGCCCCATTGGGCAACCAATTGCAGCCCGGCACTGCCTCCCAGTTTAATCAGGCTTGGGTAAATAATCGCATGAATATTGGATTGACGTAATTGCAAAAGCAATGCCTGGTTAATCGTGACCGCCTCCGGGTTGGTTTCCGGATTCAGGCCGTCGTCAAAGCTGACAGATAACTGCTTTGCCTGAACACACGAGCCGGCGACCACAGCCAATACGAAAAGCAATCTGGAAATATTAAGCATGCAAATGGACCGTTTTTTTGGGATAGTTGGCGCAACGCCATGTCACGCTTATTATCGTGTCCGATGGCGCAGCAGGTTTGCCGCCCTGCGAAGGGCGGTTACAGTGTCGGACCAGGATGCCACCGCGTTGCACAGGCGATCGTCCCGAATCACGCAGCAGCATCACGAACCGCGTTTTTATTCCAGCTCGTCCAGAAATGTCAGTATCGCTTCGCCATAGGTATCCAGCTTGTGTTGTCCGACGCCGTTGACGGCTGCCAGATCGCTAAGTGTGCTCGGTTCCAGTTCAGCAATTTGCGCCAGGGTATCGTCCTTGAAAATCACATAGGCCGGCACGCCGTGCTCCTTGGCAATGTCGCGCCGCCATTGTCGCAAGCTTTCAAATCGCGCTTGCGCCGCTGCCGACAATACGCGAACTTCGCGTTTGCCACGGGGCATGATATTGCGTGATCGCGCCGCGGCGCGGGCAGATTCCTTGCGCATCATCAGCACCTGCTCGCCCTTGAGCACGCTGCGACTTTTTTCGGTAAGCGCCAGCGTCCCGTAACCGTCGCCATCAACCGTAACAACGTTGGCCGCCATCAGTTGTCGCAGCACACTGCGCCAGCCCTGCTCGGAAATATCCTCGCCAATGCCGAAGACAGACAGGGTGTCATGCGAATGCTGCGCCACCTTCTCGGTGCGCTTGCCGCGCAGAATATCAATCAGATGCCCTGCCCCGTAACGCTGATCACGTTCGCGATGCAGGCGATATATGGCAGACAGAATCTTCTGGGCTGCCACGGTGCCGTCCCAGGTTTGCGGCGGCGTCAGGCAGACATCGCAATTGCCGCAGGGCTCTGATTGCTGGCCGAAATAGGCCAGCAGACGGGTGCGCCGGCACTGTACGGTCTCGCACAGAGCCAGCATGCCATCCAGTTGCGCCCCCGAGCGACGCTTGAAAAATTCATCACCCGTAGAGTCGTCAATCATTTTTCGTTGCTGCACCACGTCCTGCAGCCCATAGGCCATCCAGGCAGTGGCCGGCAAGCCGTCACGGCCTGCCCTGCCGGTTTCCTGATAATAGCCTTCAACCGATTTGGGCAGATCGATGTGCGCTACAAAACGCACGTCGGGCTTATTAATGCCCATGCCAAATGCAATCGTGGCAACCATGACCACGCCGTCCTCTCGCAAGAAGCGGGCTTGGCGCTGCGCCCGCAACTCGGCCGGCAGGCCCGCATGATAGGCCATCGCGTCAATGCCTTCCCGACAGAGAAACTCTGCGGTATCTTCGGTTTTATTGCGCGATAAGCAATACACGATCCCCGAATCGCCTGCGTGCTCTTCGCGAATAAAGCCCAGCAGCTGGCGGCGCACATCGTTTTTTTCTACGATCACATATCGAATATTGGGACGATCAAACCCGGCCACGAAGTGCCGCGCCTGCGTCAGGCCCAGTCGCTGGGCGATTTCATCGCGGGTCTGCGGCGTTGCAGTGGCTGTCAGTGCAATGCGAGGCACATCCGGCCACTGTTCCTGCAAGCGGGACAGGCCCAGGTATTCAGGACGAAAATCATGCCCCCATTGCGAGACGCAATGGGCTTCGTCAATCGCGAACAGGGCAATGCGGCCCCGCTCCAGCAGGCGCATGCAGCGGTCGGTCAAAAGGCGTTCCGGGGCAACGTACAGAAAATCCAGTTCGCCACGCGCAAACGCGTTTTCCACCTCGCGAATGGTCTCCCATTCCTGACTGGAGTTGAGAAAGGCGGCGCGTGCGCCCAGTTCGCGCAAAGCATCGACCTGATCCTGCATCAGCGCAATAAGCGGCGACACCACGATGGCGGTTCCCGGGCGGATAAGCGCGGGCACCTGATAGCACAGCGATTTGCCCGCACCGGTTGGCATAAGCACCAGCGCATCGTGGCCGGCGACCAGATGTTCGACAATGGCCTGCTGCTCGCCACGAAAGGAATCGTAACCAAAAACACGTTTCAGGACAGACAGCGGGGTGGAGGAATCAGACACTAGAAATGAGACACAAAAATAAAAGCCGGTAATTAACTGACAAAGGTTTAAGCCGCAGCGACCAGGGGTCAGCTGTCCGGCAAGGGTATAAAGCTATTATAATCGTTATACCGCTACGGAGAGTTCGATATGAAAATCACACATGTGCTGACAGGGGCCATCGGTTGCCTGCTTGCTGTTGCTGCGCAATCTGCGCTGGCAAAAATCCCGGTGTACGTTTTTGGCAATACGCCCAATGATCCGATCGGCACCTACATCACGGCGCAGATCCGCAATCAGATTGCCAACTCGCCCACGCTTACCCTGGTCAACGATATGAATCGGGCGGTTGCCCGCTTAAATCTGCAAAGCGCAGATCCTACGCGCGAAGGCCGCTTTACCGCCATTGCGGAAAATGTAGACATCGTCAACGCCGCCTCGCCCATCAATCCCTGGCTCAATATCCAGCAGCACATCCGTATCTGCCTGTCTGAATCCAGCGGCAGCTGCGCCACCACCATTGTAAATGACCTGGCCTCCGTGGCCCTGCAATATGGCCCGCCCCTGCAGCAAAAGCTGGGCAGATAGGCGCCACGGCCAGCCAATAGGTTGTTGCAAGGCGCTTGCAAGCGCGGCGTCATGAGTCCAGATGCCGCGCAATTGCGGTGCCAGATCGCCGTTACCCTTGCGCCAGGCAAGGACAGCGATATACTGTTGCATCGAATCGAACATCACAGGACCTGCGGGTCCGCAAGCGAATCACACCATGAATATTGGCATTGCCGGCGCCGGGCTGTTGGGGCGCATTCTCGCCTTGGTGCTCTCACGCCAGGGGCATCAGGTTTCTGTATTTGACCCCGCCACGTCTGCACAGGCACGGGGGGCCGCCGGCTGGACGGCCGCCGGCATGCTCAGCCCCATTGCCGAACTCGAAAGCGGCGATGCCGACGTATTCGACATGGGCTTGCGCTCGATCGCGCTGTGGTCTGCCCTGGTTCCCTCACTCAGCATGCCGGTGCAATTTCATATTCGGGGCAGCTTGCTGGTTGCGCATCGCGGCGATGAAGGCGCGGCAACGCGCCTGACATCGCTGCTGGACGCCAAAGCGCCGCAACATGCGCGCCCGCAAATGCTCACTCGCGATCAATTGCAGTCACTAGAGCCATCGATTCAGGGCCCCAGCCACGCCTGGATGCTCGAAGGCGAAGGACAGATCCATACGGTCCAGGCCATGCAGGCGCTGGCCGAATCTGCTGAGAACACTACCTGGTACTGGGGAACCCCAGTGATCAGCCTCAAACCCGGGCAGTTGCAGACGGCGCAAGGCGTGCATGCGTTCGACTGGGTATTCGATGTGCGCGGCACCGGCGCCCGGGAGCGTCCGCACGCCAACAGCCATCAACTGAACTGTCGTAATGTGCGTGGCGTACGGGGTGAGATTTTCTGGCTGCAGGCCAGTGGGCTGACCCTTGGCCGACCTGTTCGTCTGTTGCATCCGCGTTACCGTGTATACATCGTGCCACGCGCACCCGATACGGTCGTGGTGGGCGCCAGCGAAATCGAGAGCGAAGACCGCTCGCCGGTATCGCTGCGCAGCACGGTGGAATTGCTGACAGCCGCTCACAGTGTTCTGCCCGAGCTGGCCGAAGCACGCCTGATCCACACCGAGGTCAATTTGCGGCCTGCCCTGCTGGACAATCTGCCCCGCATTGAGAATGAACAGGGCCTGACACGCATCAACGGATTGTTCCGTCATGGCTGGCTGATTGCGCCCGCCGTTGTGGAAAAGGCCCTACAATCAATATTTGAACCCGATTTCAATCTGATTCAAACGGTATGAGCACTATTCACATTTCCGTCAACGGAACCGAACACGACGTCGCCAGCGGCACCACCCTGGCCCAGTTGATTACGCAGTTGCAAAACACGGCCGGCCAGGCGGATGACCCCGCGGCCATTGCCACTGCGGTCAATGAAATTTTTATTTCCCGACCCAAGCGCGACGACATCGTATTGTCCGACGGCGACCAGGTATTTACTTTCAGCCCTATCACCGGCGGCTAACACCGCCAGCATCACGATTATGAAACCATTTGCCATCGCAGACACATTGCTGGAGAGCCGTTTTTTTCTGGGCACGGCAGGCTACCCGTCGCCCAAAGTATTGCAGGACGCAATCACTGCGTCGGGCGCTTCCGTCATCACGGTCGGGCTCAAGCGGCAGCTTACGCCCTCGGCCTCCGGCGGAGCCGGTGCGGCGCTGGACAATTCCTTTTTCCAGATGCTCAAAGACTCCGGCCTGCACCTGCTGCCCAATACCGCTGGCTGCAAAACGGGTCGTGAAGCGATTACGCTGGCGCAGATGGCACGGGAAATTTTTGGGACACACTGGATCAAACTGGAAGTGATCGGCGACGACTACACCCTGCAGCCCGATCCGATCGAGCTGATTCGTGCGGCCGAGGAACTGGCCAAAGATGGTTTTGAAGTGTTTCCCTATTGCACGGACGATCTGGTGACCTGCCGTCGCCTGCTGGACGTCGGTTGCCGGCTGTTGATGCCTTGGGGGGCGCCTATTGGGTCCGGGCAAGGCCTGACCAACCCGCATGGGCTGCGCATCCTGCGCGCACGCCTGCCCGACGTCCCGCTCATTGTTGACGCCGGCATCGGCTCGCCCATGGACGCCGTGCAAGCCATGCAAATGGGCTACGATGCCGTCCTGCTCAACTCGGCCGTATCTCAGGCCCACGATCCGGTAAAAATGGCAGAAGCCTTCAAACTGGCGGTACAGGCCGGACGCCTGGGCTTTGAGGCTGGAATCATGGCCAGGCAAGACATGGCCGTCCCTTCCACACAGGTCACCGGCCGCCCCTTTCTGCTGTAAGTTTGCCGCCAATGCGGCAGTTTTGGGCGATGCTCCGAATACGAATGCCGCAGGTTTATACCGACAGCAGCAATAATGTTGCCCCATAGCCCGCCATCCCGGCCAGTACAGCAAACCCTGCATTGCGGGTAAGCCGGGCGCACACGCCTGCCGCGACCAGACCACAAAAATAGTTCAGTACGCTGGTGGTGCTGGTGGCCTGCTGCAAATCGGAATAAACCACAACGACGGTCATGGACACCAGCAGCGCCGGCCCCAGAATAACAAACCGGCCCGAGGCCAGGCGGCCAAAAATCGTTGACTTGCGCATCAGCACAAATGGCAAGGCACGCGTCAGCCAGGTCACCACGGCCATGACAACGATAGCCAGCCAGAATTCAGTCTGTCCCATGAGACTCTCCATCCCTGTTTTTTTGCGGTGCGCCACCACCGCTTGCAGCAGTATCCTGGCCTGCGGGCACAAAGCACAACCAGGCGCTCACTGTCCCGGCCAGTATCGCAGGGGTTGCCCCGGCGTAGATCAGACACAGCAAAGTAATCACAGATGCAATAAGCAGTGCACGCAGCATGGGCCGTTTCACGCTAAGCAGTGCCAGCGAAAAAAACAGCGCTACCAGGGCAAAGCGCAAAATCTGATCGACCTGCGGAAACTGTGCGATCAGGCCTGAGCCGGCAATCAGCCCGATGATGGTCCCGCCAATCCAGGACAACCATGCGGTCAGGCCCAGCCCCATATACCAGGCAAATTGCGCATTGGCCGGCTGATGTCCCATCGCATGAAAAGCGGTGGCGAACACTTCGTCGGTCAGCAAAAATGCAGCCTGCAAACGAGAGTGCAAAGCATGTGGCAGCCATTTGGCGATGAGTGGACCGTAAAGCAGATGGCGCGCATTGAGCAATGAAACCATGGCAACGATGCCCGGTAGCGGCGTACCCAGTTTGATGGCGGCAAGAATAAAAAACTGCGAGGCGCCGGCATAGACAAATACCGAGATCAGCACCGTTTCCCAGAACGACAGGCCCACGCCCTTGGCCGCGATCCCGTATGCCATGGCCACCGGTACATACCCGAGCAGCACCGGCACACCGGCCCGAACCCCACGCCAACCATTGTGTAACACCGACATTCTTACTGCCCCCCTGTAACAGATCGATATTACATCACAGGTATCGGGCTAAAATCCTGCGATGACTCCAGACTGCTGCAAATGGCGGGCAGCGGCGCAGGCTGCGCCACGCGTGGAGCAAAGCGACGACAAACCCTTCAGTTTTGATGTCGGGCCGCTACATAATTGAGTGTCCCTGCGTGATGTGCCGCTGCCGGATCGTCCAGTGGATGGCTGATGCCTTCTTCAACAGGCACAGACGGAAAATCAAACGGACTCACGCCGTCCAGACATGCAACATTCACACTGATTTGCGACGGATCCGAGCGTCGACGATGATGGGTATAGATGCCGCAACGTGAACAAAAATAGTGCTCAGCGGTCATGGTGTTAAATTGATAGCACGTGAGCCATTGCCTGCCAGACTCGTAATGAATATCGTCAAGCGCGGCCGTGACCACCACGGCCCCTCGCATGGCGCAATAGGAACAATTGCAGCGTCTGACATGGCGCAGGCCGTCCGCGATCAAGACAGTAAACCGAACTGCACCACAATGACAGGCGCCGGCAAGCTTGATACCGTCATTCAATGCCCTCTCCTTTTGCCAGCGCATTGAGCATCAGCCGTTGCAGCCAGGTTCTGGCGTGCCGCAACGGTTGCCCCGGCCATCCCGCCCGTCAGAGGGGATAGCCGACGCATGCATGACAGAATAATCAGTCCAGCAAACTGCGCAGGACGTATTGCATGATGCCGCCGTGACGGTAGTAGGCTGCCTCGCTGGGCGTATCGATGCGCACAATCGCGTCGAACTGTACGCCATCGGCCTGGACCCGTACGGTTGTGGGGGTAATGTCCTGGTTCAACGTCACGATACCGGTGATGTCAAAAGTTTCTTTGCCCGTCAGGCCGAGCGTTGCTGCATTTTGCCCCTCTGGAAACTGCAGCGGCAGCACGCCCATGCCCAGCAAATTCGACCTGTGAATCCGCTCATATGATTCTGCAATCACGGCCCGCACACCCAGCAACGCCGTTCCTTTTGCCGCCCAGTCGCGCGACGAACCCGAACCGTACTCCTTGCCGGCAAGAATGACCAGGGGAATGCCTTTGTCTATATAGGATCGCGACGCCTCGAAAATGGTCGTCACCGGTTCATCGCTGCGCGTAAAGTCGCGGGTAAAGCCACCTTCGGTGCCCGGCGCAAGTTGATTACGCAGGCGTACGTTGGCAAATGTGCCGCGGATCATGACTTCATGATTGCCACGCCGCGACCCATACGAGTTGAAGTCTTTGGGATCCACGCCATGCTCGGTGAGGTATGCTGCGGCCGGCGAGGTTTTAGCAATGGAGCCGGCCGGACTGATATGGTCGGTCGTGACCGAATCACCCAGCATGGCCAGGACCCGCGCCCCCTGAATATCCGAGAGCGGTTCGGGATGGCGCGCCATATTGTCGAAGTATGGCGGTTTGCGCGCATAGGTAGAGGCCTCGTCCCAGTCGAACCGCTCGCCTTCGGGCGTAGACAAAGCACGCCAGCGTTCATCGCCGGCAAAGACATCGGCGTAGCCTGCCGTATACATATCGGACATGATGGCGCCATCCACCACTTCCTGTACTTGCGCGGCCGTTGGCCAAATATCACGCAGGTAAACATCTTGCCCATCGCTGCCCTGTCCCAGCGGCTCGTTAAACAGATCTATATCCATGGTGCCGGCCAGGGCATAAGCCACCACCAGCGGCGGCGACATCAGATAGTTCATCTTCACTTCAGCGTGGATGCGGCCTTCAAAATTCCGGTTGCCCGATAGCACCGACACTACAGAGAGATCATGATCTGCGATTGCCTGGCTCACTTCGGGTATAAGCGGACCGGAGTTACCGATACACGTTGTGCATCCATACCCCACCAGGTTGAATCCCAAGGCATCAAGATAGGGGGTCAAACCGGCGCGTTCGTAATAGTCGGTCACCACCCGGGAACCGGGAGCAAGACTGGTCTTGACCCAGGGCTTGCGCTGCAGGCCTTTTTCAACCGCCCGCTTGGCCAGCATCGCCGCCGCGATCATAACCGTCGGGTTGGACGTGTTGGTACAGGACGTAATGGCAGCAATCACCACCGAGCCATGGTTGATCTGGCCTTGCGTGCCGTCGCTGAACGTAATGGGAATCGGCGCACGCGCCCCGCCATCGTCGGTTGACGCATGTTCCATATGGTCGGTAGGCAGGGCCGAGCGTGATTGGGGTTCCTCGTGAGGTGGCGGATCCGATGCGGGAAAAGACTGATCGACGACCTTGTCATACCCTCGCGGTTTCTGTTCCGGTTCTCCAATAGTCGAGGCAAGCGCCCCCCGAAATGCCGGTTTCGCATCTGACAACGCTATGCGATCCTGCGGACGCATGGGACCGGCGATAGACGGCACCACCTGTGACAAATCCAGCTCCAGCTTTTCTGAATAACGCGGTTCGGCTTGCGGGTCATGCCACAGCCCTTGCGCCTTGGCGTAGGCTTCAACCAGCGCAATCTGCTCCTGGGAGCGACCCGTGAATGCAAGATAACGCAGCGTTTCTGCATCAATGGGGAAAATGGAAATCGTCGAGCCATATTCCGGGCTCATATTGCCGATGGTCGCCCGGTTGGCCAGAGGTACAGACGCAACTCCAGGTCCGTAAAACTCAACAAATTTGCCAACAACACGATGCTTGCGCAACATCTCTGTAATCGTCAACACCAGGTCGGTGGCAGTCGTTCCCTCCGGTAACGTTCCGGTCAGCTTAAAACCCACAACGCGCGGAATCAGCATGGAAATGGGCTGACCCAGCATGGCCGCTTCAGCTTCAATGCCGCCCACACCCCACGCAACTACGCCCAGACCGTTGACCATGGGTGTATGGGAATCGGTCCCGACACAGGTATCCGGATAGGCCACTTTCATGCCATCGTCATCAGCCGTGAAAATAACACGCGACAAGTGTTCCAGGTTGACCTGGTGAACAATGCCGGTGCCCGGGGGCACGACCTTGAAGTCAGCAAAAGCCTGCTGTCCCCAACGTAAAAACTGGTAGCGTTCCAGGTTGCGTTGATATTCGATCTCTACGTTGCGCTCAAACGCATTGGCCTGCCCGAAAACGTCGACAATCACCGAGTGGTCAATGACCAGCTCTACCGGCGCCAGGGGATTGATGCGCTTGGGATCCCCGCCCAGGGCATGCATGGCCTCGCGCATGGCAGCCAGGTCAACAACCGCAGGCACGCCGGTAAAGTCCTGCAGCACCACGCGCGCCGGGGTAAAGGCAATTTCACGATCTGGTTGGGCCTGCGGATCCCAGTCGGCAAGCGCGCGAATGTCTGCCGCAGTAATGTCCTTGCCATTTTCGGTACGCAGCAGGTTCTCCAGCAGTATTTTCAGGCCGTAAGGAAGCGAGTCAACATCCAGCCCCTCCTTCTTTAACGCATCAAGCCGGTAGATTCGATATGATTGATCTCCCACTTCGAGTATGCTGCGGGCGCCAAAACTATCCATACTATTCATGACGTTTTTCTCCTTGATCATAAACTTGCCTGGTCTGTGTTCATATCGCAAATGGCAACTACTGCACGATTGGAACTCGGCTACCATTGCCGGTCTGGTGATACGGACTTACACAAGGGAGGCGTCGGCGGGGCGAACAATTGGTTCGGGCTTGTTGCTATTGCCTATTGACGACCACTGTTGCAAGAGCGCGGACACATGCACTACCTCGGCCTGATACCGACACTTGTATGGCCACTGTCCGAATTGTCGTCATAAAAAACTGATTGAATACTTCCCCTACCAAACCGCCTGTAAAACCACAGTTGTTAAGTCACATCTATTAAGTTAGGTCTGCAACGCTGTCTGCCCAAGCAGAAACGCTTTTTTTCCACGTGTCACACGCCGCGCGATGGGTGCCAACCAGAACGGCACCCCACACAGGGATCATGCCATAACTTGCCAAGCGATACAAACCAGTCTGCCCTTTGGCGCATAATGCATGAAGTTGCTGTCCTTTTCACCGCGAGTACGGCACAGGCAGATGTCAGATCACAGAGGTGATGATGGGCGTGATGACGGGTGTGATGATCAAACCAGAGAATCAAATGAAGGAGCAGGCCCAAAATCTGATCAAGAATCACATCAAAGAATCTGATCAGGGATAGATTCAAGCGCAGATGATGGATAAGAAGATGGCGCAGAGTACGGCCCAGACCAATGATCATGATCCGAAGATAGCAGCCTCGCCCCGGTGGCATTGCGCCAGACTATCCGGGGCGACATAAACAGGCTGCTATTCCCAGACAACCAGCAACTTGCCTTGCTTGAATGGATGGGGCATGGTCTGGCTGTAGATGCCATACGTTGCGTACAGGTGTTCGCGCGTGAGCACCCGTTCGGGCGTATCACAAATGACCAGCTCGCCGTCGGCCAGCAGCGCAATGCGATCACAATACTGCGCGGCCAGATTAATATCATGGACAATCACCATCACGCCCACTTCATCCTTGTGCGCCAGATCCGACACAATGCGGAAAAACGCATGCTGATGCTTTGGATCCAGGGCCGAAGTGGGTTCATCCATCAGCAAATACCGCGTCTGGCCATCATGGCGCCGGGCCAGCAATTGGACCAGCACCCGCGCAAACTGTACACGTTGTTTTTCACCGCCAGAAAGCGTTACCCATGATCGGTCAAGCAGGTCCCGCACGCCTGCGGTCTGCGCCGCGTGCTGCAACAATGCATTTGCCTCGCCAGGGTCCAGTTCCGGAAACGGGTACAGACCCATCTGAATAATTTCCTGGATACCCAGATCAAAGGTCAGACCGCTGCCCTGGGGCAGCACAGCTCGCTGGCGCGCCTGCTCCCGTGCCGACTGCGCGGTGGCCTCATGCCCGTTGATGTAAATGGTGCCGGTGTCGTGCGTGCGAACCTCCTGACTTTCCTGCGCCAGGATGGACAACAATGTGGATTTGCCGGCGCCATTGGCGCCCAGCAGCGCCAGCACTTCGCCTCGTCTTATTTCAATTGAAATGTCACGCAGTACCTGGCGCTGACCGCGTGTTGCGCAGATGTCGCTGCCGCGCATGCATTGCTCCATCACGGTCATCGCATATTCCTTTTTACCAGCAGCCAGAGAAAGAACGGGCCGCCGATCAGGCTGGTTACCAGGCCGATGGGCAGTTCCGCCGGAATGACAACCACGCGCGCCAGCCAGTCTGCCAGCACCAGAGCCAGGGCACCGCCGGCCATGGAGGCTGGCAACAGATGACGATGATTCGCGCCCATGATCATGCGTAGACAATGCGGCACCACCAGTCCGACAAAGCCTATGCCACCGGTCACAGCCACCAGTGGACCAACCAGCAGCGCAATGCCGACGATCAGGCGGCGGCGCAGGTGCTTCATGGAAAATCCCAAATGTGATACTTCGCGCTCACCAAGCAGCAATGCATTAAGCGCGCGCCATTCCCGGCACAACAGCACACAGATAAGCAGTGTCCACGGGCCGAGAAAAGCGATGGTGCGCCAGTTCGCAGACGCCAGGCTGCCCATGCCCCAGAAGGTCAGATCACGCAACTGGGTGTCTGTCGCAATATAGGTAAGCAAGCCAATCAAGCTGCCTGAAATGGCATTGATGGCAATACCAGCCAGCAGCAGTCCGGCCACACCGGCATAACGTCGCCCAACCAGATACGCCAGCCAGGTACTGAGCAGACTCCCCGCGAACGCAGCAAAGGAAATGACCCAGAAACCTGCCGCAGTAAGCACAATTGCCGAGACCGCACCCAGCGCCGCGCCGGCCGAGACGCCGATCAGACCGGGCTCGGCCAGCGGATTGCGAAACAGCGCCTGCATGACAACGCCTGACAATGCCAGCGCCGCGCCCGTGACAATACCGAAGACGACCCGCGGCAGCCGGATATCCAGAAAGATCTGGCGCAGCAACTGGGTTTCATCCCCCTGCCCACCCGTGAGCACCGGCCACCATTGATGCACGGGAATAACCACCGCCCCGCTGACGCTGCCCAATATAGTGGCTGCCAGCAATATGAGCAGCAGAATGGTAAAGGATTTTCTGACCCTGCCCTGACCTGGCGCAGCGTTAATTTGCATAGCCGGCAGCAGCCTTCAATTGCGAGATCGCCAGACCTACCCGTGGCCCCATGCCTAACGCAAGCAAATCATCCATGACCACAATGCGATTATTTTTTACCGCAGGCGTAAATGCGATGGCCGGGTCCGACTTGAATTTATCAATGCCGCCAGCCGCTTGCAACGAACCGTTGGTAACGATGATCATTTCCGGCTTCAGCGCCAGCAAGCTCTCTGCAGAGACTGGTTTATAGCCGCGCTGCGACTTGAGTACATTCTGCAGGCCTGCCATTTCCATAATTGCGCTGGCCGTAGTGTCGCCGCCGGCCATTAACTTGGACCCGGTGCGATTCAGAATCAGCACGGTGCGCAGGCTCTCGCTGGGCCTGGCCTGCGCCTGCTTCACATTCGCCTGAATCTCGGCGGCAAGCGCCTTGCCTTTGTCCGGTACATTCAGGGCCTGGGCAATTTGCTCGATCCGCTCGTACAAAGAATCAACCGTCGGTTTATCTGAGACAGTTACCACTTGGACGCCTACCGACCGGACTTTCTCCAGCGAGACGGCGGGGCCTGCATTCTCAGAGGCAATAACAAGATCGGGCTTGAGCGACAGCACACCTTCTGCAGGCACGGCGCGATAATAGCCCACGCGCGGCAATTTGGTGGCTGCCTCGGGATACAGGCTGGACTGGTCATCGGCGACCAGCTTATGCTGCATTTGCAGATCGTAAATGATTTCCGTCACCGTGCCGCCCAGTGAGACAATTCGCTGAGCCTGCTGCGCGCTGGCGCTGCCACAGAACAAACTCGCAGCAGCCAGTATGGCAAGGCAACGGGTAACGGCATTTCGTTTCATTGGGTGATTCCGTTTTGTCGATTCGGTCATGCCATCAGGCAGCCAGCGGTTGCTTGCAAAGCGATTCAAGCAGCTCGCGCCATTGCCTGATCTCCGGTACGCCGGGCTTGCGCGCGCCGAAGAATTGCACAATTTGTTCTCCATCTTCGGAAAACCCTTCCAGCGAGGTCACCCAGCCGTCTTCGGTGGGCTTGTTCACAATCCAGGTGCTGTGGATGGCCGTGGTATTCAGATGCAGATTGAATTTCGGATCCAGAATATTGAACCAGGGACCGGTACGCATGAGTTTTTTGACCGGGCCCGAGTGAATCTGGATCATGCCTTTATTGCCCACAAAGCACATAATGGGCAGATCCGATTCGGCCGCTTTCTGCAGCATGACTTCGATGGCATCATTGTCTACGCGCTGCGCCAGATCTTCGCCAGCGTTCTCCAGCACTTGCACACGAGGCAGATTCCATTTTTTTAGCAGGCCGGCAAAGTCGTGCGTATCGGTCATGCCCAGCCAGTCTTGGCGCAAAAGTTCAGGCACTTCGCTGGCATAGGCCTTTGGCGCTGCAGGTGTCCGGTCAAGCGGTGCTGGCTCCTGATCGGCGGCGCGAAACTTTTCAACCAGCGCATCATATGCCGCCATGTCCGAATTTTCGGTGCAATACACCTTGTGCAGCGCCATGCCTGCGCCATCAAAAAACTGGACGCTCTTGCGGCCATTCTGAGTCACGGCCCAGGCATATTTCCAGCTGGAGAAAAACACCCGTAAGTCAAGATCGGCACCCAATACCAGGCCGACCGGGCCATGGCCAACCTTAACCGATTCATACCGCCCGTGGCGTTCATGAACACACCATTCATTGCGCGTCAGCAGCATGACTTCGCCCAGCGTTTGCAGCTCCTTGAAAATGATCTGCGCCGACCCTTCCAGCAGAGTCGCGTCTATATCGCCACATTGGGCGGCAACCAGTTCCATTTCACTGACGCCCAGCTTTTCTGCCGCATTGCGTACGCGCATTTTGGGTTCATCCTGCAATAATGCATCGTAACGGGCTTTCAAATCAGTGCTCTGTTGTGTCATGGATATCTCTCTTATAGTAGCTAAACGGTTTTGACCGGGCGATCTTGCGACGGCCCGGCCAGTCTCAAAATTTTTGTCGGTCAATATTGATAGCTGACTGACACCCGCACATAGCGGCCTGCTTCGGAATAATAATCTACCGGACGAGCGATGGCGGTTGGGCCTGCGGTAGGCACGTTCAGCGCATTCCAGTATTTCTTGTCGAACAAATTGACCACGCTGAGCTGGAACTTGACGCCCTTCAAACCGGCCGGCGCCCACCAGCCGTGTACATCAAGCGTACCATAACCGGGGGCCTGAAAATCCGCATTTGGGGCACCTGCGGCAGCTTCCGGATACTGCACTTTATCGCGTTTGTTTGCCAGTGTCCATACTGTCTCCGCCCCCCACTGCGGCGTTCTGTAGCCCAGTGTCAGCGTGCCTTTGAGCGGTGCAACCGAATTCAGATGCTGACCGGTTTCCAGGTCTTTGCCAACCGTCCATGCCACCGTCGCGCGGGTATACAAGTTGTCGTTAATATTCCAGTAGCCCATGGCTTCTGCGCCATAAATCCGAACGCGATCGCGATTGGCGTAAGTGGTCACACCATTCGGATACAGACCCTGCTGCATCATGGCATAGAACGGAGAATCGGGACTGACTGGAACGTCGTTGTCGATGAAATCTTTGTAGCGCGTCTCAAATATATTCAAAGAACCGCCAACAATCTGCCCCCGGGCCTGAAAGCCCAGTTCCCAGCCGCGGCTGCGCTCGGCCTTCAGATTGGGATCGCCTTTACGCATGTAGTTGGCGGCAGACCCATACTGCAAAAAGAGCTCCGGTGCCGTGGGCGCCCGGTAGCCGTAACCATAGCGTGCTGTCACACGATAGATATCAGACGCGTTCCAGGCAAACTCAAGCGATGGGGAAACCTGATTGCCGCTGCGATTGCGCAGCTCACTTTCATAGCCGTTCTGGTTGGAGGCAAAACCGCCACCGGTCTGCGGTTTGCGCGACCAGCCATCGTAACGCAGGGCCGGGGTCAGTTCGAACTGGCCGTCGTTCCATATGAACGCATGGCTGGCAAACAGCGACCAGTCGCGGCTTTTGACTTCGGGCGTATCGCCCTGGTTGGAATGCAGGAAGTCGCAGGTGCGCGGCCCCATGGGCGCAGGCAGCCCGGCGGGAACGACAGGACAATTATCTACCCCGGCCGAGTACTGTTCATAGGTGTCATCAGCAAAAGTGCCGGCCACGGTCCAGTGACCGCGCAACGCGGCATCGCCCCAATAGCCGCCCGCACTCAGATTGAGGCCCCAGCCTTTCTGTTCAATACTGTTATTGCGCTCATACAGGCCGCTGGGATAGCCATACATAAACGGGTCGCCCGGTATATTTGCGCGAGCATCTTTCTTACGGAAGGCATGCTGATTATTGTCCAGCCGGGTCTTGCTCCAGTACAGCTGGACGCCGGCCTGATCCAATGCGGAATAGGCCTGTGTGGATTGATAGTTGTAATCGACCCATATACGATCTCGTTTCAGGCGCTCAGTCAGTTGGTTATTGCCAATCGCATAGGTAGAGGTGTTTTGCTCATGCTGTAGATCGATATCGCGGTCCAGCCTGAAGGTGCTCGCTCCCAGGCCAAGCGTGTGGCCAGGCGCCAATTCATGCTCAAGCCGCAACCCTACGTTCTTGCTGGTATAGTCAGCAGGATTCATTTTGGTGCGCGCCGCGCCGTAACCGCCGATATCGCCGCCATTCTTTTCTTCGCTACCGGTACGAATGCCGTACTGAATCAGCATTTTGGTTGAGGCCCCCAGCCGGGCTGCAAATGCCATGTCGCCACCAATGCTGTCATCCAGGCCATCATGCGTGCCCTTGACCAGCAAACCGATATTTTTGCCCTCTGTCAGCAAATCGTCGGGACGCAGTCCGCGCAGCATAACCGTACCCGTCAGGGCAGCAGCATTGCCGGCACCGGCGCCACGCACCACATCAACAGCCGACAGCGTATTGAAATTAATCGTTTCCATGCCGCCTTTTACGCCGCGGCTGCCATCATTCAACCATGGTAGCGGAATACCGTCTTCCAGAATCTGGACCCGATTGCCATCAAGGCCCCGCATATTGACGCTTTTATCGCTGCGATTGAAATCCAGCCCAGGAATCAATCGTCCCAGATCAGACCAGTTCTGAACCTGCCTGTCGGCAATCTCGGCCGCGCTGGTGGAGGTCTCCCAACTGGCGGCAGCAGCCTCTGTCTGCGCGTGGACCGCGCCCAGCTTCGGGATGGCCGGATTCGATGACGCAACCGCGTTACCGCTCCCACTCGTGGCCTGTCCATAGGCAACGCCGGTACACAGCAGCGATGCAAGTAGCGTCAGGCGAAAGGATGGGAAAGAGGCTGTTTTCATAGTTGAAGGATAAGTAGTAAAGAAGATCTCGGCATACCGAATGTGCCAAGCCAGAAACCTGACGCCGGAGATACATGTTGAAATAACTGAAACTGAATAATACTATGAATGATAATGGTTATCAATATTATTATTGTTAAAAAGACGATCATTGCTTTATCGGGCCTTAATCGTCCCCCCAGCGCCGGCCCCATAAGCCACGCAGAAAAATGCCGAAAAAATGCGCGACAATAAGTATGCGTCGGCCAGATCAGAATGGGAGTTGCGCGTATATGTTTATCTTCATCGCCTGTGATCCCGTTCCCCTGATCGACAGAAAACAACAGCTTCGCTTTTATATTGTCATTGCGCAAAAGCGCCCAATATATGAATATATTGATAATCTGGAGCTGATCATGGACAAAACCCCGCTTATTCATCATGCCCCTGCCCCGCATTGGGTGGGTAATGCTTTTCACGTACGGTCCATGTTCTCCTATGGGCAACGGAACGTGAATCCCGATCCGTTTTTGCTGCTCGATTATGCGCAGCCCAGACATTTTTCGCCCAGCCAGGAACGCCGCGGCGTGGGCGAGCACCCGCACCGCGGCTTTGAAACCATTACCATCGCTTACAAGGGCGAAGTGGAGCACCGGGACTCTTCGGGCGGCGGCGGCATCATCGCCGCGGGCGACGTTCAGTGGATGACAGCCGGCACAGGCATCATGCACGACGAATTCTTTTCCGACGCGTATTCGCAAAAAGGGGGAGATTTCGAAATGGTGCAACTGTGGCTGAACCTGCCGGCGCGCGACAAAATGACGCCGGCGCGCTATCAGAGCATCACGGCTGACGATATCCCGACCGTCAACCTACCAGATGAGGCGGGCACACTACGGGTCATTGCCGGTAGGTACAAAGATCATCAGGGGCCGGCCTCTACGTTCACCCCGGTCAACTTATGGGATACCAGCCTGGTGCCAGGCAGCAGTGCCACATTCGAGCTGCCTGCGAACCACACCGTCATGCTGCTGGTGCGCCATGGCACAGTGAGCGTAAATGGCAGTGCCGACGCTGGGGCCAGCCAGTTGGTCACCTTTGCCCAAGGCGGCACCACCATCACCATTCAGGCCAAAGAGGCGGCTGCCCTGCTGCTGATGAGTGGCGAACCCATCGCAGAACCGATAGCCGGGTATGGTCCGTTTGTAATGAATACCAAAGAACAAATTCGTCAGGCGCTGGCCGACTTCAATGCAGGACAGTTCGGGCGTATCGGACAGGCCCGGGACAGCGCCGCTCCCGAATAGCCAAGCGACTGCAGGGCCGGCAATGGCTGGCCCTGTAACGCACAAAGCCTGTGCCTGTCCACTGCCGCTTTTGGCGCCAACAGGCTCCATTGGTTTTTACAGCAACAGCGCCTGCTCAGAGACCACGATGCCATCGGCATCGCTGTACAGGTATTGCCCAGGGACAAAACGGACATTGCCAAAAGTAACCGGTACATCAATCAGGCCCAGGCTGTTTTTACCGCTTTTACGCGGATTGGTGCCCAGCGCTTTCACGCAAAAATCCATGGCGTCAATCTGCTCACTGTCCCGGATGGCGCCATACACAATGATCCCAGACCAGCCGTTATCCTGCCCCAGTTTGGCGATCATATCGCCTACCACGGCACAATGCAGGGAAGCAGCGGCGTCCACCACCAATACGGCTCCCTGACCCGGTTCGGACAGGATCTGACGAATGAAGGTATTGTCTTCGAACACTTTGACCGTACGAACCTGCCCCGCAATGGCGCGTTTACAGCCAAAGAGTCTGAACTGGGTATCGCAGGACGGCAGCGACGGGTGCTGATCCATAATATCGCAAGTGATCAGTGCAGCAAGGGGTGAGGCGGACATGGCAAACTCCGGTAATGGGTAGACTTGAACAGCCATTGTTATACCAGATCAGCACAACAAAAAGCATCCCCTTTTGTCGAACCAGCCGCTTTCGGGATCTGGCGAGCGGACCGAGCGGCAACAAGGCAAACCGGCGCACCGGCGCTAGCCTCCCGAATACAGGGCGTCAACCTCACGACCCGTGGCAGGACGCGGTGTCGAACCGGGCCCACCTGCCGGCGCGTGGGCCGATGCGGCGGACGGCAACGGACGGTCGGATGTGATTGGCAAGTCTGTCGCAGCCGCCTGCTGTGGGATCTGCGCGCCCAGCTCCTGCAGCAATGCCTGATACTCTGGATTATGCCGCAGCGTCTGTCGGCCGGCCTCAATAAGCGCGTCCACATCCTTGCGATTGACTGTAAACAGCGTGGGAATGCGCAGCAAATGCCGGCGCGGTACCGACAATCCTGCTGGCGCCTCGCGCAGACTGACCGGAACAACATGCAATTGCGCATCGGGCGCCAGCAACCCCTGCAATTGGGGATTGAGCGATTTTCTTAACGTAGCCCATTGCCTGCCAGTGTCCTGCACCATTTGCATGGTCTGCGTGGTGACGCGGCCCGACGTGCTGAACATGATCGTGTCAAAAACATCCGACAGTGTAGGCACATTTTCGCTTTTGTCGATATTGACGCTGGGATCACGCTCAGCATTGATCACCACAAACGCCACTTTCCTGACGGTACCCTTGCTGATCTGGCCGCGGCGCAACTGGCCGATACCAAGCGTGACGCGATCCATCAGGCCGCGCACGCCCAGGTTATCCGATAGGCCGCCGTCGACCAAATGGATATAGGGCCGGTTGTTGCTGTCCAGATAGCCCAGCACATCCGAACGATAGGCGCGCATCCGGTAATCGCCCTGCAGCCTGGACACCTGCTCGCGTTTTCGGGCCGAATAAGCGCATTGCCCGGCATAATTTTTCAGCGTGAGCGGCGACAGCACCATTGGCACAGCGGCCGAAGATGCCACCGCAAACGAGAGCGGCACCTTGCGGATGTCCGCGCACATGGTCGCCAACTGATCGGGTGAAAACTCAAAACTCGTGCCCTGGGATAAATCGGTCGCCAGCACGATCAAGTCTGCATGCGGGTTGCGATATAAGTCATCGTAGGTTTTGCCTTGATAGAGCAAATCCAGTTTCTGGGCCAGCACATGGCCACGACCGACCGTAGGCGAGACCGCCGCAGCAAAATTTTGCGGACTGAATATGGCGGACACCAGACTTTGCTGGAAATCCTTGTACAAATATTCGTATTTAAACGCCGGGAAAGTCTTGTTGCCATTGAGCGCATAATAAGCAGCTACGATACTGCCTCCCGATACGCCACGCACCACATCGACCTGGCTGAGCAGCGTTTGGGTCTGGCCGTTCCACCGGATCTGTGTGTCGGCCAATTCCTTGAGCACCCCATAGCCAAATGCCGCTGCGCGCGCCCCGCCCCCGGAAATGCTCAGGATGATGATAAAAGACGGATCGGTTCTCTCGGTCAGCCGCGCCGTGTCAACGCCAGTGTCAGGGGTGCCCGGCGGCAGCGGCGGATTGCGCCACGGCGTCAGGGACGAGCAGGCAGAAAGCGCCGACAGCAAAACAATGAAAACAAATTTATGAATCCGCATGGCAGCCTATTTATGTGCAATGGTCCAACCCGACACCATCAGGCCCATACCGGCGAGCGCCAGCAGCAGCCCTGCCCACTCCAGCCCAGACAGTGAACTGCGGTCCACCAGATTGAGCCATAGCACCGAGACCACCACATAGACTGCGCCATACGCCGCATACACTCGACCCGTGGCCACCGGATGCAGGGTCAGCAGCCAGGCAAACAGGATAAGCGAGGCCAGCGATGCAATCAATACCCACCAATTGCCATCGCGACGCAGCCAGAAATAGAACAGATAGCAGCCGGCGATTTCCGCAATGGCAGTCAGTGTGAAAAGAAAAAAAACTCGCAGCACAACCGCCCCTTGATGGATTCGAAACTGTGCTGATCATACCGCGTAATACCCGTTAGCGTCTTAAACCCGCTGACCTTTCAAGTTGCGGCGACGCCAGTTGCATCACTGCGCGCCCCCGCAAGCAGCAGGCCAGGAATGGCCTGGTTAACCCAGTCACCCATGAAATGGGACCTTGCTTCTATTTAATCACGCCGCATACCATGCGCCCGCCCCCGCCGCCGAGTGGTTTGGGATGGTCTGAATAGTTATCGCCGCCTTCATGAATCATGAGCGCATGCTGCTGCACGTCGGACAAGGCTTTGATCCGCGGAGCCAGTACCGGGTATGTCGATGTGCCATCGGCAGCGACAACCAGTCCCGGCAGATCACCCAAATGGCCCTGCTCACTATATGGTCCTTCATGCTTGCCCGTTTTCTTCGGATCCAAATGGCCCCCGGCAGCCTGGGCAGGCACCGTTTTCCCATCCTTTTCTGCAGCATCACAACTGGCATTCTCGTGAACGTGAAAACCGTGCACGCCGGGTTCAAGCCCTTTGAGATCGGGTGTAAAGAGCAAGCCAAAAGGCGTCTCGCTGATAGTCACCTGACCCATTGCCTTGCCCGCCCCCGAGGTGGTCGCCTCGTTCATGGTCACTTTCAGTTCGGCGGCACTTGCCGTGGATATCATTCCTGCACATAACATACCGGCCAGTAACAATTTTTCCAATCTCATGGCGTACTCCCTCAATGAAAATCAACAAAGTAAAAGGCTAACATCCAAAACGAAGCGATCAAATGAATGTTTCAATTGCTTATAACTGGATGCAAATCTGTCATGAACACCGGCATCAATAACAACTATTGATGGCAACTGTCATTGCCGGCAACTCTTGGTCTGGCGCGCAAGCCAAAAGGCGTACCGAAAATGCCGGTTGCTTGCCACCACCCTGAACTATTCTGGCGCGACTATCAGAATAGAAAAGTCTGGGTTTCAAAAAGACAAAGCGTACGCTAAGGGTTTTACCGGTGTGGATTACTGTATATATCCTGTCTAATAGCTAAAAAAATAAGGTGGGGACAACATGAATTCGGATTTAATCCTGATCGCTTTACTGGACGGTCTTTCATACGCCGGCCTGCTCTTTCTGGTGTCGCTTGGGCTCACGCTGATCTTTGGCGTAATGGGTATTCTGAACGTCGCCCACGGTGCATTCTATGCCTATGGCGGATACGCAGCGGCAACGTTCATCGCCGTTTATGCACCAACCACAGATTCGGCGCTGCTGCCATTGCTCTCATTGTTTCTGGTGGCCATTATTGTCGGCATCATACTGGGCTCGGTTGTCGAATTTGTGCTTATACGCAGGACCCATGGCTACGATCCCATTCTGAAACTGCTGTTAACGTTCGGCGCCTTTCTGATCTTTGAGGACCTGCAAAAATTCATCTGGGGCGCACAGCCCTATACCGCCAGCGAAGTTGTCGGGCGCCTGGGAAATATAGAGATGGGCAACATCACCTATACAACCTACCAGTTGCTGATCATCCCCGGCACGGCCCTGGTTGCGTATGTGGCCCTGGTCTATTTTCTTCGGTATACCAGGCTTGGCAAACAGATTGTTGCCATTACCCATAACAGCGAAGTGGCCACCGCGATGGGAATCAATGCCAGGCGCATCAGCTATTTCACATTTGTCATAGGCACTATTCTGGGCGTGCTTGGCGGAGCGCTTGCATCGCCTACCACCTCGCTCGTGCCGGGCGTGGGCGCCGATATGGTGGTCCTGTCCTTTGCCGTGGTAGCTACCGCAGGGCTGGGGCAGATTACCGGCGCACTGATTGCCGCCATACTGATCGGCGTAATCCGATCGTTCTCTATCTATCTGGCGCCGGAAGTGGAAGTGGCGGTGCCATACATCATCATGGTGCTGGTGCTGATCTTCAGGCCAAACGGATTATTCAAAGTAGCACAGGCCAGAACAATATGAAAATTTATACACTCAGTTTGGTGTCGGCACTGCTCGTGCTGCTTTGCGGCTACCTGGTTCCCTGGACCATCACGCCCCTGATTATCGGCCTGACCTATGCCATTGCTGCGCTGGGCATTTCAGTGATGCTGCGTGCCGGCCAGGTGTCATTCGGGCATGCCATGTATGCATCAGTCGCCGCGTACAGCATTGCCTTTATCACCCGATTGCGACCCGAGACCGATGTCATCGTGCTCATCTTGTGCAGCGTGACCATTGCCACCTTGTTCAGCGCCTTAATCGGCATGTTTGTAGTCCGGTACCGGGGGATTTTCTTCGGCATGCTCAATCTCGCGTTAAGCATGGTGCTGTTTGCCCTCACCACCAAATTCTATGATATTACCGGCGGCACCGACGGCATTCGCGTCAGCAGGCCGACAGTTGCAGGCTTTACGCTTGAGCGCGGCGCCTTCGAATTTACGTTGATGTGCATTGCCCTGGCCGGTTCATTGCTCATTGCGTGGACCGTACAGCGCTACTTCCGCTCGGGCAATGGCCAGGCGCTGGCAGCGATCAAGACCAACGAAACCCGGCTTGAGTATCTGGGCATTTCACCGCGCCACGTACTATGGAAGGGTTATATCTTGTCCGGCGCCGTGGTGGGGTTTTCCGGCGCCATCCTGGCCCTGATACAGGGACTGGTCACGCCGGAAATCGGCACCTGGCTGCGCTCTGCAGAGTACGTGTACATCACGATTCTGGGCGGTGCCGCCCATGTAAGTGGCGCATTTATCGGTGCCGCTATCTTTGAAACCGTCAAGCTGATTTCGTCGGCCTATTTCCCGGGCTTCTGGCAAGCCATTCTGGGACTGACGCTGATTCTGGTTATTTTCATTGTGCCTAACGGGGTGGTAGGCCAGATCATACGAAAACACAAATTGAAGCGAGCCTAGGGAAACATAAGCGATGGAACCATTAGTAAAGACGCAAAATCTCAGTCTCGCCTTTGGCGGCGTGGTCGCGGCCGACCAGATCAATTTTGAACTGCATGAAGGGGAAAGGCTGGCCGTCATCGGTCAGAACGGCGCTGGCAAGACCACCTTCATCAATATTTGCACCGGATACCTGAAGCCCGATTCGGGCCATGTCTACTTCTCCGGCAAGGACATTACCGCCCTGTCGCCCCGCAAGATTGTCCGTCTCGGCATGGGTAGATCCTTTCAGCTACCTCAATTGTTTACCGAACATACCGTAAGCGAATGCATTCAGATTGCTGCGGCAAGCAGAAACACCCGCCTGAGCTATTTTCAACCATTGAGCCGTCTGGCCGACCGTCGTGAAGTAGAGGAAACACTGGAACTGGTGGGACTATCGCAGGATGCCGCCGCCCTTTCGGTGGATCTGCCGGAGGGCAAGAAAAAATTGCTGGATGTGGCCATGGCCCTGTCGCTGCGCCCACGTCTGCTGATCATGGATGAACCGACCAGCGGCGTGGCATCGGAAGATAAACACAGCCTGATGCAGCTGGTCATGGATGCGCTTGAGCAGCGCAAGGTAACCAGCTGGTTTGTCGAACATGATGAGGATATCGTTGCGCGCTACGCCACCCGTGTTGCGGCCTGGATTTCCGGAAAAATCGCCGCCGACGGCAGCCCGTCCGAGGTCCTGAACAATCCGCTGGTACGCAGCGCCGTGCTTGGAGACCATTGATGCTCAGCGTAAATAACGTAAGTGTCGATCTGGCGGGCAATCAGATCCTCAGAAACATCACTGCAACGTTCGATAGCGGGTTGACCATCGGCATTGTCGGACGCAACGGCGCAGGTAAAACCACGCTGCTGCGCGCCATGATGGGTCTGATCAAGGTGCGTAGCGGCGACATCCGTTTTGATGACGTCAATCTGACCGCGCTTGCGGGTCACGCCAGAGCGGCACTGCATATTGGCTATGCGCCGGAGAACCGGGTTATTTTCCCGACCTTGTCGGTGGAACAGAATCTGCGCCTGCCCTGTGAAGTGCAGAACATGAGTGCCAGCGCGATAAAAGCACGCCTGGAATGTGTTCTGCAAGCCATCCCACAGCTGGTGCCCATGCTTGATCGCTCGGGATCGGCCTTATCGGGCGGACAGGGCAAGATGGTGGCGCTGGGACGTGCGGTAATGATCGGCACAAAGCTGCTGCTTCTGGACGAACCCTTTCAGGGCCTGGCGCCGCGCCTGGGCGCCGAATATACCGAGGCTCTGAACCGGTTAAAGCAGCTTGAGCCCGAGCTGAGCATCGTGATTACAGAATCAAATATCAAGCTGCTGGGAGATATTCCAAATCAGATATGGAATATTGAACGCGGAGAAATGAGCTTATATGCAAACCAAAGGACAACTGAAAATGCCGCAAATGATCATTAATGGACGCAAGACAGATGCAATATCCGGGCAGATGCTGGATGTAATTTCGCCGGTCGATGGCACCGTTTTCACTCAAATTCCACGAGGCGATGAGGCCGATGTAGACCTTGCGGTCAAGGCAGCCAGAATTGCCGCTGAAGGCCCCTGGAAAAAATTCACGGCACTCGAACGCGGTCGACTGCTGGTCAAATTAAGCGGATTGATTCTGGAGAATGCAGAGCAACTGTCCCAGTTGGAAGCCAAAGATACCGGCAAGGCAATTTCCTCTGCCAGAAACGATATCCAGGTAATGGCCCGTTATTTCGAGTTCTATGGCACCGCGGCCGACAAGGTGCATGGCGAGGTGATTCCCTTTTTGAACGGCTACTCGGTCCAGGCCATCAGAGAGCCTCTGGGTGTGACTGCGCATATCATTCCGTGGAACTATCCGGCACAAATGGTGGGCAGAAGTGTTGCACCATCGCTGGCGATGGGCAATGCCTGCGTGGTCAAGCCGGCCGAAGACGCCTGCCTGTCAGTGATCCGGGTTGCAGAACTGGCGCTGGAAGCGGGCCTGCCTGCCGGCGTATTCAATGTGGTCACCGGGCTGGGAGAAGAAGCCGGCGCCAGCCTGTCGGCGCATGAAGACATCAACTTCGTGACATTCACCGGCTCCAATGAAGTGGGCGTGCTGGTGCAGAAGGCAGCCGCAGAACATGCGGTCAAGTGCGTGCTGGAACTGGGTGGGAAATCCGCTCATGTGGTGTTTAACGATGTCAATATGAAGCTGGCCGTTCCAGCCATTGTGAAAGGCATTATCGCCAACACCGGTCAGACCTGCACTGCAGGCAGCCGTCTGCTGATTCAGCGCGATATTTTCAACGAATTCATCGGGCTGGTAGCCGAAGAATTTTCCAAAACCAGAGTGGGCACGCCGGACATGGACTTGCACTGCGGCCCGGTGATCAACAAATCACAATTCGACCGCGTCAACCGGTATCTGGAACAAGGTAAAAAAGACGGCCTGAAAATGCTTGCACAGGGACAGATCGAAGCCGGCGTTCCGGACGGCGGTTATTACGTCACACCAACCCTGTTCGTTGCCGACAACCATGACAGCGATCTGTTGATGCAGGAAATTTTTGGCCCGGTCCTGGTTGCGCTGGCTTTTGATACCGAAGAGCAAGCCGTGCATCTGGCAAACATTACCGACTACGGCTTGATGGCTGCCGTCTGGAGCGAGAACGGCGGTATCCAGCAGCGGGTAGCCAAAGAAGTGAAATGCGGACAAGTGTATATCAACGGCTTTGGCGCCGGCGGCGGTGTTGAACTGCCCTTTGGCGGCGTCAAGCGCAGCGGACACGGACGTGAGAAAGGTCTGGTTGCGCTCGAGGAAATGAGCACGACCAAAACAATCATTCACTATCACGGTTAATACACTTCAATCTATAAAGGAACCACACAACATGGCTGTTCTGGATAATAAAATCGCTATTGTCACCGGTGCCGGCAGCGGGTTTGGCGAAGGCATTGCCACCGCTTATATCAATGAAGGCGCAAAAGTCATTGTGGCCGATATCAACGAAGCGGCCGCCTTGCGCGTTGCCGGTGCGCTCGGGGACAATGCCAGTGCGTTTACTGTCGACGTGTCCAATGGCGAGCAGGTGCGGGCCCTGGTCGCCCATTGCGTAGACACCTTCGGAGCCCCGGATATCGTAGTCAATAACGCTGCCATTACCCACAAGAACCAGCCCATGCTGGACGTAGACGAAGCGATGTTTGACCGGATGTTCGACGTCAACGTCAAGTCGATTTACCATATGGCCCAGGCAGTGGTTCCGGTTATGCGCCAGACCGGTGCCGGCGTCATTCTCAATATCGGCTCAACGGCAGGGATACGCCCGCGCCCTGGCTTGAGCTGGTACAACGCGTCCAAGGGCGCAGTCAATGTGCTATCCAAATCCATGGCGGTCGAATTGGGCCCCGACAATATCCGGGTCAATGCCATTTGCCCGGTCATGGGGATCACCGGCATGTTCGAACTGTTCATGGGCCTGCCCGACACGCCCGAGAACCGCGCCAAATTCATTTCATCCATCCCACTGGGCCGGTTTTCCACGCCCAAAGACGTGGCCGCAGCTGCCGTCTTTCTGGCAAGCGATGCCGCTGCGTTCCTGACCGGCGTCGAGTTGCCGGTCGATGGCGGCCGAACTGTATAAAGAAAACATGCGATGAAAATCAAAGCAGCCATATTAAGGGCCATCAGCACGCAGCTGCCCTACGCGCAAAGCCGGCCATTGAGTATTGAAGAGGTGGACCTGAGCGCGCCCGGCGACGGCGAACTGCTTATAAAAATGCAGGCCAGCGGTCTTTGTCATTCAGACCTGTCGGTCATCAATGGCGATCGCCCCAGGGGGATGCCCATCGTGCTGGGCCATGAAGCCTCGGCCACCGTCATCGAATGCGGGCGCGGCGTCTCCGACCTGAAGCCAGGCGACCATGTGGTGATGGTGTTCGTGCCCAGCTGCGGTTGCTGCGCACCATGCGCCGAGGGACGACCCGCATTATGCATTCCCGGTGCCGTCGCCAATACGGCGGGCACGCTGCTATCTGGCGACAAGCGCCTGTCCCAGGATGGCCAGCCGCTAAACCACCATACCGGTGTTTCGTGCTTTGCAGAATACGCCGTGGTTTCCCGGCGTTCCTGCGTCAAGGTCACTCGCGATCTTTCCCACAGGGAAGCATCGCTGTTCGGATGTGCCGTTCTCACCGGCGCCGGCGCCGTCATCAACCGGGCCAGATTGCAGGCCGGTGATACCGCTGCCATCGTCGGCCTGGGCGGTGTCGGCCTGAGCGCGCTGATCGCTGCGGTCGCCTCTGGCGCAAGAAGAATTGTGGCTGTCGATCTGAGCGACGATAAACTGGCGCTGGCAAAAACGCTGGGGGCAACACACTGTATCAATCCAAAAGTCGTCCAGGACAAGAGCGAGCTGATCGCGCAGGCCGGCGGTTGCGTAGACTACGGCTTTGATATGGCCGGCGCCGTGCAGGCGTTCGAGACGGCCTATACGCTCACCAAAAGAGGTGGGGCGACCATCACATCCGGCCTGCCCAATCCCCGGGCAAATTTCGCGCTGCCGTTGGCGCAACTGGTGGGCGAGGAAAGGACGGTGCAAGGCAGTTATCTGGGGTCCGGCGTACCGTCGCGGGACATTGAAAAATATATAGATCTGTATGTCGCTGGAAAACTACCCGTAGACAAGCTGATGGGACAGACTTTCACACTGGACCAGATCAATGAAGGTTTTGATCACCTTGCGTCGGGTAACGGACTGAGAGACACCATCCTCTTTTAGAGTGCAATAACAATCAGGAGACATAACCATGCTAAAAAAAACCATGCGGCTCATGGCGACGGCGGCGTTCGCCGGCATTGCCATGAGTACCAATGCTTTTGCCCAGGAAAAACCAGCCGAGATCAAGCTGGGCATATCCACTTTTCTTTCCGGCTCTGCTTCGGTGTTCGGCGTACCGGCACGTCATGCAGCTGATCTGCTGATCAGCGACATCAATGCGGCCGGCGGCATCGATGGCGTCAAGATCGTACCCACCTATATTGACGAAGGCGGTGGTGGCGAAAAGCTGCTTTCCGAGTATCGTCGTCTGGCCGAGAACGGCACCCGCGTATTTCTTTCTGCCATTTCCAGTGGCAACTGCAACATCATTGCACCGGTGGCCGAAGACCTGAAGACACTCAATATTTTGTGGGATTGCGGCACCGAAAAGGTACTGGAAGAGAAAGAATATAAATACGTGGTACGAACCCAGGCCAATGCCACCGCTGAAATGGTCGCATCGGTTCTGTATCTGCTCAAGACAAAGCCGGACTTCAAGACTCTGGCCATTGTCAATCAGGATTACGCCTGGGGCCGTGATTCCAGAGAGATTTTCCTGGCAACGCTAAAACGCTTCAAGCCTGACGTGCGTGTCGTCGCGGAAATGTTCCCGAAATTTGGCGCCGCCGATTTCTCTACAGAAATCAGCCGCCTTCAGGCATTGCGGCCGGATGTCATCCTGTCCACTTCCTGGGGCGGAGATCTGGACAACTTCGTGCGCCAGGCTTCGCAGCGCAATCTGTTCAAAAACTCCACGTTCGTGCTGCCGCTGGCAGAAAGTTCGCTGGAACGCCTGGGCAGCGCCCTACCGGAAGGCGTGATTGTCGGCGCCCGTGGCGACCACTACTTCTTGCATCCGGAAACCAAGGATGATCCGAAGCACCAGGCCTTCATCAAGAAATTTCGTGAAAAAACCAATGCCTATCCGATTTACTCGGTGTACCACATGGTGCAGGCGATCCATGGCCTGAAAGCGGGTTACGAAAAAGCAATCAAGGATAACGGCGGCAAATGGCCGAGCACCGAACAGGTGGCCGCGGCCATGCACGATGTGCAATTTACTGGCTTTGGTCGCAGCCTGAAAATCGATCGCGCCGACGGTCAGGCTTACGAGGCGCAATTGCTCGGCATTACCAAGAAAGTGCCTGAGTACCCGTTCGCGGTGCTGGACAAGATGAGTATCTATTCTGGCGACAAATTGATCGCGCCGGTCGGTAAGAAATCCATGGAGTGGCTCAGCACCGTCGAGCCGGCAGCGCTGAAGGCGCAAGAAGGCAAGCAGTACGATCACTGAAATCCGCAGCAGCAACAGTCAGGGCGTATAGAAGAACTTTTGCACTTAACGCCCTGACAAAACAGACAGCAAGCAACAACGCTGCGCCTGGTCGTCATGGATATCAACGACGCCTGGCTGCAGCGTTTTTTTATGTTGCGTCGCTAGCACGAGCGCCTGGCGCATGACTGAAGGCATCTGCGCTATGTGCGCGTCTACTGATCGCGTACTTTCGTGCCTCGTGCATGCGGCAGGAAATGCCAGAAAATCGCGGCCGAGATAAAACCAAAGCCGCCGGTTAATGCGATACCGGCACCCAGCGACACCAGCGCCGTCATGCCGGACAACAAAAAGGGGCCGGCGCTGCTGCCCACGTCGCTGATGAGCCGCCAAAGCCCCAGAAACTCGGTGCGCCCATGATCGGGAGAGGCGTCCGCCCCCAGCGTCATGTTGATCCCCGAACCAAAACCATTGCCCAGCCCCAACAACATGGCAACCACGATAAACGAGAACACAGTGGTGGTAAATGGCATTATCACAAGTGAAATACCCATGATCAGGGTGCAGGGCAATGCAACCCACAGCCGCCCCCATTCATCCATGATCTTGCCGGCAGGATAGAACATCAGCATATCCACGGCCGAGGACAAGCCAAAGATGATCGAAGTTGCCGTCGGACTCAGGCCGATATAATCGGCCCACAACGGGATCACAATCTGCCTTGCGGCACGCATGGCGCTGATCAACAGGACGGCCAAGCCCAGCGACATGAACACGCCGGCGTGTTCACGGGCAATACGCGCCATGCGGGGTTTGGCTGCCGACAGGTTCTGCGTCCTGGGCTCGACCTTCAGATCCGGCATATAGTAGGTCAGCACCGTTGAGGCGACCAGCGCAGCCAGCCCCACCCAATAGGCACCGGACAGCCCTACAAAATGCATCACCCCTGCCCCCACGAACGGCCCGGCAAACATGCCGATACGGTTCACCCCGCCCAGTACCGAGAGCGCCCGGGCGCGCATATAAAAAGGCACGGCCTCGATCATATAAGTTTGCCGGGCAAGAAAGAAGACAGAGGTTGACACGCCGATCAGCAACGTCGCCAAGGCCAGCAGCAACGCATGATTGGCAAAAATGCACAGCAACAGGGCGACGATGGTGATCGCCGACGCACCCAGCAGCGCGCTTCGCTCGCCCACGCGCGAGGTAATCAGTGCTGCGGGAATATTGGCCAGCAACGAACCCAGACCAATCAGCGCAATGATCAAGCCCGCCAAGGCAGGCGTAGCACCCAGATCACGGGCGCTCAATGCAATCACCGGCAAAATCGCACCGTTGGCAAAACCGAAAAGCAGCGAAGGACCGTAAGCAGGAACGGCAATGCTTTTTAAACTGAAACTGCTGTCTGCCATGCGGGTGTCCTTCGTAAAGCTTGATGATAGCCGCTATTTTACCCGGCGCCATGGCAACCATTAGGGTAATGCATGTCTTTTGGCGTCATGCAACTGCCTTATGGGCGTGCAATTGGATGCCTGGAAGGCGCAGGCTCCACAGATGCTGTCGAGCTTTCGTCGTGACTTTGCCCTCGCCACTCAGGAAGCGGATATTCATGAACTTGTGGATGAACTAAAAAGGGGTCGTCAGAGTTCAAAGCGTGACGTGCATACCGGCTGCAACGGCACGCGCAAGCTGATGATCGAAGGCAAAGTCGAGCCGTTCGAGCACGCTTCGCTAACCATTGGCGCAGATCGACATTAGCGATCAGTTATTTATGCAAGGCAGAAAGTGGATAATGCCGTACCCTCTTGATTGGGTCAACGAACCGTTGTAGACCCGGGCAATAAAAAAGCCGCTACTCCATTTTCAGGCTAGCGGCTAAGATATTCTTTCTACAAGATTTTCCTGGTGGGCTGGGCGAGACTCGAACTCGCGACCAATGGATTAAAAGTCCACTGCTCTACCGACTGAGCTACCAGCCCAGGAAAGAAAAAGATTATGAAGGAATTCGAACCTACTGTCAATACTATTTGCATAATTGCGACAAAGAAATTACTTTTTTTCTTTGTCGCAACGGGCATCACTACTTTTACCGCTCGCGCGAGATACGCACTTCTGCGCCGCGACGTTTTACTTCCAGACCATCGGACTGAAGAATTTTCAGTCCTTCCAGGCCTTTGATGTAACTGGAGCCCTGCATCTGCATGACGCGAATCTTGTTGCGCATAACAACCGGGTTATGCATGGGCATGCCGAACATCCAGACCTCGTCCAGAATGCGCGCCGAGTTGAACTCACCCATATGCCGCAGAACCGGCCCCAGACACAGCATATGGCCTTCACGGCCAAAGACTGGTACCGAGTCCAGCCCACACTCAACCGTGAGCACCTGGCCGCCCTCATAGCGTTGGTTCAGGTTCAGATCCCACCAGGCATCGCCTTCGGGCAAATAAACATTCACCGACGAACCCGGCTGCAGCAGCGGCGCCACCAGCAGCGCCGGACCCAGCATGTATTGCTGGTCCCAGGCACGCGCCTTGGCATCGTCCGGATACGCCAGCGCCATCATCCGCTGCACCGGCAGGCCGGTGCGCACCGCATCTTCAATGACGCCATTAATATATGGGATCAGGCGATAGCGCAGTTCAAGCAATGTCCGGATCTTTGTCTGCACGTCTTCCGGATAGGCGCTGGGCAATAGTGCCGGTGCCGCCTGGAAGGCGAACCCGGCAGAAAATACACAGAGACCCAGCATGCGCAGGTACAGCGTCGCATCCAGCGGAGTGTCGCCATCCAGTTGCTCGGCGTTGCCCAGATCGTGCGTGACCGCGATCACGCCGCTGGCTTGAATTGCCAACGAGTGGCGCAACCACTGTGTCAGCCCCTCCCAGTCATTGGCAGATGCAGGCGTTTTTTGCCAGGCCACGCGCTGCACAGCCATAATCAAATCTGCAGAAGGCACCACGCCTTCGGTAGGCGTCTTGTTCATGGAAACGGCATCGAACAGCGCACGGCGCAGCAACAGCGGATACAACTCTCTGAGCAGCGCTCCGGATTCGCCATTGCGCGCACTTACCGCATCGGGGATCTCTACCGGAAACGAACTGTGGAAAGCCCCAACGCCTTCGTCGACCAGTTGATGATGCCGCTCAACCCAGAATGCATAAGCATCCTTGTAGGTCAGGTCCAGCAGGCCAAACGGCAGATTGCCGTTTTCCGGCACACCATCAAAGACAAAGCCATTACCATCCTGGTCAGTCAGCAGCCAGCCGCGATCTTCCAGATCGTCGAACAGGACCGATTCACGCGGCACACCCGGGAAGGATGGCACACTGATTTCAAAAAACTTTTCGCGCAACGCGCCCAGCGTACGGCGCGCATCGTCCATGCGGCTATCATCCCACTCCAGCACCAGCTTGTCTGCCTGAAACCGGACCATGGAGGGCTGTGCAAAATCCAGCACATCCAGTGAAAACTGGGCCTGTCGCAGCGCTTCGGCCTGTTCAATAAAGGTTGGCGTAGCCTGGTCAGGCTGCTGCTTGAGCCATGCACCCATGGCCCACAACGGCGGCTGGCCAGCACGACCGGTGAGCGCGGAATATTGATTGAAAATTTCCGGGACATCGCCAGCAAACAGAAACAGGTCAAAGACCTGACCATCAATGAAAATCTGATAGGTGCCCGGATTATCTTCTGTGCCAGGATCGTGCATGACCCGCTCAAGCGAGTTCACGTATACTCCCCAGCCCCTGGGATTCCAGGCCAGCGGCAAATAACGGAAGTCGTTCAGGTCAGACACAATTTCCACGCCGCGACGATTAAAGTCGCCGGCGGTTTCACCAAGCCCGAAAACCGGTTCGTTGTCCGGCAGATCGAACATGACTGACCAATGGGCTGGCTGTCCGGCTTCGGACTCCATGACCAGCGGCGTCTCGAAGCCATCATCGGTACGCAAAATACATGTGTCGCCACGGAACAGCGAAATGGTCAGCGGACTGTTGCAGATCACCAGAGACACATCGCCCTGAGTGAAACGCCAGCCGGACTCATCGATCAGAGACTCGGTGAGCATCTCACCGATGCACTCTTCACGAGCGATGGTCAGTGCCTGGCGTTGCTTTTGGCGCGCGGTTTGTTTTTCTTCGGAAAGCCTGTCGGGCAACCCTGCCAGGATCCTGAATACGCCCGGGCTATGAGCCTCGACACGCAATAATAAATCAGTGTCCGTAGAAAACTCGGCATGCGTTGCATGAGCGGACTTGAATACAAGACGATCAAATTGAATCACGTGAGTTCTTTTCAGTGAGGGGAAAATACCGGAGCATGGAAACGGGCAAGAGATTCCCTAAAAACGCTTATTTTGACTCATTTACCACACAAAATAAAATCAATTTCGTGTTTTGGCTAAAAAACAAAGCAGACCGGCCCGTTTTCCATGCGATTTTTTCAGCGCGGCGCCACCGCCTGCAACAAATCGCGCTCCAGCGGAACCGGCTCTGTATTGAGCATGGCGGCGATAACATCGCCGGCCAACGCAGACCAGGTCAGGCCATGGGAGGCGTAGCCGCAAGCCAGCCATAGCCCCGGCGCGTGCCGCAGCGGGCCGAATGCCGGCAGCCGACCCCGGATAACCGCCCGGCTGCCGGCCCATCCCGAAAATACCGGGGCATCGTTATGCTGCACTGCCTGCGCTCCGGCTGCCGCTATATCGCCCCCCTCCTGGCCGAACAAGACTGCTTGCGGTAACCCGGCACTGGACACAGCCGCCGCCAATGCCTCGACAACCGGCTGCAAGACGGCTGGCCCCAGCGCTGGCGCCAGTTTGCTCACGATTTGCTGCTGGCCGCTGCGAGTGCGTCCCTGACCGGCCGGTTCCCGTTCGTAGGTGCTGCCCAGCACGCATTGTCCCTGCACTGGCGGCAGAAAATAGCCTTCTGCGCCAATCACGCTGACCGGCACTTGCGGCAACATGGCCGCCGGCACATGCATGACCTGTCCGGCCAGCGTATCCATGGACATGATCGCCGGCAGGGTCGACTGCCGGCGCCCTGACCGCAGGGTATGCTGGTCCAGGCCACTCTTGGCCAGCAGCGCCGGCGTATGAGCCGCAGCGGCCAGGATAACGGTATCGCATTCGGCCACAACCACGGGTTCGTCATTCTGATGAGAACGCAGTTGCCAGCCTTGCGCCCCTTGATGCAGCGAATCGATCTGCACGCCATGGCAGACAATATTGGGATGGGACAGCAATTTGCGGACCAGATTGGGGGGCGAAACAGTCATGCCCTTGGCAAAGTACGCGCCATGCCGTGCGACGCCAACGCCAGCGCACACGGGGGCCTGCAGTGGCGCGATCAGCCGGACCCAGCCTTCCGGATAGGCCATGGCCTGCACACCCTGCAACAGATCGCGCGCATGCCCTTTGCTGCGCGCCAGCTCCAGCGTGCCACTACGCGAGACGATAATATCGGCATCAAAATCCGCCCAGCGCTGATGGGCGCGATACACGCCTGCCCGGCTCAGTCGTGCCTTGAAATTATCGTCAACGGAAATAAGCGGCGTGAGGGCAGCGGCAAGATGGCCTGCCTGAGGGCCCCGCTGACCATGGGCGAGCGCCGGATCGGTCACGTGCACATGCCAGCCGCGCAATGCAAGTGCATAGGCCACGCCTGCACCGGCCAAGCTGCCGCCCACCACCCAGGCGGTGCGGGTCGATGCCTGCGGCGGCTTGGCCGGCTTATGCAGTTGCACCAGCAACACCTGCCATGGCTGATCCAAGGGGTGTAACGTCAGCGTACGTGACCCCTTGTTTCTGATCGCCTGCTGCAGTTGCTCAAGCACCGACTGGGGCGCAACCGCGGCCAGATCCGGCGCAGCAATGCGCAACACACTGTCGGCATAATGAGCAATGTCGGCGACCCGGTCGATCGAATCGACCAGCACCAGATCCACAACAGCAACCAGCTGTGAGAACATCTGCGCTAAAGGACCGATCAGACGGGTTACCGTGAGCCGATGCGCAGGCGCATCGAACCGATGCACGCCGGGCAGCAAGGGTACGCCGGTATCATCAGAGGGCGCCAGCAGCGCGTCCAGAATCGTACGCGCATCATCCTCATTTGCCGTTAGCGGGTACGGTGCCGCCGGGGTTGGCGCCGATGCGCCGCCAGCCGCAAATCTCGTGTCAGACGAGGCGATTGCGGCGTCTTCAAAAAAAACCAGATGCAACTGCGCCTGAGCCGGCGCGTGGCGTTGCCAGTGTGTCAGCAAGGTCGCCGCAACGTGGGCGCCATCCGCGGCCAGAACGAGGGCTGTATAGGTGTTCTCCTGCCGCATGCTTTTTTGCAGATGCACCATCGCCTGTTCCAGCACCACACTGAAATTGTCCAGCGCACCACCCATCAACCCGTCCCCCTGCCGCTACTTAACAAAAACAAATGCACCCAAGGCGACCGGCATGCAACCACCGTGCATCGCCGTCGGGCCAATTACACAAAGAATACCCGGTTTTGCCGCAATGCGAACCCGGGCAAAGGTATTCATTTTATAATCTTCCGATTATCGGGATTTATCCCGGCTGCTGTTCCGATTCAAATCCAGACGGAGTATCACGCATGTCTTCTTCCCTCATCGACTTCGGTATTGCACTTGATGCCGGCATCAAGGCAGCCCATGCGGGAGCCTCTGTGTTGCAGGCCTATTCGCATCGCCGATCCGACCTGATTATCGATCACAAAGCAAGAAATGACCTGGTCTCCCAGGCCGATAAGGAAGCGGAAGAGGTCATTTTGGATACCTTCGCCCAATTGACGCCCCACTTTGGCATTGTTGCTGAGGAAACCGGCGGCAAGCCTGAAGGCGTCGCTACCTGGTATATCGATCCACTGGACGGGACCACCAACTATCTGCATGGTATTCCACACTATGCTGTCTCGCTCGGGCTCATCGCCCACGCCGGCACGGTGCTGCCTCAGGCAACCGAACCGCTTGCCCGCGACACCCCGGTCGTTGCGATTGTGTACGACCCCAACCGCGAAGAGTTGTTTACGGCTGTGGCAGGCGCAGGCGCCTGGCTTAACGGTCAGCGTATCTCCTGCTCAAAAACAGCCACGCTGGCAGATTCACTATTGGCGACCGGATTTCCCTTCCGAGACTTCTCCTTCGAAGATCAATACACCCCCATCTTTGACACGGCAATTCACACCACACGCGGCCTGCGCCGCAATGGGGCCGCTGCACTGGACTTGGCCTGGGTCGCCTGCGGACGTTTCGACGGTTATTTTGAAATGGGCCTGGCGCCATGGGATGTCGCCGCCGGCGCGCTGCTGGTGCGGGAAGCGCAGGGACGCGCAGAAGATATGTACGGCAAAGACCCGTGGCCTATCAACGGTTATGTGGTCGCTGCAGGCAACAGTGTGTTTCCGGCGCTTTCGGCCATGATCAGCCCCCATCTCAATCCGCGGCAGCTTAATCGGTAGTGACAGTCATGGCGCAACAAAATCAGCAACCGTCCGAAGCCGTCCTGGTCCATGTGCCGCGCAGACTCGATACCGAGGATGCGCAGCTTGCGCTTGAGCGCATTCAGGAACTGTTGAAAAAGCACGCCATTGTTGAACAACTGGTGCATCGCCAGGAAGCCGGCGATGATCAGTCCACGCTGGTCGAAGGCCTGATCCGACGCCAGCACGAAGCCGAACTGAGCAATACCCTGAATGCCCTGCACCCCGCAGATATCGCATTCATTCTGGAATCGCTGCCCACCGAAGAGCGCCAGCTTATCTGGGGCCTGGTCAACTCCAAGTACGACGGCGACATTTTGCTGGAAGTGGATGACTGGGTCCGGGAGTCGCTGATTGCGTCCATGGATCGGGCCGATCTGCTGGCTGCCACCGAAGACCTGGATGCCGATGAGCTGGCCGATTTGGCCGCCGATCTGCCCCCGGACATTGTGGCCGAAGTACAAAAAGGCCTGACCGACGCCGAACGGGCACAACTGCTCGAAGCAATGGGCTACCCCGAGGGTACTGTCGGCGCCATCATGGACTTCGAAATGGTCCGGGTGCGCGAAGACGTCACCCTGGAGGTGGTGCTGCGCTATCTGCGTCGCCTCAGTGAACTGCCAGATCATACCGACCAGATTTTCGTGGTCGACCGCGGCGATCAGATTCTGGGAGTACTGTCCGTCTCACGTTTGCTGGTCAGCGATCCCGATACCATCGTGAAAGACGTCATGAACACCGACTACCTTTCACTGGGGCCTGATGATGAAGACCGTGAAGCGGCCAGCGCGTTCGAACGTTACGATCTGGTTTCCGCCCCCGTGGTGGACCAGCAAAACCGGTTGATTGGCCGACTGACCATTGCCGAAGTGGTGGACGTGATCCGCGAAGACTCGCAGGAACAGGATCTGTCACGCGCTGGTCTGCAGGAAGAGGATATTTTCGCCCCCGTCTCCAGCGCGATCCGCAACCGGGCGCCCTGGCTGTTCCTGAATCTGTGCACGGCGTCGGTCGCCTCCTATGTGGCTTCGCAGTTTGAAGAGACCGTAAGCACCATTGTGATCCTGGCTTTTCTGATGTCCATTGTGGCCGGCATTGGCGGCAACTCAGGCAACCAGACAATGACACTTGTCATTCGTGCCCTTGCCATGGGCCGTATTACTTCCAATAACGTGAAATCGCTGCTGCGACGTGAATTTGTGGTGACATTCCTGGTAGGCATTTCAGGCAGCCTGGTAGCCGCCGTCTTTGCATGGCTTGTCTCGCGCAGCCTGTCTATTGCCGCGGTGATGATGGCGGCACTGGTCTGCAACATGCTGATTGGCGCCATGCTGGGCGTTCTGATCCCATTGACACGGGACCGCTTCGGCAAGGACCCGGCCATGGGGTCTTCGGTGCTGCTTACCTTTGCCACCGATTCGCTTGGCTTCTTTGTCTTTCTGGGTCTGGCAAACCTGTTTCTTATCTAGCATGCGTCTGCTACCGTTATCCGGCACAACGCGCTGCACCGACTATTCGCCGACATCCGCATAACAAAAAATCCCTCGCAGTGTTAAAAGCCGCAAGGGATTTTCATTTACGCATGCCATCGGAAGACGTGGCGTTTATTTCAGTCGACATCGGCTTGCGCCGTCAATCTATACCGCCAATCTGTAAACTTGCACCGCCCTGCACTGACACACCCACGCGCCCTGTGCAGGCTCTCAGGCCGATGTTGATCAGCTCAGTTTACCGTGGCAATGCTTATATTTTTTACCGCTGCCACATGGGCACGGATCATTGCGACCGACTCTGCCCACCATGTTCTTGACGGTGATACCACCGGCAGACACATCGCCCTGTTCATTGATTTCGGCATTGGCCAGCGCTTCATCGTAGTCAGAATGATGAAACTGCATGTTGGACACATGAGACTGCGCGGCATCGGCCTCAGCCTCTTCCACCTGTTCCGGCGACTGAATCTGCACAGTCATGAGCACGCGGGCGGTTTCGTTCCGAATGCGTTCCAACATGCCGGAGAACAGCTCGAAGGCTTCGCGCTTGTATTCCTGTTTCGGATCTTTTTGCGCATAACCACGCAAATGAATACCCTGACGCAGGTGATCCAGCGAAGACAAATGCTCACGCCAGAGCGTATCGATCGTTTGCAGCAGGATGGCGCGCTCGAAAGACACCCACTGTTCCTTGCCGACCAGCGCCACTTTGGTTTCGTAGTTCTCGCGAGCCTGTGCCAGCACTGCTTCTACGATATCCTCGTCGCCCATGCTGTCATTTTTTTCGAGCATTTCAGTCAAGGGGACCCTAACCTGCCATTCGGCTTCCAGCGCCGTTTGCAGCGCAGGAATATCCCACTGCTCTTCCATGCTTTCTGCCGGTACATACGTGCGCACAAAGTCGGTAATTGCCGCATCGCGCAGATTGGCCACCAGCGGTCCGGAATCGGCCTCTTCCAGCACCTCGTTGCGCTGACCGTACAGTACTTTGCGCTGGTCATTGGACACGTCGTCATACTCAAGCAACTGCTTGCGGATGTCGAAGTTGCGGCCTTCCACCTTGCGCTGCGCCGATTCAATGGAGCGCGATACCATCTTGGCTTCTATCGGCTCGCCATCGGTACCCAGGCGGTCCATAATGGCGCGCACGCGATCGCCCGCGAAAATGCGCATGAGCGAATCATCCAGCGACAGATAGAAGCGAGATGAACCCGGATCGCCCTGGCGACCGGCACGGCCTCGCAATTGGTTGTCAATACGACGCGATTCGTGTCTTTCGGTACCGATAATGCGCAAGCCACCGGCCTGCTTGACCTGCTCGTTAACCGGCAGCCATTTTTCACGGATAGCGGCAATACGCTCTTCTTTCTGGTCGGGCGTAAGCGTATCGTCTGCGCGCACCAGGGAAATGGATTTCTCTATGCTGCCGCCGAGCACGATATCGGTACCGCGGCCAGCCATGTTGGTCGCAATGGTGATTTTGCCCGGTTTGCCCGCCTCGGCAATAATCTCAGCTTCACGCGCATGTTGCTTGGCATTGAGCACATCGTGCGGCAGATTCTCTTTTTTCAGTAGCTCGGAGAGAACCTCAGAGTTTTCAATGCTCGTCGTACCCACCAGCACCGGCTGATTGCGTTCGTGACAATCGCGCACATCCTTGATGATGGCTGCGAATTTTTCCTGATCGTTCTTGAAAATCTGGTCGTTCTGGTCGTTTCGCACCATTGGCACGTTGGTCGGAATAATGACCGTTTCCAGACCGTAGATTTCCTGAAATTCGTAGGCTTCAGTATCGGCCGTGCCGGTCATGCCGGCCAGCTTTTTGTACATGCGGAAAAAGTTCTGGAACGTGATCGAAGCCAGGGTCTGGTTCTCGTTCTGGATCGCCACGCTTTCTTTGGCTTCCACGGCCTGATGCAGGCCATCGGACCAGCGGCGCCCCGCCATGAAACGTCCCGTAAATTCATCCACGATCACGATTTCACCGTCATTGACCACATAATGCTGGTCGCGGAAAAACAGATTGTGGGCACGCAATGCCACCATCAGGTGATGCATCAACGTGATATGACGCGGCTCGTACAACGACTCGCCCTGCGGCAGCATGCCCAGGCGGGTCAGAATCTCTTCGGCGTGTTCGTGCCCTGCTTCGGACAGGTAAATTTGCTGGGATTTTTCATCCACCCAGAAATCGCCTTCCGGCTCCGGTTCCTGCGGCTTGGGTTCAGACGCCATACGCGTGAGCATGGCCGGAACCTGGTTCATCTTGACATACAGTTCGGTATTGTCATCGGCCTGGCCGGAAATGATCAGCGGTGTACGGGCCTCATCGATCAGGATCGAATCGACCTCATCGACAATGGCGTAGGTCAGTTCACGCTGGCGCCGGTCCTCGGCGCGGTATTCCATATTGTCGCGCAGATAATCAAAGCCGAATTCGTTATTGGTACCGTAGGTTATATCCGCGCGATATGCCGCGACCTTCTCTGTGCTGTCCTGCTCTGGCACCACCACACCCACGGACAGGCCCAGAAAGTTATACAGCCGACCCATTTGCTGCGCATCACGACGCGCCAGGTAGTCATTGACCGTGACTACATGCACGCCCTTACCTGACATCGCGTTCAAATAAACAGGCAACGTACTCATCAGCGTCTTGCCTTCACCCGTGCGCATCTCGGCAATTTTACCGTAATGCAGAGTGATGCCGCCGATCAGCTGTACATCGAAGTGACGCATACCCAGCACCCGACGCGAGGCTTCACGCACAACAGCGAAAGCTTCGGGCAATATGGCGTCCAGATCTCCGTCCTGCTGATAGCGAGCCTTGAATTCCTGGGTTTTCGCGGCCAGCGCTTCATCGGTCAGGGCTTCGACGGTTTTTTCCAGACTGTTGATTCTGGTAACCATTTTGCGATACTGCTTCAGAAGGCGATCGTTACGGCTGCCAACAATTTTTTTGAGTAAAGAAATCATTCTGCTTTCAGAGTAATCAGGAAGACTTCAATGGGTGTTCTTCCTGACAGGTTAGTGAGTCATCACGAGAAAATCACGATAGTTTAACGCATACGAGGCCGGGTAGTGATTCCGGAAGGCAATCTGACGTGCTCTTTTGTATCCGTGACGATTTTGCTACTGAGCGCTGCCGCTCCCACCTGCTCTGCCCGTTTAAGCAGACTGTCCGGCGTCGCGCTGGCCACCGCGGTGGACGACGACATCTGGCTCAGGAAGGCGATCGGGTCTGTCGGCTCACCGTCGACCCGCACTTCGAAATGCACGTGAGCGCCAGTGGAGCGCCCGGTGCTTCCGACCTTGGCGATGACCTGTCTTTTAGCCACCAGATCACCTGCCTTGACCAGCAGCTTTGAGTTGTGCGCATAGCGCGTGACTACGCCCTTGCCATGATCGATATCTACAACGTTGCCGTAGGCACTCATCCAGCCCGCGGCCACTACAATGCCGGCCGACGCCGCATAAACGGACGTGCCGGCCGGCGCGGCAAAATCTACCCCACTGTGCAGCATATGACGCCCGGTAACCGGGTTCTTGCGCCAGCCGTAAGTGGATGAAATTCGTGCATTGTTCATGGAAACCGGAATGGCGGTGGGCGTACGCTGCTGCTCTGCTCCTTGCAGTTGCATTGCCAGATCGGCGGTTTTGAGCATATCATCGCCGCGCGATAAGGCCACTTTCAGGCTGTCGAGCTCACGCCCGAGTTCCTCGGCAGACATGACGCTGTCGTTCTCCGGCTCCAGATCTTCCATTGGCTCGTCACTGGCCAGGGCGTTCTGGCTGAGCAGCTTGTGCAATTCCGAGGTTTCAGCATCGGCACCGGTACTCACAGCCAGACGTTCGCCCAACCGGGCGATGGTGTCTGCCTTGGCTCGCAACTGCCCGATCTGTGAGGCCATCACATTCAGATTATGATGGATTAAGGCCGCATCACGCAGCGCTTCGGGTGTAGACTCTACAGAAGCGACTTGTTCGTGCATGGGCAGCGATGGCAGCCCAAAATGGCGTTCCAGCAAGGCGCCGGCGGCAACTGCCAGACCCAGGCTGAGCATGGACACGCTAAAGGTCCATACTTTCTTTGTCTTCACAGGAGTGGTATTCTGCGAAGCATGTTGCTCTTCTTTCAATTTCGTACCTGTTTAAAATAATGGCTCTGTTTTACAAAAAAAACGGTGCTTCGCGCCGCGATCGAGGCGAAGGTAAAACGGCCGCAAATTGGTTGGGACATGACACCCGCCGGGGCCGGTTGCTGGAAACAGCAGAACAGTTCAACCTGATACAGGGACTGATTGCACAGGCTCTGCAACTTCCCGTGGGTCATGCGTGTCGCGTGGTCGGGCTGGAAAACGGTACACTAATTATTGCCGTTCCCAGCGCTGCCCACGCAGCAAAAATTCGACAATTGACCACAACTATACATCAGCTGCTGGTCGCAAAAGGGCAACGGGTGGACCAAATCCGCATAAAAATCCAGACCGGACTCAAAAACACAGCGATAACGGCGGCTTCGACACCGCCGGTCCATATACCTCCGTTAGGTGAACAAGCCCGTGACGCTTTGCTGGGCCTTCAACAAACCACAGAGAACCAGGGCCTTGCTGAAACACTGGCCCGGATTCTTGAAAAGAATCAGGCTAAACGCCAATCCTGACTCACGGCATCGGCGGCTGCCGCTGCGGAATCATACGTAATGATTTCATAGGCATCCGGCTGTGACAGCAGTGTACGCGCCAGCTTGTTATTTAGTGCGTGGCCGGATTTGCAGGCCACATAACGGGCCAGCAACGGATGACCAATCAGATACAGATCGCCAATGGCGTCGAGGATCTTGTGCTTGACGAATTCGTCATCGTAACGCAGGCCGTCCGAATTCAGGATCCGGAACTCATCCATTACAATGGCGTTGTCCAGGCTGCCGCCTCGCGCCAGGCCGTGGGCGCGCATGGCTTCTACTTCCTGTGCAAAACCGAAGGTGCGCGCACGGGCGATTTCCCGCGTATAGGAATCGCGTGCGAAATCCACCTCGGCAAAACTGGCGGTTGAATCAATGGCCGGGTGATGAAAGTTGATCGAAAAGGCCAGGGAAAAGCCCGCATAGGGCTCAAGACGGGCCCATTTGGCGTTTTCTCCTTCGCCATCCTGCACTTCAATGGTTTTCAAAACGCGCAAAAAGCGTTTGGGCGCATCTTGCTCTTCAATACCGGCTGAGCGCAGCAGGTATACAAAGGTCCCCGCGCTACCATCCATAATGGGCACTTCTTCTGCGTTCAGATCGACGTGGATATTATCAATGCCCAGGCCGGCCAGGGCCGACATCAAGTGTTCAACCGTTGACACGCGCACATCACCGTTCTGCAGCACTGACGCCATTCGGGTATCGCCTACTTTGTCTGCAACGGCGGGCAGGTCCACCACCTCGGGGGTGTCTACCCGATGGAAAATAATGCCGGTATTGGCTTGGGCAGGCCGTAAAGTGATCTCAACCCTGCGACCTGAATGCATGCCGACGCCGGTGGTTTTCACCAGATTCTTAATGGTTCTTTGTCGTAGCATCGTATTCTCAACTTACAAAAATGTAACAATATTCATGGAAGCATCCATTAAAGGATGTCGTGGCTGGCCGTTCACGTTCACCAACAAAGCGGGGAGCAAACTGCCTGATGACGGTACCAGACACACCTGTGGCGCCGTCCTTTGAATGTGTAGCAGCAAGGTTCGACGCGCAGTTAGTGGCGGCCTGTAATGGCGCCAATACTGCATTGCAGCCGGTTTGTTGCTTGCGCCGGACTGCCAAAGCCAATCTTCGTACACCATGTCGGCAGACACGTGTCGTTTCCGAGTATTTTACTCTGATTTGCGCCTAAAAGCCCTTGATTGGCAGCACAACTGTTTCAATTGGCATCTGAAACAGGATAGGCAACAACGACGAAAAACGACCCCGAAGGGTCGTTTTTGCGAACTGGCGCCATTTCATAGGAGCGAACGGGTCCGGACCGGGCAGCAGCCCGGACGCCGTGTTGGGAAGCAAACGGCGATCAGTCGGCTTGTTTACGCAGGAACGCCGGAATGTCGAAACGCTCGACGCCCGAAGATTCCATCGCACGAACCTGCTGTTCAAATTGGGCCTTGTTAGGCGCCGCACCGCCACGACCAGAACGAATCACGGTAGGCGGCACAGGTGCGCGGCCACCGCTAGGTTGATTCAGGAAGCTGCCACCGTACAGATCGGTGTTGCCGCCATGGGTTCCGGTTAATGCTTCAAATTCCATATCGGAACCGTTATTGACAACCAGTTCCGGCTGTTTGCGACCCAGACCTGTCGCGACAACAGTCACGCGCAACTCGTCGGCCATATCGTCATCGTAAGCGCTACCAACAATAATCGTAGCGTCTTTGGCTGCATAGCTGCTGATGATTTCGTTGATCAGACGGGTTTCGCTCATTTTGAGTGAACGACTTGCGGTAATGTTGACCAGCAGGCCACGGGCACCGTTGAGGTCCACGCCTTCGAGCAGCGGGCAGGCAATCGCGTTTTCTGCAGCAATGCGCGCACGATCTGGACCGGAAGCAACGGCAGTGCCCATCATGGCCTGGCCATGTTCGCCCATGATGGTTTTCACGTCTTCAAAGTCGACGTTGATATTACCCTGAACATTGATGATTTCTGCAATACCTGCGCAGGCGTTGTACAGCACGTTGTCGGCTTCCTTGAAGCAGTCGTCCTGGGAAGCGTCGTCACCCATCAGCTCATACAGCTTTTCGTTCAGAACCACAATGAGGGAATGGACGTGTTTGGACAAATCGGCAATGCCTTCTTCAGCCGCACGCAAACGTTTGGTTCCTTCGAACGAAAATGGTTTTGTAACGACACCAACGGTGAGGATACCCAGTTCCTTGGCCACTTCGGCCACAACAGGACCCGCTCCCGTTCCTGTACCACCACCCATGCCGGCGGTAATGAACACCATATTTGCGCCATTGAGCGCGGCGCGAATTTCTTCACGTGCTGTTTCTGCTGCTGCACGTCCCTGCTCAGGTTTGGCGCCTGCACCCAAACCACTGCGGCCCAGACGAATCTGCACCGGTGCCTCGGTCGCGATCAGCGCCTGCATATCTGTGTTTGCGCAGATAAAATCCACGCCCTTGAGGCCGGCCCGCATCATGTGTGAAATGGCATTGCCACCTGCACCACCTACGCCAATCACCTTGATTACGGTACCGCTGTTACTGCTGTCGTCCAATAATTGAAAGTCCATATTCCCAACTCCTGTATTCCGAAACGTATTAACGAAAAGTGCCACTGCGTTTTTCGGAAACCGTCTCAAAAACAATGCCAGCGCCTGTCTCGCATCGTACTTGAACCGTCTCCATGGCCACCTGCCCGGCCATTGTCTGGCAGTTGATCCGCCCTGCCCGGCGGTACATCGACAACCTTCTGCTGCTTTACTGCACTGCTGTCGCGGTGTCTTGCAAAGTGCTTTACATCGCGTTAACAAAACACCTTAACAAAACACCATAAGGGACATGAAACACGCCCCTTTTTGCAACGGCTGAAACAAACGTCTTAGCCTCTTGCGTATTCTAATTCATAAACCACTCTTTCATGCGGGAAATAATATCTTTTAGCGTTCCATTTTGTTGCTTAATCTTACCACCGCGCAAACGCTGCACGCGTGCTTCGGTCAACAACCCCATGACTGTGGAAAACCGCGGGTTGCGGACCATGTCGGCAAGACTGCCTCGATAGTCGGGAACGGCAACGCGCACTGGTTTGAGAAACACGTCTTCGGCCAGCTCGACAATGCCGGGCATAAGCGCAGTACCACCCGTCAATACGACGCCTGAGGCAATCAGATCTTCGTAGCCGGAGTCCCGCACAACCTGCTGCACCATCATGAACAGCTCTTCGATACGCGGCTCGATAACGGCGCCCAGTGTCTGCCGCTTGACACGACGTACATCGCGATCGCCCAGGCCAGGCACTTCGATAAGCTCATCGGGATTGGCCAGCACCTGCTTGGCAATCCCATAACGCAATTTGATCTCTTCGGCATCGGGCGTCGGCGTGCGCAGCATGGCTGCGATGTCGCTGGTCACCTGATCGCCCGATACTGGCAATACGGTCGTATGACGAATGGCGCCACCGGTAAAAATAGCAATATCTGTGGTGCCCGCACCGATATCAACGAGCACAACCCCCAGTTCCTTTTCATCATTGGTCAGGCAGACCATGGACGAGGCCAGCGGTTGCAGAATTAGATCCTGCACCTCCAGACCACAGCGGCGTACGCATTTGACAATATTCTGCGCAGCGCTGACCGCGCCTGTCACAATATGCACACGCACTTCAAGCCGGATGCCGCTCATGCCTACCGGCTGGCGGATGTCTTCCTGCGAATCGACGATAAATTGCTGGGTCAGCACATGCAGCACCTGATGATCGGTGGGGATGTTAACTGCCTTGGCTGTCTCGATCACGCGCGCCACATCGGCTTCCGACACTTCCTTGTCCTTGACCGCGACCATGCCGCTGGAATTGAAGCTGGTAATGTGGTTGCCGGCAATCCCCGTATATACTTCACGGATTTTGCAATCGGCCATCAGCTCCGCTTCTTCAAGGGCACGCTGAATGGAATTGACCGTGGATTCAATATTGACCACAACCCCTTTGCGCATACCCTTGGATTCATGCTGTCCAAGTCCGATTACTTCAAAGCGCCCTTCTTCAGGCAAAGCTTCAGCCACCACTGCCACCACTTTGCTGGTGCCTATGTCTAAAGCAACGATGAGGTCCTTTAGGTCACGAGTCATTTTTTCTCTTTACTATCCGATTGTGTTGTCGCCGCCGGCTCGAAGGTGATGGCAAAACCTTTGGTATAACGCAAGTCCACCTGGGCGATCTGCCGGCCTGCTACCTTTTCTTTTAAAACAGGCCACGCCTGAACAAAACGTTCAATCGTAGATGCGAATGATACCGCACCCTGCCCGCCATGTGGGTTTAATGCATCGGCCCCGGGATCCCTGCCCAATACCAGTTTGGTATTATCGTTCAATTCTACACGCCATGCATAGCGATCACTAAGCGTAATCTCATCTACACCCAAATTTAGCGGCGCCAGCCAGCGCACCAGTTCCGCATAACGCTGCACCACAAGCATTTCGGATCCGACCGGTCCGTTAAACTGTGGTAAATCCGCATCCTCGGGCAGTTCCGCCTGGTTCGCAGTAAATACTTCACCCCAGGTATTGATCATCTGCCGCTCATTCCAGTAGGCAAACGGTTCCTGCTCTTCAATCTTGAGCAGCAGACCGTCGGGCCAGACACGGGTAATATCGGCATGACGTACCCAGGGCGACTGCTCGAACAATTTTTTCGACTCGGGCAAATTAATGGTAAAGAAATTGCCCTGCAGTTTGCCCGCAATGGTTTGCTGGATGCTTGCCGGCGACACATATTCGAGTTTGTTGCCCTTCATTGGCTCGATCACGATGCGAGTCAAATTGAACATGGGACGGTGAATCAGCCAGTAGCCGCCCGCGCCCAGCAATACCACTACCGCCAGCAACATGATCAGGTTGGCGACAAAATTGGTAATGCGGGCGCTTGGCGTAATCATTTACAGTCCTGGCTCCGTCACAGGTTTGGTGCGCTGGATCTTGCAACTGGCCTGCGCCAGGATCTGCACGCACAAATCAGCATAACTGAGGCCTTCAGCCTTGGCGCCCATGGGCACCAGCGAATGCGGTGTCATGCCCGGAGAGGTATTGACCTCCAGTAGAAAATAGCGATTGTCATTGTCCAGCATCACGTCGACACGCCCCCAGCCCTCACAGCCTACGGCGACAAACGCCTGCTCGCACGTTTTCCGGATACTGGCTGCCAGATCCTGCGGCAGGTCCGCCGGGCAATGATATTGTGTCTCGTCCGAGACGTACTTGTGCTCGAAATCATATTTGCCATCAGGCGCCACGATTTCGATAATCGGAAACGCCCGCGCCGTATCGCCCTTGCCCAGAATGGCAACGGTCAGTTCACGCCCGACGACAAATTTTTCGGCCAGCAATTCGCTGTCAAACTGACACACGTCTTCAAAGGCAGCAGACAGATCCTGCGGACCGGTCACCTTGCTCAACCCCAGCGTCGAACCTTCATGGGGCGCCTTGAGGATAAAGGGATAGCCCAGTATCTGGCTGGCGCCGTCCATATCCTGGCGGGTTCGCACCTTGCAATAAGGCGCCGTGGGAATGCCCTGTTCAATCCAGATCCGTTTGGTCATGATTTTATCCATGGCCAGCCCGGAAGCCATCACGCCGCTTCCGGTATAGGGAATGCGCAGTAACTCGAGCGCCCCCTGCAGGGAGCCATCTTCGCCATATCGGCCATGCAGGGCTATGAAAACGCGATCGAAGCCGGCCGCAGCCAGTTCCGCCAGCGAATGCTCGGCAGTGTCAAACAGATGGGCGTCTATCCCCTTGCTGATCAGGGCTTCGTAAACGCCCTTGCCGGAAACCAGCGACACAGGCCGCTCTGCGGATTGGCCGCCATATAATACGCCTACCTTGCCAAATTCATTGCTCATTGCGCTCTCCCAACTGCCCCGGCACCTTGTTGATGGAGCCGGCGCCCATGACGATGACGACATCACCGTCGCGAACAAAGTTGATGATGGTCTGCGGCAGTTCGGCCACATCTTCGACAAAAACCGGTTCTACTTTGCCGGCCACACGCAATGCACGCGACAGGGCCCGGCCATCGGCAGCCACAATGGGTTGTTCTCCGGCGGCATACACTTCGCTTAGCAACACGGCATCGGCGCGACTGAGCACGTTGACAAAATCTTCAAAACAATCGCGGGTGCGTGTATATCGATGAGGCTGGAAAGCCAGGACGAGCCGGCGTTCGGGCCAGGCGCCGCGCGCCGCCTCAACCGTGGCAGCCATTTCGATGGGATGGTGCGCGTAGTCATCAATCAACGTGTAGGTACCGCCGCCATGATCCTGCGGCACCGCAAAGTCTCCGGTGTAGGAAAAACGGCGGCCGACACCGTTAAAGCCAGCAAGGGCGCTCACGATATCGTCGTCGGCCAGCTCCAGCTCCGTGGCCACGGCAATGGCGGCCAGCGAGTTCAGCACATTGTGACGGCCAGGCAGATTGAGCACGATATCCAGGTCCGGCAAGCGTTTGGCCGGCGTAATCCGCCGCTCAACAGTAAACGCCATGCGCGTTTGCCGGGGCTGCACGTTGACCGCCCGATACATCGCTTCTTCACCAAACCCATAGGTCACCAGCGGGCGCGAGATAAACGGAATAATGTTGCGAACGTTGCTGTCGTCGACACATACAATGGCGCTGCCATAAAACGGCATGCGCTGGGTAAATTCCACGAAGGCGCTTTTCAGGCGCGTCATGTCGTGACCATACGTGTCCATATGGTCCGCATCAATATTGGTAATGATGGACATGACAGGCAACAGATTCAGGAACGAGGCATCCGATTCGTCAGCCTCGACCACAATATATTCGCCTTGGCCCAGCCGTGCATTGGCGCCGGCCGAATTCAGACGTCCGCCGATCACGAAGGTCGGGTCCAGGCCAGCCGCGGCCAGCACACTGGCCACCAGGCTGGTGGTCGTGGTTTTGCCGTGCGTGCCGGCAATGGCAATGCCGCGTTTAAGGCGCATTAACTCTGCCAGCATGATGGCACGCGGCACCACGGGAATGCGCTTGGCCCGGGCCGTGAGGACCTCGGGGTTGCTGTTGGCCACGGCCGTGGATGTAACAATGGCGTCGGCCTCGCCGACGTTTTCGGCGTGATGGCCGATGAAAATCTGCGCCCCCAACTCTGCCAGGCGACGGGTCACCGCAGACTCCTGCAGATCCGAGCCGCTGACTTTATATCCGAGATTCACCAGAACTTCGGCAATACCGCTCATACCGGAGCCGCCGATACCGACAAAGTGAATGTGTCTAATCCGATGTTTCATGTTTTCCCTGCGCTCGCGCGCTCGCAAATATCTGCAATGGTCTGTGTGGCCTGCGTTCGGGCGCAGGCTCTGGCAGCCACTGCAGTCTGCATCAATTGATCACGAGTACGACTTTGTATCCATTGGGCTAGCCAGGCAGCGGTAAATTCGCGCTGGGGCTGCGCCCAGGCCGCGTTGCGGCTGGTCAGCCATGCCGCATTTGCCGTCTGGTGATCATCAATGGCATGCGGCAGCGGCACAAACAGCGCGGCCACCCCGACCGCCGCCACTTCGGCCACCGTCATGGCGCCGGCACGGCAGATAATCAGGTCGGCCGACATCATGGCCGTGACCATATCATCGATGAAAGGCAGGCATTCTGCGCTGACATTCGCCTGTTTATAGGTGTCCTGCAAGCTGGCAATATGCTGCTCGCCGGCCTGATGCATGATTTGCGGGCGCTGCCCCGGTGCAATCAGCGCCATGGCAGCGGGCACCACAGTATTCAGGGCTTGTGCGCCCAGACTGCCGCCCACCACCAGAATACGCAAGGCGCCGTCGCGCGCGCCATAGCGCGCACTGGGCTCCGGCGTATTGGCCAATTCATTGCGCACAGGATTGCCCACCATCTGCCCGCCAGGCAGCACGTCTGGAAAACCCGTCAATACGAATGTCGCCATTTTAGCAAGCCAGCGGTTCGCTGTACCGGCGACGGCATTCTGCTCATGAATTACCAGTGGAATATTAGCCAGTCTTGCCATCAGGCCACCAGGCACGGCAACATACCCGCCCATGCCCAGTACGACAGCAGGCTGGCATTGCCTGAGGGCGCGTCGCGCCTGCAGACATGCCTTACCCAGCATAAATGGCAACTTGAGCAGCGCCACCGGCCCCTTGCCGCGTAATCCGGCAAAATGCAATGGCAGCAGAGGAATCGCCGCGGCCGGCACCAAGCGGCCTTCCATTTTGTCCGGATTACCCAGCCACATAACCTGCCAGCCCCGCGCACGCATTTGTGCGGCCACGGCCAGACCGGGCATGATATGGCCTCCGGTTCCCCCGGCCATCACCAGTAACGTACGTGAATCGGAACGAGCGCTGGTCATCGATATTCTCGCAAAGGCCTTCGGTCGGGGCGCTCGCCCCGCATCATCAGCCGGCTTTCATAGTCAACACGCATCAGAATGGCAATGGCCACCAGGTTCATCACAATGGACGAACCGCCATAACTGACCAGCGGCAATGTTAGCCCCTTGGTTGGCAGCAGCCCCAGGCACACGCCAAGATTGACCAGTGCCTGCACACCCATCCAGATGGACACGCCCTGCGCCACCAGGCCGCTGAATTCGCGGTCCATGGCAATGGCCTGCCGGCCAATTTCAAAGCCACGATGCACGATAATCAGAAATAGCACCACCACAGAAATAATACCGACAAATCCCAGCTCTTCGCCCACCACAGCCATAATGAAATCGGTATGCGCTTCGGGCAGATAGTGCAGCTTTTCCACGCTGGACCCCAGTCCGACACCGAACCATTCGCCACGCCCGATGGCTATCAGCGAATGCGCCAGCTGGTAGCCGGTAGACTGCACCGTTTCGGGGTCAAATGGGTCAAGATAGGCAAAAATACGCTTCACACGCCAGGGCGCCATCAAGATCAGCAAGGCAAAGCAGCCCAACAGCACGACAACCAGCAGCAAAAACAACACCGCACTGATGCCACCCAGAAAGAGGATCCCTACGGCGATCGAGACGCTGACCATAAAAGCGCCAAGATCGGGTTCAAGCAACAGCAAAATACCGACCACGCCCAGGGCCACCATCATCGGCGCAAAGCCGCGCCAGAAATCATGCATGTACTTTTGCTTACGCACGGTGTAGTCGGCGGCAAACAGCAGCATGGCCAGCTTGGTCAGCTCGGACGGCTGAAAATTCAACGGGCCCAGGGGAATCCAGCGATACGCGCCGTTGACCTCATTGCCGATATGCGGGATAAGCACCAGCACCAGCATGAACAGCGACACGAAAAACAGCGGGAGCGTGAATTTCTCCCAAATATGCATGGGCAGCGACACCGTGATCGCAAACCCCACCAGACCAATGGCAATGAAAACAGCATGCCGTACGAAAAAATAATAGCGGGTGGAATTGGAATACTTGGGTCCATCCACCAGGGCAATCGAGGCAGAAAATACCATCAGCAAGCCGAACATCAGGAGAGCGACAACCGCAGCAACCAGCAGCAGGTCGTAATTGCGCATTCTGGTGCGGCCAGGCTTGACCGCATTGACGCTTGCTCTCAGGTCGCCCAGCAGACTCATGCCACTTCTCCGTTATCGAGCGCCAGCTCATGCACGGCAGCAGAAAACACCTGGCCGCGATGCGCATAGCTTTTAAACATGTCGAAGCTGGAACATGCGGGAGACATCAATACTGCGTCCCCCGGTTGCGCCAGTTCCAGGGCCTGTCGGACCGCCCCTTCCATGGATTCGGCACGATGGCAGGCAACGCCGGTCTGCGCCAGCGCCTGTTCAATCACCGCCGTCGCCTCACCGATCAGAATGACCGCGCGGACGCAGCGCCGCACGGGCGCGGCCAGCGGAGAAAAATCCTGGCCTTTGCCCACACCGCCGGCAATAAGCACAATATCGCGGCCCATGCCGTCGAGGGCAGCCACAGTTGCGCCCACATTGGTGCCCTTGCTGTCGTTGAAAAAATCAACGCCACGAATGCTGCGTTCAAATTGCGTCCGGTATAGACCAGCAGCAAAATCCCGCAGCGTGTTCAGCATGGGTCCCCAGCCCACCCCCAGCTCGCGGCAAAGTAGCATCGCGGCCTGGGCATTGAGCATATTGTGCTGTCCGCGAATCTGCATGGCGTCGGCCGGCATCAGCCGCTTGATCAGGCCCGGTTTGCGCCGGGGTTTTTCGGCATTTTTCTTGCGCCGGGCGCCGGGCGCTTCCGGCAATTCGAAATCGTCCTTTTCACTGGCGGTAATCCAGGTCACGCCGTGTGCGCCTTCCATACCGGTATCGCCCACCAATACGGGGGCGTCAACGCCGAAGCTGCGCATCTGGACATCGTTAATATCATCGATCATGTCCACGACGGCGGCGTCGTTGCGATTAACGATAGCAACCCTGCTGGCTGCCAACAACCGTGCCTTGGCAGCGGCATATTCCTGCATATCGCGATGCCAGTCCAGATGGTCCTGCGTCAGATTCAGCACAGTAGCGGCATCCGGCACCAGTGACTGCGTCGTCTGCATCTGGAAACTGGACAACTCCAGCACCCAGACCTGCGGCAACGCTTGCGCGTCCAGCGCCTGCATGAGCGCAGTTAGCGCCGACGGGCTGATATTGCCTGCGGCAATGGCTGTTCTTCCCGCAGTCTCCAGCATGGCCTGCGTTAGCGAGGTAACGGTGGTTTTGCCATTGGTTCCCGTAATGGCCAGCACCTGCGGCTTATAGCCTTGTGCCGCTGCAAGATCGGCCAGAGCCATGGCAAACAGTTCAATCTCGCCGATGACCGGGACTTGCCGTTGCTGCGCCTTTTGCAAAAAGGCCGCCAGTGCAGGCTCGGATGGCGCAAGGCCGGGGCTCAGAATGATCTGCTCCACACCGTCGAGCGCCGTGTCATTGAACGCCTGGGTGCCCAAAAAAAGCGTGATATCGCCCTGGCCCTGTTCCTGCAGTGTAGCCAGGCCTGGCGGGTTGTCCCGCGTATCAACGATATGCAATGCCGCATTCTGGCGCAGACACCACAATGCCGAAGCCAGCCCGGTTTCACCCAGGCCGAGAATCAGGACACGAGAGGGGAAAACGGTCACGCCGCCTGTATCGGTACTCATCGCAGTTTAAGTGTTGCTAGTCCAAGCAGAACCAGCATCATCGTAATAATCCAGAAACGCACCACAACCTGGGTTTCTTTCCAGCCACCCACTTCAAAATGATGATGCAGCGGCGCCATGCGAAGTATCCGCCTGCCGGTGCCGGTTTTTTTCTTCGTATATTTGAACCACAACACCTGGATCATGACCGACAGCGTTTCGGCCACAAATACGCCCCCCATAATGAAAAGCACAATTTCCTGACGCACGATCACTGCAATCGTGCCCAGCATGCCGCCCAGTGCCAGCGCGCCCACGTCGCCCATGAACACCTGGGCCGGATAGGCGTTGAACCATAGAAAGGCCAGACCGGCGCCGCCCAGTGCGGCGCACAGCACCAGCACTTCGGAGGCACCCGGAATATACGGAAAAAGCAGGTATTTGGAATAGTCCACGCGGCCGACCACGTAGGCAAAAATGCCTAGTGCGCTACCGACCATGACGGTTGGCATAATGGCCAGGCCATCGAGCCCGTCGGTCAGATTCACCGCGTTACTGGCCCCTACAATCACCATCCAGGTCAGCATCACAAAACCGAAAACACCCAGCGGATAGCTCACACTTTTGAAAAACGGCACAATCAGGTCGGCACGGGAAGGCAGCGGCATGGTAAAGCCGCTACTGATCCAGGCCCACATAAGGCGGAAAATGTCGGCATTGGCAGGCGCCGAGACGGCAAACGTCAGGTACACAGAGGCGATCAGGCCAATAATGGCCTGCCACATGAATTTTTCGCGCGAGGACATGCCTTCCGGATTACGATGAACCACCTTGCGGTAGTCATCAACCCAGCCGATGGCGCCAAAGCCAAAAGTCACCAGTAGCACAACCCAAACGAAACGGTTGCTCAGGTCTGCCCATAACAATGTGGTCACACCAATGGCTATCAGAATCAGCGCACCGCCCATGGTCGGCGTACCGTTTTTGACCAAATGCGTCTCAGGACCGTAGCTGCGTACGGCCTGGCCGATTTTGAGTTCGGTCAGCTTGCGAATCACGTGCGGTCCGGCCATCAGCCCGATAAACAGCGCCGTTGCGCAGGCAAACATGGCCCGTAACGTAATGTATTCAAAAACACTCAGGACGGAAAACGTTGGCGAGAGCCACCGGGTCAGTTCATAAAGCATGACCGGCCTCGTTCTTTTCTGACCAGGACAACAAGTCCTGCACTACCCGTTCCATCCGCATCGATCTAGAGCCCTTTACCAGTATGCTTGCGGGCTGTCTTGCAACGACCCTTTCTGCGATTTCATGTATATCTGTCATATGTTCTGCCGTCGGGCCACACGCCCGCGCAGCCAGCGCACTGGCATTTCCATATGTAAACACATATGAAATGCCTTTATTACGGGCATATTGCCCCACTTCCTCATGCATTTGCGGCCCGTTCTCGCCCACTTCGGCCATATCACCCAGAACCAGTACGGTTGGCGCAGGCAGTGCGGCCAGAACGTCGATTGCTGCAATTACAGAGTCCGGATTCGCATTATACGAGTCATCGACCAGCGTAAGGTCGCCAGACAGGGTATGGCTGCGCATTCGTCCCTTGACCGGGGCAAATGCCTGCAGACCGTCACGGATATCTGTCAGACTAATACCCGCGGCATGGGCGCAAGCGGCTGCCGCCAGACTGTTGCGCACATTGTGGGTGCCAGCGATGGCCAGACGCACATCGATCTGTCCTGCCGGGGTTTTCATGACAAACGAAATACCTAGCGGATCGGGAACAACAGATTCGGCGTAAAAATCGGCATCGGCCGTCTGCCCGAAAGTCAGCACCCGGCGTTCCCCGGCCAGCTCCCGCCATAGGTCGGCGTAAGGTTCATCGATAGGAAAAATTGCGGTCCCGTCGGCCGGCAAAAACGAAAATACCTGACCATTTTCAATGGCCACAGCCTGGACCGTATGCATGAATTCTTGATGCTCGCGCTGCGCATTGGTCACCACTGCGATACTGGGTTCACACAACGCGGCCAGTTGCTCGATTTCACCGGGATGGTTCATGCCAAGCTCCAGTACGGCCATCTGATGCTCGGACGTCAATTTAAGCAGACTGCGCGGCACACCCCATTGGTTATTCAAATTGCCTTCAGTCGCAAAACGGTGCTCAGTGCCAACACCAGCGGCCAGCACGCAGGAGATCATTTCTTTGGTCGTTGTTTTGCCATTGCTGCCGGCCACGGCAATTAGCGGCAGGCAATACTGGCGTCGCCAGGCATGCCCCATACTCATCAAGGCAAGCGTGGTATCGGCAACCAGAATTTGCGGCAGATCCACCGCCGGATCGCGACGACTGACCAGTGCGGCGGTCGCGCCGGCCTGCCGTGCAGCATCGATAAAATCGTGGCCGTCGTGCAGCTCGCCGCGAATGGCAATAAACAACCCGTTTTCCGGAACATGCCGGGAATCGGTTGAAATCTCGGGCCGATCGCGCAGCAGCAAACCCAGCCGCGACCACTCCAGATCATCGAAAGGCTGGCGTTCGTGGTTGATTTCCTGGTAGGTCTCGTGCCCCTTTCCCGCCACCAGCACCACATCAGCGGCAGCCGCCTTCAGGATCATTTCGATAATCGCGCAGCCGCGATCTGGCTCGGCGCGGGCGCCTTGCGGCATTCCCCTTAGAATATCGTTCAGAATATCGCCAGGCACTTCAGTGCGCGGATTATCGCTGGTCACCAGCACCTGATCAGCCAGACGTGCAGCAATCTGCCCCATAATCGGGCGCTTGGACTTATCCCGATCGCCCCCGCAACCGAAAATGCAGATCAACTGGCCACCGCGGGCCGTCGCTACCGGCTGCAAGGCCTGCAGTGCGCGCTCCAGCGAATCGGGGGTATGAGAGTAATCGACCACAATCAACGGGCGCTTGTGACCCGCGTCGGCGCCTGCCGGAGCAACGGTCTGCAAGCGCCCCGGCACCGGCGTGAGCAGCGATACCAGTCCGGCGCTTTGGCGCAAATGAATGCCCAGGACATCCAGCACGGCAACAACAAGCAGTATATTGGCAATGGAATGTTCGCCCAGCAGCCTTGTGGTCACTTGGGCATCACCGCCGGGCGAACGCAGCGTAAACACCAGGCCATAATCGCGAAACTCATGTTCGATTGCCGTGAACGTCGCCTGCGGCGCAGTCTTCAGCGAATAGCCCGCTCGGGCCTGCGCCGTGGTTTTCGCAAAAATGCGTTCACCAGCCTCATCGTCCATATTCACAATGGCATGACTGAGCCCCGGCCACACAAACAAAGCTGCCTTGGCCGCCTCATAGCGTGCCATGCTCTGATGGTAATCCAGATGATCCAGCGTCAGATTGGTAAATGCAGCTACTTTGACCTGCAGCCCGTCCATGCGGCCCTGCTCGATACCAATGGATGACGCCTCCATGGCTACATACTCAACGCCAGCGTCACGCATTTGGGCAATTTGCCGATGCATCGTGAGCACGTCGGGCGTGGTCAGATAACCGCCCAGGTTGGCTCCGCCTGGCATCACCGTTCCCAATGTGCCGATGGTCGCGCAGGACTTGCCGGCAGCATTGAGCGCTTCGGCAATCCAGGTGACGCAAGAGGTTTTTCCGTTGGTGCCCGTGACGGCAATGACCGAGACCGCCGCCGAAGGATGGTCATACCAGGCATCGGCAATCTCGCCCAGATGGGCGCGCAGGCCGACCACCGGCAGTACCGGCACGGCATGTCCGGCCTCCAGCAATGCCTGGCCCTGGTCCGCACTCGCCACATCGGCAATCACTGCCGCGGCGCCTTTTTTGATGGCATCGGGAATATACGCAAGGCCGTTGACGACACTACCTGTACAAGCAACAAAGACATCCCCTTTCTGGATGTCTCTGGAGTCTAGCCGTAAATCCGCTTTATCCGTGACATGGCCGGCAAGCCATTGTGCTATCTCTCGGCTATTCATCCCTGACTCCTCTTGGGTACGGTATTTCGCGCCTCAAGAGGAGCTGGTTCGATCGGCGCATCGGGAGGGACGGCCAGATACTTCAGCGTATCTTCAATAATGGAAGCCGCCACCGGCCCGGCAATCACGCTGCCGTAGTAACCGCCCTTGCGCGGCTGGTCAAGCGTGACGGCCACGATAATCCGTGGCTTGGAAATGGGCGCCATGGCCACGAATGAGCCTCTATAGTCTTTACGGCTATAACGCCCATCTATAATTTTACGGGCTGTGCCACTCTTGCCGCCGATCCGGTAGCCCATGACCTTGCCCTGAATCTTTGTCCCTTCAGAACCGGCCGCATCTTCCAGCATCTGACGTACAGCGCGGGCGGTTTCCGGTTTATAAATCTGGATGCTGGTCGGGTTGGCCCGGTTTTTCACCAGGGACAGCGAAATCATATCGCCGTTGCGGGCCAGCGCCGTGTAGGCGTGCGCCATTTGCAGCAACGAGACGGACAGGCCGTAACCATATGCCATGGTGGCCCGTTCGATAGGACGCCACCGCTCCCAGGGACGCACGCGTCCGGAAGCGGCGCCGGGAAACCCCATATTGGGCGCCTGCCCGAAGCCCAGCGCGTTAAATACCGTCCACATTTGATCCGAGCGCAAGCGTTCGGAGATCATGGTCATGCCGATATTGCTTGAACGACGGATGATGCCGGCCACGTCCAGCACTCCGTTGCGTGTACTCACGTCTGTAATGGTTGCGCCCTGGTAACGATAGGTGCCGTGTCCGGTATTGAATTTGGTTTTTGTGGTCACCACGCCGGCATCAAGTGCCAGTGCGGCCACCAACGGCTTCACAATAGAGCCAGGTTCGAACGTATCGGTAATGGCCCGGTTGCGCAGCGCTGCACCCCGCCGCTCCTGCTGGATATTGGGATTGTATGTAGGCAGGCTGACCATTGAAAGGATTTCACCGTTCTGCGCATCAACAACCACTGCTGCGCCAGAAGATGCTTCATGATCCGCGATGGCCTTTTGCAGGGCCTTGGAAACGAGAAACTGCACGCGACTATCAACGGTCAACTCCAGATTCTGCCCGTCGCGGGCAGGCTCCACTTCCTGCATGTCGCCAATGATGCGGCCCAGGCGATCACGCAGCACTTTACGTAGTCCAGCCTGACCCGACAACTGCTTGTTGAATTCCAGTTCTACGCCCTCAATTCCGCGATCTTCGATATTGGTAAAGCCCACGATGTGCGCCATCAATGAGCCTTGCGGGTAGGAGCGACGGGTTTCGGACAACAATCCGATCCCGGGAATTTTCATTTTCTGAATTTCGGTCGCCGGCTCCATGGCAACCTGACGGCGCAGATAAACAAACGTTTTGTCCGAACTGCCCAGACGTGTCGTCAAATCTTTAAGCGACATGTCCAGCAGTTTTGCCAGGCGCGCCAGCTGTTCAGGTGTAGCGCTTCGGGTCTCTTCAGGCGAGGCCCAGACCGCTTTTGCAGGAATGCTGGTTGCCAGGAACTCGCCATTGCGATCCAGCACACGCCCGCGATTGGCCGGCAGCACCAGCGTACGCTCATAACGCTTGCCGCCTTCGGCCTGCAAAAAATCATTGTTCATCGTCTGCAGGTAAAGCGATTTTGCAATGACAGTAGTAAATCCCAGGCTGATCACAACAAACAGCAAACGCGCACGCCACTTGGGAATCTGCACATGCAGCACCGGACTGCTGCTGTAGTAGTGATGCTGAGATGGGCGCTTACCTGGCTGGTAACCGCCGCGTGATGTTTTTTTTGATTTGAACAAATCCAGATTCAGCTTCATTGCGCTCCCCTTGGCGCCGGTGTGGCAGCAGATTTTTCCGTGGCCGTTGCCGCTCGGGCGATGCCTGCATTCATTTCTGATTCTTTGATGAAAACGGTTTGATTAATCTGCGGGGTCTGCATGCTGAGCTTATCGGACATCACCCGGTCTATATTGGCGCTGGTGGTCAGTTGCGCACGTTCAAGCAGCAAGTGACGCCAGTCAACTTCCAGTTCGCGCTCGGCGGCCTGAGCCCGACCAATATCGATATAAAGTAAACGTTGCTGATAGCGGCTGGACACCAGGGAAATGGCACTGTACATGAAAAAACCGATCAGAAATATCAGTGCGAGGCGGGCCACGATCCTCTCCTTTTCTGTGTATCCATGCCGGGCAGCGCCGCGCGGATCGCATTTTCGTGCGCCTGGTTCCAGGCGGCATCGGTACGTTCGGCAACGCGCAGCACGGCAGAGCGCGAACGCGGATTATCGCGAACCTCGCCCTCCTCGGCCAATACCCTGCCCAGATTCTTCAAAACCGCTTCGGGCATTTCACTCTCACGCAAGGGCATACGGGCAAGCTCGGGCGGCAGCGAAGAAGCTGCTGCAAAACACTGCTTGACCATGCGGTCTTCAAGAGAATGAAAACTGATCACCGCCATTCTTCCTTGTGGAGCCAGTACCTTCAGAATTGACGCGAGGGTGTCCGCCAATTCCTTGAGTTCTTCATTGATGTGAATCCGTATAGCTTGAAAGGTGCGTGTGGCCGGATGTTGGCCTTTTTCCCGCGTACGGACGACGTTTGCGACGAGCTCGGCAAGTTCGAGCGTTGTGCACAAAGGGCTGGATTGGCGGCGAGCATCAATCGCCTTTGCAATCTGGAAAGCAAACCGTTCTTCGCCATAATATTTAATGACCTCCTTCATGTTGTCCACACTGGCCTGGGCCAGCCACTGAGCGGCCGTCTGACCGCGACTTGTATCCATCCGCATATCCAGTGGGCCGTCCCGCATGAACGAAAACCCCCTGGCTGCCTCATCAATCTGTGGCGATGAAACGCCTAAATCCATCATGACGCCATCAATCTGCGTCACCCCCTGCTCGGCCAGCGCCGGCACCATGGTGGCAAAACCATCATGAATCACCGTGACCCTGGCATCTTCGCGACTTAACTGCATTGCTGCTTCTATCGCGCGCGGATCCTTGTCAAACACAAACAACCGGGCACTTTTGCTCAGGGCGGACAGCAGCAGGCGACTGTGCCCGCCCCGACCAAAAGTTCCATCTACGAACACACCATCGCGCTTTGCCGGTGGCGCCCACTGCCTGACCGCGGCAGATTTAGCGTAAAAATCGGCAAGTACCAGCGCGTTGACGGTTTCTTCATACAAAACCGGCTTGTGTTCGTATCCTGCTTCTGCCATCACAGTGAAAAATGCTCAAGACTGTCAGGCAGACCCTTGGCCAGATCCTGCGCCTGTTGCTGCGCAAAGATCGTGGCATCCCATAAATCAAAGTGCTTACCCATGCCCACCAGCACCACATCTTTCACAATGCTGGTTGCCATGCGCAATTCCGGCGCAATCAAAATACGGCCCGAACCGTCAATTTCTACGTCCTGGGCATTACCCAGCAACATGCGTTGCACGTGACGCGCAGACATGGGAAACGCCATGATGGCCTCGCGTTTTTCTTCCCATACCGGGCGCGGGTATATAAGCAAACCGCCGTCAAAGTTGCGGGTGACAGTCAGGGCGCCGCCTGCGGCCTCGGTCAGGGCGTCGCGATACCGGGTTGGAATAGTCATCCTCCCCTTGGCATCCAGCGTGAGCGCACTGTTTCCCTGAAATATCACTTTTATCCCACAATTTTGCACAAAATCCTACTTTTTCCCACTTTAAGTGAATGCGCGCAAATGGTCAAGTTCTATTTAGTGACTTTTTCCAATCACAACA
>JAFAEO010000009.1 GCA_023423975.1 Pseudomonadota bacterium
TGAATATCGAGGTCGAGAACGGGACCTATGAGGACCTGCATTCGACGATTTGGAAGTTGAGTGGCAAAACCTATAGCAGCGGGTTTTTGGGAAAAGGCCTCACCGTTGATGCTCAGGACAATCTGACGGGTGGCGTGGTCCAGGCCTATGTCGAAGCCCATTGGAACGGCGTCGAATATACCCCCAGCTGGGTTCTGTCCGACATCGCTATGTCCGCAAAAGAGGCCGAGCAGGCAATTCGGTCCGTGACGACCGTCGATGATCGCAAGCTGATTGAAAAGGCCCTGTCAGGCAGCGACACCATCATTCTCAGTAACGGCCATGACCGCATGAACGGATTTGGCGGCGATGATCGGCTATTTGGTGGCAGCGGATCGGATACGCTTATTGGCGGCAGCGGGAATGACAGGCTGCACGGTCAGGCTGGCGTCGATCATCTCTATCTGGATGTCGGAAACGACTGGCTGCATGGTGGCGCCGGACTTGACTGGGTACGGGCATCCGGGTCCAAAAACGTCACGCTGAATCTGAGCCTGACCGGCCCACAAGACACCGGCTTTGCCCGCGATACGCTGATTAGTATCGAAAACGCGGCCGGTGCGAATGGCGATGATCGGATCGTCGGTTCCGCCGTCAAGAACACGCTGGCTGGCGGTAACGGCAATGACAAGCTGTTTGGCCTTGGTGGCAACGATATCCTGCTGGGTCAGAGCGGCAATGACTGGCTTGAGGGCGGCGCTGGCAACGACACCCTGCAAGGCGGCGCAGGCAATGACACGCTGCTGGGTCAGACCGGCAAGGATCTGATGAGCGGCGGAGCTGGGGCGGACCGCTTTGTCTTCCGCAAAATGGATCACAGCGCCGTGGATGCGGCACGCGTGGACACGATCCGGGACTTCGTGCAGGGCGTGGATAAGATCGATCTGAGCGGAATCGATGCCAGCCGGATTCTGGCGGGGAACAACGCCTTCGTTTTCTCGGATCGCGGTCGGATCGGAACTTCGGATCAGGGCGAGGTCACCTTCGTTAAACATGACCGGCCAGGCACGGTGAATGATGTGACGGTGGTTCTGATCGACAATGACGGCGACACGCAGGTCGAAGCGCGCATCCGGCTGGAAGGGCTGTTCAATCTGACCGCGGATGATTTCATTTTGTAACGCAGCAAGCGAATCGCGGGGCGGCAGGCCGCCCCGCTTCGGACCGGCCTTTTCAAGCAGGACTGGATAGGAATGCGACAAAGCCGCTCGCGCGACTAACTGGGCGCTTTCGTTAATCTGTCCGGTGGTGAAAATTGCGATCTGTTGCCCGTTTTGGCTTCTCGAACGGACGACGGCGCGTGTCTCGGTGATCATACACATCTATGCATTGTACGATCCAACAGCCAGTGGTTGCGAAGATAAGCTATTTTTCGTGTTTACCGCTTGCCCCGCTCTGGCTGACGGTGTGGGTCTGGTTGGTGTCAGATAAATAGAGCGAAACAAGAGATTTGCACAAACTGCAAGTTTGCGCTAAAGGTAGGTCTCGATGAAGAAATTTTTCCGAAACGGAAAGATTATTCAATGAAATCAGCCGAAGCGGCTCGCGTTCGTGCGGTTGTATTGCGGCGTTTCGCCACGTTGTATTTTATGGGATCTCGTGTGTCAGCGTGACACAACTGACCTTGACCTTTGTGGGCCAAGGGACCAAACCTTCAATTATACGACCAAAGTATGAGAGATTTTGGAGGGCTATGATGGACAATCGACCAGGAATGTCGCGTCGGGATTTGCTGACTATGGTTGGCTACGCCGCAGGCGCTTCGGCAATGTATACCGCGATGGCGGGAATGGGTTATGCGGGCACCTCGTCTTGGGAAGGGCCGCTGAAACTTGAAGGCGACCCCAAGGGTGCTTCGGTGCTGATTCTGGGTGCCGGCCTGGCGGGTATGACGGCTGCCTATGAGTTGGGCAAGGCGGGCTACAAGGTTCAGGTTCTGGAATATCGCGAACGCGCTGGCGGCCGCTGCTGGACGCTGCATGGTGGCGATACCTACACCGAGTTGGGCGGCTTCAAGCAAGAGGTCAAATTCGCAGAAGGCAATTACCTGAATGGCGGACCGTGGCGGATCCCGACCGACCATTACGCGATTCTGGATTATTGCAAACGCTTTGGCGTGAAGCTGGAGCCGTTCATCCAGCAGAACTACTATGCTTATCTGCACAACAGCGAGGCGTTTGAGGGCAAGCCGCAGCGTTTCCGCGAAATTCAGGCCGATTATCGCGGCCAGATTGCCGAATTGCTGGCCAAGGCCGTCCATCAGGTCAAACTGGATGAGCTGGTCACCGATGAAGATGCCGCATTGCTGGTCGAGTCGCTGAAATCCTACGGCGTGCTGAACGACGATCTGGAATATGTGAAATCGGCCGAGGTTTCGACCTATCGCGGTTGGGCAGTCATGCCGGGCGGCGGAGACGATCCCAGGGCCGAGCCGTCCGAGATCATCTCGCTCAAGGACATTCTGGAAGGGCGCCTGTGGAAAGATCTTCTGGTCGGTGAGACGATCGACCACCAGCAAGCCATCTTCCAACCCATCGGTGGTATGGAAGAAATCGCCAAGGCCTTTGCCCGCGAAATCGGTGACGTCGTCACCTATAACGCCAAGGTCATCCGGATCAACGGCGGCG
>JAFAEO010000015.1 GCA_023423975.1 Pseudomonadota bacterium
CCAGTTGAAAAGCGCGGTCCGTGCGCCGCCGATATGCAGATAACCCGTCGGCGAAGGGGCAAAGCGGGTCACGATCGGTGCGTTGTCTGACATGGGGGCCTTCTTCGAATGCTCTGAGCCTTGGTCGCATTAACGCTTTGGTAAGGGAGTTATGCGACCTTTGATGCAGAGATAGAGAAAGCACTGCGAAAGGACAAGAATGCCTGCGACCGCCGGCAACGTTCCGGTAAATTCAGCGCAAGGCACAGCAGTGGCGTTGCCGGGGGTTGCTCCGCCCCGGGAACGCGGAATGAGGCAGGTGGCTATACACGCTTCCCGCCCAGCCGCAGTAGGCCGGGCGGGACTTTTCCTTTGGGTGCCGGTCTGTCTGGCACTTGGCATCGGGGGCTGGTTTCACGTCTCGGGCCAGATTTCGGCGCCGCAATGGGCGCTGCTGGGGTTTCTGGCGGGGCTGGGCATGCTGGCAGCGCGCATCGCGCTGCCCTTGGCAGAGCAGAGCCGAATCGGCTGGCCGCTGGGCGACGGGCTGCGGGTCGCGGGATATGCAGTGATGCTGATCGTGGCAGGATTCGGACTGGCGCAGATCCGGGCGATGCAGGTTGCGGCCCCGGTTCTGGAATGGCGCTATTACGGCCCGATCGAGGGGCGGCTGATCCAGATCGACCGCTCGTCCCGGGACCGGATGCGGATCACGCTGGATCAAGTGGTTCTGCGGGATCTGGAGCCGAACAAGACGCCGAAATCGGTGCGGCTGTCATTGATGCAGCCTGCGGAAGGTGGGCTGCCGCCCTTGGGTCAACACATTATGCTGACTGGGCATCTGGGACCGCCTGCGGGCCCGGCGGCGCCTGACAGTTTCGACTTTCGGCAAATGGCCTATTTCGCGGGCCTTGGCGCGGTCGGCTACAGCCGGACGCCGATCATGGCGGTCGCGCCGCCGGAGGGCGGTCGCTGGGCGATGCATCGTGCCCGCATGGCGATCAGCGCCGCGATTCAGGAAGGGATCGGCGGGCAGGCAGGTGCTGTCGCATCAGCCCTGATGACCGGGGACCGCTCAGGGATTGCCGAGGCCACGAACGACGTGATGCGGGCCTCGAACCTTTATCACATCATCTCGATATCCGGCCTGCATATGAGCATGCTGGCGGGCTTCGTTTACACCTCGTTGCGGCTGGCGCTGGTGCTGCTGCAAGGCGCGGGACTGCGGATGCGGATTGCGGTCCATAAACTGGCCGCATCGGGGGCGCTGATCGCGTCCGCAGGCTATCTGTGGCTGTCCGGCGGCGGCGTCGCGACCGAGCGGTCGTTTCTGATGGTCGCCGTCATGCTGATCGCCATTCTGGTCGACCGCCGTGCGATTTCGCTGCGCACCATCGCTTTGGCGGCCATCCTGATCCTGATCTACAGCCCTGAAGCGCTGCTGACCCCCGGTTTTCAGATGAGCTTTGCGGCCACCATCGCGCTGATCCTGACGGCAGGACCTTGGGCACGATATTCCCCCGCTCTGCCCTTCTGGCTGCGGCCTGTCGTATTGCTGCTGCTTTCCTCGCTTGTCGCCTCGATTGCGACCTCGCCGATCGCAGCCGCCCATTTCAACCGAATGTCGCAATACGGTATGCTGGCAAACCTGCTTTCGGTGCCGGTCATGGGGGCGCTGGTCATGCCTGCCGGCGTTATCGGGGCGCTGCTGGCGCCACTTGGCCTGGCCCAACCCGCCTTGTGGGTCATGGGTCTCGGCACGAAATGGATGCTTTGGGTCGCGGAATTCGTGGCAGGCTTGAACGGAGCCGTAACCGCGATTCCGCTACCGCCACCTTCGGTCATTCCGCTGTTGGAATTCGGGGCTGCCATTGCCATTCTGACATGGCGCGCAGGCCTGCTGAAACGACTTGCTTCGCCTACCGGCTTCGCCTTCTGTGCCGGGCTTGCCATGATCACGAGTGCGGCGCTGATTTGGGGCGCGGCGTCTCGTCCTCTATTGCTGATCGCGCCAGAAGGTGAAGCGGTGGGGTTGATGACAACCGAAGGGCGTGCGGTCTCGAAAGCGTCGGGGGGTGGTTTCGTGATCGACAGTTGGCTGTTGGAGGATGGCGATACCGCGACGCAACAGCAATCGGCAGAACGCCCGGGTTGGAGCGGTGAGAACCGATCCCGTCAGGCCGATCTGCCGCAGGGATGGAAGATCCGGCATCTGACCGGCAAAGGCGCGGCAGAGCGGGCCGTTACGGCATGCACCACGAAATCCATCGTCGTGGTTAGCGCCGTGGTACAGATACAGGACAACCCGCCCTGCATCCTGCTGGATCTGCGCCGGTTGCGAAAAACTGGCGCGGTGGCGGTCGAGACGCAGCCAGACGGGCCGCGCCTGACGACAGTCGCCGAGACGCAGCCAACCTTTAATTTCTGAACGCCTCAGGCGACCTCGGCAAAGACCTTGTTCAGCGCCGCTTCCAGCTTTTCAAAGATCTCGTTCATCTGCTCTTCGGTCAGGATGAAGGGCGGGCACAACACAATCGAAAGACCCAAGGGGCGACAGATCAGACCAAGATCTGTGCAGCTATTGGCGATGCGTTCGCTGACCGAAAGATTGGCGTCGAACGGCGTCTTGGTGGCCTTGTCCTTGACTGCCTCCAGCGCCCACATGAAGCCCACACCGCGCAATTCTCCAATATTGTTGCTGCGATCCATGATCGCCTGCAACCCTCCCTCAAGCCGCGGGGCAAGCCGCTTCACATTCTCAGCCAAGCCGTCATTCATCACCACATCGATGGCCTTCAGCGCAATCGCACAGCCGACAGGGTGACCCGAGGCGGTAAAGCCATGGGGCAATTCTTCGATCCGTTCGGACGCGGCTTGCAGACGATCCGACAGTTCCGGTCCAAGAATCACCGCGCCCATCGGGAACAGGCCCGCCGTCAGGTTCTTGGAGCTGATGATTGCGTCCGGCATGAAATCGTAGGTCTGGCAGCCCCAAGTATTTCCGGTGCGCCCAAAGCCGCAGATCACCTCATCCGAGATCACCGGAATGTCGTATTTCCGCAGCACCGGCACGATCTTCTGGAAATAATCCTTCGAAGGTGGGATGACCCCGCCTGCCCCCATCACCGGCTCGGCAAAGAATCCGGCAATCGTGTCCGCACCTTCGCGTTTGATCGTCTCCTCAAGCTCTTGCACGAGACGGTCGGTGAACTGCTCTTCGGTCTCGCCCTCCTCGCCATAGCGCCAGTAATGCGGACAGGTCAGATGGATGAAGC
>JAFAEO010000051.1 GCA_023423975.1 Pseudomonadota bacterium
TATCGCGTTTCAGCGGATCGACCTGCGGCTTGCCACGCGACTTCTGGCCATGGCCGAGGGCGATACCGTCCATGCCACGCATCAGCAACTCGCCGCTGAACTCGGCTCGGCGCGCGAGGTCATCAGCCGGACATTATCCGAGTTTCAACGCCGGGGATGGATCGAACAGGCCCGGGGCGAAGTTCGGCTGATGGATCGGCCCGCGCTGGAAAAACTGACGCGAGAGCCGGAAGTGTAACCAAGTCACCGACGGGAGGTCGCGACCGTGGCATCCACATGCCACGAAACACAGTCCCGAGGTGTCCTGATGATCAAGAATCTTGGCCAGCCCGACCGCATCCTGCGGTTGGTGGCCGGAATTGTCGCAGCCGTGATCGCATGGCTCTATGGCGGCGGCTGGCCAGTGCTTGGCCCCGTGCTGTGGGTCGTGGCGACCATACTGATCCTGACCGCAGCCTTCGCCACCTGCCCGGCCTATCGGCTGTTCGGCCTGTCCACCTGCCCGCTGAAAAAGAAATGACCAGCTTCACCCCCCTGACCTCTTTCGCGGGCGGCATGTTGATCGGGCTGGCCGCCGTTCTGCTGATGGCCTTTCATGGTCGCATCTTCGGTGCGACCGGAATCCTGTCCGGCCTGATGCGCGGCGGCGATATGCACGACTGGTCGCTGCGGGCCGCGCTGCTTGCGGGCATGGTGCTGGCACCGGGGTTGGTGCTGCTTGTCACCGGCAACTGGCCCGCGCTGGACGTGCCGGTATCGATGACCGCGATCATCGGCGGCGGACTGCTGGTGGGGATCGGCGTCAGCTATGGCGGCGGCTGCACCTCGGGCCATGGCGTCTGCGGCAATGCCCGGTTTTCGCGCCGCTCGATCACTGCGACGCTCAGCTTCATGGCGACTGCCTTCGTCACCGTCTATGTCACCCGTCACCTGATCGGAGGCTGAGATGCGCAAGCTTTCCGCCCTGCTCATCGGCCTGGTCTTCGGGATCGGCATTGCCACATCGGGCATGATCAACCCGGCCAAGGTTCTGAACTTCTTCGACATCGCCGGGACCTGGGACCCCAGCCTCGCCTTTGTCATGGGTGGCGCGCTTGCCGTCGCCATCCCGGGATACCGGCTGGTGCTTGCCCGCAAGGCCCCCCGGTTCGAGCCGAAATTCCAGCTTCCCGACACGAAACTGATCGACATGAAACTGGTTGCCGGCTCCGGCCTTTTCGGCATCGGCTGGGGGATTGCGGGCTTTTGCCCCGGCGGTGCCCTGCCCGCGCTTGGCACACTCCGCCCCGAGGCACTGGCCTTCGTCGCGTCAATGATCCTCGGCCTCTTCATCGCGCGCGGTCTGAAAGCCCTCGCTGCCCGCTCGCCCCAATCTGCCTGATCGGGCCGCCCGATCCCGCCATCTGATATTCGGAGGATAGCATGTCCTGCAAAGCCGACCTCACCGTGAAACCCGAAGTCACGCCTTTCTTCGATCCGGCCACCAACACCATTTCCTATGTGGTGAAGGATCCCGGATCTGACGCCTGCGCGGTGGTCGATTCCGTGATGGATATCGACTATGCCGCCGGTCGCATCAGCTACGAATCCGCCGATGCCATCATCGCCTTTGTCCGCGAACAGGGGCTGAAGGTCGAATGGCTGATCGAGACCCATGTCCATGCCGACCACCTGTCGGGCGCGCCCTATATCCAGGCGGCGCTTGGCGGCAGGATCGGCATTGGCAGCCAGATCACCGTGGTGCAGGAAACCTTCGGCAAGGTCTTCAACGAAGGCACCGAGTTCCAGCGTGACGGCAGCCAGTTCGACCGGCTGTTCGAGGATGGCGACAGCTATCAGGTCGGCGGCATGAGCTGCTGTGCGATCCACACGCCCGGCCATACCCCCGCCTGCATGACCCATGTGATGGGCGATGCGGCTTTCGTCGGCGACACGCTGTTCATGCCCGATGGCGGCTCGGCCCGCGCCGATTTCCCGGGCGGCGACGCAGGCACGCTCTACGACAGCATCCAGAAGGTGCTCGCCCTGCCGCGCGAGACCAGGCTCTTCATGTGCCATGACTATGGCCCCAATGGCCGTGACATCGCCTGGGAAACCACCGTGGCCGAGCAGCAGGACCACAATATTCATGTCGGCAAAGGCCGCACGCGCGAAGAGTTCATCGCCATGCGCGAGGCACGCGATGCCACGCTGAAGATGCCGACGCTGATCATTCCCTCGCTTCAGGTCAATATGAAGGCAGGCGAACTGCCGCCCGAGGACGAGAGCGGCAAGCGGTTCCTCAAGGTGCCGCTCGGCGCATTGTAGAGGGCGAGATAGTATGGATATCCAGAAACTCTCTCCGAGGCTCGGGATCTGCGGACAGGTCGAACTGTCAAATATCCCCGAGATCGTCCAGGCGGGCTATCGCCTCCTGGTCTGCAATCGCCCGGACGATGAAGAGCGTGGCCAGCCCGGCTTTACTGAGGTCGCCGAAGCAGCTCAGTCGGCAGGGCTGGCGACCCTGTATCTGCCCATCGCCGGACCTTCCGATTTCGCGCGTCAAGCCCCCGCCATGGCCGAGGCGATGCGAACAGCATCGGGGCCGGTCCTGGCCTACTGCCGGTCCGGCGCCCGATCCTCGATGCTGTGTACCGCCGCCCTGGCCCCCTGACCTTGTTTCATCGCATGGCCCGTTCCTGAAGCCGCGCGATCCGCCTATTGCTGAAAGCGGCCCCCATGTGCCTGTCCCTGACCCGCCATCTGCCCATCCTCGACTGGGGGCGGCGCTATTCGAAATCAGACCTGTCGTCCGACCTGACGGCGGCGGTGATCGTCACTATCATGCTGGTGCCGCAATCGCTGGCCTATGCGATGCTGGCAGGCCTGCCCCCCGAGGCGGGGATCTATGCCTCGGTTCTGCCGATCGTGCTTTATGCGATCTTCGGCACAAGCCGCGCGCTGGCCGTCGGGCCGGTGGCCGTGGTGTCACTGATGACCGCTTCGGCCGTGGGTCAGGTGGCGGAAAGCGGCACGGCGGGCTATGCGGTGGCCGCGCTGACGCTGGCGCTGCTGTCAGGGGCGATGCTGATCGGTCTGGGCCTGCTGCGCTTCGGTTTTCTGGCCAACTTCCTGTCGCATCCGGTGATTGCGGGGTTCATCATCGCCTCGGGCCTGCTGATCGCCGCCGGGCAGGCGCGGCATATCCTCGGCATCGCGGGTGGTGGTGACACACTGCCGGAAATCCTGCATCGGCTCTGGCAGCATCTGGCGGAGACGAACTGGCAAACGCTGGTGATCGGCCTTGCCTCCACCGTCTTTCTGGTCTGGGTGCGCAAGGGAATGAAGCCCGCGATGAAGTGGCTTGGGGCAAGTGACGGGCTGGCATCACTGCTGACCCGTGCCGGGCCGGTCTTTGCGATCATCGCGACAACCGTGACGGTCAGGGCGTTTGGCTTGCATGAACAGGGCGTCGCCATCGTGGGTAGCATCCCGCAAGGATTGCCACCCTTCACCCTGCCCGATCTGTCGCCCGGGCTGATTGGAACGCTGGCCCTGCCCGCCGCCCTGATCTCGGTCATCGGCTTTGTCGAAAGCGTTTCGGTTGCACAGACCCTTGCCGCGAAAAAGCGCCAACGCATCGACCCGGATCAGGAACTGATCGGCCTTGGTGCCGCCAATGTCGGTGCGGCTTTTTCGGGCGGTTTTCCGGTGACGGGGGGCTTTGCGCGATCCGTGGTGAATTATGACGCGGGTGCCGCCACCCCTGCTGCGGGCGCGTTCACGGCCATCGGGCTGGCACTGGCTGCGCTGACCCTAACGCCGCTACTCTATTTCCTGCCCCAGGCCACGCTCGCGGCCACGATCATCGTCGCCGTCCTGAGCCTTGTGGATCCGGCGATCCTGCGCCGCACCTGGGCCTATTCGCGGCGCGATTTCGCAAGCGTTGTGGTGACCGTCCTTTCCACGCTTCTGTTCGGAGTCGAGGCCGGGGTCTCGACCGGCGTCGCGCTGTCCCTGCTGTTGCACGTCCTGAACACTGCCCGCCCGCATGTGGCCGAGGTCGGCCTAGTGCCCGGCAGCCAGCATTTCCGCAATGTGCTGCGCCACAAGGTCGAGACCCTGCCGGGCGTGCTGATGCTGCGGGTGGATGAGAGCCTTTATTTCGCCAATGCCCGCGCCATCGAGACGCTGGTGCTGGATCGCCTGGCAGCCGACCCCGCCATTCGCGAGGTGGTGCTGATGTGTTCGGCGGTGAATGTGATCGACTTTTCCGCGCTGGAATCCCTTGAGGCGCTGGCCACGGAACTGGCCGCGCAGAAGGTCCGCCTGCATCTGTCGGAAGTGAAAGGCCCGGTCATGGACCGGCTCAAGACCACACATTTTCTGCGCGATCTGAACGGCGAAGTCTTCCTGTCGCAATACGACGCCTGGAAGAGCCTGGCCGCGACAGGCCCAACTGCGAAGGCCGGGTAAACACACTGGATAGCCCAGTCGGCCATCGCAAACCTGCATTGTCATCAACGAGAAAAGGACCGAATCCATGAAAACGACCCTCCTTGCCGCCGCTCTGGCTCTGACCAGCGCAGGCGCGGTCCAGGCTGACGAACCGCGCAAACTGGTGACGATCCTGACGGCGCCCGAGGCCCAGACCCAGCTTATGGCGATGGTTCTGACCATGAACGCCGTGGCGCAGGGCGCCGAGGCGAAAATCCTGCTTTGCGGCCCCGCCGGTGATATCGCGCTGAAAGCAGCCCCGGAAACCGCGACGGCAGGCCAACCCCCGCAAGGCGCCAGCCCGCAAGGCCTTCTGAAGACGATGATCGAGAAGAACGGCGTGCAGGTGCAGGTTTGTGCAATCTATCTGCCAGGGCTGGGTGCCGGCCCGGAAGTTCTCATCGATGGCGTGACCGCTGCGACCCCCGACGCCATGGCGAAGGAACTGACCTCCGACGACACAACGGTCATGAGCTTCTGATCCGGAACCATGAACATGAAACAGGTCCTGCCCGCCCTTGCTCTCGCCATCATGCTTCCCTTCGCCGCCCAGGCCCAGGAGGGCGATTCCTACAGCGAAACGAAACTCGGCCTTTACGCAACAGCGACAGAGGCCCATGCCATGATGGAGACCGATCCGCGCGCCATCCTGATTGATGTCCGCGACCCGTCCGAGCTGATGTTCACCGGCGCGGCAGAAGGGCTGGACATCCATGTGCCCTGGATGGTGCTCGACCGTTCCGCATTCAGTGCCGAAAAGGGCGTCTGGCCGATGAAGCGCAACGAAGGGTTCGAGGCCAGCGTAAAGGCCCGTCTCGATGCCCTTGGCGTGACACCAGAGGATACC
>JAFAEO010000082.1 GCA_023423975.1 Pseudomonadota bacterium
GTCTGGTGATGACCTGACGCGCCAATATCTGTTGCAAATCATAGCGGAGCACGAGGGTAGGGGCGAAAACGTCCTGCCGATCGACGTTCTTACAGACCTGGTTCGTAGCTATACGACCAATGCCCGCTCGGTCGTACCGCAGTTTCTGGCCGCGAGTTTTGACATGCTGCGTCAGAACCAGTCCAAGCTGATGGAGAATATGGCCTCGCTTCCCAATCCAATGGCCAATGTGCCGGGCTTTGACGCGATGCAGCGACAGCAGCAGATGTTCCTGAAAGCGATGATCGGAAACTGGCCCGGAGGGACGGTACCAGCGGAAGACGATGACGCAAAAGCCGAAGAAAAATCGGGCAAGCCAAGCGGTAAATCCACCTCCAAATCGCCCACAGGTGAGGATGACACCGAAGATATGGCCGAAATCCGTCGCCAGCTTGCGCAACTACAGAAACGCATTTCAAAGCTCTGACTTGCGCAAGTCCGCCGAGCAAGCTAGACGACCCTCACGGAGCGGTGGCCGAGTGGTCGAAGGCGCACGCCTGGAAAGTGTGTAGGCGGGGAACCGTCTCGAGGGTTCGAATCCCTCTCGCTCCGCCACAGACCAATGGACCATCAAAAAAAAGCGGACCGTTGGCGTGTCATTGTCTGACAAAATGTGAATCAGTCCGCGTCGCGGGGCGTAAGAGTTTGAACCACTTCGCTTTGTTTAGACGACGATACGGATTGGACTTTTGCAGGTTCTTTCCGGTATTGCTTAGAGCAATGCTCGGTGTGGCGAAGACAGACTGGGTTAGGCACGATGGCATTCTACATCGCGGCGGTGAACTCTCAGGAGAAGGGTCAGAGCGCGGCGTCGATCGACACGTCGGTCCACCGCAAACGCGTGCATTGTCATTAACTTCGTGGGGTCATCATGAATGCCCGATCTGACGTGGTCATTACTTCACGGGCGAGATGCGCCTGATTGCCAGTCCGGAAGCACATGAAAACATCTTAGCTTTCGCGCGGGCTGATCAGGGCTGCAATTCTTGCGCCCGCATATAATCCGCGGCGATCCGGTCAATATCTTTGGGTAATTGCTTTGCTCCCAGGAGCGATCGTTGCCACCAAGGATAACGGATCGCGCTTGGGCGCTGCTCGTGCATTGTGGGGTCTTCGGTTGATTGCAGGAACCCCTTCATCTGATCCAAGATCCGAGAGGGTTGGCCCGGCTGACGTCCAGGGTAGGGACCAAGTTTGAATTTTAAGCTTTTCTGAGGATCGCGGCTGTCCTGCAAAGATAGCAGCGCCTCACCGTAAGCATCGCTCATCCGCAGAGCGTCGAAGAATGTATTCAGATCATAGGTGAAGTAGCGGCTTGGGTGAATGAATAACCGCCCTTTGCGCCATCCGTAAATTGCGCCCAGCTTTCGATTGAACCGCACGGGGCGCGGGCGGCGCAGCGTAAGGAACAAGGCCAGCGGAAGGAAAATGATGCAAAGTAGCAATAGGTCTGTGACTCGATCGAACGGATTTGCTTGAAACATCTGAAGTGCGAATTCAGATGGTGTCATCGCAGCGTGACATCCCATATTGGAATAGACACCCTGTAAGCAGGATTCGTAGCTATTCGCACCAAAGCTGTTTTCGCCCCACCAGTACCCATGGCCGTAATAGGCGGTTCGCTTGTCGAACAACTCGGGATTCCGCCATAGATAATATCCAAAAGTCAGGGCGACGGTTGCACTGACCAGCCCAAACAGTAGTTTTGCCTTGCCGTAATATCCGGTGACATCGACGATATCTGCTCCGGTTCGGGCAGTGCCGTCGAAATCCCACTTGGTATAGGTCATGGATTCTCGAAGTTTTGTTTGGCCGTATGTTCATAGCCGGACCGAGGGCCGCGCACCGAAACCTCGATTTCGACCTCCTTCATGCCCTGTCGTAAATGCGGGTGGCTAAGCTTGACCAACATGCTGTCAGAATCGCCGATCCGCTGTTTCGAGACGTTTAGCTTTTGCGAAACGACAATGGGGCCGCGCGGTGTCGAGCGCTTGTTCCATGCGGTGGCCTTCACCTCGATCCCGGCAATGCCCAGCTGGGCGATGCCCGTGCTTTTCACCATAACCTGAGCGTCGTTTGGCGTTGGGTTGGTGATGATAGGCGCCCAAGTCAGTTCGCCAAAGCGTGCCATTTCTTCCTCGAACAACGCCTTGTATTCTCCGGTCAGGTTTCTTGAGACCTGAACCCGGTCCCATGCTTCCGGACGGTGACGATTCCAGTATTCCTTGCTTGACCCCCAGAAGCTGAATCGGACGACATCTTCCAACGAATTATACGATGACAATGTGATCAGGAAGCCAATGGCCAGAAGGACCGCGCCGATTCCGGCGGCGATCCAGCCCAGTCCCGGTATCATCAGCAGACCGCCGACTAGCATCACGGCATTGCCCCAGATTTCGGCGTTATCTTCCCGTTCAACGCCACGCACAATCGATCCGATCGAGGCAATTGTCCCAAAGATCGCTGCAACATATGGCAACGCCTTGACCCCTATCGCCAGGCGGCGTCCCAGTGCGGTCGCAGGCTGCGAAACACGGACAAGCGGCGCGGCCCCACGAAGGGCGCGACCATTATATAAGGTCTCAAGCGCTTCTGCCGATATCTGCACAGAGGTGTGGCGTGTCGCGCCGAAGGCTTTATATGTGCTGGCCAGCGCGTCAGTAACCGAGGCGGTGGCAGCAGCGATCTGGAAGCCTTGGGACGAGGTGAAGCTGGTAAATTTCCCTTGCTCGATCATCGATCCAGCCTTCTGATAGGCACTGACGGTGCTGAACAAAGCCCAACTGGAGACGAAAACTGCCAAAGCGTTATGCGGCAGGTCGGCCATTGCGATTCGTCTGTTTGCGTCGATACCCCCAACCAAGGTGATTGTGGTCGA